>NZ_JBITFA010000001.1:0-929242 GCF_044455705.1 Kitasatospora sp. NPDC051170 | reverse complement strand
GTCGTCCTCCTCGACAGTGTCCCGCTCACCCCGAACGGCAAGCTCGACCGCAACGCGCTCCCCGCTCCCGACCCCGCCGCCGTCGGCGCCGGTGTGGGCCGTGCGCCGGCGAACGAGCGGGAGGAGAAGCTGTGCGCGGCGTTCGCGCAGGTGCTCGGCCTGGAGTCGGTCGGCGTCGATGACGACTTCTTCCAGCTCGGCGGGCACTCCCTGCTGGCGGTCCGGCTGGTCAGCCGGATCCGCGCCGCGTTGGGCATGGAAGTGTCGGTGCGAACCCTGTTCCAGGCGCCGACACCGGCTGCCTTGGCGGCCGCGCTCGCGGGTTCCGACACCGTCCGGCTCGCGCTGACAGCGGGCGTCCGCCCGGAGCGGGTGCCGTTGTCCTTCGCGCAGCGGCGGCTGTGGTTCCTGGCCCAGTTGGAGGGCCGGAGCGCGACCTACAACCTGCCGGTGGTGCTGCGGCTGACCGGCGCCCTGGACCCGTCCGCGCTGGGCCTGGCGCTGCGGGACGTGATCGGCCGGCACGAGGTGCTGCGGACCGTCTTCCGCGAGGCCGACGGCGAGCCCTACCAGCACATCCACGAACTGGACGACCTGGCCTGGGAGTTGGTCGCCCGCGAGCTCACCGCGGCCGAGCTGCCCGAGGCGGTCGCGGCCGCGACCGGCCATGTCTTCGACCTGGCGGCCGAGGTGCCGATCCGGGCCTCGCTGTTCTCCGTGGCCCCCGATGACCACACCCTCGTCGTGGCGGTGCACCACATCGCCGGTGACGGCTGGTCGATGGACCCGCTGGCCCGCGACCTCTCCACCGCCTACGCGGCGCGGTGCGCGGGCGAGGAGCCGGACTGGGCCCCGCTCGCCGTCCAGTACGCCGACTACGCCCTCTGGCAACGCGACCTCCTCGGCGACGCGGACGACGCCGACAGCCTGCTCAGCGGTCAGATCGCCTACTGGCGGCGGGCGCTGGACGGATCCCCGGAGGAGCTCGACCTCCCGACGGACCGCCGCCGGCCGGCCGTGGCCTCGTACGTCGGCCACAACGTCGCGCTGGACGTCGAGGCGCTCGTGCACCAGCGGTTGGCCGAGGTGGCACGGGAGCAGGGCGTCACCGTGTTCATGGCCCTCCAGGGGGCCCTCGCCGTCCTGCTGTCGCGCCTCGGCGCGGGGACGGACATCCCGATCGGCGCGGCGACCGCCGGCCGTACCGACGAGGCGCTGGACGACCTGGTCGGCTTCTTCGTCAACACCCTGGTGCTCCGCACCGACCTGTCCGGCAACCCCACCTTCGCCGAGGTGCTGGGCCGGGTCCGCGAGGCGAGCCTGGCTGGCTTCGGCCACCAGGACGTGCCGTTCGAGCGGCTGGTGGAGGAGCTGGCGCCGGAGCGTTCGCTCTCCCGGCACCCGCTGTTCCAGGTCATGCTCACCGTCCAGAACAACGCCCGGGCCGCGCTGGATCTCTCCGGCGCCGAGGCCGCCGGGGCGCCGGCGGGCGTGTCGGCGCCCGCGTTGGCGGCCAAGTTCGACCTGGACGTGAGCGTGGGCGAGCTGTTCGACGCCGAGGGCCGTCCGGCCGGGCTGCGCGGTGTGCTGACCGGCGCCTCGGATCTGTTCGATGCGGCCTCGGTCGAGCTGCTGGCCGAACGCTGGGTGCGGGTGCTCTCCGCGCTGGTCGCCGACCCCTCGATCCGGCTGAACGACGTGGACCTGTTCGGCGCGGGCGAGCGTGAGCGGATGCTGTCCGACTGGAACGACACGGCGGCGCTGGTCCCGTCCGACACGCTTCCGGAGCTGTTCGAGGCGCAGGTGGCCCGGACGCCGGACGCGACGGCGCTGGTGTTCGAGGGCTTCCAGCTGTCGTTCGCCGAACTCGACGCGTGGTCGAACCGGCTGGCCCGGATGCTGGTCGGGCTCGGCGTGGGGCCGGAGTCGGTGGTCGGCGTGGTGATGGAGCGCGGCGTCGACCTGGTGGTCGCCCTGCTGGCGGTCTCGAAGGCCGGCGGCGCCTACCTGCCGATCGACCCGGGATATCCGGCCGAGCGGATCGCCTTCACGCTGGCCGACTCGGGCGCGGACTGCGTCCTGGTCCAGCAGGCGACGGCCCCGGCCGTGCCGGAGGGCGCGGTGGACGGTACGCCGGTGCTGGTGCTCGACGACGTGGATACGGCGTTCCGGCTGGCGGGACTCGACGACGCTCCGCTGACCGTGGCGGAGCGGGCCGGCGAGCTGCGACCGCAGCATCCGGCGTACGTGATCTACACCTCGGGTTCGACCGGCCGCCCCAAGGGCGTCGCGGTCACCCACGCGGGCCTGGGCAGCCTGGTCGCGGCGCAGGCGGAGCGCTTCCGGATCGACGGGCGGAGCAGGGTGCTCCAGTTCGCCTCGGTGGGCTTCGACGCGGCGAGCGCCGAACTGTGGGTGAGCCTGTGCAGCGGGGCGCGGGTGGTCCTCGCCACGGCCGACGATCTGCTGCCCGGCCGGCCGTTGGCCGCCCTCGTGGCCGAGCACGGCGTCACGCACGCGACGCTGCCCCCGGCCGTCCTGGGGGCGCTGGAGACGGCGAGCCTGGCATCGGTGTCGACGCTGGTCTCGGCCGGCGAGGCGCTGGGTGCTGACCTGGTGGCGCGCTGGGCGCCGGGTCGGCGTCTGATCAACGCGTACGGGCCGACGGAGACCACGGTGTGCGCGGCGATGTCCGGGCCGCTGAGGCCGGATGACCGGCCGCACATCGGCACGCCGATCCTCAACACCCGGGTGTTCGTGCTGGACGAGGCGTTGCAGCCGGTGGCGCCGGGTGTGGTGGGCGAGCTGTACGTGGCGGGGGCCGGGCTGGCCCGTGGCTACGTGAACCGTCCGGGCTTGTCGGCGGAGCGGTTCGTGGCGTGCGGGTTCGGGCTGCCCGGCGAGCGGATGTACCGCACGGGCGACCGGGTGCGCTGGACGGCGGACGGTCGCCTGGACTACCTGGGCCGGGCCGACGACCAGGTGAAGATCCGTGGTTTCCGGATCGAGCCGGGCGAGGTGCAGGCCGTGGTGGCCGCGCACCCGCAGGTCGCGCAGGCCGTGGTGATCGCGCGTGAGGACGTGCCGGGGGACATCCGCCTGGTCGCCTACGTCGTGCCGGCCGAAGGGGGCGTCGAGGCGGAGTCGGTCCGCGGGTTCGCCGCCGAGCGGCTGCCCGGGCACATGGTGCCCTCGGCGATCGTCCTGCTGGGCGTCCTCCCGCTGACCGCGCACGGAAAGCTGGACTCCAAGGCCCTCCCCGTACCGGAGTACGCGGCCACGGGCGCCGTCGGCCGTGCGCCGTCGACTCCGCAGGAGGAACTGCTGTGTGCGGCGTTCGCGGAGGTCCTCGGGCTGGGGTCGGTCGGTGTGGACGACGACTTCTTCGCGTTGGGTGGGCATTCGCTGCTGGCGGTTCGGCTGGTGAGCCGGGTGCGTGCGGTGCTGGGGGTGGAGGTGTCCGTGCGGGCGCTGTTCCAGTCCCCGACGCCGGGTGCGCTGGCGGCTGTTCTGGCGGACTCGGACGCGGCTCGGCTTCCGCTCACGCGGGGTGTTCGTCCGGAGCGGGTGCCGTTGTCGTTCGCGCAGCGTCGGTTGTGGTTCCTGGCCCAGTTGGACGGGCCGAGTGCGACGTACAACATCCCGGTGGTGCTGGGTCTTTCGGGTGAGGTGGACCGGGCGGCGCTGGGTCTGGCGCTGCGGGACGTGATCGGGCGGCACGAGGTGCTGCGGACGGTGTTCCGTGTCGCGGACGGTGAGCCGTATCAGCACGTCGTCGAACTGGAGGAGCTGGACTGGGAGTTGGCGGAGGTCGGGGTCGAGCCCGAGGGGCTGGCGGCGGCGGTCGCCGGGGCGAAGGGTTATGCCTTCGACTTCGCGCGTGAGGTGCCGATCCGGGCGTGGCTGTTCTCGGCCGGGCCGGATGACCACACGCTGGTGGTGACGGTGCATCACATCGCCGGTGACGGCTGGTCGATGGGTCCGTTGGCCCGCGACGTCTCCGCCGCCTACGCGGCGCGGTCTGCGGGTGTGGCGCCGGAGTGGGCGCCGCTGCCGGTGCAGTACGCCGACTACGCGCTCTGGCAGCGCGAGCTGCTCGGCGACAGCGGCGACCCCGGCAGCCTGCTGTCCCGGCAGGTCGAGTACTGGCGGACCGCCCTGGAGGGCGCTCCCGAGGAGCTCGAGCTCCCCGCCGACCGCAGCCGGCCGGCGGTGGCTTCGTACCGTGGGCACAGTGTGGGTCTGGATGTTCCGGCCGGGGTGCACGCGCGCCTGGTGGAGTTGGCGCGGGCGCAGGGCGTGACGGTGTTCATGCTGTTGCAGGGTGCGTTGTCGGTGCTGCTGTCGCGACTCGGCGCGGGGACGGACATCCCGGTCGGCGCCCCCCTGGCGGGCCGTACGGACGAGGCGCTCGACGATCTGGTCGGGTTCTTCGTGAACAACCTGGTGGTGCGGACGGACCTTTCGGGTGATCCGACCTTCGCCGAGGTGCTGGGACGCGTCCGGGAGGCGAGCCTGGCGGGCTTCGCGCACCAGGACGTGCCGTTCGAGCGGCTGGTGGAGGAGCTGGCGCCGGAGCGTTCGCTCTCCCGGCACCCGCTGTTCCAGATCATGCTCACCCTCCAGAACAACGCCCAGGAGACCCTGGACCTGCCCGGGATCACGGCCGACGGCGCCTCCGGCGCCCTGGGGACGCCCACCTCGGTGGCGGCCAAGTTCGACCTCGACCTGGTCATCGGTGAGGTCCTCGACGCCGACGGGAGGCCGGCCGGGCTGCGTGGCGCCCTCATCGGCGCGGCGGACCTCTTCGATCGGGCCTCGGTCGAGGCGCTCGCGGGGCGCTGGGTCCGGGTCCTGGAGATCCTGGTGACCGACCCCTCCATCCGACTCGGCGCCGTGGACGTGCTGGGTGAGGCGGAGCGTCGTCGGGTGTTGGTGGAGTGGAACGACACTGCGGTGGAGCTGTCGTCGTTGTCGGTGCCGGAGCTGTTCGCGGCGCAGGTGGTGCGGACGCCGGATGCGGTGGCGGTGGTGTGCGAGGGCGTGGAGCTGTCGTATGCCGAACTCGACGCGCGGGCCGGTCGTTTGGCGGGTCTGATGGCGGCTCGTGGTGTGGGTGCGGAGTCGGTGGTGGGGCTGTGTCTGCCGCGTGGGGTGGACATGGTGGTGGCGGTTCTGGCGGTGTGGCGGGTCGGGGCGGCGTATCTGCCGATCGATCCCGAGTACCCGGCCGAGCGGATCGCCTACACGCTGACGGACGCGGGCGCGGTGTGCGTGCTCGCGGACTCCTCCACGGTGTCGGTGGTGCCGCAGGGCGCTGCGGTCGTGGTGCTCGACGATGCCTCCGTGCAGCGGGAGTTGGCGGGTCTGCCGGGTGGGGTGCCGGGGGTTTCGGTGGTGCCGGGGGCGTTGGCGTATGTGATCTATACGTCGGGTTCGACGGGGCGGCCGAAGGGTGTGGCGGTCACGCATGGTGGGTTGTCGAACTATGTGGTGTGGGCGGCGGGTGCGTATGGGGCGTCGGGTGGTGGTGGTGCGCCGTTGCATTCGTCGTTGGCGTTCGATCTGACGGTGACGAGTGTGTTGGTGCCGTTGGTGTCGGGTTCGGCGGTGGTGGTGAGTCCTGAGGGTGGTGCTGAGGGGCTGGCCGCTGTGGTGCGTGCTGCTGGTGGGTTCGGGTTGGCGAAGGTGGTGCCGGCGCATCTGCCGTTGTTGCGGGAGTGGTTGTCGGCGGGGGAGTTGTCGGGTGCGGCGCGGTGTCTGGTGGTGGGTGGTGAGGCGCTGACGGGTGCGGTGGTGCGTTCGTGGTTGGACGTGGCGCCGGGTTCGGTGGTGGTGAACGAGTACGGTCCGACGGAGACCGTGGTGGGTTGCTGTGTGTTCGAGGTGCGTGCGGGTGATGTGGTGGCCGATTCGGTGCCGATCGGTCGTCCGGTGGCGAACACGCGGTTGTATGTGCTGGGTGAGCGGTTGGAGCCGGTGGCGCCGGGTGTGGTGGGTGAGTTGTACATCGCCGGTGCTCAGGTGGCGCGTGGGTATGTGAATCGTCCGGGGTTGTCGGCGGAGCGGTTCGTGGCGTGCCCGTTCGGCACGCCGGGTGAGCGGATGTATCGCACGGGGGATCGGGTGCGGTGGTCGGCGGACGGGCAGTTGGAGTATCTGGGGCGTGCGGACGACCAGGTGAAGGTGCGTGGTTTCCGGATCGAGCCGGGTGAGGTGCAGGCGGTCGTGGCCGCGCACCCGCAGGTCGCCCAGGCCGCGGTGGTCGCCCGCCAGGACTCTCCCGGTGACGTGCGCTTGGTCGCCTACCTCGTCCCGGAGGGGCCGGGTGTCGACGTCGACGCGGTGCGGGAGTTCACGGCGGGGCGTCTTCCGTCCCACATGGTCCCCTCGGCCTTCGTCGAGTTGGAGGCGCTGCCGCTGACGGTGAACGGCAAGCTGGACCGCAAGGCCCTGCCCGCACCGGACTTCAGCGCCGAGCTGTCGGCCGGCTCGCGCGGCCCGTCGACCCCGCGCGAGGAGATCCTCTGCGCGGCGTTCGCGGAGGTCCTCGGCCTGGAGACGGTCGGTGTCGACGACGACTTCTTCCGGCTGGGCGGTCACTCCCTTCTCGCGGTGCGGCTGGTCGAACTGCTGCGCGTGCGTGGGGTGTCGGTGTCGGTGCGGGCGCTGTTCCAGAGCCCGACGGTTGCCGGTCTGGCGACGGCGGCTGCTTCGGTGCGGGTGGAGGTTCCGGAGAACGGGATCCCGGCCGGCGCGACGGGGATCACTCCGGAGATGCTGACGCTGGTGTCCCTGTCGGAGGCGGAGATCGAGCGGATCGTCGCCGCCGTCCCGGGTGGTGCGGCGAACGTGGCGGACGTCTATCCGCTGGCTCCGCTCCAGGAGGGCCTGCTGTTCCACCACCTGATGTCCGAAGGTGGAGACCGCGATGTCTACGTGACCCCGACCGTGGTCGGCTTCGACTCCCGTGCGCGCCTGGACGCCTTCCTGGACGCACTCCAGAAGGTGATCGACCGGCACGACATCTACCGGACCTCGATCGTCTGGCAGGGCCTGCCCGAACCGGTCCAGGTGGTCTGGCGCCGGGCGCGGTTGTCCGTCGCCGACGTCGTCCTGGACCGGCAGGGGCTCGACCCGGCCGGGCAGTTGCTCGCCGTCGCCGGTTCCTCGGTCGATCTTTCCCGGGCGCCCCTGATGGACGTGCACATCGCCGAAGACCCGGTGGCCGGGGACGGCCGGTGGCTGGCGCTGGTGCGGATGCACCACATGGTGATGGACCACACCGGCATGGACGTGCTGCTGGCCGAGGTCCGGGCGTTCCTCGCCGGGCGTGGCGACCAGTTGGCGGCGCCGATGCCGTTCCGCGACTTCGTCGCCCAGGCGCGTCTGGGCACGGAGCCGGGCGAGCACGAGCGCTTCTTCGCCGACCTGCTGGGTGACGTCGAGGAGCCGACCGCACCGTTCGGCCTGCTGGACGTGCGCGGTGACGGCTCGGAGGCGGAGTCCGCCTGGCTGCCGGTGGCCGAGGACGTGGTCGCGGGGCTGCGGTCGGTGGCGCGTCGGCTGGGGGCGAGTCCGGCGACGTTGCTGCACCTGGCGTGGGCGCGGGTGCTGGCCGCCGTCTCGGGCCGTGAGGACGTGGTGTTCGGGACCGTCCTGTTCGGGCGGATGAACGCGGGTGCGGGCGCGGACCGGGTGCCCGGTCCGTTCATCAACACCCTGCCGGTCCGAATCCGCACGCAGGACAGCGGAGTTCTCGCCGCCGCCGCCGAACTGCGCGACCAGCTCGCGGCGTTGCTGGAGCACGAGCACGCCCCGCTCGCCGTCGCCCAGCAGGCGAGCGGCATCCCCGGCAACACCCCGCTGTTCACCTCGATCCTCAACTACCGCCACGACACCCGGCGAAGCGCCGCACAGAGCGCGGACCAGGTGCCGCAGGAGGCGATGGAGGGCATCGATGCGGTGTTCGCCCGGGAGCGCAACAACTACCCGCTGACCGTCTCGGTCGACGACGACGGGGAGCGACTGGCGCTGACCGTCGAGTCGGTCGCCCCGGCCGACCCGCAGCTGGTCTGCTCGCTCCTGCACGCCGCGCTCGCCGGTCTGGCCACCGCCCTGGGGGACTCCCTGGACGGGGGCACCGAGACGCCGCTGAGCGCCGTGGAGGTGCTGGGTGAGGCGGAGCGTCGTCGGGTGTTGGTGGAGTGGAACGACACTGCGGTGGAGTTGTCGTCGTTGTCGGTGCCGGAGTTGTTCGCGGCGCGGGTGGCGGAGTCGCCGGATGCGGTGGCGGTGGTGTGCGAGGGCGTGGAGCTGTCGTATGCCGAACTCGATGTGCGGGCCGGTCGTTTGGCTGGTCTGATGGCGGCTCGTGGTGTGGGTGCGGAGTCGGTGGTGGGGCTGTGTCTGCCGCGTGGGGTGGACATGGTGGTGGCGGTTCTGGCGGTGTGGCGGGTCGGGGCGGCGTATCTGCCGATCGATCCCGAGTACCCGGCCGAGCGGATCGCCTACACCCTGAGCGACAGCGCCGCCGTACTGGTGCTGGGCCGGCGGGACACGGTGTCGGACCTGCCGGCGGAGCGGACCCTGTGGCTGGATGACCCGGCTGTGCAGCGGGAGTTGGCGGGTCTGCCGGGTGGGGTGCCGGGGGTTTCGGTGGTGCCGGGGGCGTTGGCGTATGTGATCTATACGTCGGGTTCGACGGGGCGGCCGAAGGGTGTGGCGGTCACGCATGGTGGGTTGTCGAACTATGTGGTGTGGGCGGCGGGTGCGTATGGGGCGTCGGGTGGTGGTGGTGCGCCGTTGCATTCGTCGTTGGCGTTCGATCTGACGGTGACGAGTGTGTTGGTGCCGTTGGTGTCGGGTTCGGCGGTGGTGGTGAGTCCTGAGGGTGGTGCTGAGGGGCTGGCCGCTGTGGTGCGTGCTGCTGGTGGGTTCGGGTTGGCGAAGGTGGTGCCGGCGCATCTGCCGTTGTTGCGGGAGTGGTTGTCGGCTGGGGAGTTGTCGGGTGCGGCGCGGTGTCTGGTGGTGGGTGGTGAGGCGCTGACGGGTGCGGTGGTGCGTTCGTGGTTGGACGTGGCGCCGGGTTCGGTGGTGGTGAACGAGTACGGTCCGACGGAGACCGTGGTGGGTTGCTGTGTGTTCGAGGTGCGTGCGGGTGATGTGGTGGCCGATTCGGTGCCGATCGGTCGTCCGGTGGCGAACACGCGGTTGTATGTGCTGGGTGAGCGGTTGGAGCCGGTGGCGCCGGGTGTGGTGGGTGAGTTGTACATCGCCGGTGCTCAGGTGGCGCGTGGGTATGTGAATCGTCCGGGGTTGTCGGCGGAGCGGTTCGTGGCGTGTCCGTTCGGCACGCCGGGTGAGCGGATGTATCGCACGGGGGATCGGGTGCGGTGGTCGGCGGATGGGCAGTTGGAGTATCTGGGGCGTGCGGACGACCAGGTGAAGGTGCGTGGTTTCCGGATCGAGCCGGGTGAGGTGCAGGCGGTCGTGGCCGCGCACCCGCAGGTCGCCCAGGCCGCGGTGGTCGCCCGCCAGGACTCTCCCGGTGACGTGCGCTTGGTCGCCTACCTGGTACCGGAGGGGCCGGGTGTCGACGTCGACGCGGTGCGGGAGTTCACGGCGGGGCGTCTGCCGTCCCACATGGTCCCCTCCGCTTTCGTGGTGCTGGAGGCGTTGCCGCTGACGGTGAACGGCAAGCTGGACCGCAAGGCCCTGCCCGCACCCGAGCTGTCGGTGGGTTCGCGCGGCCCGTCGACCCCGCGCGAGGAGATCCTCTGCGCGGCGTTCGCGGAGGTCCTGGGCCTGGAGTCGGTCGGTGTCGACGACGACTTCTTCGCTCTCGGCGGGCACTCCCTCCTCGCCGTGCGCCTGATCTCCCGGGTGCGGTCGGTGCTGGAGGCCGAGGTGCCGCTCCGGACGCTGTTCGACGCACCGACGCCGGCCGCCCTGGCGGCGGCGGTGGCCGGGACGGGTGCCGCGCGGAGGCCGCTGACGGCCGGGGTGCGGCCCGAGCGGGTGCCGCTGTCCTTCGCGCAGCGGCGGCTCTGGTTCCTGGCGCAACTGGACGGGCCGAGCGCCACGTACAACATCCCCGTGGTGCTGCGGTTGACCGGCGGGGTCGACCGGGATGCGCTCGCTCTGGCGCTGCGGGACGTGATCGGCCGGCACGAGGTGCTGCGGACCGTCTTCCGCGAGGCCGACGGCGAGCCCTACCAGCACATCCAGCAACTGGACGAACTGGCCTGGGAGTTGGTCGCCCGCGAGCTCACCGCGGCGGAGCTGCCCGAGGCGGTCGCGGCCGCGACCGGCCATGTCTTCGACCTGGCGGCCGAGGTGCCGATCCGGGCCTGGCTGTTCTCCACCGCGCCCGACGACCACACCCTCGTGGTGACTGTCCATCACATCGCCGGTGACGGCTGGTCGATGGGCCCGCTGGCCCGCGACCTCTCCGCCGCCTACGCGGCTCGCCGCACGGGCAAGGCGCCGGACGGGGCCCCGCTGGCGGTCCAGTACGCCGACTACGCCCTCTGGCAGCGTGAGGTCCTCGGCGACGCCGACGATCCCGAGAGTGTGATGGCCGGTCAGATCGACTACTGGCGGCGGGTGCTGAGCGGCGCGCCGGAGGAGCTGGAGCTGCCGTTCGACCGTCCCCGCCCCGAGGTGCTGGGCCACCGAGGGCACGGCGTGCAGCTCGAGCTTCCCGCCGAGGTGCACGCACGGCTGGCGGAGGTGGCCCGCCGGCAGGGCGTGACCGTCTTCATGGTCGTGCAGGCCGCGCTCGCGGTGGTGCTGTCGCGGCTCGGCGCCGGCACGGACCTCCCGATCGGTGTGGGGGTCGCCGGCCGCACGGACGAGGCGCTGGACGACTTGGTCGGCTTCTTCGTCAACACCCTGGTGATCCGTACCGACCTGTCCGGGAACCCCACCTTCGCCGAGACGCTGGAGCGGGTCCGGGAGGCGAGCCTGGCCGGCTTCGCCCACCAGGACGTGCCGTTCGAGCGGCTCGTCGAGGAGCTGGCGCCGGCCCGGTCGTTCGCACGTCACCCGCTGTTCCAGGTGATGCTCACGGGGCAGAACGTCGCCCGGGAGGCCCTCGACCTCCAGGGCGCCTCGGTCACCGGGGCGCCGGCCCAGGCGGAGGCCGCCGGGTGGGACGCGGTGGCGAAGTTCGACCTGGAGATGAGCGTCGGCGAGACCTTCGACGCCCAGGGCCGGCCGGCCGGACTGCGAGGCGTGCTGATCGGGGCCGCCGAGCTGTTCGAGGCGGCGTCGGTCGAGCTGCTGGCCGAACGCTGGGTGCGGGCGGTCCGGGCACTCGTGGCGGATCCGTCGGTGCGGCTCGGCGCGGTGGACGTGCTGGGCGAGGCAGAGCGCCGGCGGGTGCTGTCGGACTGGAACGACACCGCGGCGGAGCTTCCGGCCGTCTCGATGGCCGGGCTGTTCGACGCCCGGGCGGCGCGGACGCCGGACGCCGTCGCCGTGGTGCACGAGGGCGTCGCGCTCTCGTACGGTGAACTCGACGCGCGGGCGAACCGGCTGGCCCGGCACCTGGTGGAGCGCGGGGTGGGGCCGGAGTCGGTGGTCGCACTGATGATGCAGCGCTCCGCGGACCTGGTGGTCGCCCTGCTGGCGGTGCTCAAGGCGGGCGGGGCCTACCTGCCGGTGGACCCGGACTACCCGGTCGAGCGGATCGCCTTCATGCTCGCCGACTCCCGGCCGGACTGCGTCATCGCGTCGGCCGAGAGCCTCGGGGTCCTGGAGGAGGCGGCCGACGCGGGCCTGCCGGTGCTGGTGCTCGACGACCCGGCGACCGTCCGGCTGCTGTCGGGACTGCCCGGCACCCGGCTGACCGGTGCCGAGCGGAACGCTACGACGTCCGACGCCCAGGTCGCCTACGTGATCTACACCTCCGGCTCGACCGGCGTGCCCAAGGGGGTCGCGGTCACCCACTCCGGCATCGCGAGCTTCGCGGCCGCGGAGGTCGAGCGGTTCCGGGTCACCCCGGAGAGCCGGGTGCTGCAGTTCGCCTCCGCGAGCTTCGACGCCTCGGTCCTGGAGGTCTGCATGACCTTCGCGGCCGGCGCGCGCCTGGTGGTGCCGCCGCCGGGCCCCCTGGTCGGCGACGCCCTCGCGGCCTTCCTCGCCGATCACCGGATCACCCACGCGCTGATCCCGCCCGCGGCCCTCGCCTCCATGGACGCCGTGGAGTTGCCGGACCTCGGCACGCTGATCGTCGGCGGCGAGGCCTGCGGCCCCGAGCTGGTGTCGCGTTGGTCGGACGGCCGCACCATGGTCAACGCGTACGGCCCGACCGAGATCACCGTCATGGCGACCACCAGCGGCCCGCTGCGGGCGAACGAGGTGCCGCCGATCGGCACGCCGATCCTCAACACCCGGGTGTTCGTGCTGGACGAGGCGTTGCAGCCGGTGGCGCCGGGTGTGGTGGGCGAGCTGTACGTGGCGGGGGCCGGTCTGGCCCGTGGCTACGTGGGGCGTGCGGGTCTGACGGCGGAGCGGTTCGTCGCGTGCCCGTTCGGGAGCGGTGAGCGGATGTACCGCACCGGCGACCGGGTGCGCTGGACGGCGGACGGCGAGCTCCTGTTCGCCGGACGTGCGGACGAGCAGGTGAAGATCCGTGGTTTCCGGATCGAGCCGGGCGAGGTGCAGGCCGTGGTGGCCGCGCACCCGCAGGTCGCGCAGGCCGTGGTGGTCGCCCGCCAGGACGTGCCGGGGGACACCCGGCTGGTCGCCTACGTCGTGCCGGCCGAAGGGGGCGTCGAGGCGGAGTCGGTCCGCGGGTTCGCCGCCGATCGGCTGCCCGGGCACATGGTGCCCTCGGCGGTCGTCCTGCTGGATGCCCTGCCACTGACGGCCAACGGCAAGCTGGACCGCAGGGCGCTGCCCGCGCCCGAGTACACGGGCGCCCCGTCGACGGGTTCGCGCGGCCCGTCGACTCCGCAGGAGGAGCTGCTGTGTGCGGCGTTCGCGGAGGTCCTCGGGCTGGGGTCGGTCGGTGTGGAGGACGACTTCTTCGCGCTGGGCGGGCATTCGCTGCTGGCGGTGCGGCTGGTGAGCCGGGTGCGTGCGGTGCTGGGGGTGGAGGTGTCCGTGCGGACGCTGTTCCAGTCCCCGACGCCGGGTGCGCTGGCGGCTGTTCTGGCGGACTCGGACACGGCTCGGCTTCCGCTCACGCGGGGTGTTCGTCCGGAGCGGGTGCCGTTGTCGTTCGCGCAGCGGCGGTTGTGGTTCCTGGCCCAGTTGGACGGGCCGAGTGCGACCTACAACATCCCGGTGGTGCTGGGTCTTTCGGGTGAGGTGGACCGGGCGGCGCTGGGTCTGGCGCTGCGGGACGTGATCGGGCGGCACGAGGTGCTGCGGACGGTGTTCCGCGTCGCGGACGGCGAGCCGTACCAGCACGTCGTCGAACTGGACGAGCTGGACTGGGAGTTGGCGGAGGTCGGGGTCGAGCCCGAGGGGCTGGCGGCGGCGGTCGCCGGGGCGAAGGGTTATGCCTTCGACTTCGCGCGTGAGGTGCCGATCCGGGCGTGGCTGTTCTCGGCCGGGCCGGATGACCACACGCTGGTGGTGACGGTGCATCACATCGCCGGTGACGGCTGGTCGATGGGCCCGTTGGCCCGCGACGTCTCCGCCGCCTACGCGGCGCGGTCTGCGGGTGCGGAGCCGGAGTGGGCGCCGCTGCCGGTGCAGTACGCCGACTACGCGCTCTGGCAGCGCGAGCTGCTCGGCGACGGGAGCGACGCGGAGAGTGTGCTGTCGCGCGAGGTCGAGTACTGGCGTGGTGTGTTGGCGGGGGTTCCGGAGGAGTTGGAGCTGCCGTTCGACCGCAGTCGGCCGGCGGTGGCTTCGTACCGTGGGCACAGTGTGGGGCTGGATGTTCCGGCCGAGGTGCACGCGCGGCTGGCGGGTGTGGCCCGCGAGCAGGGCGTGACGGTGTTCATGCTGTTGCAGGGCGCGATGTCGGTGCTGCTGTCGCGGCTGGGCGCGGGGACGGACGTTCCCGTCGGGACGGCGCTGGCGGGCCGTACGGACGAGGCACTCGACGATCTGGTCGGGTTCTTCGTGAACAACCTGGTGGTGCGGACAGACCTTTCGGGGGACCCGACCTTCGCCGAGGTGCTGGGCCGCGTCCGTGAGGCGAGCCTTGCGGGCTTCGCGCACCAGGACGTGCCGTTCGAGCGGCTGGTGGAGGAGCTGGCGCCGGAGCGTTCGCTGTCCCGGCACCCGCTGTTCCAGGTCATGCTCACCCTCCAGAACAACGCCCAGGAGACCCTGGACCTGCCCGGCATCCGGGCGGCAGGCAGCTCCTCCGGTAGCGCTCCCTCGGGCTCGGCCGCCGCGAAGGTCGACCTGGAACTCGCCGTCGGCGAGGTCTTCGACGCCCAGGGCCGACCCGCGGGGCTGCGCGGTGCACTCGTCGGTGCCGCCGATCTCTTCGATGCGGGGTCGGTGGAGGTGTTGGCGGAGCGTTGGGTGCGGGTGCTGGAGGCCGTGGTCGCGGATCCGTCGGTGCGGCTGAGTGCGGTGGACGTGCTGGGCGGGGCCGAGTTGCGCCGGGTGTTGGTGGAGTGGAACGACACGGCGGGTGAGGTGCCGGCGGTGACGTTGCCGGAGTTGTTCGCGGGGCAGGTGGCGCGGACGCCTGATGCGGTGGCGGTGGTGTTCGAGGGTGTGGAGCTGTCGTACGCGGAGCTGGATGCGCGGGCGAACCGTTTGGCGCGGCTGTTGACCGGGCGGGGTGTGGGTCCGGAGTCGGTGGTCGGGGTGGTGATGGAGCGTGGTGTCGAGCTGGTGGTGTCCCTGCTGGGGGTGCTGAAGGCCGGTGCGGCGTATCTGCCGGTGGATCCCGAGTATCCGGCTGAGCGGATCGCGTTCACCCTGGCCGATGCGGACGCCGTCTGCGTACTGACGCAGCGGACCACGGCTTCGGTCGTGCCCGGACACGTACCCGTGGTGGTGCTGGATTCCCCGGAGACGGTGGCCGAGCTCGCGGAAACGGACGCGGGTCCGGTGACCGGGAACGGGCTCCTGCCGTCGCATCCGGCGTATGTGATCTATACGTCGGGGTCGACGGGGCGGCCGAAGGGTGTGGTGGTCGCGCATGCGGGGATCGTGAACCGGTTGGTGTGGATGCAGTCGGCGTACGGGTTGTCGGGTGCGGACCGGGTGTTGCAGAAGACGCCGTTCGGGTTCGACGTGTCGGTGTGGGAGTTCTTCTGGCCGTTGGTGGTGGGTGCGGGTCTGGTGGTGGCGCGGCCGCAGGGTCATCGGGATCCGGGGTATCTGGCGGGGTTGATCGCGGGTTCGGGTGTGACGACGGTGCATTTCGTGCCGTCGATGCTGGAGGCGTTCCTGCGGGAGCCGTCGGCGGGGTCGTGTGGTGGGCTTCGGCGGGTGGTGTGCAGTGGGGAGGCGTTGCCGGAGGAGTTGCGGGACCGGTTCTTCGGGGTGTTCCCGCAGGGCGTGGACTTGCACAACCTGTACGGGCCGACCGAGGCGTCGGTGGACGTGACGGCGTGGGAGTGTGGCGCGGACCAGGCCGGTCCGGTGCTGATCGGTGCTCCGGTCCTCAACACCCGGGTGTATGTGCTGGGTGAGCGGTTGGAGCCGGTGGCGCCGGGTGTGACGGGTGAGTTGTATCTGGCCGGGGTGCAGCTGGCGCGCGGGTATGTGAATCGTCCGGGGTTGTCGGCGGAGCGCTTCGTGGCGTGCCCGTTCGGCACGCCGGGTGAGCGGATGTACCGCACCGGTGACCGGGTGCGGTGGTCGGCGGACGGTCAGTTGGAGTATCTGGGGCGTGCGGACGACCAGGTGAAGATCCGTGGTTTCCGGATCGAGCCGGGCGAGGTGCAGGCCGTGGTGGCCGCGCACCCGCAGGTCGCCCAGGCCGCGGTGATCGCGCGTGAGGACTCTCCCGGTGACGTGCGGCTGGTCGCCTACCTCGTCCCGGAGGGGCCGGGTGTCGACGTCGACGCGGTGCGGGAGTTCACGGCGGGGCGTCTTCCGTCCCACATGATCCCCTCGGCCTTCGTCGAGTTGGAGGCGCTGCCGCTGACGGTCAACGGCAAGCTGGACCGCAAGGCCCTGCCCGCGCCGGACTTCAGCGCCGAACTGTCGGCCGGCTCACGCGGCCCGTCGACCCCGCGCGAGGAGATCCTCTGCGCGGCGTTCGCGGAGGTCCTCGGCCTGGAGTCGGTCGGTGTCGACGACGACTTCTTCCGGCTGGGCGGGCATTCCCTTCTCGCGGTGCGGCTGGTCGAACTGCTGCGCGTGCGTGGGGTGTCGGTGTCGGTGCGGGCACTGTTCCAGAGCCCGACGGTTGCCGGTCTGGCGACGGCGGCTGCTTCGGTGCGGGTGGAGGTTCCGGAGAACGGGATCCCGGCCGGCGCGACGGGGATCACTCCGGAGATGCTGACCCTGGTGTCCCTGTCGGAGGCGGAGATCGAGCGGATCGTCGCCGCCGTCCCGGGTGGTGCGGCGAACGTGGCGGACGTCTATCCGCTGGCTCCGCTCCAGGAGGGCCTGCTGTTCCACCACCTCATGTCCGAAGGCGGCGACCGCGATGTCTACGTGACCCCGACCGTGGTCGGCTTCGACTCCCGCACGCGCCTGGACGCCTTCCTGGACGCACTCCAGAAGGTGATCGACCGGCATGACATCTACCGGACCTCGATCGTCTGGCAGGGCCTGTCCCAGCCGGTGCAGGTGGTCCGGCGGACGGCCGTGCTGCCCGTCACGGAGCTCCTGCTCACCGAGGAGGACCAGGACCTGAACGGCCGACTCCTGGCCATGGCCGGGCTGTCGATGGATCTGGGCCGTGCGCCACTGCTGGACGTTCACGTGGCCGCCGACCCGTTCGCGGAGCCGTCCGTCGAGGGCGGTGGCCGGTGGCTGGCGCTGGTGCGGATGCACCACACGGTGATGGACCACACCGGCATGGACGTGCTGCTGACCGAGGTCCGGTCGATCCTGTCCGGGCGCGGCGACCAGTTGGCGGCGCCGCTGCCGTTCCGCGACTTCGTCGCCCAGGCGCGTCTGGGCACCGAGCCGGGCGAGCACGAGCGCTTCTTCGCCGACCTGTTGGGCGACGTCGAGGAGCCGACCGCACCGTTCGGCCTGGTGAACGTCCAGGGCGACGGGATGGACTCGATGGAGGCGCACATCGGTCTGGCGCCCGAACTCTCCTCCCGGGTCCGGTCGGTGGCGCGCCGGCTGGGGGCGAGCCCGGCGACGTTGCTGCACCTGGCGTGGGCGCGGGTGCTGGCCACGGTCTCCGGCCGTGAGGACGTGGTGTTCGGGACCGTCCTGTTCGGGCGGATGAACGCGGGTGCGGGCGCGGACCGGGTGCCCGGTCCGTTCATCAACACCCTGCCGGTGCGAATCCGTACGCGGGACACCGGAGTTCTCACCGCCGCCGCCGAACTGCGCGGCCAGCTCGCGGCGTTGCTGGAGCACGAGCACGCCCCGCTCGCGGTCGCCCAGCAGGCGAGCGGCATCCCCGGCAACACCCCGCTGTTCACCTCGATCCTCAACTACCGCCACAACGCCGCCCGGAGTCCCGAGCAGGCGCCGGACGACAGCCTGGCGGGCATCCGGGTGCTGTTCTCGCGCGAGCGCACCAACTACCCGCTGACCGTCTCGGTCGACGACGACGGGGAACGGCTCGGTCTGACCGTGGAGGCGGTGGCGCCGGCCGATCCGCAGCTGGTCGGTGCTCTGCTGCACACCGCGATCGCGGGCCTGGCCACCGCCCTGGAGGACTCCCTGGACGGGGCCCCGGAGCCGCTGCTGAGCGCGGTCGACGTGCTCGACGCCGCCGGGCGCCGCCGGATGCTGGAGGAGTGGAACGACACGGATGCCCCGGTTCCGGTGGCGACGGTGCCGGAGCTGTTCGAGGCGCAGGTGGCGCGGGACCCGGGCGCGGTGGCCGTGGTCGGCGAGGACGTCGTGCTGTCGTACGGCGAACTCGACGCCCGGGCGAACCGGTTGGCCCGCTTCCTGGCCGGCCGGGGAGCGGGTCCGGAATCCCTGGTCGGGATCTGCATGGACCGTGGCGCGGACCTGATGGTGGCGCTGTTGGCGGTGCTCAAGGCGGGTGCGGCGTACCTGCCGATCGACCCGGGATACCCGGCCGAGCGGATCGGCTACATGCTGGAGGACGCCCGTCCGGGGCTGGTCCTCGCGACCACCGCGGCGGCCCGGAGCCTGCCCGGCTCGATGGGAACGCCGGTGGCGGTGGTGGACGCGCCGGAGCTCGCCGCGGAGCTGGCCGGCCTGGCGTCGGGCGTGGTGACGGACGGGGAGCGGGTGGCGCCGCTGCTGCCGTGGCACCCGGCGTACGTGATCTACACCTCGGGCTCGACCGGGCGGCCGAAGGGTGTCCTGGTCTCGCACGCGGGGGTGGCGAGCCTGGTGGCCGGGCACGCACGGTACCTGCGGGTGGGGCCGGGCTGCCGGGTCGGGCAGTTCGCGTCGGCGAGCTTCGACACCTTCGGCTGGGAGTGGTTCATGGCGCTGCTGCTGGGGGCGTCGCTGGTCGTCGTGCCCCAGGAGCGCCGACTCGGCGGGGAGCTCACCGCCTACCTGGCCGAGCAGGACGTCACCCATGTGACGCTGCCGCCGGCGGTGCTCGCGACGCTCGACGAGAAGTCGATCGACCCCGGGACGGTGCTGATCGTGGCGGGCGAGGCGACCACCCCGGAGGTGATGGCGCGCTGGGGCCGGGGCAGGGAGATGTTCAACTCCTACGGTCCGACGGAGACCACGATCGACGCCACGCTGTGGCGCTGCGACCCGGAGGCCGGCGAGGTGGCGATCGGCGCCCCGGTGCTCAACACCAGGGTGTACGTGCTCGACGACCGGCTCGCTCCGGTGCCGCCGGGGGCGGTCGGGGAGCTGTACGTGGCCGGTGCGGGCCTGGCCCGCGGGTATCTGGGCCGGTACGGGCTGACCGCCGAGCGGTTCGTGGCGAACCCGTTCGGCTCGCCGGGGGAGCGGATGTACCGCACCGGCGACCAGGCGCGATGGACCGCCGACGGTCGGCTGGTGTTCGCCGGGCGCGCCGATGAGCAGGTGAAGATCCGCGGCTTCCGGATCGAGCCGGGCGAGGTGCGGGCGGTCCTGGTCGAGCACCCGGAGGTGGACCAGGCGGCGGTGATCGCGCGCCAGGACGCCCGGGGCGAGACGAGGCTCGTCGCGTACGTGGTGCCGGTCGACCCGGAGGGCGCGGAGGCCGCCGGAGAGAGTGGGGCCGGTGGTCTGGCGGAGGTGTTGCGCGACCACGCCGGGAACCGGCTGCCCGACTACATGGTCCCCACGGCGGTGGTCCTGCTCGACCGCCTGCCGCTGACGGTGAACGGGAAGCTGGACCGGCGGGCGCTGCCGGAGCCGGTCTTCGCGGCGGGGCCGGCGGCGACCGCGGGCCCGGGCGCGGCGACGGCCCTGCAGAGCGTGATGTGCGAGGCCTTCGCCGAGGTCCTGGGGCTGGAGTCGGTCGGGGTCGACGACGACTTCTTCCGGCTCGGCGGGCACTCGCTGCTGGCGGTGGCCCTGGTGGGCCGGCTGCAGGCCCGGGGGGTGTCCATCAGTGTCCGGAACCTGATGGCGGCACCGACCGTGAGTGCGCTGATGGAGCGCATGGGCCTGTCCTCCGTGCAGGACGGCCTCGACGTCCTGCTGCCGATCCGTGCCGGGGGGAGCAGGCCGCCGTTCTTCATGCTCCACTCCGGCGCCGGGCTGGGCTGGCCGTACATGCCGCTGGCGCGGTTCGTGCCGGAGGACATCCCGCTGTACGCGCTTCAGGCGCGGGGCGTCGACGGCACGGGTGAACTGGCCGGATCGGTGCGGGAGATGGCCGCGGACTACCTGGACCGGATCCGCTCGGTGCAGCCGTCCGGCCCGTACCACCTGCTGGGCTGGTCCTTCGGCGGGATCGTGGCGCACGAGATGGCCGTCCAGCTGCGGGCCGCGGGTGAGGAGGTCGCGGCGCTGGTGATCCTGGACACCTATCCGTCGGATCCGGGCTTCGTCCCGCCGGAGGCGGTGGTGGCGGAGGAGCCTGAAGGGAGGCGTCCGGGCTCCACCCTGGACCATCTGGTGGAGACCCTCCGCCGGGAGGCCGGCAGCGTGCTCGGGGCGATCACGGAGGAGGAGGTGCTGCGTCTCGCCCGGGTCTTCGAGAACAACATCGGGCTCAAGGACGGCCACGACCACGGCGTCTTCGACGGGGACGCGCTGCTGGTCGTCGCCGCCGAGGACCGGCCGGAGGGCGCGCCCACCGTGGCGCGCTGGGCGCCGTACCTGTCGGGGACGATGGCGGAGGTCGAACTGGCGTGCAAGCACCTGGACATGGTGCGTCCGGAGCGGCTGGCCGAGGTGTGGTCGGCCGTCGAGGACTGGCTGGAGCGGCGGTGACGGCCGCCGCCCGGTGAGCCGTTGAGCCGAGGCCGGCCCCCTCGAAGCGCCCGGCCCGTTGCAGGATCCGCCACTCGGCGGCTGCGACGGGCCGGGCGTTCGCGCGTTCGAAAGGGCTGGTGACCTGCGAGAACGGAGCGATCGGCGGAACTTCCGCGCCCTGTCGGGCTTTTGACCGATGATCAAAAACAGAGCGTATAGACGCGGCGTATACGCTGAGCGTAGTATTGCGGCATGAGCGTTCCGCTGACCCTTCTGGGGCTGCTCGATCGTGAGCCGAGCTATGGCTACGACCTCAAACACGACTACGACGCGTTCTTCGCGCGGGGGAAGCCCCTGTCCTTCGGGCAGGTGTACGCCACCCTCAGCCGGCTGGCCCGGGACGGGAAGGTGGTGCCCGGCGAGACGGAGCCCGGCGACGGCCCGGACCGCAAGCGCTACGTGATCACCGAGGTCGGCCGGGGCGAGGTCGAGACCTGGCTCCTCGAACCCGTGGTGCCCGATCCGAGGCTGCAGCCCCTGCTCTTCACCAAAGTCGTCCTGGCGCTGATGCTGGGACGCGACGCCGCGGCCTTCCTCAAGGCCCAACGCGCCTCGCACATAACGCGGATGCGCGAGCTGACCGAGATCAAGCGCAACGGTCCGTTGATGGACGCGCTGCTGGCCGACCACGGCCTCTTTCATCTCGAAGCCGACCTCCGCTGGATCGGGCTCACGGCAGCCCGACTGGACTCACTCGCAGAAATGGTGGAAAACCGATGAGCCCCGACAACCTGCCCGAACGGCAGCCTTCACGAGGCGCCATGCTCGAGGGCTGCAACCTCCACCGTTCCTTCGGTCAGACGGCCGCGCTCCGTGACGCCAGCGTCGCGGTGGGCGCCGGGGAGATCCTGGCCATCATGGGCCCCAGCGGTTCCGGCAAGTCGACGCTGCTGCACTGCCTGGCCGGCATCTTCACGCCGGACAGCGGCGAGGTCTGGTTCGACGGACGCCGGCTGGACACGCTCAGCGACGCCAAGCGGACCGAGCTGCGGCGCACCGACTTCGGGTTCGTCTTCCAGTTCGGCCAGCTGGTGCCGGAGTTGAGCGTTCTGGACAACATCGCGTTACCGCTGCTGCTGAACAAGGTGAACCGCAAGGAGGCGTACAAGACGGCCCTCCCGTGGCTGGACCGGCTGGGGCTGGCCGGTCTGGGGGACCGGCGGACCGGAGAGCTCTCCGGCGGCCAGGCGCAGCGCGTCGCGATCGCCCGGGCGCTGGTCACCAAGCCCCGGGTGCTGTTCGCCGACGAGCCGACCGGCGCCCTCGACTCGCTCACCGGCGAGAAGGTCATGGACGTCCTGGTCGGCCTGGCCCGCGAGGAGGGCACCACCGTCGTCCTGGTGACCCACGACGTCCGGGTGGCCGCCTACGCCGACAGAGACGTCACGGTGCAGGACGGCCAGGTGGGCGACTCGCACGTCTCGGAGGCCCGCCGATGATGTTCCGACTCGGCCTGCAACTGGCCCTGCAAGGCGGGAAGGAGGCCCTCACCCGGCTCCTCCTGATCGCCTCCGCGGTCGCGATCGGCGTCGCGGTCCTGCTCTCCGTCCTGGCCGACTTCCACGGCTTCCAGTCCACCAACGACCGCCAGTGCTGGCAGTGCACCAGCGGGCCCGCGGTGGCCGGCCAGGCGCCCGCTCCGGGTGGCGACACGGAGCTGTGGAACTACCGCCAGGACTACTACCAGGGCCGGACCATCGAGCGGCTCGACGTGGCCGCCCTCGGGCCGAACGCTCCGGTCCTGCCGGGCCTCAAGACCCTCCCGGCCGCGGGCGAGTACTACGTCTCCCCCGCGATGGCCGCGCTCCTCGGCTCGGTGCCCTCCGACCAGCTCGGCGACCGCTTCCCGGGCCGGCAGGTCGGCGTGATCGGTGACGACGCCCTGGGCGGCCCGGACGACCTGACGATCTTCGTCGGCGGCACGCCCGAGCAACTCGCCGCGCTGCCCGCCACGATGCAGGTCAAGGCGATCTCGACCAAGCCCGAACTCAACAGCGCGACCAACCTGTACCAGTTCGGCTTCGGCATGGCGGCGATCGCGCTCGTGTTCCCGCTGCTGACCCTGATCGGCACCGCGACCCGGCTGGCCGCCGCCCGCCGCGAGGAGCGCTTCGCCGCCTTCCGGCTGGTCGGGGCCACCTCCCGGCAGGTCAGCGTGATCGCCTCGGTGGACGCCGTCGCCGGCGCCCTGGTCGGCTCGGTCGCGGGCATCGGGATCTTCCAACTCCTGCAGCCCGCGGTGGCCAAGGTGCCGATCAGCGGTGCGCTGTACTTCAGCTCCCGGGTCGCCCCCACGCTCTCCGAGTACATCGCGGTGCTGGTCGGTGTGCCGGTCGCGTCCGCCTGCGCCGCGCTGTGGTCGCTGCAACGGGTCCGGATCTCCCCGCTCGGCGCGGTCCGGCGGACCACGCCCCCGGCCCCCGGCGTGTGGCGGCTGCTTCCGCTGGTGGTCGGTCTGGCGATGCTGATCACCGCCCCG
This sequence comes from Kitasatospora sp. NPDC051170, assembly GCF_044455705.1. NCBI lineage: Bacteria > Bacillati > Actinomycetota > Actinomycetes > Kitasatosporales > Streptomycetaceae > Kitasatospora > Kitasatospora sp. NPDC051170. Next base: position 906,285 of record NZ_JBITFA010000001.1, on the reverse strand, counting down.
ATCGTGCTGCACAAGCCCGCCTCGAACGCGCTGAGCGCGACCGGCGAGCTGCCGCCCGGTCCCAGCAACGCGGCGCTGCCGTTCACCTTCATCGGCCTGGCGCTGACCATGCTCGGCCTGGTGCTCAGCGGCTCCTGGCTGACCATGCAGGGCGCCCGCTTCGTCGCCAAGTCCGCGCGGGGTGCCTCCGGAGTCCTGTCGGCCCGCCGGCTCGCCGACAACCCCAAGGCCGCGTTCCGCTCGGTCAGCGGGCTGGTGCTCGCGGTGTTCGTCGGGACGACGATCGCGGGCGTGGTGCCCGCGGTGAACTCGGGGATGAAGGCGGTCGGCGGCGGCTCCCTGACCAGTGTCCTGCGGACCTCCTTCATGCCGGAGCCGGGCGGCCCCGGCGCGAAGTCCGTGGTGCTCGGGCTGCCGTCGGCGACCGGCACCGAACTGCTGGCGCGCATGCGCGCGTACCCGGGGGCCGACGTGCTGCCGATGTACGCCACGTCGGCGCGGGACGCCGCCTACATGTGCGTCGCGGAGCACCAGTGCGGGCCCACCCAGGGCACGATCGTCTGCAAGGACCTCGAGCGCTTCTCCGCCCTCGGGGAGTGCGCGTCCGGGGCGACGGCGGTGCGGGCCCAGTTCGGGTTCCTGCTCAGCCACGACGACCCGTCCTCGTTGACCCTGCCGTTCGTCGCGCACGACACCCCGACCGCTCCCGGGGACGTCTCCGCGCTGCCGATGGAAGCGGTGCTGATCAAGACGGCCGACGCGGCGACCCTGGAGAAGATCCGCACGCTGCTGGTCTCCTACACGGCGCAGTCGGGCTCGACCACCGCACCGAAGACCTTCGGCGAGGGTGCGCACCGTCGGTCCGAGACCTACGGCGAGATCCAGCAGATCACCCTGGCCGTGGTGGCGGTGACGCTGATCGTCGCCGGCTGCAGCCTCGCCGTGGCGGTCGGCGGCGGCCTGCTGGAGCGCCGGCGGCCCTTCACCCTGCTGCGGCTGGCCGGCACCCCGCCCCAGACGCTCTACCGGGTCGTCGTGTTCGAGTCGGCGGTGCCGCTCGCCCTGGCCGCCCTCGTCGCGGCCGTCGCGGGATACGGCACGGCGGCATCGGTGATCAAGACCCTGGTGACCAACGGGGCGGGCGTCGCCCTGCCCGGCCGGTCGTACTTCCTGACCCTCGGGGGCGGTCTGCTCGCCTCGTTCGCGGTGGTGCTCACGGCGCTGCCTCTGCTCAAGCGCATCACCCAGCCCGACGACGCGCGATTCGAGTAGCGGAGGCCGGGCGAGGAACCAGGTGGCGGTGGCCCGCCCGTCGGTGGTGCACGACGGGCGGGCCACCGCCGTCCGCATCCCGGTCCGCCCCTCGGTGGTGCGCCCGAGGAACCGGATCCGGCGGAGCACGTCGTGACGCCGCGGGGCGGAGTTCAACCGGCGGATGCGTTCAGTTGAACGCCCCGCACGCGTGCCCTACGGCAGCAGCGCCCAGCAGCCGGCGCCGACGAAGAGGCCTCCGGTGACCGCGAGCAGCGCGCCGAACAGGCGCTGGGCGCGCAGCGGCGCGGGCCGGGGCCAGGCGGGCCGCAGGCGCGCGGGCAGCCGGGCCCGGTCGGCGGTCTGACGCGCGGTGGCGCGGGTCGTGATCCCGCGGAAGTCGGCGGTCCACAGAACTCCGAGGACCAGCGCGGGACTTCCGAGCAGAAGGAGGGTGATCGCGGCTTGCGTCATGGTCTCGGCCCCGGGGAGTTGTCGGTCCTGGTGCGGCCCGCAGCCCACAGCCCGCAGCCCACAGCCCGCGGTTCGCAGACTGCAGGGCGCCCCGCCCCGGCTCGAACGGCCGGGGCGGGGCGCCGCGCAGGCGGTGGTCAGTGCCAGGGCTGCCAGATCACGGCACCCGTGGGCTGGCTCGGGAGGCTCACCGTGACATCGAAGTAGTCGGTCGTCACGGGCACGTTGTAGTGCGACTCGTTGCTCCACACGCCGACACGGGTGGAACCGGCCTGGAGGTCCAGCTGGGCGTAGTACGGGCCGTTGAACCCTCCCCACGGCAGGGTGTTCGAGAGGTAGCCGGTGACGTGGTAGCTGTTGCCGCCCACGGAGCAGGCGGTGACCTGTGCGTTCCCGATCGAGTTGGAGGGGCTGAAGGTCACACAGGAGTTGGTCGAGCTGGTCGAGGCCGCCGCCTGGGAGGCGGGGGCGGCGAGCAGCATCAGCGACCCGGCGGTCGCGGCCACGGCCAGCGAACGGGCAAGGCGGTTCATGGGTTCCTCGGCTTCCTTGCAGGTGATGGTTGGAGTGCGCCAAGGGTCGTTGCCCAAACCGTAGTTGGGGTCGACGGGGCGCGGTTCCAGATTCTGTGCGCGCAGGGCCGAGGGGATCAAGCTTTTCGTTCCGCCCCGAACAACCCGCAATCGGCGCTCCGCTTCCGGCTCTTCGTTGTGTTCCGCCGACGGCCTTGGTTTGATCGAGTCGGGAAGGTCTCTGTGCGCTCGTTGACGCGGATGGGCAGAAAGGACGCTCGTGCGGAAACCGAACATCGGCGAACCGTCAGCTGCACGCACCCCAACGATGCCCGCTCACCCGACGCCAATTGTCAGACACGCCCTCAGCCGGAGGTGCGCGGAGCCGAAGCGCGGCGCGCCGCCGGCCGGGTTGCGGCGGTAGTTCAGTGCTCCGTAGACGGGCCGTTCGGCGGCCGGCGCCTCGTCGTACGCGCCGTCGAAGACGCGGCTCTCCCAGCGCCAGCGGTCCCCGCCGGGGTGGGCGGTCAGGCCGCCGTTGCCGGTGCCCGTCACGAACTGCGAGCGGTAGACGCCGCCCTCGGCCAGCGCTTCGAGGAGCGGCCGGCCGTCGGCGAGGCGGTCCGGGTGGAAGTTGAGGGTCACCCGCAGCGTCGGGTCCAGGGCGGGTCCCGACGCCAGTTCGGCGACGTGGGCCAGGGCGCGTTCCTGCGGGGACGGGGAGGCCGTGGTGCTCATGCGCACAGTGTTTCCGGTGGCGATCACCCCGCGCACGCGGATTCCTGGGAGCGGGCGAGGGCGTCGGTCAGCCACAGGTGGGAGGCGGCCGGCGAGGCCGGGTCGGCGGCGGCCTCGGCGGTGAGCCGCCAGTAGCGGCGCATCCGGGGGTCGCGGTCGGAGGCGACATGGGTGAGGAGGTCGTGCCGGAACGCCGGGGTGTCGGTGGCGTTGCGCGCGGCGGCGTGGACGGCGACGAACCGGTCGAGCACCGGGCCCGCCGCGGGCGGCTCGCCCGCCTGCACGAGCGGCCGGGCGAGCGTGCACGCCTCGCCGATGCCGTGCAGGAGGCCGGCCGTGTCGGCGACGAGTTCGGCGTTGGCCCGGGCCATGGCATGCAGAAGACGGATCAGCTCCCGGTCCTGGGCGAGCGCGAACAGCTCGGCGTAGGCGACCACTTGGCGCGGCGAGGGATCGGCGGGCGGCTCGGGCACGATGAGGTGGACGAAGTCGGCGAACATCGCCTCCGGCACGGGCGCGACCATGGCGCGCCGCCAGAAGTCGGTCAGCGCGTCTCGGGCGGCCCCGCCGTCCTGCGCGGCGGCCAGCAGCTCCAGCCGCGCCGCCCGCTCGCCGGGGCTCGCCTCCTCCACGGCGCGCAGCGAGGCCCGCCGCCAGGCCAGGCCCGCCAACTGCACGTCGAGCGCGGCCCGTTCGGCGGAAACCGCCTCGGCCACGGACCGCTCCCCGGCGAGCACCTGCCTGATCGACGGCAGCCCGAGGCCCAGCCCGCGCAGCCGCCTGACGAGGGCGAGGCGCTCGACCTCCGCACGGTCGAACCTGCGGTGGCCGCCGGAGCTGCGTGTCGTTTCGACGATGCCCTCGTCGCAGTAGAAGCGGACGGTCCGTACCGGGACGCCCGTCATTCGTGCGAGATCACCGATTCCCAACGTCTCATCCTGCAAAGGCACTTGAACCTCCACCCGACTGGAACTCCTACCGTACGGGCGTCGGCCCCGTTTCTTCACCGGAGGAGCTTCCACCATGACATCGACCCTTCCCGTCCCGCGGCTCGTAGAGGCGCTGCGGGAGCAGACCGAAGCCCTCGCCCGGGCGGCCGTCGGGCGACCCCCGGAGGGCCGGGTGCCCACCTGCCCCGACTGGACGCTGCGCACGCTCGTCGGCCACGTCGGCCAGGAGCACCGCTGGGCGGCCGGAATCGTGCGCGCGGGGGAGCAGTTGCCCGTCCCCGACCCGAAGGAGGCCGATCCCGGCGCCCCGGAGGGATGGGCGGAGTGGCTGCACGAGGGCGCGGAGCAGTTGGTCCGCGCGGTCGGCGAGGCCGGCGGGGAGGCCGAGATCCGGACGGCCTTCGGCCCGCGGTCGGCCGCGTTCGTCCTGCGCAGGATGGTCAGCGACACCTGTATCCACCACTACGACGCGGCGGGCGCGTCCTTCGCGATCGCCGAGGACCTGGCGGCCGACAGCATCGGCGAAACCCTGGACCTGCTGGCGGCCCCGGGCCTGGAAGCCGTCCGGCCCGCACTCGCCGAACTCCCCGGCGCAGGCGAACGGCTCGGCTTCCGCCCCCCAGAGGGAGACGGCTGGCTGATCACCCGCGCACCCGAGGCAGTGCGATGGGAACGCGGCGGCCCGCTCGAGGCCGACGTGGTGGTGTCGGCCCCGGTCGCGCACCTCATGCTGCTCCTCACCCGCCGCATCCCACCGGAGGACGTTCGAGTGACGGGCGACCGCACCCTCCTCGACCACTGGCTGACGCACACCGCCCTGTAGCCGAGGAGACCCCAAGCGCTCTCCACCACATCCATCGCGGGTGATCACCCGCGATGGATCCGGGCCGTTATATATGTCCCCCACCGTTCCCCACCATCCACCCCCCACCCGCCTGCCGGCGGGTGCCCACCCCGGCTCGCGCCGCCCGGCCTGGGCAGGCCGGGGGCCGGGCAGCACACCACTCCTGCGCGAGAAGTCGGCCTGGCCGACTTCTCGCGCAAACGCGACATCCACACCTGGCTCACCGGCTGGAACGAGCACCCCCGGCCCTTCGCCTGGACGAAGACCGCCGACGAGATCCTCGACAAAGTCGCCGCCTACTGCCACCGAATCTCTGACTCGGGTCACCAGCTCGTCTCTTTCGGATCATCTCGCCGCCCGCCGATGCCTGGCCAAAGCCAAGGGCGCCCGGAGCAAGGCCTGCCGCCGCCCCGGCCCGGGGAAAGTCGTCAGCCCGTGCCCTGCTCGGTGAGCAGGGAGTCTCCCTGCTGATGCTGATGGCCAAGTCTCGGCGCAAGAAGCCGGAGAACGTAAGGCGTTGTTTCCGCCCCTCGGCGGAGGGGATCGCTGAGGTCACCGGCTTGCTTGCCCCGAGAGACAGTCGGCGCTGACCGCGTTGGCGGCAGTCAAGTCGAGCTGGGCTGGGCTGATTCAAGTCCCTTACGCCGAAGCCGTGTTGATCGGCCGCCCCATTCTGAAGCGACTATTGCGAAGTGTTCGCTTCATATCTACGGTGAGGGCATGCGATCGAAGAACCGGCCCGAGCAGATCATCGACCTGGCACGGTTGAGGGCGTTCATGATCCCGCTGCGAATGCAGCTGTACCGGCTGCTGTTCGCCGCGGGTACTGCGACCGCCTCTCAGCTTGCCGAGCATGTCGACGAGACGCCCTCGCTGGTCAGCTACCACTTGCGCAAGCTGGCCGAGCACGGCTTCGTGACCCAGGCGAGCGGCCACGGGACCGACGGCCGCGAGCGGTGGTGGCAGGTGGCGTCCGAAGACGGGTGGGGCTTCCGCGACTCGGACTTCGCGGACACGCCCGAGGGCGTCGCCGCCGTCGGCGCAGTGGCCCGAGGCATCTTCGACACCCGTGTCGCCCAGTACCGCACGTATCTCGACCAGAAGTCAGCCTGGGGGAAGGCGTGGACCGATGCGTCCTTCAGCTCCGAGTGGCTGCTCGACCTCACCCCGGTCGAACTCGCCGAGTTGAGCGACGAGCTCGAGGCGCTGGCCCGGCGCTGGCGGGAGCGCGGCAAGGCCGCCAAGGCGGCCGACGACACGGAGGACCGCGAGCACGTGTCCGTGCACCTCTACGGCTTTCCCTTCCGGCCCTGACTCAGCCGAAGTCCCGACTTCCAGGAGCCCACCATGGCCGTCCCGCAAACAGCCCTGCCCGAACGTGCCACCACACCGGCTCACCGCGACGCCAACGTGCTGCGCTGGCTCACCGCCTACACGGTCTCCCTCATCGGCGACAGCGTGTACTTCGTCGCCCTGGGCTGGTCCGCCCAGAAGGCCGCCGGTCCCACCGAAGTCGGCCTCGTCATGGCCGCCGGGGCAGTACCGCGAGCGTTACTCATGCTCGGTGGGGGCGTGGTTGCCGACCGGTTCGACCCCCGCCGGGTGATTCTCGGCAGTGACACGCTGCGCTGCCTCCTCATCCTGGCAGTGGCCGCCGGCATCGCACTGACGGCGCCGGCCTTGTGGATCCTGATCACGGTGGCGCTCGTCTTCGGCGCCGTCGACGCACTGTTCGTACCCGCTGTCGGCGCGCTCCCGCCCAGGATCACCACCCCTGACCAGCTGGCCCGGGTCACCGGCATGCGTTTGCTGTCGACCCGCCTCAGCCAGATCGCGGGCCCGCCGATCGGCGGCCTCGCCATGGGACTGGGCGGACCCGCGGCCGCCTTCACCGTCGCCGGACTGCTCATCGCGCTGTCCCTGCCGCTCCTGCTGACGATACGGATTCGGCCCCTCGGGGCGAGCGACGCCGGGCGGCCGGAGCCCGGCACCGTACGGCAGGACCTGCTCGACGGCCTGCGCTACATCCGCCGCCACCGCCTCATCGGCCCGCTCGTCGCCGCCGGCGCCGTCTGCGAACTCGGCCTCATCGGCACCCTCAACGTCGGCATGGTGCTCCTCAACGCCGAACGCGGCTGGGGCCCATCCGGCTACGGCTGGATCGTCGGCAGCTTCAGCGCAGGCGCAGCGGCCAGCGCCGCGCTGCTCGCCATCGCGGGTTGGCTGCCGCGTGCCGGCCTGATGATGGCCGGGACGCTGCTCGTGGGCTGCGCGGGCGCTGCCACGATCGCGCTGGTACCGACCCTGTGGCTCGCCGCGGTGCTGGCCGCGGCCATCGGACTGTGCGCGGGTGTCTTCGGCAGCCTCGACAACGCCCTCATACAGACCGCGGCGGACCCGGCCTACCTCGGCCGGGTCACCTCCGCCGTCATGCTCACCATGGTCGGCCTCGCCCCCCTCAGCTATCCCCTGGTCGGTGCCGCGATCGGGGCCTGGGGCGCTGCTCCGGTGTTCGTCGGCTGCGGCGTCGTCGCCAGCCTGGGAGCGGCTATCGCTCTGGCCTCCGATGCGGTACGGCACGCTGAACTTCCCCGGCGACGGCCAGGTGTGACGATCTGAACGTCCAGTCCCAGCCCGAGGACCAGCCTACGGCAAGGGCTGGTCGGCGACTCCCGCTGGGCGGCGGTCAGTCGCCGTCCAGCGGCATCCGGATCACGTCGTACGCGCGCAATGTCCTCAGCGGGCGTACTTGGATGGGACGTCATGTGGGCTTGTCTCTCTGATCAGTGATGATGGCAAGCGTGTCGTCGAAACCGAGGGCATCGGCCCTGATCGCGTCGAACTTCGCTCCGTAGATCTCTACGTCGGTGACTTCCTCGACCCAGAGATCGCCCAATGTGCCGTCCACCATGACGACATCGAGGTCCTGGCGCTGTGGGAAGCCGAGAATGGTGAAGGCGCCATCCGTGCCATGATGGGCCGGCGCGCCGATCGGCATGACCCGGAGGTTGATGTTCCGCTGGGCGGCCGATCGATCAGACGTGAGAGCTGTTCGGCCATTACGGCGGGTCCGCCGACGCCGGAGCGGATGGCCGCCTCATGGATGACGGCCCAGAGCGTGAGCGGTTCGGACCGGGTGAGTGCCCCTTGCCGGGCCATTCGCACGTCAACCAGGGCCTCGACGTTGACGTTGGGCCGCATGTTGAGCTTCCTGATGATCTCGCGTGCGTAGGCGGGTGTCTGGAGCAGGCCCGGATGCACCGGATCACCTCACCTCAGCCGCCCGGCCGGCCGGACCCACCGTCGGCCGCTGAGGCGGATCAGAGCGTCGGCCCCATGGGGGTGCTCGGGTTCTGCGCGGTGGCCGCCGCCCACTCCCGGAACTGCGCGAAGGGGATCGCGGACGGGGCAGGGGAATCGCGGAGGAACGCGACGCGGCAGCGGCGGCACAACCAGGCTTCCCGCCAGACCAGTTCGAGCTGGTGCCACTGCTCGGAGGTGTGCGGCCATTGGCCCGTCGCCTCGCCTCGGTGGCTTCGGTGGTCGGAGTGGAGGAAGTACCCGATCCCCAGCAGGACGGCGGCGATGGAGAACCCGCCGTAGTGGTAGCCGAACTGGTACGCGGCAGAGGAGTTGCCGCCGCTGTCGTCGGAGAACAGTGCGCGCAGCCCTGGTATGCAGAGGAGGCCGCCCAGAACGAAGAAGACCGTTGCGGCCGCGGACGTGCGCCCGGGTTCGGGCGGCATCGACAGGAGTTCCCGCGTCGGAGGGTCGAGCGGCCGGTCGGCGTCCAGGACGGCCTTCCGCACGGCGGCGGTCTCGTCCGCTGCGGCGCAGGTCGGGCAGGTGGCACTCATGTCGTGCTGGCTCCTCGGGTGTTGACAGCGGATCGGGCCGGCGTGATCGTCGGTTCATGATGATCGCGGATGACGCCGCCGAGCGCGACAGGGAATGGCAGGCATTGCTGGACCACTGGTGCCCGCCCCACAAGCCAGCGGACTGGGTCGGTCCCGCCGTCTGGGCCCTGCTCGAACTCGCCGCTGCGGAGCCGGTGTTGCGGGGGCTGTTCCCGTGGACGAGCATGAACGTGCTGCACGTGTCGAGGTCGGACGACTTCCGCACCAACGGCACGGAGCCGTTCCCGGCGGTCGCCGCATCGACGACCTACGGGTTCTCCGTGATGACGCACCCGTGGGGGCCCGACCATGTGGTCCTGGAGACCACGGATCCGGTGATCGCCCTGGAACACATGGTCCGCCTGACACGGGAGACGCTCGCAACCGACCCCGCGGAACACGCCTGAGCAGCCGTCGCGGCTGTGCACAGGAAGTCGGTCCCGCCGACTTCCTGTGCACGACTCGGAACCGTCTCCCCTACTTCCGGCAGGCATCTTGTGCGCTTCATCGCCCCCTGGATACGTTCACGGGCGATCGGCTCGGGTGCCACCGTTCTGTACACGGTCGTTACAGACCAAGCGTGTTGGGAGCGGCCGGTCCCGTTCGAGCGATCGCGTCGACGCATTCGCACGTGCGAGTGCACTACGGGGGAGGAACACCGGATGAAGACCAGGGCTGTTGCCAGCCTCGCGGGCCTCACGCTCGCGGCCACGGTCGCCGCGGTGACGCTGGCGTCACCCGCCTACGCCGACACCTACCGGGGCCACACCGAGCTGGCAGGATGCCAGGCCACGCTGTACTCGACGTACTCCAACGGCCACGACTACGTCAAATACGTGGCATCGACGGGCCAGTGGGGTTGCAGCGTGTTCCTGCGCACGTGGATCGGCCCGAACTCCTACGACCACGACTTGACCGGCCTGTCGCCGTACCAGTCCGCAAGTTCCGGCTGGTACTACGACGCCGGAGTGAAGACCCAGGCGTGCGTCCAACTGTCCAGCGTCGATATCTACTGCACGACTGCCTACTAGGAGCCGTTTCAGGGTTCGGATCCTGGGGTTGAAGTCAGGGACTTCAACCCCAGGTTCGATCCGCGCACGTGGCGTCAGAGCTCGAACACCGGCCGGGTGGAGAAGTCCTCGTACATGTCCTCGCCCTCCGGCCCGTACACGAACTCGGCGAAGAAGGGGTTGCGGTTGGCCGTGGCCAGGGGCAGCCATCCGAGCATGTGGCCGTAGCCGCCGCACGCCGACTCGCCACCGTCGCCGCCGTGCACCGAGGTGACGTCGGTCGTCAGCTCGGTTCGGTACGTGTCGTAGGCGATGTGCAGACCGAGGGCGTTCGGTTGGTGCTGCGGATCGGTGTGATCGTCGTAGGGGATCCGGTCGAGAGGGCAGTCATCGCCCCACCGGAACAGGCTGTCCGCACCGGCCCCGCAGATCGGAGCGAATCCGAATCCCTACTCCAGGCTCTCCTGGTAGTCGGCGGCCTGGCGGTGCATCCGGCCGCGGAGGTGCTCGACGGCCTCGACGGCAGCCACGCGACCGCCTGCCAGATCGGCTGCCTGCTGGGCGACTTGGCGTACGGCCGAAAGGTCGAACGACTGCCACTGGTCAAAGGTGAGGTCGGCGAGAGACCTGCGCCGCAGTCTTCCACGCAGGCATGACAGCGCCCCCGTCCGTGATCACGGAGCTGCGACGCTCTCAACCGGGTGAGCTCGCCGGGCGTGCCTCGATGAGGTAGCGCTGGGAGTGGGCCACGAACGGACCGTGGTGCTCGATGAAGGAGTGGAGTTCGGCCAGGCGGTCGCGGTAGTGGTCCACCGTGAAGCCGGGGACGATCCAGATCACCTTGCGCAGGAAGTGGACCACCGCCGCGATGTCGTGGAACTCCATTCGCAGGGCTTCCTGGCGCACGTCGACGACGTCCAGGCCTGCCGCCTCCGCGGCGGCCACCGCTGTGATCGGGCTCGTGCCCGAGTAGGTCGTGGTCGCCGACATCGGGCGTGAGGTCGGAGGCTGAGGCCCCATCATGAACTCGGTCAGCTCCCGCACCGTGCCGCTGCCGACGTGCTGGGCGAGGTACACGCCGTCCGGGCGCAGCACCCGGCGTACCTCGTCCCAGCGGGTCACCACGGGGTGCCGGCTGACCACCAGGTCGAACGACTCGTCCGCGAACGGCAGGTCGGCCGCGTCCTCGATCTCGACGACGGCCGCGTCGAACCTCGCCAGTGTGCGGCGGGCGATCGCGACGTTCGGGGGCCAGGACTCGGTCGCCGCCAACACCGGCGGGGCGACGGGGACCGAGGCCAGTACCTCGCCGCCGCCCGTCTGGATGTCGAGTCCGGCCGACGCCTTCGCCATCCGCTCGGCGAGCAGCCCCGCGTAACCCCACGACGGCCTCTGTTCGCTGGCACGACCGGCGAACCAGGAGAAGTCCCACCCTGCGGTGGGGACGGCCTCGCCTTCTTCCAAGAGCTCTTCGAACGTAGGCATGGCGCCGAGAATGACAGGCGAGAACGATGCACGCATCCGGGTTTCAGCGGTTCGCCATCAGGGCCACCTCGCGGATCCCGTGCGCAGGAAGTCGGTCCTGCCGACTTCCTGCGCACGGATACGTCCTGGTGGGGGTGTCTCAGTCCCGGGCTGGGCGGTGGGCCAGGGACAGGAGGTCGCGGGCGGGGCCCTGGGGGCGGTGGCCTGTGGGCCAGACGGCCCGTAGGGCGCGGCGCAGGTCGATACCGTCGACGTGGATGGCCACCAGTCGCCGGGCCAGCAGATCCTCTTCGACTGCGAGCCGGCTGAGGACCGCGGGACCGGCTCCGCAGATGGCGGCGGCCTTCACGGCCGTCGAGGAGGGCAGCTCCAGCAGGGGGCCGGCCGGGCCGCCGTGCGAGGCCAGGACATCGGCCAGGACCTGGCGGGCGCCCGATCCCTGTTCCCTCAGGATCAGCGGGGCGGCCGCCAGTTCCGCGGGGCGCACCCGGCTGCGGCGTGCCCAGGCGTGGTGCGGGGCGGTGACCACGACCAGTTCGTCCCGGGCCACCACGGTGGCGTCCAGCCCCGGAGGGATGGCGGCGCTCTCGACGAACCCGAGGTCGGCCTCGCCGCGGAGCACCTTCTCGGCCACCGCCCGGGAGTTGTCGGCGCTCAACGAGACGACGGTGTCCGGCCGTTCGGCCCGCAGGGTGACCAGCCAGCCGGGCAGCAGGTGTTCGGCCACCGTCAGGCTCGCCGCGACCCGCAGCCGGTTGTCACGCTCACTGCGCAGCGACTCGATCTCCGCGCCCATCGCCGCGGCGGCCTCCAGTACCCGGGCCGCCCAGCCGCTGACCAGGACCCCGGTCGCCGTGAGGCGGGAGCCGTTGGGGGAGCGGTCGAGGAGGCCGGCCCCGATCTGCCTCTCCATGGCGCGGATCCGGGCGGAGGCGGCCGGCTGGCTGATGCCGGCCTCCCTGGCGGCCTGGCCGAGGCTGCCGAGCCGGGCGACCGCGAGCAGCGTCTCCAGACTGGGCAGGTCGGGCACTCGATGGGAAATCGGCATGGTGGGTTCGCAGACGTCGTGGCGGTTCGTGGGGGAGTGGCGAAGTGCCTTACTGGCACGGCGAGTTCGGGTATCCGTGGGGTCAGTGGCGTCGCCGGCGCTCGCGGGCGGCCCGGGTGGCGAGGGCGAGTGCCGTGCCCGAGCCGAGTGCGATGAGGCCGACGGTCAGCGGGGTGCCGGTGGCGTCCGCGCCGGTGTGGGCCAGTTCGCCCTCGGGTGCCGGGGCCGACGGTCCGGAGGCGCCGGGGTCGGTGCCGGAACCTCCTCCGGTGGCCGGCGGGGTGGCCGTGGCGGACGGGTCGCCGGTGGGGGCGCTGGTGGGGCTGGCCGTGGGGCTGGGGTCGCCGGTGGGGCTGGCGGTGGGGTCGGCCGTGGGGCTGGCGGTGGGGTCGGCCGTGGGAGTGCCGGTGGGGCTGGCGGTGGGAGTGGCCGTGGGAGTGGCCGTCGGGCTGGCGGTGGGGCTGGCCGTGGGGTCGGGCTGTCCCGGGGTTTCGGGGACCAGCCGGATGACCTTCAGGGGCTTGATCTCCACGATGTCGGTGGGGCCGTGGTGCGAGAGGGCGCCGATGTCGATCCGGTCGGTGAACGGGCTGCCCGCCTCGAACTTCAGCCGGATCGGTATCTCGGTGACGTCCACCGGGATGGGCGCCTCGTCCACCGGGATCGGGAAGTCCTGCCAGTTGTCCTCGGAGTCGTTGAAGGACCGGGCGGCTTGCCACCGGCCGTCCAGGAAGTACTGGACCTTGATCTGATGGGACTTGAGTCCCACCCTCAGGGTGTCGTGGACCTGGAAGAACGTGCCGTGGAACTGCTTGTCCGCGGTCGCTCCCCGCAGGCCGACGGTGAACTCGCTCCAGCCGGCTCCAGGGACGAACTCGCCGGGCAGCCCGTGCAGTTCCACGGACGGCGCCTCCGCCACGCTTGACGACCGTGCTGCGGCGGCCGACGGTCGGTGCTCCCCGGTCCTCGCCGTCGCAGCCGGGGCGGCGGTCGCGAGGAGGAGCCCGGTGGCCCCGGCGGCGACGATGGTGCTGACGGCCGCTGATTTCAACTTCACGTGGTTCCCTCGTCCGTTGTCGGGTGGTACGGAAGGAATTCTCCGCATACTCACCGACATCGGGTAGTACACGTCTCTCTATGGGGTCATAGCCCGGCTCTCTGTCTCGCCCCGCCGTCCGGCGCCGGCCGGCAGGGAGAAGCGGACCTTGGGGAGGGCCCGGGCGCCGGTGCGGCGGTAGAAGCGGATCGCGTCGGTGTTCCAGTCGGGGGTCTGCCACTGGAGGTGGGTGATGCCGTGGGCCGAGGCCGCGGCGTCCTGGACGGCGTCGAGCAGGGCGCGGCCCCAACCGGCCCGGCGGTGGGGCTCGGTGACGAACAGGCAGTCCAGGTGGACGTGATCGGCGCCCTGCCAGGTGGAGAACTCCCGGGAGTAGGTGGCGTAGCCGGTGAGTTCGCCCGCGTGGTCGACGACGAGGCACCAGGCGCGCGGGTGCGGGGAGAAGAGGGCGGGTGCGAGGCGGGTGGCGAGGTCCTCGGGGACGGGGTCGGCGCGCTCGAAGGCGGCGTGGGCGGCGCAGAGGCGGGCGATCGCCGGCAGGTCGGCCGGGGAGGCCGGGCGGATCGTGGCGCCCGGCCGGCCCGGCTGTGCGGGGTCGTTCAGCATGCGCAGGAGATGCCCGAGCGGGGGGCGGTCAGGTCGTCGACGGGGCGCTGTTCGGTGCCGGCGGCGGTGTCGTAGGCGAAGCCCTCGCGGGCCCAGTACTCGAATCCGCCGAGCATCTCCTTGACCTGGTAGCCGAGGCGGGCGAAGGCCAGGGCGGCGCGGGTGGCGCCGTTGCAGCCGGGGCCCCAGCAGTAGGTGACCACGGTGTGGGTCGGGTCGATCAGCTGCGGGGCCAGGTCGGCGATGTGTGCGGTGGGCAGGTGGAGGGCGCCGGGGATGTGGCCCTGGTCCCAGGCGGCCTTGGCGCGGGTGTCGACCACGACGATGCCGGGGGCGCCGGAGGCCAGGTCGGCGTGGACGTCGGAGACGTCCGCCTCGAAGGCGAGGCGGGCGGCGTAGTGGGCGGCGGCCTCGGCCGGGGTGGCGGCGGGGACGTTCAGGACGGCGCTGGCGGGCTCGGCGGTGACGGGCATGGGAACCTCGTGTTCCTGCTGGTCGGGATGGGATCCGGTGGGCTGTGGCTCCATCCTGGGGGTTCCCGGGTGCGCCCCACGAGTGGCGTGAACGCCTGAGGGCGCCAAGATCCCGCCAGCCGAAAGAGGCTCTAGGCCAGGCCCAGGTGCCGGGCGATGATCATCTGCTGGACCTCGGTGGTGCCTTCGCCGATCTCGAGGATCTTGGCGTCGCGGTAGAAGCGGGCGACGGGGGTGTCGTTCATGACGCCGTAGCCGCCGAAGATCTGGGTGGCGTCGCGGGCGTTGGCCATGGCGGCTTCGGCGGAGACGAGCTTGGCCATGGCGGCTTCCTTCATGAAGGAGTCGCCGCGGAGCATGGCTTCGGCGGCCGCGCGGTAGGCGAGGCGGGCGGTGTGGGCGCGGGTTTCCATGGTGGCGAGTTTGAACTGGATGGACTGGTGGTGGGCGAGGGGGTGGCCGAAGGCGGTGCGGTCGGTGGCCCAGCGGAGGGATTCGTCGACGCAGCCCTGGGCGAGGCCCGTGGCGAGGGCGGAGACGGCGATGCGGCTCTCGTCGAGGACGGTCATGAACTGGGCGAGGCCGAGGCCGCGTTCGCCGAGGAGGTGGTCGGCGGGGACGCGGCAGTCGGTGAAGGAGAGGTCGTGGGTGTCGGAGGCGCACCAGCCGACCTTGGAGTAGGCGGGGGCGACGGTGAAGCCGGGGGTGCCGGCCGGGACGATGACGGTGGAGATCTCGGGGCCGTGGCCGCTGCCGGGGCCGGTGACGGCGGTGACGGTGACCAGGCTGGTGATCTCGGTGCCGGAGTTGGTGATGAAGGACTTGCTGCCGTCGATGACCCAGGAGCCGTTCTCCAGACGGGCCGTGGTGCGGGCGGCGGCCGCGTCGGTGCCGCCGCCGGGTTCGGTGAGACCGAAGCCGGCGAGGGCCTCTCCGGCGCAGAGCGGGGGGAGCCAGCGCCGCTTCTGTTCGGGGGTGCCGAAGCGGTGGATGGGTAGGGCGCCGAGGGTGACGGCGGCGGAGAGGGTGGCGGCGACGGAGGAGTCGACCCTGGCGAGTTCCTCGACGGCCAGGCAGAGGGCGAGGAGGTCGCCGCCCATGCCGCCGAACTCCTCGCCGAAGGGCAGCCCGAACAGGCCCATCCGGCCCATGTCGGCGACCAGTTTGCGGGGGAACTCCTGGCGTTCGTAGTAGCCGCCGATGACGGGCGCCACCTCCGCCCGGGCGAACCTGGCGACGGTGCGCCGCAGTTGCTCGTGCTCTCGGGACAGTCGCAAGCCACTCATCTCGATCCGGTGGGGGAGGCGGCGTACAGGCGGTCGACGCAGGCGGCGGCCAGGGCGTCGAGACTGGAGACGACCAGGCCGCCGGGGAGTCCGGACTGGGCGGCGGCCAGGGGGAGTTCGGTGCACGCGGCGACCAGGGGGACCGGCTCGCGGCGCAGGAGTTCGCGGGCGACGGCGCCGAAGGTCGCGGCGGCGGCGGGGAGTTGATTGGCCTTCACCAGGGTGGTGGCCGCGTGGATGCGCTCCTGGAGGGCGTCCTCCGGGAGCAGTAGGCGGTAGTCGGTGCGACGGGCGTGGCGCTGGTAGATCCCGCTGACGACCGTGCCGGTGGTGGCGGTGAGCCAGGCGCCGTCGGGGCTGGCGGCCCGGGCGGCGTCGAGGGTGGCCTCGACGATGTGGACCAGGGGGACGGGCAGCCAGTCGTGCAGGCGGTCGAGGTAGGCGTGCGCGGTGTTGCAGGGGACGGCCAGCAGGTCCGCGCCCCACCCGACCAGGGTCCGCAGGGACTGTTCCAGCAGTGGCATCGGGGCGTCGCTGCCGCTGATCAGCGCCTCGGTGCGGTCGGGTACGGCCGGCTCGGACAGCATCACGATCCGCGGGTGCTCCTGGTCGGTCGCGGCCGGGACGGTCCGGGCCAGGACGCGCAGGAACTCCGCGGTGGCCGCGGGGCCCATGCCGCCGAGGACGCCGAGGGTCGGGAGGCCGGGCGGGGTGCCGGCCACGGCTAGGACGCCCCCGCATCCAGGCCGCGCAGCTTCGCGTCGAGGCGCTGCGCCGCCCGGTCCTCGGCGAGGCGGGCCCGCAGCGCGGGCTCGGCCCACCAGGTGAGGTCGAGCGCGCCGTCGTGGACCCTGCCGGTGACGGTGAGGGCCCGGCCGTGGCCTCCGGACGGGCGGGCGAACTCCTCGACGTAACGGCCGGTGAGCTTCCAGCGGGCGGCGTCGGGGGTGAGGACGGCCGCGAGGTCGCCGAAGTGCTCGTAGCGCACGGCGGGTTGGGCATCGGCGGGTTGGGTGTCGGCGGATCGGGGATCGGCGAGCGGGGCATCGGGGAGTGGGGCGATCAGGCGGTTCGTACGGTTGCGGACGGTGTGGTCGAGGACGTCCACCGGCTGCGCCAGCACCTCCGCGAGGTAGGCTCCGATCCGATGGGCGGTCGAACGGTCACCGGGGAGCCGCGGAGTGCCGAGGTCGGACGGGAACGATCCGGCGGGCGCCGGCTCCACGACCCCGCCGGCCCGCAACTGCCCGAGCCCGAGGTCGAGGTCCTCCAGCAGCACCCGCCAGGACTCGACGTCCGCGACCAGCTCGTGCACGACGAGCAGCAGCCCGGCGGGCCGCGGCGCCCGGTCGAGGACGGCCGCGCGCAGCAGCCGTCCGCCGGCCGGGTCCAGGGCGGCGACGAGCCGCGCGCGGGCCCGGTCGACGAGCTCGGCCTCCTCGGCCTCGCCCCGGTCCCGCAGGTTGAGCGTCGCCACGGGCAGCCGGCCCCCGACGCCCTCGTGGTACTGGCGCCAGCCCGCGCCGCCCGACCCACCCGACCCACCCGCGCCGCTCTCGTCGAAGCGCAGCCTCAACGCGTCGTGGTGCAGCAGGAGTTGCAGGATCACGGCCTTCAGCTCGGCGGGCCCGCCGGCGGTGTCGTCCAGCGTCAGGGCAAGCGCCCGCGCGCCGCCGCCTTCCCCGAGGAGGGCGAGCTGTCCCGCCGTGAGCGGGTACCGGCGCGGCGAGTCCTCCGGCGCGGCGATGGCCGTGGACCCGGTGCGCGAGCCGCTGATCGCGGCCCGCTGGCGGCTGCGCAGCGCCCAGCGGTCCACGACGCCGCCGCTGCGCGGGATCTCGTCGACGGGGATCCACTGAGCGGGCCGCAGCGCGGCGGGCAGGGTCGGGGCGACGGCGGCCGCGAGCCGGGCGGGGGCGGTGCCGTCCCGGGGGACGTAGTAGACGCTCAGCCGGGCGCCGATCCGGTCGCGGTCGGCGGGGTCGGGGTAGCCGATGGTGGCGAGCATGCGGTGGACCTGGGCGGTGTCGACGGGTCCGCTCAACTCCTCGTCGGCCTCGGCGACGGTGAGGTGGCCGAGGCGCACCTCCCATCGGGTGGGCGCCTCGTAGTTGTGGTAGCCGCGTTCGGCGGAGTGCACGTACACGCCGACGTCGTTGATCATGCAGTTGGAGCTGCAGAAGCCGGTGTCGACGGGCTGCGACCAGAGGTCGGAGCGCTCGCGCAGGAAGGCGCGGATGTCGGTCTTGGTGACCTCCGAGTAGCGGAAGTAGTCGACGATCCGGACGGTGTCGACCGCCGACGCCTGGTCGACCGTCGATGCCTGGTCGACCGCCGACGCGGAGTGGGCGGAGTGGGCGGAGTGGTACGCGCGGCGGCCCAGGCGCAGCTTCTCCTCGATCTCGGCGACGTCGAAGACGCCCCGCTCGTGGAACCAGGACAGCCGCTCGTCCATGATCTGCCCCCGGGAGAGCCCGGTGACGATGCTGGGGATGTTGCGGGTGTGGGCGAGTTCGGTGCTGAGGTCGAGCAGCGAGCGGAAGCAGCCGTTGCAGACGCTCTTGTGGTCGCGCAGGGAGTCCAGGAAGACGGCCTTCTGGTCGGCCCTGGTCGCGGTGATGTGCTCGACGCCCAGCTCCTCGGTGATGGCGAGGCAGTTGCGCAGCGCGGTGCGGGAGATGAAGCCGTTGTCGAAGGTGAAGGTCATCACCCGCAGGCCGAGGTCGACCAGCCGGTACAGGACGTAGCTGCTGTCCTTGCCGCCGCTGAACAGCAGCAGGCAGTCGTACGCGGAGCCGCGCGCCTCGGCGGCGGCCCGCAGGGTGGGGGCGAGTTCCTCGGGCGGGCGGAAGTAGTCGTGGACGGCCCGGCGGTGGGCGGCGTAGTGGGTGCACAGGGAGCAGACGCCGTCCGCGTCGAAGGTGAGGCCGGGGTAGGCGGCGGTGATCCCGCAGCGGACGCAGTGCCGGGCGCCGGTGGCGGGCCCGTTGAGGACGATCGCGCAGTCCTGGACGGAGCTGTGGCGCAGGACGGCCTCGCGGACCTGCGCCTCGACGGCGGCGCTCTGGTCCGGGTTGAGCGGGGTGACGGTCACAGCGGGCTCCCGAAGAGGTCGTCGTCGGCGTCGGTTTCGACGAGGGTCTTCTCGACGAGGCGTGCGATGCCTTCGACGGTCTGGTGGGCGAGGAAGTCGGCGAGGGTGAGGGAGACGCCGAAGGAGTCCTTGATCCTGCTCAGGACGGTGATGACGGCCAGGGAGCCGCCGATGGCGAAGAACCGGGTGCGCACGTCCTCGACGGGGACGCCCAGGACGGCCGTCCAGAGGGCGGCGACGGTGCGTTCGGTGGCGTTGCGCGGGGCGAGGGCGTCGTCGGCGGGGGCCTGGGCGGCGGGGGCCGGCGGGCGCAGCGCCTTGCGGTCGATCTTGCCGGTGACGGTGCGGGGGATGCGGGCGGGCACGATGACCGCCGGTACGGCGGCGGCGTGCAGCCGTGCGGCGAGGTGCTCGCGCAGGAGATCGGTCTCCGGATCGGCCGTGGACTCGACGAAGGCGCACAACAGCGGTGCGGCGCCCTCCGGTTCGGCGAGGATCACGGCCGCCTCGTCCACGGAGGGGTGCTCGCGCAGGAGGGCCTCCACCTCCTCCAGCTCGACCCGGACCCCGCCGATCTTGACCTGGTGGTCCTTGCGGCCGAGGAACTCCAGCGTCCCCGCGGCCGAGGGCTCGGGCAGCAGCCGGCCGAAGTCCCCGGTGCGGTAGACGGTGACGGCGGGCCCGGTGCCGCCGCCGGCGGAGGTGGTGAAGGCCGAGGCGGTGGCCTCCGGGTCGCGGTGGTAGCCGAGCGCGGCGTACGGGGTGCGCAGGTGGATCTCGCCCACCCGGCCCTCGGGCACGGGCTCGCCGCGCTCGTCGAGGAGCAGCACCTCGGTGTCGGGCATCGGGCGCCCGATCGGGATCGAACGGAGCGCGAGGTCGGCGGGGGTGACGAAGTGGTAGAGCTTCGTCATCGTGGTCTCGGACGGTCCGTAGAGGTTCAGCAGCCGGACCCGCTCGCCGTACCGGTCGAACCACCGCGCCGCGTCGGCCGGTGCGAGCCGCTCGCCGGAGAGGGCGACGCAGCGCAGCGCGGGGAAGGCGAGGTCGTCGCCGAGGGCGGTGGGCAGCAGGGAGCGGAAGACCGAGGGGACACAGTGGACGAGGTCGACGCGCGCGCCGTGGATCCAGTGGGCGAGCGCCGCCGGGTCCAGCCGCAGCTCCGGGGCCGGGGCGACGGCGGTGGCGCCCACCGACAGCGGCAGGAACAGGTCGCGCAGGACGGCGTCGAAGGCGGGCGAGACGAGCTGGCCGACGCGCCATCCGGCGTCGACGCCCAGCAGCTCGGCCTCCCAGCGGAGGTAGTGGTCGACGGCGCCGAGCCGCCCGAGGACGGCCTTGCTGCGGCCGGTGGAGCCGGAGGTGAAGAACAGGTAGCAGGGGTCGTCCGGGCCGGGGGAGTGGCGCGGGTAGTCATCGGCCGAATCGTCCTGAACAGCACTCAGTTCGACGAGAGGCAGGCCCGCCGGTGCGATCTCCGCGGCGGTCTTCTCCTGCCCGGCGCCCACGAGCAGCACCTCGGGCGGCGCGTCGGCGAGGAGCCGGGAGAGCCGGTGCGTCTGGGCGGCGGCGTCCAGCGGGGCCGCGACGGCTCCCAGGCGCAGCACGGCCAGCAGGGCGGCGGCCAGGTCGGCGCGGTCGGGCGCCAGGACCGAGACCAGCGATCCGGCCCGGGCCCCGGCCCGGTGGAGCTGCGCCGCGACCCGGTCCGCCCGTTCGTCCAGGGCCCGGTAGCTGAGCGCGGCGTCGGCCGTCTCCACGGCGGTGCGGTCGGGGAACCGGGCGACGGAGCGTGCGACGAGCGAGTGGATCGCCTCAAAGGCCATGGCTGCTTCCTTCGTCGGGGCTGCGGTGCGCGGGCGGGGCGTCGGTGCGGGCGGGTCGTCAGGGCGTGGGCGGGGCGTCGGTACGGGCGGGGCGTCGGTGCGGGCGGGGCGTCAGGGCGCGGGCGGAGCGGGGTTCACAGGTGGCCGGGGAGCCGGAAGACGTCGAGCAGGATGCCGAAGGTCAGGACGACCAGGAGCACGTCGTCCTCGAGGTGCGGGTGCAGGTCGGCGCCCTCGCGCAGGTGCTCCGCGCGCAGCCGCTCGACCACGGCCGGGTCGAAGTACCCCTGCCGGGCGATCCGGGCGGGCGACAGCAGGTCGTTGACCCAGTCGAGGTCGCGCCGCAGCAGGCCCGGGCTGCCGGGGGCCCGGAAGCCGTACTTCTCCCGGTGGACGATCTCCGGGGGGACGAGACCGCGCGCGGCCTGCTTCACCACGGCCTTCTCGCCCAGGGCGTTGACCTTCAGCCGGTTGGGCGTGGTGCGGGCGAAGTCGAGGACGTCCCGGTCGAGGAACGGGTAGCGGGCCTCCACGGAGTTGGCGAGCGCCATCCTGTCCCCGTGGTCGGTGAGCAGGTGGTCGGACAGGCGCAGGGTGAAGTCCAGGTAGGAGCGCTGGCTCAGGCGCGGCCGCCCGGCGAGGCGGCGGTGGTCCACGACGGGGTGGGCCAGGCAGTCGAACTCGTCCAGGGACTTCCTGAGCGCGTCCGCGTACAGGCCCGACTTGGCCTCGCGCCAGGCGTGGTAGCGGCGTTCGTAGAAGAGCGACGGGTCTCCCCAGAGCCGCGCGCGCACGTCCTCCTCCAGGGCGTCCTCCAGCGGGTCCCCGGTGGCGGAGGCGGTGCGGCCCCCGGCGTCGAAGCGGTAGCCGAGGTACCCGCCGAACAGTTCGTCGGAGCCCTCCCCGCTCAGCACGGCCTTGACCCCGTGGGAGCGGGCGAGCGAGGACAGCACCAGCGAGCAGGTGTTGTAGGTCTCCCGGACGGGGCACTCGCTGTGCAGCACCATCCGGTGCAGCCGGCCGGCGATGTCGTCCTCGGTGAACTCGGCCTCGTGGTGCAGGGATCCGATCCGGGAGGCCATCAGGCGCTGGTAGCGGGACTCGTCGATGTCCGCGCCGGGGAAGGCGATGGAGAAGGAGTGGACGGGCGGCCCGGCCTGGGCGGTGAGGGCGCCGATGAGGGCCGAGTCCAGCCCGCCGCTCAGGTAGAAGCCGACGGGGGCGTCGGCGCGCAGGCGCGAGCGGACGGCCCGGTCGAGGAGTTCGCGCAGCTGCTCCCCGTACGACTCGTCGCTCCGCGGCGGCCCGTCCGCCCGCTCCTGGTCGGCGGTCGGGTAGTCGAGGTCCCAGTACGCGCTCTCCTCCACCCGGCCGTCGGAGGAGACGATCAGCCGGTGGCCGTTCTTGAGGCTCCGGATGCCGCGGAACATCGTGCGGGGGCTGACGAGCCCGGGGAAGGTCAGCACCTGGTCCAGGCCCGTCAGGTCGACCTCGCGCGGGACGCCGGGGTGTTCGAGGAGCGCCTTGATCTCGGAGCCGAAGACGAAGTGCCCGCCGGTGGTGGTGTAGTAGAGCGGCGCGATGCCGGCGTGGTCGCGGGCGAGGAAGAGCAGCCCGCGGCGGCGGTCGTGGACGGCGAAGGCGAACTGCCCGTTGAGGCGGTCGAGCAGGGCCGGGCCCTCGTCCTCGTAGAGGTGCAGCACCACCTCGACGTCGCAGCCGGTGCGGAAGCGGTGGCCGCGCGCCTCCAGGAGCGCCCGCAGCTCGCGGTGGTTGAAGATCTCGCCGTTGCAGACCATGGCGACGGTGCCGTCCTCGCCGGTCATCGGCTGCGCGCCGCCCTCGAGGTCGACGAGGCTCAGGCGGCGGAAGCCCAGGGCGACGCCGTCCTGGAGGAGGTGCCCGGCCGCGTCGGGGCCCCGGTGGGCGAGGACGGCCGTCATGCGCTCCAGGACCTCGGGTGGGGTGGGGCGGGCTGACCCGAAGGCCATCGAGCCGGCGATTCCGCACATCAGCGGGTCTCCTCGTCTCGGGGGAGGCGCTCGAGCGCCTCGGCCAGGGCCGGGCCGATGGTCCGCAGGGCGGCGGGCCTGAGCATCCTGAGGTGCTCGCCGTCCACCGGCACGGTGGTGACGGGCCCCGCGACGACGGGCTCCCACCGCCGGGCGAGGTCCCGGGAGCCGCCGGTCGCCTCGAAGAGCAGCAGGGAGCCGTCGAAGACCCCCGGAGACGGGCCGGGGTCGCGCGCCAGGGCGATGGTGTTGCGGGTGACGCGCAGCAGCGCCGCCACCGTCTCCGCGTCCAGGGCCTCCATGGCCTCACCGCCGTCGAAGGCGACGGCCTCGATGTCGGTGTCCGCGTCCGCAGGCTTGTCCCCACCAACGGCCGGTTCGGCGTCGATGACGGCGAGCAGGCCGACGCGGTGGCCGAGGCCGCGCAGCCGTACGGCGAGGGCGTGGGCGGCGGCCCCGCCGAAGGACCAGCCGGCCAGCAGGTACGGCCCCTCGGGCTGCGTGGCGGTGATCCGCGCGCAGTAGTCCTCGACCAGTTCGGCGAAGCTCCCGGCCAACCTGCCGCGCCCGTCGAGGCCGCGCGCCTGGAGGGCGTGCACGGGCCGCCCGGCCGGGACGTACGGGAGCAGCCCCAGGTAGCTCCAGCCGAGCCCGCTGCCGGGGTGGACGCACCAGAGCGGGCGGCCCTCGCCCGGGCGGAGGGTGATCACCGGATCGAGGAGGTCGGCGCCCGGCGGGTGCTCCCTCAGCAGGCGCTCGACCGTCCCGCCGAGGAGCACCTGCTTCATGGTCAGGGCGAGGCCCGTGGTCTCCTCGATGCGGGCGATCAGCCGGGGCAGGAGGAGGGAGTGGCCGCCCAGTTCGAAGAAGTTGTCGTCGATGCCGACGGGCCCGGAGCCGAGGAGTTCCCCGAACACCCGGCACAGCGCGGCCTCGGCGGGGGTGCGCGGGCCACGGCTGCCGCTGTGGGTGCCCGGGTCCGTGCCGGGCAGGGCCGCGCGGTCGACCTTGCCGTTGGCGGTGAGCGGCAGCCGGGGCAGGACGAGGATCGCGGAGGGCACCAGCGGCGCGGGCAGGGTCTCGGCCAGGGCCGCGCGCAGAGCGTCCCCCTGCGGCGGGCGGGCCGGGTCGGCGGGGACGACGTGGGCGACCAGGCGGCGGTCGCCCGCCGAGCGCTCCTCGACGCCCACCGCGCACCGGGCCACGCCCGGCAGGGCGAGCAGCGCGGCCCTGACCTCGCCCGGTTCGATCCGGTGGCCCCGGACCTTGACCTGGTCGTCGCTGCGCCCGACGTACTCCAGGAGGCCGTCCGAGCGCAGCCGTACGAGGTCTCCGGTGCGGTACATGCGCCCTCCTTGCCCGCCACCGGGCAGCAGGGGCCCATGGCCGGGCCCGTCGAAGGGGTCGGCGACGAAGCGGGCGGCGGTCAGCCCCGGCCGGCCCAGGTAGCCCCGGGCGAGGCAGGGCCCGGCGACGTACAGCTCGCCGACCACGCCCGGTGGGACGGGGTGCAGACGCCCGTCCAGGACGTACATCCGGACGCCCTCGAAGGGCAGGCCGATCGGGACGGCGCCCGCCGGGGTGGGCGCGCCCGGCGGCAGGCGGTGCTCGGCGCAGTTGACGGTGGCCTCGGTGGGGCCGTAGCAGTTGCGGACCTCGACGCCGGGGTACCGCTCCCGCCAGGGCCGCAGGGCTTCGCCGTGCAGGGCCTCGCCGCCGATCAGCAGCAGTTCGGAGGGGGCGGCCTCCGGGGGCAGCGCGCCCATCAGCTCCAGGTGGCTCGGCGTCACCTTCATGAAGGTGTGGCGCGGTGCGCCCCCGGGCTCGGACAGCTCGCCGAGGTGCACGCACCCGCCGCTCACCAGTGGGGTGAACAGGGCGGTGACGGTCAGGTCGAAGGAGAGCGGCGAGTGCAGCAGGCTCGCCCCGGCGGCGCTCGGGTAGGCGGCGCGGGCGCGGTGGAGATAGGCGCCAAGGGACCGGTGTTCGACGACGACGCCCTTGGGGCGGCCGGTGGAGCCGGAGGTGTAGATGACGTACGCCGCGTCCTGCGGGTGGAGGGGCGCGGTGCGGTCCCGGTCCGTCAGGTCGGCTGCGGGGTAGGCGTCGGACTCCTTCCACCAGGTCCGCGCATCGAGCCGGGAACCGGGGGAGTCCTCGGTGTCGGCGGTGACCAGCAGGCGCGGGGCCGCGTCGGCGAGCATGAGGGCGCGGCGCGGCGCGGGGTGGGAGGGGTCCATCGGCAGGTAGGCGGCGCCGGCCTTGAGGACGGCGAGCATGGCGGTGACGGCGGCGGCGCTCCGGGGCAGGGACAGGGCGACCAGGTCTCCGGGGCCGATGCCCTCGGCGGCCAGGTGCCGGGCCAGCCGGTTCGCCCGGGCGTTCAGCTCCCGGTAGGTCAGGCGCTCCTGGCGGTCGGTCAGCGCGAGGGCCTCCGGCGTCCGCTGGACCTGGGCCTCGAAGAGCTCGGGGAGGGGCACCGACGCTTCGGGGTGACGGAGGGTGTCCGGCCCCAGCCCCAGACCCAGCCCCGGCCGCTCGTCCGGGAGGAGGAGGGGGACGTCGCCGATGCGCTGCGCGGGGTCCGCCGTCAGGGCGTCCAGCAGGAGGGCGAACCGGTCCGCGAGGCGGGCGGCGGTGCCGGGGTCGAACAGGTCGCGGGCGTACTCCAGCAGGCCCTCCAGCCCGGCCGGTTCACCACCTGGCTCGCCGCCCGGCTCACCCTCCTTCCACCGCTCCCGCAGGTGGAAGGTGAGGTCGAACTTGGCCGTGGTCAGGGCGGTGCCCTCCTCGGTGGCCGTCAGGCCGGGGAGCCGGGGAACGGCCGCCGTGCCGTCCTCCAGCACCAGCATCACCTGGAACAGGGGGTTCCAGGAGGCCGAGCGCACCGGGCTCAGCTCGTCGACCAGCAGCTCGAACGGCAGGTCCTGGTGCGCGTAGGCCCCGAGGTCGCTCGCGCGCACCCGGGCCAGCAGCTCCTCGAAGGTCGGGTTCCCGCCGGTGTCGCAGCGCAGCACCAGCGTGTTGACGTACATGCCGACGAGCTCGTCCATGGCCTCGTCGGTGCGCCCGGCGACGGCCGTCCCGATCGGCAGGTCGGTGCCGGCGCCGAGCCGGGTGAGCAGCGCCGCGAGGGCGGCGTGCAGGGCCATGAACACGCTGGCGCCGCTGCGCCGCGCCAGTGCCGTCAGCCGGGCGTGGGTGTCCGCGCCGATCCGGAAGGGCGCCGAGGCGCCCCGGTGGCTGGCCACCGCCGGTCGCGGCCGGTCGACGGGCAGCGTGAGCACCGGCGGAAGGCCGTTCAACGTCTCGCGCCAGTAGGCGAGTTGGCGCCCGGCCAGGCTCCGCCCGTCCCGTTCGTCGCCGAGCAGTTCGCGCTGCCAGAGGGTGTAGTCGATGTACTGGACCGGCAGCGGCTCCCACGTCGGGGCGCGGTGCTCCAGGCGGGCCGTGTACGCCGTCTCCAGGTCGCGCAGCAGCGGTTCCAGCGACCAGCCGTCCGCGGCGATGTGGTGCAGCAGGAGGAGCAGCAGGTGGTCCCGGTCGCCGGTGGAGAGGAGGTGGAACCGTACGGGGGCCTCGGCGGCCAGGTCGAAGACGTGGGCGGCGGCGCGGGTGGCCTCCCGGTGCGCCTCCTCCGCCGTGTTCGGGCGGCCGGTCATCAGTACGGGCCAGGTGGCGGGGTCCTCCAGGACGACCTGCTGCGGGCCGCCCTCGGCCGTCACCGGGTAGACGGTCCGCAGGATCTCGTGGCGGGCCAGGAGGTCGATCAGCGCGGCGGCCAGGGCGTCGGTGTCGAGGGTGCCGGAGAGGCGGTAGAGCAGCGGGATGCGGTAGCCGGCGCCCTCGTCGAGCCGGTCGAGGAACCAGATGCGGTGCTGGGCGTGGGAGAGCGGGATCACCGGGCACCGCCCGTCCGTGGCAAGCGTGGCAAGCGTGGCAACAGTGGCACCCGTGGCAACAGGGTCATCGGTGCTCCCCGGGCCGGGGCATGCGCCGCAGTGCGGGCCTGGACGGCGCGCCGGGGGCGCGGAGGCGCTCGGCCAGGGCGGCCACGGTCGGGGCCTCGAACACCGCCCGGACGTCGACCTCGACCCCGAGCGCGGTGCGGATGCGGCCGGCGAGCCTGGTGGCGAGCAGCGAGTGGCCGCCGAGGTCGAAGAAGGAGTCGTCGGTGCCGATCTCCTCCAGCCCGAGGACGGCGGCGAACAGCTCGCACAGCGCCTGCTCGTCGGCCGTGCGGGGCTTGCGCCGGGAGACCAGCCGGGAGAAGTCGGGGGCGGGCAGCGCCCGGCGGTGGACCTTCCCGCTGATGGTCAGGGGCAGGGAATCGGTGAGGACGACGGTCGGCACCATGAAGTCCGGCAGCAGGGCGGCCGCGTGGCGGCGCAGGTCCGTCTCCCGGGGGCTCGCGCCGGGGGCGGGCACCACGTACGCGACCAGCCGGTTCTCCCCTTCGGCGTCCTTGCGGACCACGGCCGCGACCTGGGCCACCTCCGGGTGGCCGCCGAGGACGGCCTCGACCTCGCCGGGCTCGACCCGGTAGCCGCGGACCTTGGCCTGGTCGTCGGTGCGGCCCGTGTACAGCAGGTGGCCGTCGGTGGACCAGCGCACCAGGTCTCCGGTGCGGTACATGCGCTCGCCCGCTCCACCGAAGGGGTCGGCGACGAAGCGCTGGGCCGTCAGGCCGGGGCGGTTCCAGTAGCCGCGGGCCAGGGCGGTGCCGGCGATGTACAGCTCGCCGACCACGCCGGGCGGCACCGGGCGCAGCGATCCGTCCAGGACGTACATCCGGGTGTTGCGGATCGGGCCGCCGACGGGGGCGGTGGGTGAGGTCCAGCCGGTGAGCGCGGGCGGCAGGGAGAAGGCGGTGACGAGGTGGGTCTCGGTGGGGCCGTAGAGGTTGTGCAGGCGCCGTTCGGGGTGGGCGGAGAGGAACGCGCGCATGGCCGGGCCGAGCCGCAGGGCCTCGCCGCCCTGCCCGATCTCGCGCAGGGCGGGCAGGGCCAGACCCTGGGTGAGGGCGGCCTCGCAGAGGGCCTCGATCATCACGTTGGGCGCGCAGAGCTGCTCGACGCGGTGCTCGTCGAGCCAGCGGGCCAGGGCGACCGGGTCCCGGCGCACCTGTTCGTCGGGGACGGCGAGCCGGCGGCCCGTGGCGAGGGTCTCGATGATCTCCCAGGCCGAGACGTCGAAGCTGATCGCCGACACCTGGGCGACGGCTCCGCCGGGGCCGGGCCTGCCGCGGCGGATCCAGGCGTGGTGGGCGTGGACCAGGTTGACGATCGCCCCGGCGTTCATGGTGACGCCCTTGGGGCTGCCGGTGGACCCGGAGGTGTGGATCACGTACACCGGCGTCTGGGGCAGCAGGGGCGCCGTCCGGTCGCCCGGCCCGAGGTCCTCCTCGCTCCGGGCGGCGAGCTCGGCGGCGGTGGCGGGCTCGTCCAGCAGGATGAGCGGGGCGTCTGTGGAGCCCAGCCGGGAGGCCGTCGCGAGGGTGGCGAGGACGGCAACCGGGCGGACGTCGGCGAGCAGCAGCGCCGTGCGCTCCGCCGGGTAGGACGGGTCCAGCGGCATGTAGGCCGCGCCGGTCTTGAGGACGGCCCAGATCGCCGCGATCAGGTCGAGGGAGCGCGGGACGGCCACCGCGACGACGGCCTCCGGGCCGATGCCCCGGGCGGCGAGGAGCCGGGCCAGGCGGTTGGCGCGGGCGTTGAATTCGCGGAAGTTCAGGCTGCCGTCGGGGGCGAGGACGGCGGTCGCCTCCGGGGTCCGCCGGGCCCAGGACTCCAGCAGCTGCGGCAGGGTGACGGCGGGGACGGGGTGCCCGGTGCGGTTCCACTCCCGCAGGACCAGCTCCCGCTCGGCGCGGGACCACGGCTCGTACCGGCTGATCCGCAGGCCCGGGTCCCGTACGACCTGCTCGATCAGCCGGAGCAGCCGGTCGGCGACGGCCTCGGCGGTGCCCCGGTCGAACAGGTCGCCGCTGTAGTGCAGCAGGCCCGGCAGGCGGGCCCCGGGGTCGGCGGACTCGGCGTCGAACTCCACCACCAGGTCGAAGGGCGTGGTGTCCGTGGCCACCGGCTCGGCCGCGACCTCGACGCCCGGCAGGCGCAGTTCGCCGGCCCGGTTGTTGCGCAGGGCCAGGGCGACCTGGAACAGCGGGTGCCGGGAGAGGGAGCGCTCGGCGACCAGTTCGCCGACCAGCAGCTCGAAGGGCACGTCCTGGTGGCCGTAGGCGTCCAGGCAGGCTTCGCGGACCCGGCCGAGCAGCTCGGCGAAGGTGGGGTCGCCGGACAGGTCGGTGCGCAGGACCAGGGTGTTGGAGAAGAAGCCGACCAGGTCCGCCAGCGCGTCCTCGGTGCGCCCGGCCACCGGGGAGCCGATCGGGACGTCCTCGCCCGCGCCCATCCGCGCCAGCAGCAGGGCGGTGGCGGCCTGGAGCACCATGAAGACGCTGGCGTCCTGGGCCCGCGCCAGCCCGACCAGCGCGGTGTGCAGCTCGGCGGTGAGGGTCAGGGGGACGGTCCCGCCCCGGTGGGAGCCCTCGGTGGGCCGGGGCCGGTCGGCGGGCAGCGCGGTCTCCTTCGGCAGGCCGTCCAGGGTCCGCTTCCAGTAGGCGAGTTGACGTGCCATGGCGGATTCCGGGTCCACCGGGTCGCCCAGCAGGGCGCGCTGCCAGAGGGTGTAGTCGGCGTACTGGACGGGCAGCGGCGCGAGGGCGGGGGCGCGCCCTTCGAGGCGGGCGGCGTAGCACGCGCCGAGGTCGCGCAGCAGGGGGTGGACGGACCAGGCGTCGCCTGCGATGTGGTGCATGACGAGCACGAACACGTGCTCGTCCGGGGCGAGTCGGAACAGGTGGGCCCGCAGCGGCGGCTGCGTGGCCAGGTCGAACGGGTGGCGGGCCGCCGCCGAGATGAGCCCCGGCAGCCCGGACTCGTCGGCGGGCGTCACCGGCAGGGGCGGCTCGGGGGCATCGAGGAGGTGCTGGTACGGGTGGCCGTCCTCGGCGGGGAACACCGTCCGCAGGGACTCGTGCCGGTCCGTCACGTCGCGGAGGGCGGCCCGCAGGGCGCCGGTGTCCAGGGGGCCGGTGAGCCGCAGGGCGAGGGCGTTGTTGTAGGTGTCGGCGGTGGCCTGCAACTGGCGCAGGAACCAGAGCCGCGACTGCGCGTAGGAGAGCGGGACGCGCTCGGGGCGTACGGCCCGGGTGAGCACGGGCCGGGTGAGCGCGGGCCGGGCAGGGGAGCCGCCGTCGAGGCGTTCGGCCAGCTCGGCGGCGGTGGGCGCCTCGTAGACGGTGCGGATCGCGACCTCGCGGCCCAGCTCGGCCCGGATGCGGGCCACCAGGCGGGTCGCCGTCAGGGAGTGGCCGCCCAGGGCGAAGAAGCCGTCGTCGGCGCCGACCTCCGGCAGGCCGAGCACCTCGGCGAAGATCGCGCACAGGGCCGTCTCGCCGGGGGTCCGCGGCTTGCGGCCGGTTCCGGGGGTGAACTCCGGTGCGGGCAGGGCGCGTTGGTCGACCTTTCCGGCGCTGGTGACCGGCAGCCGCTCCAGCAGCGTGACGGTGGCGGGGACCATGTACGCGGGCAGGAACGCGGCCGCCGCGTCCCGCAGTTCGGCCGGGTCCGGCGCGCGGCCCGGCGCCGGGACGACGTAGGCGTCGATGCGCGGGCCCGTACCGGCGCCGTCCCGGACCACGGCCACGGCGGAGACCACGGCCTCGTGCCGGGTCAACGCGGCCTGGACCTCGCCCAGTTCGATCCGGAAGCCGCGGATCTTGACCTGGTCGTCGGCCCGGCCCAGGAACAGCAGGTCCCCCTCGGGGGACCAGCGGACGAGGTCCCCGGTGCGGTACATCCGGCTGCCGGGCGGGCCGAACGGGTCGGGGACGAAGTGCGCGGCGGTCTGGCCCGGGCGGCCCAGGTACCCGCGGGCCAGGCCCTCGCCCGCGATGTGCAGCTCGCCGACGGCACCGGGCGGCAGCAGCCGCAGGGAGGAGTCCAGGACGTAGACGCGGGCGTGCGCCACGGGCCGCCCGATGGGAGGAGCCTGCCCGCCGGAGGGCGGCAGGCAGAGCATCTGGGCGGAGTCGACGGTGGTCTCGGTCGGCCCGTAGCCGTTCCAGAACCGGCGGCCCCCGGCGGCCCACTGGTCGACGAGCTCGCCGGGCACCCGGTCGCCGCCGGCCGAGACCACGCGCAGGTCCGGCAGCAGCTCGGGCCGCATCATCCGCATCGGCGCGGGGGACAGGTGGGCCGTGCTCACTCGGTGGCGCAGCATCAACTCCTGGAGCGCGTCCACGTCGAGGCGCTCCCGGTCGTCGGCGAGCACGACGCGGGCGCCGGCCGCGAGCGGGACGAAGGTCTCCAGCACGGAGCCGTCGAAGGTGAGGGCGAACGCGGCCAGGACGCGGGAGGTCCCGTCGACCTCGTAGGCGTCCACGGCGTGCCGCACGAGCTGGGCGGCGGAGGCCTGCTCGATCACCACGCCCTTGGGGCGGCCGGTGGAGCCGGAGGTGTAGATGACGTAGGCGGCGTGACGGGGCAGTACGGGCTGCGAAACGCCGGGCTGCGCTCCGGTCTGAGTATCGGGCTGTGCCTCGGTCTGCGCCTCGGCCTGAGGTTCGGCCTGCGCATCGGTCAGCACCAGGCGGTCGCTCCAGCCGGAGGGGAGGCGCGCCGCCGAGGCGGCGTCGGTCAGGACGAGCACCGGCCGGGCGTCCTCCAGGATGTACGCGAGGCGCTCGCCCGGGTATCCGAGGTCGAGCGGCAGGTAGGCGGCCCCGGCCTTGAGCACCGCCAGGAGGGCCGCCAGCGCGTCCGCCGAACGCGGCAGCAGCACCGCCACGTACCGGTCGGGCCCGGCCCCGCGCGAGCGCAGCACCTGTGCCAACCGCTGCGCCCGCCCGTGGAGTTCGGCGTACGTCAGCTGCTCCTCGCCGCACACCAGCGCGACGCGGTCGGGGGTGCGCGCGGCCTGCGCCTCCAGCAGGCCCGTCAGGGTGGCGGTCGGGTGGGCGCCCGTCCCCCTGCCCCACTCCTCCAGGAGGGTGCGCCGCACCGGCGCGGGCAGGGTGTCGACGTCCCCCAGGAGGGTGTCGGCCGGGGCCGTGGTGATCCGGTCGAGCGCCTCGAGGAGCAGCAGCCGGGCGGCGGCGTGCTCCTGCGCGGTGTAGAGCTCGGGGTCGGTGTCGACGGCCAGGTGCAGGTCCGTTCCGCGGGCGGTGTCCCACAGGGCGACGGAGAGGTGCTCGAACGGTCCGGTGGACAGGTTGTGCGCCGTGAAGGGGTGCCCGGCGAAGTCGCCGCCGTAGTCGAAGGGCATGACGTTCAGGGAGACGGTCCAGGGCTCCTCGCCGGGGACGAGGCCCAGGTCGCGCCTGATGTCCTCGTAGCGGTAGCGCTGGTGGAGCACCGCCTCCAGGACCTTCAGCGAGCAGCGGTCGACGAGCTGCTGGACGGTGTCGCCGTCGTGGACGGGCACGCGCAGCGGCACGATGTTCGCCATCACGCCGGGGACGGTCAGTTCGGGGCCCGGGCCCCGGCCGGGGACGGTGAAGCCGATGACGGCCTCGCTCTCATCCGTGGCGCGGGTGGCGAACAGGGCGGTGGCGGCCGTCATCAGACCCGCCAGGCTGGTGCCCAGCCGGGCGGCGGCGGTCCTCAGGCGGTCGGCGGACGGTCCGTCGAGCCGGTCGAGCTCCCGGTGGCGGCGGCGTGCCGGGCCGGCGGCGGTGCGTCCGGTGAGGCTCAACGGCCGGGGGAGGGAGGCGAGTTCCTCGCGCCAGTAGCGGCGGTCCTCGGCGAAGTCCGGGGAGGCGCGGTAGGAGGCTTCGGCCTCGGTGAGTACGTCGACGGAGTCGAGGGGCGTGCCCTCGTCCAGGGTGTGGCCGGTGAGGGCCGCGTAGATCTCGGCGAGGCGCCTGACGACCAGGGGGAAGCCGAAGCCGTCGTTCACCAGGTGGTGGCAGCCCTGGTACCAGTGGAAGCGGTCCGCGCCGAGCCGGAACAGGGCGAAGGTGACGAGCGGGCCGCGCAGCGGGTCGCGCGCCCGGTCGACGTCCTCGCGCATCCGGGCCAGGGCCGCCGCGTGCGGGTCCGCCTCCGCGCTGACGTCGACGACCGTCAGCGGGTGCCGCAGGGAGGGATCGACGCTCGCGGTGAGGCCCTGCTCGCCTTCGGCGAAGGCCAGCCGCAGCGTCTCGGCCTCGGCCACCGTGCGCCGCAGGGCCTCCTCGAACAGGCCGGTGTCGAGCGGCCCGGCGATGTCGAGGTACTCGCCGACGTTGAGCATCGCGCTGTCGGGATCGAACCTGTGCGCGTACCAGAGCCCCTGCTGGCCAGCCATCAGCGCGACGCGTCGGGCTCCACGGTCCGGCATCCTGAATTCTCCCTGTCGGGGCCTGGACGACGGCCGTCGTCGGTAATCGAGAGTCGTCAGTAATCGAGATACGATTCGAGCGAACCCCGGCGGCGCACGTCGAGGGTGGCGCAGTGGAAGGATCCACCGAAGCTGTTGAAATTCCGGAAGCTGCACGGAACGGGCGCGAACCCCCATTCCTTGAGGGCGTCGATCATGGGTTCCTCGCCGCGCTCCACGACGACCCTGGTCTCGTCCAGCGAAAGCAGGTTCATATTGATCCACTTGCTGGTCATGTACAGCGGGTGGGAGTCCGGAATGACGGGCCGGGGCGCCCGGAGAACGTCCCATCCCTTGAAGATCCGGGGCACCTCGCGGACGCGGTCGGGGTGGACCAGGAGTTTTCCGGGGGCGAGCGGCACGAGCGTGGCGTCGATGTGCATCGGGTGCGCGTCGTCGAACTCGAGGACGTGGATCCGGTAATCCGGGCCGAGGTGGCGGCGCAGCCAGGAGATGCCGAAGTCGTTGGTGACGTTGCTCCTCTGCGCGATGATGTCGCGGCCGCACCGGGTGAAGTCGGCGGCGTCGAAGGTGGGCTCGAACTCGGTGACCACCAGCCGGGTCGGCTCGCCGGGGCCGGGCTCCGTCCAGTCGAGGTCGTACTGCTCGTCGGTGAGCTCGGGTTTGGGGCCGGCGCTCCATCTCGCGCCGCCGCGGAAGTACTCCTTGAGCAGCGGGCGGTAGGCGAGGGTCTCGTAGTACCGGGAGCGCCAGGCCATGGGGCACTCGATGACGTCCTCGCCGACGACGAGCAGGGCGTCGCGGGGCATCGCCGCGTACAGGCCCGTGCTGGACCAGTCGCGGGTGGCGTAGGGCCGGTCCTGGGCGGGGGCCTCGGGGCGCCGGACGGTGACGCCCTCCGCGCTCAGGACGTGCGAGAACTCCTCCAGCTCCTGGCGGGCGAGGGCGATGCGTTCGGCGGGGAACGGCCGGCCGGCGTGGTCGCGGAAGGTCTGCCGCTGGTCGGCGGGGATGACCGGTTCGAGGGCGATGTGCCACGGCGGGAACACGGCGCCGTCGACCGTGCCGACGATGACCTCCTCCAGTGGGTCCCATTCCGTGTAGGAGGAAACCGGCGAGGGGGGCGTCAGGGGGTCAAAACTACCTGAATCGGACATGTCAAGCTCCGCCACGCTTTCCTCGCGGGATTAAAGGGACATCAGGGATGACTGAGTGCACTTTCCTGCGGGTGGGATTTTTCTCCGGCCGTTTCTCCGGTCGTCGCAGTCGATCACAGAATCGATCACAGAATTGATCGCAAAGTCGATCACGAAATCGATCACCGGAATCGATCGAGCGACGTCTACGCACAGATGCAACCAGCGTGACGAGAGGGCATGCTTACGTCAATCCGGCTGTCGTGTGACGCAGATCACTCGTGAGAATGATCGTGGGTGGGCATATTGTGCCGAGTAGATCCTGGGGGCCTTCCGTGCCGTCCCGGAGTGCCGATCACAATCCCGCACACCAGCATCCTTCTGTGATTCATGTGATTCATGTGCAAGAGGGGACAGATATGGCAAGGGGAAGTTCAGAGAGAGCGGTGGCCGGCATCTTCAACTCCGCGGTCGCGGCCTCCGCGATCAGCGCGGCGTGGGAGCTGGGACTGTTCGACGAGATCCGGGCGCGCGGGGTCGTCAACGTCCAGGCGTTCGCCGGCGAGCACGACCTGGACGCCCCGTCCCTGCTGGGTCTGTGCCGCGCCCTGTCGGCGGTGGACGTGGTCGAGCGCGAGGGCGCCAAGGTCAGCGCCGGCCCCCTGTTCGAGGAGACCTGCCGGACCCGCTCCTTCTTCCACTGGCTCACCCGCGGCAGCGGCGACCTCTTCCAGCGGATGCCCGAGGTCGCGCGGACCGGCAACCGCAAGGGCGAGTACTACCGGCGCGACAGCGCCGCCATCGCCTACGCCTGCCGGGAGATCAGCGCCTTCTGCTACGACCCCTGGTTCCGGGAGGCGCTGGACGGACTCGACTTCGACGTCCGCGTGGTGGCCGACCTGGGCTGCGGCAGCGGCGAACGGCTGCTCCAGGTCCTGCGCCGCTACCCGCACTCCCGCGCCCTGGGCGTCGACATCGCCCGCCCCGCCCTGGACTTCGCCCGGGCCGCCGCCGACGCGGAGGGCCTCGGCGAGCGCGTCGAGTTCGTCCACGCCGACGTCCTGGACCTGGACCCGCGCCCCGAGTTCGCCGAGGTCGAGGTCCTCACCTGTTTCATGATGGGCCACGACTTCTGGCCCCGCGAACGCTGCGCGGCCGCCCTGCTCCGCCTGCGCACGCTCTTCCCGCGGGCCCGTCGGCTGCTGATCGGCGACGCCACCCGCTCCCAGGGCCTCGACGACGCCGAACTGCCCGTGTTCACCCTGGGGTTCGAGCTCGCCCATGACCTGATGGGCACCTTCATCCCCACCCGCGAGGACTGGGAGTCCGTCTTCGACGGGAGCGGCTGGACGCTGCGCAGGACCCACGCGATCGACATCGCCGTCGGCGAGGTGATCTTCGAACTGGACCGCACCTGAGCGGTGGACCGGCCGACGGGACGCCGGTCCACACTGACGACGGAGGGGAACCCGCATGGCCCGACCCGCAGCCGCGCCCGACTTCCACCACATCGCGCTGCAGACCTTCGACCTCGACAACTCGATCGCCTGGTACCGGGACTACTTCGGATGCCGCCCCACCTGGGCGACCGACAAGTTCTCGGAACTGACCCGATCCCGGCTGCCCGGCATCCTGCGCATGGCCGAAGTGGCCCTCGGGCCGGCCAACTTCCACCTCTTCGAACGCGAGGAGCCCGCGGGCGTCACACCCCCGACGGCCACCGGGATCCAGTACCAGCACGTGTGCCTGAGCGTCGACGCCCCGGCCGACCTGCCGGTGTGGCGCGAGCGGTGGAACGAGCTGTTCGCCTCCGGCCGCTACGTCTTCCTGCGCCCGGAGGCGCCGACCGAGATCATCGTCGACGACATGGGGACGCACAGCTTCTACTGCCTGGACGTCAACGGCCTGGAGTTCGAGTTCACCTGCCTCACGGGCTCCGTCACGGGAGAGGCGCCGTGACCCGGCTGTCGGCGGTCGCGGCGCTGTCGCCGCCGGGCCCCGAGGGCTGGGACTTCAGCGACTACCCGTACGGCCTCGAGCCGCTGATCATGCCCGACCCCAAGGAGGAGCTGCTCGACGACGAGCGGCACCCGGACACCACCCGGGCCTGCCTCCTCCTCCTGGCGCAGGCCGAGAAGGGCTTCGGCACCACCACCCCGGCCGTCGGGCGCGAGGCGCTGGAACAGCTCTTCTGGTTCCGCTGGATGATCGGGCACCACATCTCCTTCGTCCTGTGGCGCCTCATCGCCGACGCCCTCAAGCGGCTGCCCCCCGACCAGGGCGAGGGGGAGGCCGACACCGAGGCCCTGATCCAGTACGTGCGGGCGTACAGCGGCATGCTCCTCTACACCGGTTCCTGCACTCCGGCCATCTACCGGGCGATCATCCGCCCGAGCATGTTCCGCCTGCACAGCACCTTCAGCGGCACCTGGGCCCCCGACTTCCCGCCCGTGCGCAGCCTGTTCCGCGGCCGCCGGGTGCCGCCCGTGCAGCCCGCCCGGGCGCCCGAACTGGTCGCGCAGATCGAGCTGTGCCACCGCATCCACCTCGGCGTGGCCTCCAAACTGGTCGAGAGCGGACGCTCCCTCCTCCAGCAGTCCGTCGCCGAGAAGGCCGCGCAGGGCCACCGGATGTGGGAGGGCATCTTCGACTGCTACTTCCTCACCCAGCGCGCCCCGGTCGGCGCCGACGCCGTCCTGGCCCAACTCCTGCGCCGCAACAAGGCCGTGGTCATCGACCTCGCCACCAACGGCCTCTACCCCGAACCCCTCCCGGAGGAGGAGCTGCCCACCGAACTGCGGGACGCCGACGTCCTGGCCTGCGAACAGGACCTGGCCGCCTCCCTGTTCCGGGTCTCGGCCCTGGCCGCCGGGCTCGCCGCCGACCCCGCCGCCGACCAGGCCCTGGCGTGAGCGCGCTGCGGCACGGCGTCGTCCTGCTCCCCGAAGGGCGCTGGGCCGAGGCCCGGGGCCGGTGGCAGCGCGCCGAGGAGCTCGGATTCGACCACGCCTGGACGTACGACCACCTGATGTGGCGGACGCTGCGCGCGGAGCCCTGGTTCGCGGCCGTCCCCACGCTGGCCGCCGCGGCCGCCGTGACCGAAAGGATCGGGATCGGCACCCTGGTGGCGAGCCCCGCCTTCCGGCACCCCGTCACCCTCGCCAAGGAACTGATGACCCTGGACGACGTCTCCGGCGGCCGGTTCCTCTTCGGCGTCGGCGCCGGCAGCGGCGGGTACGACGACGAAGCGCTCGGCCTGCCCGTGCCGACGGCCCGTCAACGCGCCGGCAGGTTCGAGGAGTTCGTCGAACTCACCGACCTCCTGCTGCGCCGGCCCGTCACCACCTTCGAGGGCGAGCACTACACCGCGCGCGACGTCCATCTGAACCCCGGCTGCCTGCGGCACCCCCGGGTGCCGTTCGCCGTCGCGGCCACCGGACCGAGGGGCCTCGCCCTGGCCGCGCGCCACGCCGACATCTGGGTGACGGGCGGCCACCCCGGCTGGGGCGAGCCGCAGCCCTACGAGCAGGCCCTCGCCGACCTCCGCGCCCAGGCCGAGCACCTGGACGACGCCTGCGCCGCGATCGGCCGCGACCCCGCCACCCTGCGCCGACTGGTCGTCACCGGGGCGATGATCGGCGAGGTCAGCGCGTCCGGCGCGAGCTACCGGGACGCCTGCGGGCGCTTCGCCGGGATCGGATTCACCGACGTGGTCTCTCACTGGCCCCGCGCCGGCTTCCCCTACCAGGGCAGCGAGAAGGTCCTGGAGGAGATCGCCGAGGTCATCGCGCAGGAGCGTGCCGCATGATCGGCTACCAGATCGTCGACATGTTCACCGACCGCCCCTTCGGCGGCAGCCCCCTGGGCGTGGTCCCGCACGCGCTGGGCCTCTCCACCGCCTCGATGCAGGCCATCGCGGCGGAGCTGAACGCCACCGAGACCGTCTTCGTCCTCCCGCCGACCGACCCGGCCTGCGCCTACCGGGTGCGCGTCTTCACCCCCGCCGCCGAGTCACCCCACGGGTCCCACTCGGCCGTCGGGACCGCCGCCACCCTCGTCCGGCTGGGGTTCGTCCCGGCCGGGCCGCTGATCCAGGAATGCGGTACGGGCCGTCAGCGGCTGACGGCGGAGCCCGGACGGGCCACGCTCACCGCGGCCGGCGCCGTCCGGGGCGCCGAGCTCGACCCGAAGGCGCTGCTGGCGCTCACCGGGCTCGACGGGAGCGACCTGGAGGGCCCTGACGGCCCTGACGGCCCTGACGGCCCGGGCGGCCTGACGGCCCGCTCCGCCGGTTTCGGGGCGGGCTTCGCCTTCCTGCCCGTCCGCCGGTCCGCACTCGGCCGGGCCCGCCCGGACCTCCCGGGGATGGCCGGGGCGGGCCTGCCCGCGCTCTGCCTCTTCGCCTGGGACCAAGCCGAACGCACCGCTCACGCCCGGCTGTTCGCCCCCGGCTTCGGCATCCCCGAGGACCCGGCCTGCGGCCCCGTCGCCATGGCCCTGGGCGCCCTGCTGGCCGAGGCCGGCCGGCTGCCCGGGGCGGACGGCGCCCACCCCTACACCGTCCACCAGGGCGCCCACCTGGGCAGGCCCGCCACCCTCGCCTGCACGGTGTCGGTCGAGGGCGGGCACGTGGTCCGCGGCGCGACGACCGGCCAGGTCACCCCCGTCGCCTCGGGGCGCATCACCACGGCCGACTGACCGGCCGGCCGGACCGTACGAGACGACCGCAGCGCCAGCCCGTCCCCGCCAGCCTGTTCCCGCCAGCCCGTCCCCGCCAGCCCGTCCCCGCCCCCGGAAAGGCCCCCCATGCTCCACCGCCCCGACCTCCACGGCACCAACTGCGCGGTGTCCTCCACCCACTGGCTCGCCTCGGCCGCCGGCGCCGCGATGTTCGACCGGGGCGGCAACGCCTTCGACGCGGCGACCGCGGCGGCCTTCGTCCTCCAGGTGGTCGAGCCGCATCTGAACGGCCCCGGCGGAGACGTCCCGATCGTGGTGTACGACGCGGCGAGCCGCACCACCCGCGTCGTCTGCGGCCAGGGCCCGATGCCGCAGGCCGCGACCCCGCAGGCCCTGCGCGACCGCGGCCTCGACGCGATCCCCGGCTCCGGGCTGCTCGCCGCGACCGTCCCGGGTGCCTTCGGCGCGTGGATGCGCCTGCTGCGCGACTACGGCCGGCTGCGCGTGGAGGACGTGCTGGCGCCCGCGATCGGCTACGCCGAGGACGGCTACCCGCTGCTGCCCAAGGCCGCCGAGATGATCGACGTGATGGCGCCGCTCTTCCGCGACGAGTGGACGGAGTCGGGCCGCACCTACCTGCTCGACGGCGCCTCCCCGGCCCCGGGCGCCCGGATGCGCAACCCCGTGCTCGCCGGGACCTACCGCCGGCTGGTGGCCGAGGCGAAGGCCGGCGCCGGCAGCCGCGAGGGCCAGGCGGACGCCGCGACCAGGGCGTTCTACGAGGGCTTCGTCGCCGAGGCCGTCGACAAGTTCCTGGCCACCAGCGAGCCCGTCGACTCCACCGGCCGCCGCAACCGGGGCCTGCTCACCGGCGCCGACCTGGCCCTCTGGCGCCCCGCCGTCGAGGACACGATCGCCCTGGAGTACCGGGGCCTGACCGTCCACAAGGCCGGCCCCTGGTCGCAGAGCCCGGTCTTCCTCCAGCAGCTCGCCCTGCTGGAGGGGTATGACCTCGCCGCGATGGGCCACGGGAGCGCCGACCACGTCCACACCGTCGTCGAGGCCGCCAAGCTGGCCTTCGCGGACCGCGAAGCCTGGTACGGCGACCCGGAGTTCGCCGACGTCCCGATGGCGGACCTGCTCGACCCCGGGTACTCCGCCGTCCGCCGCGCGCTGATCGGCGCCACCGCCTCGGGCGTCCTGCGGCCGGGCTCGCCGGGCGGGCGCAGCCCGTGGATCCCCCCCGTCCTCGACGCCCCGCACCCGCCCTCCGACCCGGACTGGCTCTTCCAGCTGGACAACGGCATCCCGACCGTCCTGCGGCGCACCGCTGCCAAGGGCGACACCTGCTGCGTCAGCGCCACCGACCGCGAGGGCAACATGGTCGTCGCCACCCCCAGCGGCGGCTGGCTCAAGAGCTCCCCGGTCGTCCCCGGGCTGGGCTTCCCGCTCGGCACCCGCGGCCAGATGGCCTGGCTGGTGGACGGCCACAACAACACCGTCGCCCCCGGCAAGCGCCCCCGCACCACCTTGAGCCCCAGCATCGCCCTGCGCGACGGCCGCCCGTACCTCGCCTTCGGCACCCCGGGCGGGGACCAGCAGGACCAGTGGACGCTGGGCTTCCTCCTCAACCACGTCGACTTCGGCATGAGCCCCCAGGCCGCCGTCGAGGCCGCCACCTTCCACACCGACCACGTCCCCACCTCCTTCACCCCCCGGCAGGCCCGCCCGCTCGCCCTGATCATGGAGGACGCCTTCGACCCGTCGGTGGTACGGGAGTTGGGCGCCCGGGGCCACGAGGTCCACCTGGTGGCGCCTGGGTCCCTCGGCAAGGTGTGCGCGACCGGCCCCCACCCGGCGGGCGGTGTGCTGGCCGCGGCGAGCCCGCGCGGGCAGCAGGCGTACGCGGTGGTGCGGTGAACGCCGCGACGGAGCGCTTCGCCGGGACGCGGTGCCTGGTCACCGGCGGGGCCTCGGGCATCGGCGCGGCGATGGTGCGCCGCTTCGCCGCCGAGGGCGCCCGGGTGGCGCTGCTGGACCGTCGGGAGGCCGACCCCGCCGCCCTGCCGCCCGGGGCCCGCGCCCTGCGCTGCGACCTCACCGACGTCGACGCCCTGGACGCGGCCCTCGCCGAGCTGGAACGCGACTGGGGCGGGCTCGACCTCGTCCTCAACAACGCGGGGGTCAGCCTGCGCGAACCCTGCCTGGAGGTCTCCCCGAAGTCCTGGTCCCAGGTCATCGACACCAACCTCACCGGCGCCTTCTTCGTCGCCCAGCGCGCCGCCCGGCTC
Source organism: Kitasatospora sp. NPDC051170 (assembly GCF_044455705.1). Taxonomy (NCBI): domain Bacteria; kingdom Bacillati; phylum Actinomycetota; class Actinomycetes; order Kitasatosporales; family Streptomycetaceae; genus Kitasatospora; species Kitasatospora sp. NPDC051170. The sequence goes on along the minus strand of NZ_JBITFA010000001.1, from coordinate 865,233 downwards.
TTCCGGCGCACGGGCGCCCGCGGCGTCGTGATCACCACGGCCTCGGTCAGCGGGATGGTCGGCATGCCGAACTACGTGGCCTACAACGTCAGCAAGGCCGGCGTCATCGAGATGACCCGCACGATGGCGCTGGAACTCGCCCCGGACATCAGGTTCAACGCCATCTGCCCCGGCTACGTGCTCACCGACATGCAGCGCCGCGAGTACACCGAGGAGGAGATCGAGGCGTGCGCCGCCAAGATCCCCGCCGGACGCCTCGGCACGCCCGAGGAGGTGGCCGCCCTCGCCGCGTTCCTCGCCTCGGAGGAGGCGGCCTTCTCCACCGGCCAGTGCTTCGTCCTCGACGGCGGGGAGACCGCCGGAGGGCTGGCCAGCTCATGACCGGCACCCACCGGATCCGCACCGTCTCCCAGGACGCCCTGCCCTGGCTGGGCCGGGCCGTCGCCGCCGCGCAGCCCGTCAAGCTCCGCGGCCTGACCGACGGCTGGCCCGCCGCCCGCTGGACCCTGGACGGCCTGGCGGCGGAGGCCGGCGACCGGGTCGTCACCGTGATGACCGACCTGCCCGCGCTCGGCGGGAGCCTGCCCGGCGGGCAGGACCGCTACGAGTCGCGGATGCCCTTCGCCGAGTTCACCGACCTCATCCGCAGCCCGGACCGCACGGCCCCCTGCTACCTCGGCTACGCCCGGCCCGAGGAGCTGTTCCGGGACTACGACACCGCCTTCGACTTCACCGCCCTGACCGGGCCGGGCGAGGAGCCCACCGACACCCGGCTGTGGATCGGCTCGGCCGACACCTGCTCGGGGCTGCACTCCGACCTGAAGGACAACATCTTCGTTCAGGTGCACGGCCGCAAGCGGGTCGTCCTGGTGCCCTTCGCGCAGACCCCGTACGTCTACCCGTTCCTCGACAACATCGTCAACAGCCGCGTCGACCCGGAGAACGTCGACCGGGCGGCCTTCCCGAAGTTCGCCCGGGCCGACGTGCTCACCACCGTGATGGAGCCGGGCGACGCCCTGTTCATCCCGCGCGGGTGGTGGCACTACATCCGCGCGGAGTCGGCCTCGATCTCCGTCAACCACTGGTTCGGCCCGCAGATCACCGCGCCGCAGTTCCTGCGGCTGCTCGTCCGCCTCGGCCCCCGCTACCTCGGGCGCACCGGCGCGGACGCCCTCCGGTACTCGGTGCTCGGCCGCACCTACCGGCGGGATTTCTTCTTCACCCCGGCCTCCACCGGGGAGCGGCTCTACAACCTGATCCGCCACGGGGACTTCTCCCGCGAGAACAACCCCTCGCGCGACTCCTGAGCCGGGCCCCGCGCCCCCCGCCCGCTACTCCTCGGCGGCGGGCGCGGAGGCCTTCTCCAGCCGGGCCATCCGCGGGACCAGGGCGAGCGCGGCCAGCAGGGCGGCGCCGCCGACGAGGAGCGGTGCGCGCACCCCGGCGGCGGAGGCGACCCAGCCGCTCAGCGCGGCCCCGGCCATCACGCCGAAACGGCTCAGCAGCAGGTAGCAGCTGTTGACCCGGCCCAGGAGCTCCTTGGGCACGGCCTGCTGGCGCAGCGAGATCGCCTGGACGTTCCACGTCACGACCCCGAAGCTCGCCACGGCGTACAGCACGGCCACCGCCGCCACCGAGGAGGTCAGCCCCGTCAGCAGGAGCGAGACGCCCATCAAGGCGAAGGAGAGGCCGATCCGCGCGCCCCGGCCCAGCAGCCGCCCCAGGCGCCCGGCACCGGCGCTCGCGGCCGTCCCGCCGACCGCGCCTGCGGCCAGGACCAGGCCGTAGGCAGAGGCGGGGGCGTTCATCGTCCGGGTGACCAGGAGGACCAGCATGGTGATCCCCAGGTAGAAGGCGAGCGCGGCCACGCCGGACAGCAGGGCGAGCAGCCGCACCTCGCGGTGGGCGTACAGCCAGCGCACGCCCTCGCGGATCTCCCCGAGCACCGGCTTGCCGCCCTTCGCCCGTACGGCGCCGGAGCGGCCGGTCGCCGCGACGAGGGCGGCGGCGAGGGCGAAGGAGAGGCCGTCCACCGTGAACGGGTACCCGGCGGCCACGGCGAACAGCGTCGAGCCCAGCAGCGGGCCGATCAGGTGCCCGCCCACGATCAGGCTGCCCTGGAGGCGGCCGTTCGCGGCGTCGAGCTGCTCCGGCCGCACCACGTCCGGGAGGGCGGAGGTGGCGGCGTTGACGAAGACCGTCTCCCCGCAGCCGAGGACGAAGGCGAGCAGGGCCAGGGCGGCCAGGGGAGGCGTGGCGAGGAAGACCCAGCAGGCGAAGCCCAGGACGACGGCGGCGCGGACGAGGTCGATCGTCCACATGAGCCGGCGCCGGTCGGCCCGGTCGGCGAGGACGCCCCCGAGGAGGGACATCACCATCCAGGGCAGCGTGCCGGCGACGGTGACCAGCGCCACCGCGCCCGGTGAGCCGGAGATCGCCACCGCGAGGAGCGGCAGGGCCGAGTCCCGCATGCCGTCGCCGACGGCGGAGATGGAGGAGGCGGACCACAACAGGGCGAACTTCCTGCCCAGTCGGGGCCGGTCGCGCGTCGGCGGTGTCACCAGCCTGGCCGTTGTCACCGTCGCAGTATGACATGGCCGGTGCAACGTCAGATTCCGTCGCCGGTACGGAAGTTGGCCCCGACACGACGAAGGGCCCGGCACCGTGGTGCCGGGCCCCGCATCGTTCGGGCCGGTGTTTACAGGTTGGCGCACTGGCCGCCGCGCGAGCCGTGGACGGTGTTGGGGTGGCCGTCGTTGGTCGGGGGCGGGGTGTTGCCCAGGCAGCGGAGGGAGCCGGTGATGGTGTTGGCCTCGATCTCGGCCCGGGTGTCCTCCGGGAAGGGGCCGGTGCCGGTGGTGCCGTCGACGGTCGCCGTGCCGCCGATGTGGTTGGCGATCAGTTCGGCGCCCGCGTGGTTGTTCGCCAGGTGGACGGAGCCGTTGACGTGGTTGCCGGGGCAGCCGTCGTCGCCCGGGTCGCCGATGACGACGAAGCCGCTCGCGTGGTCCACCGTCAGCGAGCCGGTGGCGCTGCTGCCGCACATGCCGAACTGGGTGCCGTGCGAGGACATCACGCTGCCGTGGACCGTGGAGTGGCCGATGAACAGCGCCCCGCCCGGCGTGCCGAAGACCGTGCCGTGGACGTCGGCGTCGACGATGCAGGTGCTCGGGCCGCTGGCCACGACCCCGCCGTCGACGGTGCCGGTGACGGTCCGGGCGCAGGCCACCACCTGGGTGAAGGTCTCCGGCCCGCCCGCGAGGAAGTCCGCGTCGCCGCTGTACTGCGCGGTGAGGGTGTGGCTGCCGGGCAGCAGGTTGGCGAAGGTGACCTGGGCCTGCGCACAGTGGGCGCCGCCGCCGGGGGCGAGGGTGCCGGTGCCCAGGACGGTGGCGCCGTCCTTGAAGGTGACCGTCCCGGAGGGCGGCAGGGCCGGGTCGGTGCTCGGCGCGGCCGGGCAGACGGTGTCGGTGAAGGTGACGGGCTGCCCGAAGGCCGCGGGCCCGCTCGCGGAGGAGGTGGGCGTGGTGGTGACCGCGGCCTGCTTGACGGTCTGGGTCAGGGTCATGGCGGTGGCGCCCAGGTGGTTGCTGTCGCCGCTGTAGACGGCGTCCACGCTGTGGTCGCCGACGCTCAGCGAGGCGATGGAGCCCGAGACGGCCTGCCCCGTCGTGGTGTCGACCGCCACCGGGCCGCCCAGCTGGGTGCCGTCGACCTTGAACGTGACCGTGCCGCCGTCCGGCGTCGGGACGACCTTCGCGGTGAAGGCGACGGGCTGCCCGTAGACCGAGGGGTTGGCCGAGGAGGAGAGCGTGGCCTGGGTCGTGGCCTTCTGGAGGCTGAAGAAGATCGTGTCCGTCGGCTGCGCCGTGGTCGAGCCGGTGCCGTTGAGGTTGCCCATGAACGCGCCGTAGAAGGTGTTGCCGACGGCCTTGAGCTGCTGGTAGTCGCCGAAGAGCCGCTGGAAGGCGTTGGTGTCGCCCGCCTGCGTGGTGTACGACTGCAGCGCCGTGTCGTCGAAGGTGGCCCCGTGGTCGGTGCTGCGGGCGAGGTGCGCGGTGAAGGTCGGGAAGCCGTTGGCGTTGTTGCCGTCGGAGGTCAGGTAGAGGACGCCGACCGTGCCGTCGTCGAGCACGGCGACGGAGGGCAGCGCGGCGTTGGTCGAGGTGGAGACGTTCACCTCGGCACCGACGTTCAGACTGTTCGCGCCGTTGTCGGTGAGCCGGCGCAGCCGGATCTGGTTGGTGCCCGAGACGTCCACGCCGTACGCGACGAAGACGTCGCCGCCGGTCGGGTCGACGGCGGCGTGGTGGACGCCGCCGATCAGGGCGTTCACCCCGCCGAACTTGAAGCCCTGGTTGCCCTGGTCGCTGCTGACCGAGGCGACGGTGATGCCGTCCGAGTCGGTGCCCGGGGTGTTGCCCAGGTCCCAGTGGACGCCGCCGTCGGTGGAGCGGTTGATCCGGATGGTGACGGGCTGCGGCTGGCTCACCGCGTTGCTGCCGCCCTGCTGGTAGAGGGCGTACACGGCGCCGTTGCTCCGGTTGCCGGCCAGGCGCAGGCCCCCGTTGATGCCGTCGTTCAGCGGGCCCGAGCCGACGCCCCGGTCGTTGGCCGCGGGGAAGTCGACGGGGGTGGCGTTGTTGGCGTTGCGGGAGACGGTCACCCGGTCGTGCGGGTCGGCCGTCGTCCCGGCCGAGTTGAAGTCCTGGAAGCCGACGTACACGTTGTCCTGGCTCGCCGTGGTGGGGTCACGGTTGACGATCAGCCAGGGCTGGTCGGTGTTGGGGTGGGTGTTGCTGGTCAGCTGGGTGGTGGTGGGGGTGGGGTTGTTCCACTGCCAGGACGCGGCGTTGGTGGGGTCGGTGGTGGAGCCGGAGACCACCTGGGCGTCGTTGCTCAGCCCGCAGGTGAGGAAGGTGCCGTAGAGGGTGCCGTTGCGGCCGTAGTCGATGGTCTGGTCGCAGGGGCCGCCGTTGGTGTTGGACACACCCGGCGGCACGGGGATGGTCGCCTCGTCGGCCCAGGTCGTGCCGCCGTCGGAGGAGAAGAAGAGGCGCGCGTTGCTGTTCCACTCGCGCGTGCTGGTCTGGGCCGGCACGTCGGCGAAACGGGTGATCGCGATCTGGAGCGGATTGGCCGGGTTGACGGCGATGGCGGTCTCGCCGTGGTCGACGGTGCTGCCGACGGCCGCGTCCACGTCCACGAGGTTCACCGACGGCGCCCGGTGCACCGGCCGCTGCAGCCGGGGAGCGGACGCGCCCGGGCGCTCGCTCCGGTCCGGCGGCTGGTCGCTCGCGCCGCCCGTGCTGCCCGATCCGCCCGCCGCCCAGGCGGGGGCGGGCAGCAGGAGCGGTCCGACGGCCAGGGAGAGTGCGAGGGCGGCGCCGAGCGGGCGTCTGAGGCGGTGGGTGGAGGTCACCAGGGGTCCTCTCGATCATGTGACAGGGCCGTCACATTCTGTGATCGAGGGAGGTGGTCGGGGGTCCGGCGCACCCGGGGAGGTCACGCCCGCCCCGGGAATTACCACCCAACGGAGGAACGGCCGGGGCTCCCTCAGGGGATCAGGGCGTGCCCGGTGGTCGCGAGACGGGTTCCGCGCCCGCTTCCCGGCCGTCCCCCCGCTCGGATCGCGGCGTCGGATCACGGCGTCGGATCGCGGTGTCAGATCGCGGTGTCAGATCGCGGCGATGGACTCCGGCGCCCGCTCGGCGCGGCTGAGGGCGCGCAGGACGTTCAGCGGGCCGTGGCGCCAGGTGGCGATGCGGGTGAGGAGGTCGAGCACCGACTCGGCGGCCTCCGGCGGGAGGTCCGGGGTCGGGATGCCCGCGCTGACGGCCAGGTCGTCGCTGTGGACGGCCAGTTCCATCGTGCGGGTGACCAGCAGGTCGTCGATCGTGAGCGTGTACGGCGGCCAGAACGACAGGCGGACGGGCCGGGCCCCGTCCTCCTTCGCCAGGGCGGCCGTCAGCTCCGTGAGCGTGGCGGCGACCTGCTCGGCGAGGGCCTCGGGCCCCACGGCCGCGATGTCCTCGCCGCCCTCCCGGAGCTGGACGTTGATGTCCGCGTCGAGCGGCGCGCCGACCCACTTGGCGCGCTGGTAGTGCCCGAGGAGCGGGACGGTCTCCTCCACGGGCGGCGGCCCGGCCAGGGCGGTCGGGACGCACAGGATCTGGTAGGCCAGGTGGCCGGCCAGGCCGCCGATGCTGAACTCCGGCAGGGCGCTGGGCCGTTGCCAGGCGGCGGTGACCTCCGGACGGTGCAGCAGCAGCTCGGCCGTACGGGCCATGGCGAGGAAGTTCTCCTGGGCACGAGTCATGGCTCAGCACGGTACCGCCCCGCCTACCAGTCCAGGGCGGAGCGGGCGAGGCCCGCGAGGGCGAGGGAGGCGGGGAGTTCGACCAGGAAGGCCATCGCGAGGGCGGTGTACCAGGCGCCGCCGCCCTCGGCGGTCATCACGTCGAACCAGGCGTCGAGCAGGAGCAGGGTGGCGGCCGCGGCGGCGGCCAGGGCGGTGAGGCGGGAGCGCCGGACGAGCAGTCGGCCGGTGGCGAGCAGCCCGGTGACCTGGAGGACGTCCATGCCGACCCAGACGGTGGACCAGTTGCGGACCTCGGCCTGGCCCCGGGTGGTCGAGCCGAGCACCAGGATCCAGGTGAACAGCAGTGCCGCGACAGCCAGCAGGGCCCAGGCGAGGAGCCTGCGCGAGCGCTCCGCGGCCGGGTGTGCGGACCCCAGGCGGTCGAGTGCCGTTCGGATGTCCCCCATTGATGTTCTCATGATCCGAAAATCTACCCACCTCCCGGTTTCGCCGGGGCCGCGGGAGCGGTGCGCCCGGTACGGCTCCGACGGAGAGAGGTGACGCGCGGGCTCGGGGACGGCCCGGGCCCGCGCGGTGATCAGGCCTTCGCGTCGGCCTTGTCGCTGTTCGCGGCGGCTTCGATGCCCTTGGCGAGCACCTGGCTCATGGTGCTGAGGCCGCTCATGTCGCGGAACAGGTTCGCGGTGGTGATGGCCTGCACCGACTGCAGGCCGACCGGGTCGGGCATCGTCACCAGCGGCGTGAACTTCGCCTGGGAGGCGGCCAGGGCGGCCACCGTGGTGTCGAGGTCCTCGGCGCGGGAGCCCCCGCGACCCGGGTGGTCACCACCCCGGTCCACCGAGAACTGCCAGCCTCTGGACGCCACGGCCGGCTCCCTTGGGATGGCCTCCGTCACATCGGTGTGCCCGTGTCCTGCTGATCGGGTCCGGGGTCAGGTCCGGGTCCGGGGTCAGGTCCGGGTCCGGGGTCGGGGTCGGGTCCGGGGTCAGGTCCGGGTCCGGGGTCAGGTCCAGGTCCGGGGTCAGGTCCGGGGTCAGGTCCAGGTCCGGGGTCGGGTCCGGGGTCAGGTCCGGGTCCGGGGTCGGGCCCAGGCCCAGGGTCAGGTCCGGGGTCAGGTCCGGGTCCGGGGTCGGGCCCAGGCCCAGGGTCAGGTCCGGGGTCAGGTCCAGGTCCGGGGTCAGGTCCAGGTCCGGGGTCGGGTCCGGGGTCAGGTCCAGGTCCGGGGTCAGGTCCGGGGTCAGGTCCGGGTCCGGGGTCAGGTCCGGGGTCAGGTCCGGGGTCAGGTCCGGGGCCGGGGTCAGGCCCAGGGTCAGGTCCGGGGCCGGGTCCAGGCCCAGGATCAGGTCCGGGATCCGGTCCAGGTCCGGGATCGGGCCCAGGCCCAGGGTCGGGTCCAGGGTCAGGGACGCCGCCCGGGGTGTCGAACTGCAGCAGGTTCTGCTTCGTGATGATCCCCACCAGCACGTCCCCGTAGTTGTGCGCGGTGGCGTAGCCCGCAGCGGCGATCGCCCGGGCGAAGGCGGTGCCGTCCGTCGTCTGGAAGGCGGGGGCGTACCGGGAGTTGGTCCGCAGGAAGGACCCGTGGTCCCGGAACGAGTCGGTCATCGAGGCGTACGCGCGGAAGTTCGCCTGGGTGGGGACGATCGTGCCGTCGGGTTTCTGTTCCTTGGTGGCAGCGGTGACGAATCCGGTCGCGATCTTGCCGAAGGTCACCTGGCCGTTGACGGTGAAGGCTTTGATGCCGAAGTAGTTGTTGGCCTGGCCGATGTGGGCGGTGCCCCAGGCACTCTCCAGGATGGCCTGGCCGATGGTCACGGAGGCCGGCACCTGGAACTCGGACTGGCTGGCTTGTGCCGCCGGGATGGCGTCGTTCAGGAACTGTTGCTGAGCTGCCGTGAGGGCCATGGTTCCACTCCTTTCCGATGGAACGTCAGATTTCGACGGTGTCGCAGTACACGACGCGGTCGACCGTCTCCCCGTTCGTCCCGGCGTCCGCCGGGATGCGCTCGGTCTCCACGACCAGCAGCCGCCGGCGTTCGCCGTCCGGCCGCGCCGGTACGGGGACCGCGCCGCCGAAGACCGCCGTCGACATGGTGCCGGGGACGAGCACGATCGGCACGTCGCCGGCGTCGGACCGGGCCAGCTCGACCTCGTCCGCGAGCGGGGTCCAGCCGAGCACCTCGTCGGGGACGGAGGTTTCGCGCCGCTCCAGCCGCGCGGTGACCCGGGGGCCGCCGCCGGCGTCGGGCGGGTAGGAGGGGCCGGTCAGGGTGATGTTCAGCGGCCCGGTGCCCTGGACGGTCAGTACCCGTTCGGGCAGGGTGCGCAGGAGGTCGGTGAGGACCACCGGCGAGAGGTGCGCGCCGTCGATGGCCTTGGGCTGGTACCGGACGAGCGCGAGCCGTACGAACGGCTGGTACGCGTCGCCGGTGTCGAGGTCGAGGTCGCAGAACCAGCGTCGGGTTTCCGGGTCGTAGGCCGGCTGGAACAGGGCGAGCGACGCCTTGTAGTCCGGCCCGACGTCCGTCATCGGCACGTCGGTGAGCACCTGCGCCGCGTTGGTGAAGGCCGCGGGCGTGGGCACCGGGGCGGAGACGTGGATCGGGTCGCGGCCCAGCAGCGTCACCGACAGGTAGTCGGGGGCGCCGGGGGCGGTGGTGTCCTGGGGGATGACCACGCCGAGCATCTCTCCGTCGCCGGATGAGTACCAGGGCCGGTCGAGGTAGATCCGCAGTCCGCCGCTGCGGCGCCGGGTGGTGGTGCCGGCGGGGGTGCCGTCCACGGCCGCGAAGGCGATGGTGGGGATGCCGTAGAGCAGCGCGGGCGGCGCGGGCCGGGCGGAGCTGAGCACCTCGCGGCGGACGGGTTCGCCGCTCACGGAGAGCAGTTGCTGCGACGGGTCCTGCGCGAACTCGGGCGGGAAGTACGAGCTGAACGCGGTGGTCGCCACCACGTGGTAGTCGACGGCCCGGTACCGGGTGTTGTGGAACTCGTGCTTGGCCGGGACCGGCGGGGTGAGCAGCTCGCCGGCGGCGGTGTCGAAGGTGAAGCCGTCCTCCTGCGCGGTGGCGGGGGCCGGGTCCTCGTTGCTGCGCTCGACGGCGTAGTCGCGGGTGAAGTCGAACACCGGCCCGCCGAACCGCACGGTCTGCGGCCCGGGTTGCTGGAGGTCGTCGACCTGCTCGGTCCACTGCGAGAACAGGTCGATCCGTCCGGTGCTGGCAGTGTCCAGCGTGACACTTCCGCGCAGCTGCTCGGAGGTCGCGCCCGGCTCCCGCTCGGGCCCGCTCTCGTCGAACCGCAGCACCGGGACGGCCAGGGGCCGCTGCACCGCGTGCACCAGGGTGACCTCGTGCCAGGGCGTCATCATCCAGTGCCCGTCGCCGCCGGCGGCGTCGAGGACGGTCTGGTAGCCGTCGCCGCTCAGCGCGTCCCGGCACCACTGCAGCATGCCGAGGATGTCGGGGGTCGCCTCGATCTTCGAGCGCACCCGGACGGTGGCGACGGCGGCCTTCGGCAGCTGGACGGTCAGCACCCTGGCGCCCGCGTCCCACTGCGGGGCGCCGCCGCCCTCGACGACGCGCAGGCGCAGCGACCGCGGCTGGTACCAGGTCGGGCCGTCCCAGGTGAGGTCGGGCAGGTGGTCGCCCTCGGCGAGGCCGGGCAGGTCCTGGAAGATCACGCCGGTCGCGTACGGGTCGGGCAGGTAGGGGACGGCGAGCTGGTCGAGGGTGCAGATCGGGTACGTCACGGGGTTGTCGTCGGTGAGGAGGTCGCTGCCGGGGGCCACGACGAACTCGATGCCGGGCACGCCGGACTGGTCGAGCTTGCCGCTCTCCCGGCATGCCACCTCGTACGCGGCCCGGCGGACGGCGGCGTCGTCGGAGGGGAACGCGGCGTCCAGCTTCCCGTGCCACAGCACGCACCGCAGCGCGGTCTTGGCCGGCACCACGTGCCGCTCGTCGGTCCCGGCGTACGGCTTGTGCGTGCCGCCGGTGACCGGGGGCGAGGCGTTGAAGGCGGTGGCGTAGTCGGTCGCCGACAGTTCCTTCGTGCTGCGGATGACCAGCTGGTAGGCGTGGGCCCCTTCGTCCAGGGCCGCGCGCGGCACCAGCATGGGTGCGGGCACGGGCTCGAAGCGGCGGAAGGTCTCGGCGCCGGCGGGCGGCAGCACCTGCCCGACGCGGTCGGACAGGGCGTCTCCCTGGTCGATGGTCGGGCCGTTCCCGGCCAGGTCCACGGTGCGCACGCGCACCCGGTAGTGGTGGCCGAAGCGCAGTTTGGGCAGGGAGCCGGGCTTGGCCTGGACGTCGATCTCCAGGGGCAGGGCGGTCTGCGCGGTGTTGTCGACCTCGATCGGGGGGCATTCCCGGCCGTTCGGGTCGTCGGCGGCGCGGATGTCGCTGACCACCAGTCCATGAGGCGAGGCGGCCAGGCTGTTGCCCTCCCAGGTGATCAGGTGCTCGTGGGCGTACAGCTGGTTCGGGTCACCGTCGGGCATGGTCGTCAGCCCGTGCTGGAAGAACCCCTCGTCGGTCACCGTGTCGATCGGCTCCCCGTCCTTCCCGGGGGCGTGGTAGTCGACGATCCGCTCGTGCAGGGAGAGCCAGCGCTTGAGGCCCTCGTCGAAGACGTCCATGCGGTACCCGCGGACGAGATCCTCGGCGGCCAGCACCTGCGTGTCGTCGGAGGTGACGCCCTGCTCCAGGGCGGCGTTGCGGGCGAAGGTCTCCTGGAGCTTGGCCGCCCGGTCGTTGTGGACGATGACCAGGCCCTTGGTGCGTACGGTCGGCGGGGCGGCCTGACTGTCGCCGCCGCCCAGGTCGTCGCCGCCGGAGTCGGCCGTCGCGGCCGCCGCGGCGTTGGCCGCCTTGAGGGCGGCTCCGTCGACGTCGACCTGTTCGAGCGAGTACTCGGGGTCCAGCAGCATGACGCCGCGGGCCGGCGGGCGCAGCGGGTCCTCGAGTCCTCCCTCGCCGGAGGCGGCGGTGAAGAGCGGCGGCGCCGTCCGGTGGACGTACGCGGTGGACAGCGACAGGTCCTGGGAGTCCGAGGACGCCGCCACCGACCAGACCGGTACGGCCTTGAGGGCGAAGTCGCCCTCAGAGAGCGTGAGTTGGTCGGCGGGGAGCGTGAAGTCGAGCACCAGGCCGAGCCGGCGCAGCAGGTGCGGATGGTCACCGAGTGCCGAGATCAACTCGTGGAAGTCCCGGTCGGACGGGGTCGGCGGCGGGGGAGGGGGTGGTGGCGGAGTGGGCGGCGGGGGCGGTGCCGGGGCGCCGCCCGCCACGATTCCCTCCTGGCCGGTCTGCGTCCCGGGGCGTGTGTGGAACCTGAAGAACTGGTCCATCGGCCCGGGCGCCTGGCCGGAGGCGCCGGCCTCGGTCAGGGACTCCATGGCCTCCCCCGTGCTGGCCGCCTGCGGCGCGAACCCGGCCATCTCCGCCACCGCCGAGGCGTTCGGCAGCGTGTCCGTCTGGGCCGCCGCCGCGCCGGTGAAGCCGGCCCGCACGCTCTGGGTCACGCCGGCGGAGGGGTAACTGGCGACCTCCCGCGTGGAGTGGTCCTCGAACACGTGCGCCTGGAGCGGGGTCTGCGCGGTGAAGAACCGTGTCCACAGCGCGGAGTCCGGGCCGCTGGTCATGCCGGTCGGGGAGATGGGTTCACCGACCGGCTCGCCGTCCTTCACGACGACGAAGCCGAAGGTCGCGAGGGCCAGGTGGGCGGGCCAGTCCAGGAAGTCGGGGAACGGGCCGAGCGTGTCGCCGTCGTCGCTCGTCAGACGAGGGGAGACGAAGACCGACACCAGGGCCTGCGTGCCGTCCGCGGAGACCCCGGCGGGGAGTACGGTCCAGCGGATCTGCTGGGTGTTCGACATGGTGGCGCCTCACTGGCCGGCGAAGGATCGGCAGTACTTGTCCCAGTGATCCGTCCCCGGGGGGAAGCACTCGGCGAAGGTGGGGTCCGACTTGCCCCCGGGGAAGTGGCGTTCGAGGCTCAGCGAGACCGTCTTGCTGAAGAACGCGACGTGGACGCCGACCGTGACCGATCCGACGCCCGACACCTCGGACGTGTGGGCGTCGGCGTCCTTGTGGTAGGTGAGCCCCAGGTAGAACTCGACCGTGACGCTGACGATGCCCAGCACCGAGAGGTAGCCGCCGCAGCGCAGGTAGCCGGTGATGACGACCGATCCGTGCGAGTCGATCGCGAAGTAGACGCCGCCCATCGCGTAGATGCCGCCGCTGGCCACGCCGAGGTTCAGGCTGAGGTTTCCGCCGAACTCCAGTGCGCCCTCGGCGAGTTGTATGCCCTTCGGGTCGATCACCAGGGAGAGGAACCCGCCGCCGCCGAGCGCCGAGACGCTCAGGTTGAACGGGTGGTGGCGCTCGCAGATCGAGAACCGCAGCGACAGCGGCTGGTCGTCGAAGGGGATGTGCAGCGCGGCCGACAGCCGCAGGTTCTGCAGGCTGAAGATGCCGACGCCGCTGTCCGGCACCGCCAGATCGACGCCGGCGGTGATCCCGCTCGTCGTCACGTCGATGAACGGGCCGCTGCCGAACGCGTCGGCGGGCAGCAGGTCGCGCAGCGTGCTGACGAACTCCAGCTCTCCGTCGAACTGCAGGTCGAAGCCGTGTGCCTTGACCTCGGGCTGCCGCCCCGGCTGGGCGGTGAAGCTCAGGCCGGCGATGTGCATCTTGGCCACGCCGGCCAGTTCGATCGAGAAGTTGCTCAGTTCGCCGTGGACCGTGGACTGGGTGGCGGCGTCCGGGGAGCAGACCGTACGGGCGTCCAGGGTGAGCGAGGCCCCGTCCAGTTTCAGGATGTCGTTGCCGCTGTTCAGCGGCGGGCTCCACAGGTAGCGCAGCTCGCTGCCCAGGCGCGGCAGGCCGTCGGGGCCCGGCGGTACGGGCAGGTCCGAGACGCGCAGGACCGGGGTCGTGAGCTTGCCGGCGGCCAGGAGCTGCTGGAGCTCGGCCTCCGCCACCTGCTTGAAGGCGCCCGGGTCGGGCACCGGGATTTCCTTGAGGAGGTCGCCGAGCGCGATGGTGCCCAGCAGCTTGGCGTTGCCGAAGAGGTCTTTCAGCGCGCCGACGTCGATCCCGGTGGCACTGGCGAACGCCGCGGGGATCGCACCGGCGCGGCTGGTGATGGCGCCGATCGCCACGTCGGGCCTGGCCAGACCCCCGGCCTGCTGCGCGGCGAACCCCATCGCGAGCGGGGCGACGGTGCTCAGGAACGTGCCCGAGGGGTGGTTGTCGATGCCGTTCTGCAGGTACCCGTCGTCGTGGGTCACCGTCGTCTCGCCGCTGCCGCCGGTGACCATCCGCACGGCGGGCACCCGGACCACCGCGCTCGCCAGGGAGGGCAGGGCCTGCAACGGGTGGCCGCTCGCCTGGGTCATCCTGAAGGTCAGCGAGGTGACGGGCAGGCAGGTGGTGCCGGGCTCGTCCTGCGCCGGCTCGGCCAGGGCCATGGACTGGCCCGCGAGCTGCGCGGTCCGGTCGGCCTCGGGAACGTCCTGGTTGTACGTCAGGACCATCGTGCCCAGTCCGGTGCCTGCGGGCACGAACATCAGGGGCATGGACAGGCTGATCTGCCGCCCCTCCGCGTCCGTTCCGATCATGGTGAACGGGAAGGGGGCACCCTGGACGGCCGGCACGAACGGCGGGGGTGGCGGGGGCGGCGGCGGGGGCGGCGTGCCCGGGGGTGGCGGGGGTGGCGGGGGCGACGCGCCCGGGGGCAGGTCGATCGGCGGGGTGGCCAGGGTGGTGAGCCTCAGGGACCGGAAGGGCATCTCCCGCCCGCCGCTCCCGTAGCCGACCGCGTCCCCGTACACGATCTCCGGCTGCAGGACGGCGATGTACCTGATGGTCGTCATGCCGGCGACCACACCGTCGCTCTCGTTCAGGAACTGCCGCTCGGAGATCTCGATCATGGAGGCCAGGTGGCCGGTGTTGAGGTAGCCGCGGTCGACGGTCTTCAGGTACTGGTCGCGCCCGAGGCCCGTGATCTGCTGGTACGCCGTGAGCCCGGTGGAGGGCCCGGGGCCTCCGCCGGCCGCCGTCAGGCCGGCCCACGATCCCTGGATGCGGACCGACGCGCCGAGCGGGGTGAGCGTGAACCGCTCGGCGTCCAGGGGTGCCGTTCCGTCCACGTCCTGGGCGCTGGTCAGGCTGTGCAGATCGGAGAGGTGCTTGTCACTGAGCACCACGGCGTCGCGCGCCGGGCGCCCGGGGAAGAACGCGTACGCCCGCAGCTTCGCGTGGGTGCTGTCCAGCGCGGTCAGCGTGGTGTGCCACAGTTCGGTGCGCCCGGCCACGGTGAAGGGGTCGGTGCGGTGCGTCCACTGCGCCATGCCGTCGGGGGTGAGCAGCAGCCGGGCCGGGAACTCGATGGCGATGCGGGGGACGCCCCCGAAGACGGAGACCTCGCCCTCGTCGGGCGAGAGCGTGGTCGGCACCGTCGCGGGGGTCAGGCCGGCCCAGTCGAGCAGCTGCGCGAGCGAGAGCGGCAGTCCGTCCAGGCCGGCGGGGACGAGGAACGGCAGTGAGGTCGGCCCGGCCGCGAAGGCGTCGACGGGCTCGCTCGGCGGGGAGCCGATCACGGCTTCGACGGTGTGCTGCGACGGTAACTGCAGGACGATCAGCGCGTCCGCGCCCGCGTCGTGGCGGGTGAGGCGGGCGCCGGCCGTGTCGACGTCGAGATTGACGGTGCCCAGATCGAACACGAGCATGTCGTCGGGCCTGATCACGCGGAACCGACTGTCCGTCATGGCTGTGCCCGCCCTTCGAGACGAAGAGGCCGCGCGGAGCCGGCCGCGGGCATGCCGTGCCGGACACGCCTTTTCTTCCACGATGCACCCGCCGCCGCGGGCCCGCTCGTCGGGGAGACGGGACGGGGAGGCGGGACGGGGAGGCGGGAAGGGGAGACGGGAAGGGGAGCCCCAGCCGGAGACGGCTCAGGGAGTCTCCTCGACCTCCGCGCCCTCGGCGTCGCTGAGGCCGAGGCGCAGGTGGTCGATGTGGTAGACGGCCTGGTCGAGCAGGGCGGCGACGTGGTTGTCGTAGAGCGCGTAGACGACGGAGCGGCCGTTGCGGCGGCCGACGACGAGGCCGAGGTTGCGCAGCAGGCGCAGCTGGTGGGAGCAGGCGGACTGTTCCATGCCGACCTCGGCGGCCAGTTCGGTGGCGGCGCAGGGGCCTTCGCGCAGGCGGGAGAGGATCAGCAGGCGGGAGGGGGTGGCCAGGGCCTGGAGGGTGGTGGCGACGCGGGCGGCGCTGGCGGCGTCCAGGCGCGTGTGCGGGACGGCGGTGTTCGGCGGCGCTGCTCCATGACCCATGCGACCATCCTACAGAGCATGGATGAAGGACTGTTCATATGTTCCTGTATTGTGGGTTCGGTCGCCCGCCCTGCTCCCGTCGCCAGCCCTGAGCTCCCTGAAGGGTCCCCTCCCGCATGTCCTCCACCCTGATCGAGCGCCCCGCGCCGGTCGCCGCCCCCGCCGACGCCGCCCCCAGGCGGCGCACCCGGGTGTTCGCCCTGCCCGAGGCCCGCTGGGCCGCCGCGGCCACCACGCTGTTCCTGACCGCCCTGCCGCTGCAGCTCACCGGCGCCCCCGCCTGGGCCTGGGGCCCGCTGTACGCCCTCGCCTACGCCACCGGCGGCTGGGAACCCGCCTGGGCCGGGCTGCGGGCCCTGCGGGAGAAGACCCTCGACGTCGACCTGCTGATGATCGTCGCCGCCCTCGGCGCCGCCGCCGTCGGCCAGGTCATGGACGGCGCCCTGCTGATCGTCATCTTCGCCACCTCCGGCGCCCTCGAAGCCCTCGCCACCGCCCGCACCGCCGACTCCGTGCGGGGCCTGCTCGACCTCGCCCCGGCCACCGCGACCCGGCTGCTGCCCGGCGGCGCCGAGGAGACCGTCCCCACCGCCGAACTCGCCGTCGGCGACACCGTTCTGGTCCGCCCGGGGGAGCGGATCGGCGCGGACGGACGCGTCGTGGCCGGCGCCGGCGAGGTCGACCAGGCCACCATCACCGGCGAACCCCTGCCCGTCGCCAAGCAGGCGGGTGACGAGGTCTTCGCCGGCACCCTCAACGGCACCGGCGCCCTGCGCGTCACCGTCGAGCGGGACGCCTCCGACTCCGTCATCGCCCGGATCGTGAGGATGGTCGAGGAGGCGTCCGAGACCAAGGCCCCCACCCAGCTGTTCATCGAGAAGGTCGAACAGCGCTACTCCCTCGGCATGGTGGCCGCCACCCTCGCCGTCTTCGCGGTCCCGCTCGTCTTCGGCGCCGCCCTGACCGGCTCCCTGCTGCGGGCGATGACCTTCATGATCGTCGCCTCCCCGTGCGCCGTCGTCCTGGCCACCATGCCGCCGCTGCTCTCCGCCATTGCCAACGCCGGACGCCACGGAGTGCTCGTCAAGTCCGCCGTCGTCATGGAACGCCTCGGCCAGGTCGACGCCGTCGCCCTCGACAAGACCGGCACCCTCACCGAAGGCACTCCCCGCCTCACCGACCTGCGGCCCCTCGCCGGCTCCGGCCTCACCGAGGACGGCCTCCTGACCCTCGCCGCCGCCGCCGAACACCCCAGCGAACACCCCATCGCCCGCGCCGTCGTCGACGCCGCCCGCACCCGGGGCCTCACCCTGCCGCCCGCCGAGGACTTCGCCTCCACCCCGGGCGCCGGCATCACCGCCGCCGTCGGCGGCCGCATCCTCGCCCTCGGCGCACCGGCCCGGATGATCGGCGGCCGCACCGATCCGGCCAGCGCCCGCGCCGCCGTCCTCGCCGCCGAACTCGAGGAGTCCGGCCGCACCGCCGTCCTCGTCGAAGCCGACGGCGTCCCCGTCGGCGTGCTCGGCATCGCCGACCGGCTGCGCCCCGACGCCGCCTCCACCGTCACCGCCCTGACCGCCCTCACCGGCCGCACCCCGATGCTCGTCACCGGCGACAACCCCCGCGCCGCCGCCCGCCTCGCCGCCGAGGTCGGCATCACCGACGTCCGCGCCGGACTCCTGCCGCAGGACAAGGTCGCCGCCGTCCGCGAGCAGGAGGCCGCCGGGCGCCGGACGCTCGTCCTCGGCGACGGCGTCAACGACGCCCCCGCCCTCGCCGCCGCCCACGCCGGCATCGCCATGGGCCGCGCCGGCTCCGACCTCGCCCTGGAAACCGCCGACGCGGTCATCGTCCGCGACGAACTCGCCACCGTCCCCGCCGTGGTGGCCCTCTCCCGCCGCGCCCGCTCCCTCGTCGTCCAGAACCTGGTGATCGCCTCGGTGTTCATCTCCGCCCTGGTCGTCTGGGACCTCGCCGCCACCCTCCCCCTCCCGCTCGGCGTCCTCGGCCACGAGGGCTCCACCGTCCTCGTCGGCCTCAACGGCCTGCGCCTCCTGCGCGAATCCGCCTGGACCCGCACCCGCACGGAGGGCGCCCGGTGAGCCGCCGCAGGACCTCCCCAGCTCCGGCCCGCTGCACCGTCACCGTCTGCCACGGCTGCTGCGGCACTCCGAAGGTGCCCGGCGTCGACCACGCCGCCCGGCCGTGTTTCGGATCACGAGCACCGACGAGGACGGTGCGGCCTCGATCAGGCGGCGGGCGGTCTTCGACGTCGGGCCGAGCGGGCTCGCGGCCTGGCCCGTGCTCCAGGACGGCGACGCCCTGAGCACCGCCCCCGTCGGCGATCACCGGTGGCGTTCAGATCGTGGCCAGGTAGGCGAGCCAGTCCCCGTGGTGGGTGATGTCGGTGCCCGAGGCCGCGCTGTGCGGATCGCACTGGAAGCCCAGCACCCAGGAGCCGTCGTCGAGTCGGATGCGGCCGAGGGACATCGGTGCGGGCAGTTCGGCGAGGAAGTGGCCGAGGGCGGCCGGTGAGAGGGTCCAGCGTTCGCCGCTGATCCTGCCGCCGTTGCCGGGCCCGACGTGGACCACGCCCGGTTTGGGGGGCTCGGTGGCCAGGGCGGTCAGCCGGTAGTCGGGGGCGGTCCGCACCGGGCCGGCGTAGCGGGCGCCGAGCTTGGTGAGCTGGTGGTTGAGGGGCTGGCCGTGCCGGTGGGCGCCGAAGACGGCGAGGTCGACTCCCGTGTCGGGCAGGGGAGTCGGAGCGTCGTCGCTCTCCTCGACGAGGCGGGCGGCGAGGTCCAGGCCGGCCTGGTCCTCGAAGGCCCGGGTGATGACGCTGACGCCGAAGGGGCTGCCGTCGGCCTCGCCGGCCGGAACGGCGACGGCGGCCAGGTCGAGCAGGTTGACGAAGTTGGTGTAGGTGCCCAGGCGCTTGTTGATGCCGACCGGGTCGGCCTGGACGGCGGCGATCGTGGGATGTTCGGTGGTGGTGGGCAGGAGCAGGGCGTCGAAGCCGGACAGCAGCCGGGCGGTGGCCGCCCTGAAGTGGTCGAGGCGTGACTGGTCGGCGGCGAGGGCGTGGGCGGGCAGCGCGCCCGAGGCGAGGACGATGCCGGCGACGACGGGGTCGGTTTCGGGGGTGCGGGCGATGAACTCGCCCACGGCGGCGTAGCGTTCGGCGACCAGGGCGCCGTCGTAGAGCAGCCGGGCGGCCTCCAGCAGCGGCGACACGTCGGTGACCACGGTTTCGGCGCCGCTCTCCCGGAGCCGTCCGGCGGCCGCGTGGAAGGCGGCTCGGGCCTCGCCGGAGAGGGGCGCGAGGTCCTCCTCGCGGGGGAGGGCGACGCGGGGCCGCTCAGGCGCCGCCAGCCGTACGGCCTCGGGCCAGGTCCGGCTGCGCGGGTCGGCCGGGTCCGGACCGATCATGACGGCCAGCGCCTGCCGGGCCTCGGTGAGGGTGCGGGCGAAGACGGTGACGGTGTCGTAGGGGCGGGCGGCGGGGACGACGCCGGTGTTGGGGACCAGGCCGAGGGTGGGCTTGAGGCCTACGATGCCGTTGAACGCGGCCGGTACCCGGCCCGAGCCGGCCGTGTCCGTGCCCAGCGCGAGGTCCGCGAGGCCCAGGGCCACGGCGACGGCGGAGCCCGAGCTGGAGCCGCCGGAGATCCTCTCCGGATCCCCCGCGCTGCGGACGGGTCCGTACGGGCTGCGGGTGCCGACCAGGCCGGTGGCGAACTGGTCCATGTTCGTCTTGCCGAGCACGAGCGCGCCGGCGTCCGTCAGCCGTCGTACGGCCGTGGCCGAGACCTGCGGACGGTAGGCGTAGGCGGGGCAGGCGGCGGTGGTGGGCAGGCCCGCGACATCGATGTTGTCCTTGACCGCGAGCAGTTGACCGGCGAGCGGCAGGACCTCCCCGCCCGCGACACGGGCGTCGAGGGCGCGGGCTTCGGCCAGGACGTCCTCGTAGGGGCGCAGGGTGATCCAGATCTCCGGCCGGTCGGCCTTCTCGATCCGCTCGTAGGCGTCGGCGAGCCGCGCCTCGACTGTCACGGGGCCGGTGGGGGGCTGGTTCACGCTGCTTCCTCTCGGAGGATGACGGCCAACGGGGTGCCGGCATCGATCTGTTGGCCGGGAGCGACGAGGACGTCGGCGACGACCCCGTCGGCCGGGGCGCGGACGACGACCTCCATCTTCATGGCCTCCAGCACGACGAGCGGCTGTCCGGCCTCGACACGGGTACCCGGTCCGGCGGTCACCTTCCACACGCTGGAGCTGAGCGGGGCGTCGACCAGGCTGCCGCCGGGAGGCAGGGAGACGGGCCCGGCGCAGGCCACGGGGGCGGCCTCGGCCCGTTCGGCGAGTTCGCCCGCCGCCTCCCACGCCTGTCGTTCGGCGGCGAAGGCCGCTGCCTGGCGGGTGCGGAAGGCGGCGATGCCGTCGGCGTTCCGCCGCAGGAAGCGTTCGTGCTCGCCGAGGGAGAACTCGCCGGGCCTGATGTCGAGTTGTCCGCGCCCGGAGGCCAGGTCGGCCCGGATGTCGAGGAGTTCGGCGGGGGAGACGGGGTGCCAGACGATCCGGTCGAAGAAGCGCAGCAGCCAGGGGATGCCGCCTTCGAAGGAGGGGCCGGGGCGCAGGCCGCCCCAGATGGGGACGGTGCGGCCGATGAGCTGGTATCCGCCGGGGCTCTCCATGCCGTAGACGCAGAGGTAGGAGCCGCCGATGCCGACGCCCGCCTCGGCCGTCCAGGTGCGTGCCGGGTTGTACTTGGTGGTGACCAGGCGGTGGCGGGGGTCGACCGGGGTGGCGGCGGGGGCGCCCAGGTAGACGTCGCCGAGGCCGAGGACGAGGTACTGGGCGTCGAAGACGATCCGGCGGACGTCGTCCACCGAGTCCAGACCGTTGACCCGGCGGATGAACTCGATGTTCGACGGGTTCCAGGGGGCGTCGTCGCGCACCGAGGTGCGGTAGCGGGAGATGGCCTCGTCCACCGTCGGGTCGTCCCAGGACAGGGGGAGGTGGACCTCCCGGCTGGGCACGGTCAGTGCGTCGGCGGCGGGGAGCTGGTCCTCGGCCTCCTGGAGGGCGCCGAGCAGGGTGCGCAGGGGGAGGGTGTCGGGGTCGGTGTGCAGGTGGAGGGAGCGGACGCCGGGGGTGATGTCGACGAGGCCGGCGGGGCGGTGGGCGGCGAGGTGCCGGGCCAGGGCGTGCACCCGCATCCGCAGGGCGAGGTCGAGGGTCATCGGGCCGTACTCGACGAGGATGTTGTCGTCCGCGCCGCGCCGGTAGACGACCTCGGGGGTGGTGGGAGTGGCGGGCCGTCGGGCGAGCACGCCCTGGTCGGGGTCCGGGCCCTCGGTGGGGAGGGTGAGCAGGGTGGGCGAGCGGCGCAGGTCGTCCGCGCGGCGCTCCGTGACGGGGACGAAGCGTACGGTGTCTCCGGGGCGCAGCTGGCCCGCCTTCCAGCGTTCGGCGGCGACCACGGTGACCGGACAGGCGAAGCCGCCGAGGCTGGGGCCGTCGGGGCCGAGGATCGCGGGGGTGTCGCCGGTGAGGTTGACGGCGCCCACGGAGTACGCGGTGTCGTGGACGTTGGAGGGGTGCAGCCCGGCCTCGCCGCCGTCGGGGCGGGCCCATTCGGGCCGGGGGCCGACGAGCCGCACGCCGGTGCGGGCGGACTGGGCGGAGACCTTCCACTCGGCCGAGTACATCGTCGCGAGGCCGCGCGGGGTGAGGAAGTCGGGGGCGGGGTGCGGGCCCTCGCTGACCGCGATCCGCCAGTGGGTGGTGAAGTGCGGGCGTTCGGTGGGCGGTACCTCGGTGGGCGGTACCTCGGTGGGCGGTACAGAGCCCGGTGCCGGCGATCCGGGGGCGGGTGCGAGTGGGCGGAGGACGTCGCCGGTGCGCAGGGCGCGTCCGGCGTGGCCGCCGAAGCCGCCGAGGGTGAAGGTGGCGGTGCTGCCGAGATAGCCCGGCAGGTCGAGGCCGCCGCGGACGAGGACGTAGGTGCGCATCCCCGGGCCCTTCGGGGTCCCGACCTCCAGCAGGGCTCCGGCGGGCAGGTCGAGGGGCTCCCACTGGGCGGCGGGCGTGCCGTCGACCGTGATCTGGGCCGGGGCGCCGGTGACGCAGACGACCGCCGGGCGCGAGAAGCGCAGGGCCGGACCCTCCAGGGTGCACTCCAGGCCGGGGGCGCCCTCCGGGTTGCCCACGGCGGTGTTGCCCAGGCGGAAGGAGAGGTCGTCCATCGGGCCGCTGGGCGGGATGCCGACCTCCCAGTAGCCGGTGCGGCCGGGCCAGTCCTGGACGGTGGTCAGGGTGCCACCGCGTTCGACGTCGATGCGGGGGCGCGGGTCGGTGACGGAGGCGAGGGTGCCCGTGGTGTGCCGGGCGGCCGTGACCTCCTCCGCGCGGCAGGCGGCGCGCAGGAGACCGAGGTTGGTCTCCACCCCGTCGATCCGGGTCTCCTCCAGTGCCCGGGCCAGGTTGGCGAACGCCTCGTCGCGGTCGCGGCCGGTGGCGATGACCTTGGCGAGCATCGGGTCGTAGGCGGTGGAGACCTCCTGGCCGGTCTCGGCCCAGCCGTCCACCCTGACACCGCCGGGGAGTTGGACGCGGGTGAGCAGACCGGCGCTGGGGCGGTGGTCCTGGCCCGGGTCCTCGGCGTAGACGCGCGCCTCGACGGCGTGCCCGTGCGCGGGCGGGCCGTCGGGGCCGATGCCGTCGAGGACGTCCCGGTCGCCGCGGGCGAGGCGCAGCATCCAGCCGACCAGGTCGACGCCGGTGATCTCCTCGGTGACGGGGTGCTCGACCTGGAGGCGGGTGTTGACCTCCAGGAAGGAAGCCTCCTCTCTCTCGGCGTCGTAGACGAACTCCACGGTGCCGGCGGAGCGGTAGCGGACCGTCTCGCACAGCTCCCGCGCGCTGCGGTGCAGCCGCTCGCGGAGCGCGGGCGGGAGGCCGGGGGCGGGGGCCTCCTCCAGGACCTTCTGGTGCCGCCGCTGGAGGGAGCAGTCCCGGTCGCCGAGGCTGACGACCCGGCCGGCGCCGTCGCCGAAGACCTGCACCTCGACATGGCGGGCGCGGGCGACGTACCGCTCCAGGAAGACCCCGCCGTCCCCGAAGTTGCCCCGGGCGAGGCGGGTGACCTGGGCGTAGGCCGAGCGCAGTTCCTCCGGACCGGCGCAGGCCCGCAGGCCGATGCCGCCCCCGCCGCCGGTCGCCTTGAGCATCACCGGGTAGCCGATCTCCTCGGCGGCCCGCAGGGCCCCGGCCAGGTCCGCAAGGAGCCCGGTACCGGCCAGCAGGGGGACTCCGGCGGCCTCGGCCGCGGCGCGGGCGGTGTGCTTGGCGCCGAAGACCTCCAGTTGACGGGGCGTCGGGCCGACGAAGGCCAGGCCCGCCGCCTCCACCTCGGCGGCGAACGCGGCGTTCTCGGAGAGGAAGCCGTACCCGGGGTGGATCGCTCCGGCGCCCGTGTCGCGGGCGGCGGCCAGGACCAGGTCCGCGCGCAGATAGCTCTCGGCGGCGGGCGCCGGGCCCAGGCGTACCGCGGTGTCGGCCATCCGCACGTGCGGTGCGGCGCGGTCGGCCTCGGAGTACACGGCCACGGTCCGCAGGCCGAGTGCGGAGGCCGAGCGGATGATGCGGCAGGCGATCTCGCCGCGGTTGGCGACCAGCAGGGTGTCGAACACGGTGTCAGCTCCTCAGATCCTCGGAGGCGAGCGGGCTCATGCGGCGGGCAGGACGTGGTCGCCGACCCTGTCGGTGCTCAGGCACAGGGAGCAGACCGTCGCGCCGTGGGTGGCGCAGGCGGTCAGGTCCGGTCGCTCGTAGGGCTGGTGGCAGACGTGGCAGTCGAGGGTGACGGCGCTGGGGTTGCCGTCGGTGTCCAGAAGCGGCTCGTCGATGCCGTCGTCGGTGCGGCGCAGGTAGTACCGGCCCTTGGTGACCACGGCCATCAGGGGCGTGAGGACGAAGGCGATGACGGCGGCGGCGACGGGGGAGTAGGGCTGGAGGGTGTCGCCGAGCGCGTGGAAGTACATGCCGATGGACAGGCCCGAGGCCGCGACGAAGGCGACCACGCCGACCGGGTTCACCGCGTGCAGCATGCCCCGGCGGAACTCCGGCCGGAGCGGGGAGATCCCGAGCAGGTACTTGTTGACGCCGATGTCGGTGGCCACGGTGACGACCCAGGCGATGGCACAGTTCGAGTAGAAGCCCAGGATGCCGTTGAGGAAGCTGAACATGTCGGCTTCCATCAGGACGAGCGCGAAGCCGAGGTTCACCAGGACGAAGACCGTGCGGCCCGGGTAGTGCCTGGTGACGCGGGTGAACGAGTTCGTCCAGGCGAGGGACCCGGAGTAGGCGTTCGTCACGTTGATCTTGATCTGGCTGACGACGACCAGGGCGAGGGCGAGCGGGACCACCATCCAGGACGGCATCATCGCCTCGAACGCGGCGCGGAACTGCTGGATCGGCTCGGTCGCGACGGACGGGCCGACCTTGGCGAGGATGTAGACGGCGAGGAAGACGCCGATGGCCTGCTTCAGCGCGCCGAGCACGACCCAGCCCGGGCCGGCCATGACGACGGCCGTCCACCAACTGCGCCTGTTGGACTCGGTCTTGGGCGGCATGAAGCGCAGGTAGTCGATCTGCTCGCCGATCTGTGCGATGAGGGACAGGCACACGCCCGCGCCGAGCAGCACCGACGCGGTGTCGATGCCGCCGTCGCCGTCCGTGCCGGCGAAGCCGAGGAAGCGGTCGACCGTGCCGGGGTCCTGGGCGATCAGGTAGACGAGCGGGGCGACCATCAGCAGCAGCCAGACCGGGGTGGTCCACACCTGGAGCCTGCTGAGGGCCTTCATGCCGTGGATCACCAGGGGGAACACGATCAGGGTGGAGACCAGGTAGCCGAGCCACAGGGGGAGGTGGAGGCCCAGCCGCAGCCCCTGGGCCATGATCGAGCCTTCGAGGGCGAAGAAGATGAAGGTGAAGCTGGCGAAGATGACGCCGGTGAGGACCGAGCCGTAGTAGCCGAAGCCGGAGCCGCGGGTGATGAGGTCGAGGTCGATGTTGTAGCGGGCGCCGTAGTAGGCGAGGGGGAAGCCGGTGACGAAGATGACCACGGCCGCGACGGCGATCGCGATCAGCGCGTTGCCGGTGCCGTGGGCGAGCCCGATGCCGGCGCCGATCGAGAAGTCGGCCATGTAGGCGATGCCGCCGAGGGCCGTGGTGGCCACGACCATGGGGGTCCAGCGGCGGTAACTGCGGGGCGCGAAACGGAGGGTGTAGTCCTCCAGCGTCTCCTTGGTCGCCTGGCTCGTGGGGGAGTGCGAGGTCGTCGCGGGCTGCGGTGACTCGGTGGCGGTCATGGGATGCCCTTCGGGGGGTGCGGGCTGGGGGAAGGCTCAGGGACGATCGGAGTGCAGGGCCATCTGCGTCATCGCCCGCCGGGCGCGTTGCAGCACCACGGCCATCGAGTCGCCGACGTGGGTGTGCAGGGCGCGGTAGCCCTCGTCGAGCCGTCCGTCCCGGACGAACTCCATGATCTCGATGTGTTCCGTGATGGTCGTCTCGACGCGGTCCTGGGTGAGGAAGTCGTACATACGGACGCTGCGGATGCGCTCGCTGACCGCCACCAGGGCGTCGGTCAGCGCGGGATTGCCCGCGGCGCGCGAGAGTTCGGCGTGGAAGCGCTCGTCCTGGACGACGAAGCGCGGATCGCACGCGGGCGGGTTCTCGCGCATCGCGTACCAGCGTTCCAACTCGGCCGCGACGACGGCCGGATCGTGCCGGACCGAGGGGTCCTCGATCGCCCGGGCGATGCCGCGCAGTTCCAGGGTGACCCGGAGCTCGTAGAGGTCCTTCAGCTGGGCCAGGTTGGGGATCGTCACGTAGAAGCCGCCGTCACCACGCTCGATCAGACCGTCCGCCAGCAACCGTGCCAGCGCCTCGCGCACGGGTGTCCGCGACACTCCGAACCGCGCGGCCAACCGCATCTCGCCCAGCCGCTCCCGCGGCCCGAACCCGCCGTCCAGCACGGCCGCGCGCAGCTGCGCGTAGGCCGCCTCGCGGAGCGACGGCGGGGGCGGGGGCGAGAGCGGGGGCGCCGCAGCCGGATCCGGCATCGTGTCCGGCTGCGTATACAGCTTCGAATCCATGGGGGGATACGCTAGGAACCGCGTGTTTCAGGGAGAGTTCGCGTCTCGTGAACGCATCGTTTCCGAGATCTCACCGCACATCGCTCGCCGCCGCGCCCGCATCCATCGGCGTGGGGACCAGGACGAGGCCGGCGGTGCGCAGGTCTCCTCACGCTTCTCGCCGCCGCCGACGACTGACAGGGGGACGGTGTTGACTGGCCCGATGTCATCAACGTCAGAGCAACCGGAGCAGTCGCCCACCGGCCTCGTCGTGATGGTCCGCGAGCACGTGGACGGCCACCGTCGGGAGCGGCCGACGGTCCTCCGGCTCCCCGAGGACACGGACCCGGACGCGCTGGCCGGGCTCAGGGCCGCGCTCGGGCAGTGGGCGGGCCGGCCCCGCAGTCTGGCCGTGGACGGCTTCGTCGACCCGACCGTGACGGAGGCTCGGGGCCGCGCGCTGCTGGAGCCGTTCACCGACGAGCTGGTGGAGCTGGCCGCCTGGGGATACCGGGCCCACTGGATCGGCCTGGGCCGGATCGTCGGCGGCAGCGGAGTCGTGGTCATCGCGGACCGCCCCGACCCCGCGTGGGCCGGGCTGCCCGAGGAGAGCTCCTGGACCGAGAGGCTGTGCGCCCTCACCGGCTGGCGGCCGAGCGGCCGTCCCGGCGTCGACTGGCAGGCGGTGGAGGCCGAACTGGGCACCGCGCTGCCCGACGACTACAAGGAGATCGTCGACGTGTTCGGCCCGGGCGGCTTCGACGGATACGTCGACCTTCTCGTCCCGCACACGGGCCTGGACCTCATCGCGTGGTCGAGGAACAGCGCCGACCAGTTCGATCCGCTCCCGGCGTTCCCGGCGCCGAACGGGCTGCTCCAGTGGGGCAGTTCGGAGCAGGAGGTCGAGTTCGCCTGGCAGACGGGCGGGGAGGACCCGTCCGCCTGGCCCGTGCTCGTTCGCGAGGACCACAGCACGGGCTGGCGGCGGTTCGACTGCGGCCTGGGCGAGTTCCTCGTCCGCGCGCTCACCGAGGTCGGCTTCGGCTTCCCGCCGAGCCACCTGGTGGACGGCCACACCTTCGAAAGCTGCGACGGCTGAGGGTCCGACTCAAGCCGGGGTGTGGGTGCGGACGGGCCGGGGCCAGCTGTGGTGGTGCTGGTCGATGACGTAGTGGTGGTCGTGGCGCCAGGCGCCACGGGCGGCGGCGGGGTGGGCGCCGGCGAGGTGGGGGTGGCCGGCGGGCAGGTCGGTGTGGGTGTGGCCGAGGGTCGAGGGGTCGCGGGGCGGCCAGAGGGCGGCCGCCGCGCCGGCTGCGCCCAGCGCGACGGCGCCGAGGACGGCGGCGGTGGCGGGCAGTCCGGCTCCGGCGGCGAGCCAGCCGGCGAGGGGGTAGGTGAGCAGCCAGCAGCTGTGGGAGAGGGAGAACTGGGCGGCGAAGGCGGCGGGCAGGTCGGGGTCGCCGGCCGAGCGGCGGATGACCCGTCCGCCGGGGGTGAGGACGGCGGAGCTCGCGGCGCCGACCAGGGCCCAGGCGGCGAGCAGGGCGAGCCACGTGCCGGTGCCGGCGGAGGCGGCGGTGATCGCCGTGACGGCGGCCAGGACGCCGGGCAGGGCGAAGGCCGCCGCCAGCATCACCGCGCGGTCGCCGACCCGGCGCAGCAGCCGGGGGAGGGCGAGCGCGGCGAGCATCGAGCCGACGCCGTACGCGCCGAGGGCGAGCGAGACCGCCCCGGCGGGCCGGTGGAAGTGGTCGCGGACGACGTTGACGGTGTCGACGAAGACGATCGCGCCCGCCGCCGCGACCGCGAGGTCCAGGGCGAGCAGCGCCCGTAGGCGTGGCGTCGCCCAGAAGAGCCGTGAGCCGAACGCCGCCTTGGCGTAGATCCCGCCGGCGCGCTCGACGGGCGCGGGCTTGGGCAGGACGGCGGAGACGACGAGTGCGGCCGAGGCGAGGAACCCGACCGCCGTCCCGGCGAACAGCCAGTTGAACGAGACCACCGACAGCAGGACGGCCGCGAGCGCCGGGCTGAACAGCGACTCGAGGTCGTAGGCGAGCCGGGACATCGACAGGGCGTCGGTGTAGTCGCGCTCGGCGGGCAGCACGTCCGGGATGGTGGCCTGGAAGGTCGGGGTGAAGGCGGCGGAGGCGGCCTGCAGCAGGAAGATCAGGACGTAGACCTGCCACACCCGGTCGACGAACGGCAGGGCGAGCGCGACCCCGGCGCGGGTGAGGTCCATGGCCACCATCAGCGACCGCCGGGGTATCCGCCCGGCGAGCGCGCCCGCGACGGGGGCGACGGCCACGTAGGCGACCATCTTGATCGCGAGCGCGGTGCCGAGCACGGCCGAGGCGTCGGCTCCCGCGATCCGGTACGCCAGCAGCGAGAGCGCCACGGTGGCCAGCCCGGTGCCGACGAGGGCGACGACCTGGGCCGTGAACAGATGGCGGTAGGCGCGGTTGCGCAGCACGCTCAGCATGGAGCCATGATAGTCAACACGTGCATACGTGTGCACCTATCGGGCGAACGGCCCGCACCTCCGAGGGGCGCCGGCGCTCAGTCGTGCGGCGGCAGGTGCGCGATCTGGTGGTCGGCGACGTTCAGCGCCTCGTCGACGAGCCGCCGCAGGTGCCCGTGCCGCAGCGAGTAGACCACCCGCCGCCCGTCCTTGCGCGTGGCGACCAGCCCGGCGAGCCGCAGCTTGGCCAGGTGCTGGCTGACGGAGGGCCGCGCCGCGCCGCTGACCTCCGTCAGCGTCGTCACGTCCGCCTCGCCCCGCCCGAGCCGCTCCAGCAGCACGAGCCGCGTGCGGTCGGCCAGCAGGGCCAGCACGGACACGGCGGCGTCCAGCCTCGCCTCGCCCCGCTGCTGCGAGCGATGTGCATCTGCTGGGTCGGTGCGGCCGGTACTCATGCGGTCATCGTAGGGGTGAGTGTGCTCAGGTGCGTACACGTGGCCTCATTCGGCCAGGAGGTGGGCCTTCGCCTGTTCGAACTCCGCGGCGTCCAGGGCGCCTTCGCGGCGCAGGGCGGCGAGGCGGTCCAGCTCGTCGGTGAGGGAGGGCCGGGCGTCCTGGGGCGGCCCGGCCCGGCGGGCGGGATCGGGGGGCAGGAGGGCGCCGGCCTGGGCGGTGCCGGGGGAGCGGGGGTCGTAGCGGACGGCCATGCGGTCGCCGATGCGGGGGGCGGCGTGGACCGGGTGGTCGCCGGTGTGGGTGAAGTGGTGCTCGACGCCGTCACCGGCGGTGAATCGGAGGGTGATCCGCAGGTCGAGGGCGCCCTCGTGGGTCTCGCTGACGGCCTCGACCTCGGTGACGGTGCCGAAGGTGCTCAGCCCGTGCTCCGCCAGCCGGCGGGCGACGGCGAGCCCCGCGAGGTACGCCTTCTGGTGCTCCCGCAGCCGCCGCTCGCCCCGGACGGCCGCGAAGGCGGTCAGCGGGGCCAGCAGTCCGAGGGGGATGAGCGTCGGCAGGTTGGCCTGGCGCTCGCCGAGGACGGCGCCGACCAGGGCGAGCACGAAGGTGGCGCAGAGCGTCGCGGGGATCGGCAGGCGGTCCGGCGCCTTTTCGTCGGTGATCACCGTGGCGACGGCCGCCCCCGTGCCGATCGCCCAGACCGCCGCCCCGCCCATCCAGAAGGCCAGAGTGGTCAGCCCGCCGTGGCACGCCTGGGACGGCGCGCACACGGCCGGGCCGATGAAACTGACGAACCCGGCCTGGAACAGCCGCCCGCCGATCAGGCACAGGGCCGCGCAGAGCGCGAGGCCGAAGATCCGACCCCCGCTCAGGCGCGGCCCATCGTAGGCGGACTGGGTGTCGGAGGTGGGAGGCTGCGTCATGGCCGGATGCTAGACCGGGGCCTCGTCGCACACCTCCCTCCCGGGTGTCCGGAGGGCGGAGGAGGGGTGAATCAAAGCCCAACTCCTGTGCGGGATCAGGCGTTTGCGATCCGATCCTCGATCTCGTCGAGGATCGGCCGGTACGCCCCCTCCGCCCTGCGCATCAGGGCCTCGCACTCGGCGAACAGCCGCCGGGAGCGGGCCCTGCGGTGGGGCAGCATCCCGTAGCGCCACAGCCGCACCGAGCGCATGTCCACCATGAACCCGGCCTTGCAGCGCACGCCGTGCGCGTACCGGACGGTCTCCTCCGCCTCGCTCAGCAGGCTCTGGTACGCGTCGTGGCCCACCTTCCACCGCGCGGCGTCGTCCTCGCCGCCGGCCACCTCGACGCCGCGCGCCGTCGGGCCGACGACGTCGTAGAGGG
Source organism: Kitasatospora sp. NPDC051170 (assembly GCF_044455705.1). NCBI lineage: Bacteria > Bacillati > Actinomycetota > Actinomycetes > Kitasatosporales > Streptomycetaceae > Kitasatospora > Kitasatospora sp. NPDC051170. The sequence continues at coordinate 835,168 of NZ_JBITFA010000001.1, read as the reverse complement.
TGAATTCGAGCCCCTCGGGCACCTGGGCCCAGGACATGGCCCTCCACGGCCACGGGATCAGGGTGAACGTGCGCTGCTGTACGCGGATCAATCGGTCCCCCGGGGTCTCTACGCGTCGGGCGGTCGCCCGCGGCCAGCGTACCCGAGTCACAGACGGCGTCCGGCGTCTCATATTCCGCTTGCGGCACGGGTGTTGACACCTGAATCTCCGGGGTCCGCATAATGTCGACTGGTCTGAACCACTGGCCAGATTGGTCGAGACCACAACGGGGAGGAAGACAGCCATGCGCCGTACGTTCCGACGGCTCGCCGCGCTCGCCGCAGTACCGCTGATCGCCCTGACCGGGGCCACCGCCGCCCAGGCCGCCTCGGGTTCGTCGCGGGTGGGCTACAGCGTGGTGGACTCCACGGGCACCTGCCAGATCAACGTGACCTTCTACCGGAACTCCAACAACGGGCTGTACTACGTGCAGTACGTCCTGAAGAACCTGGGCAACGGCACCCAGGGATGCGCGGCCGGCGCCTACGCGAGTGACGACGGCTACGTCGGCTACATCACCGGCGGCGCCTTCTCGACCAACGACGACGGCTCCCGCTGGGTGCAGCCCTACGTCCAGCGGGTCGGGGACTCCTCCACCACCCGCTGGGGCTACAACCGCTGACCCCCCGGGAACGCCCCCGCCGTCCGCGGCCACACGCGGAGGGCGGGGGCGACGGGCTCGAACGGCCTTGTTACCTTCCTCGGCTCCCCTCCGTCATGGGCGGTGAAAGCACGTGATGCCGAGCAGGAAGCAGACGACGAGATGACGACGGAAACGCGTTCGATCGCCCCGCGGATGACCCGGGACCCGCAGGAGCTGGTCCCCGAGCTGGCGGAGGTGTCGGCGGCGCTGTTCAAGGCCACCGGCAACCGCACGGTGCCCCGGACCACGATCAGCCTGGTCCAGCTGCGGGCCGGCCAGATCGTCGCCAACACCTACCTGACCGTCCTGCACACGGGATTCCTGCGCAAGGCCGGGGAGTCCGAGGAGCGGATCACCGCCGTGTCCTCCTGGCAGGACGCGCCCTACTTCACCGCCCCCGAGCGCGCCGCCCTCGCCCTGGTGGAGGGCGTGCTCCAGCCCTCCACGCACGGCGAGCGGGTCTCCGACGAGGTGTACGCCGAGGCGTCGCGCCAGTACGACGACAAGGCGCTCGCCACCCTGATGCTGGCCATCGGGCAGGTCAACTTCTTCATCGCCGTCGCGCTGATCGCCAAGCCCGTCCCCGGACGCTCCTTCACCGACCCCTGGGCGTGAGCCCGGCGGCCGCACTACTTCCGTAGTGCCACTACGGAAGTAGTGCGGCGCCTCCGGCGACGGGAAAGCGCCCCGTCACCCCGTCACCCCGTCACGACTCGTCGAAGACGAGGTCCTCGGGCGGGTTGGTCATTCGCAGGGTGTCGCCGTTGGTGACCTGGACGACGAGGTCGAGGCCCGTGGTGAAGTGGCTGGTCGACAGGATGGTGTACTTGTCGGCCCGCTGGGCGAGGTAGGCGGGGAAGCCGCTGATGTCGAAGCTGCCGAGCTGGAAGTAGTCGATCAGGCGGCGGAACAGCTTGGGCAGGATCACGGCGTCCTCGGTGACGGAGGTCAGCCCGGTGATCTTGACGCCGGTGGTGGTGACGTCCTGCGGCCACAGGCCGAGACCGGCCGTGCGGGCGGCGACGGCGACGGTGGTCAGCTCGTTGCGCAGGTCGGGGAAGAGGCTGCGGTAGAAGGTGGGGTAGGCCAGGCCCGTCTTGACCAGGTGGTGGTTGGCGGTGGTCTGGAGCAGGGGGACGTCCACGGTGACGTCGGTGCCGCTGGCGGCCGGGCCCTGGCCCGCGCCGACCAGGGCGATGCAGCGGCCGAACTGGTCGGCGTCGCGGGTCAGGATGAAGCCGGGGGCCGTCGCCGGGGTGGCGGCGGTGATGGTCTCGTGCGCGTCGCGCTGGATGCCGCTGAAGCCGAGGAACGCGAGCAGCTCGTCGGCGGCGGCGTGGCCGGGGACGAGCTGCTGGTGGTCGCGGTTGGGCCCGTAGTGGGTCTCGGTGGCGTCGATGGCGTCCAGCCGCAGCTGGGTGCGGCCCTGGCCGTTGTGGTGGACGGTGTTGGTGCCGTGCAGCAGGTTCCAGTCGTTGGGATTGTCGGGCGTGAAGTGGATCGAGTCGCCGTCCGGCTGGGCGCCGATCACCTGGAACGAACCCTGGATCAACAGCATGGACATGGTGGCCTCCGTGGAGTGAGGGGCGGGCGACGCCGGCTCGACCGGCATCTGCCGGGAGCCGCGAGGCGTCGTCGTCGCACACGTCATCATCGACACGGGTCGGCGCGGTCGGCCGGGCGTATGCGCCTATTCGGATTCAGCGGCGAGGCCCCGAGGGCTGCGGTCCTGGCCGACGAAGCGGGTCAGGAGCTCGTGCAGCCGGTGCTGCTCCCCGGTGCCGAGGACCTCCAGCAGCTCCAGCATCGCGCCGCTGAACAGCTCGCCCGCCTCCCGGAGCCGCTGCTCGCCCTCCCCGGTGATCGCGACCTCGTACACCCGGCGGTCGTTCGGCGCCCGGCGCCGCTGGACCAGGCCCCGGCCCTCCAGGTCGTCCACGATCCGCACCAGGGTCGACTTGTCGATGCCGAGCGCCGCCCCCAGCTCGCGCTGGCTGCGGGCGCGGCCCTCCCGGAGCGCGGACAGCACCCCGGCGTGCTGAAGCTCGAGGCCCGTCGGGCGGGCCGCCTGGTTGGCCTTCGCGCGGGCGAGCCGGTGGGCGCGGTACAGCAGCAGTCCGAGGGCGGCGGGATCGATCGGATCGGCCGGAGCGGCCGGAGCGACCGGATCGGCCGGAGCGACCTGTCGGGCTTCTTGAGCTTCCATGGGGGCGATGCTAGCGTCCGAGACGGTCTCACATGAGATGATCTCACCCTGGGGTTGCGTCATGCGTGTTCTCGTCATCGGCGCCGGCCTGGCCGGCCCCTGCCTCGCCCACGCCCTGCTCCGGCACGGCCACGACGTACAGCTCCTCGAACGGGACGCCGCCGTCGACGCCCGCGCACAGGGTTACCGGATCCACATCAACGCCGACGGGGACGCGGCGCTGCGCCGGTGGCTGCCCCCGGCGGACTACGAACTGGCCCACGCCACCTCCTGCCTGACCACACGCGGCGTCGCGTTCGCCGGGCCGGACCTGCGGGAGTTCCGCGAGATCGAGATTCCCCCCGAGGCCGCCGGCCTCACCGCCGACCGGCTCACCCTGCGCCGGATCATGCTGCGCGGTCTGACGGGCTCGGTCCGCTTCGGCGCCGCCTTCTCCCGCTACGAGCTGCTCGAGGACGCCACCGTACGCGTCCACCTCGCCGACGGCTCCACCGCCGAGGGCGACCTGCTGGTCGCCACGGACGGCGCCAACTCCGGCGTCCGGCGCCAACTGCTGCCCGGCTTCCGGGTGTCCGTACACGGCACCCGGCTGATCTACGGCCGCACACCGCTCACCGCCCACGTACGGGCGCTGACCCCGGAACCGGCGCTCGGCGGCTTCCTGGGCGTCCTCGGCCCGGACGGCCGCCAACTCGCCCTGGCCGCCCAGCGGTTCCGGCGCAGCCCGGCCGAGTTCGGCCTGCCGCAGGCCCAGGACTACGTGATGTGGAGCGTGGCCGGCGCCTTCGGCCCCGAACTCTTCGACCTGGGCCCGGCCGACCAGCTGACCCTGGCCGCCGACGGCATCGCGGACTGGCACCCGTCGCTGAGCGCACTGGTCCGCCTGGGCGACCTCCGCTACGTCGTGCCCGCGACCATCCAGAGCTCCGAACGCCCCGGCCCGTGGCCGCCCGTCCCGGTCACCCTGGTCGGCGACGCGGCGCACCCGATGCCCCCGGCCGGGATCAGCGCGGGAACCGCCCTCCACGACGCGGGGCTGCTCGCCGCCCACCTCGTCTCGGGCGCGCCCCTGCCGGAGGCCCTCCGCTCCTACGAGCGGGAGATGCTCGACCACGGCTTCGCCGCCGTGGCCGCCTCCGGCCGAAGCCACCCGGCGCAGCCGTAGCCTCAGCCCGCCGGGCGGGAGGGCGCGCTGCCGGGGCGGTGCTGGAGGTCGACCGGGTTCTCGCCGTTGTTCGGCGGGAGAGTCGGCGTGGTGGCGGGTCGCGGTGCGGTGCTGCCGGGGGTGCGGAGGCCCGCCGGGGCGGAGCCCTGGGTCGACGGCGCGCTGGGGGCGATGGCGCCGGGGTTCTGGGGTGCGGTCGGCGTCGCTGCGGTGGCGGTGGTGGTGGCGGCGGCGGTGGCGGGCGGGCTGCTCGGCACGGTCGCACCCACCGGCGCGGGCGCCGGGGAGGCGGCCGAGCCGCAGGCGGCGGCGGTCAGGGCGAGCAGCAGCACGGCGGCCGAGGTGGCGAGGGATGTCTTCACGGTTCGGGCGTCTCCGGTCTCGTACGGGTCCGGGGTTGGACGACAGCGACGCCGCGCCGGTTCCGGAACGAAGCCGCCCGGCAAGGGGCGCGGCGAACAGGCCCCCGGAGCGTCGGTTCTGACGCGGTGTCGTGGCGGCCGGGTTCCGGTGACTCGATCGTTACGTTCAAGGGTCGACGCGAGGGGTTGGCGGGACTCATCCGCAGTCGTATGTTGTCGCAGGCAACAAACAGGCAACAAACAGGGCCGGCCGCTTCCCCCGTTTCGGGCCCGTGCCCTTCCGCACCCCTTTCCCCGGTCACGCACGTCCGGCGCCGCCCGGACACGACTCGAAAGGACCCTGCCCATGCGCAAGGGACTCCTGTTCGCCACCGCCGCCGTGTCGGCGGCCCTGCTCTCCACCGTCACCGCCTGCGGATCCTCCGGCTCCGACAGCGGCTCGGGAAGCACCGCCAAGAAGCCGAAGATCGGCGTGATCCTGCCGGACAGCAAGTCGTCCGTGCGCTGGGAGACCGCCGACCGGTCGTACCTCTCGGCCGCCTTCAAGGCCGCGGGTGTCGACTTCGACATCCAGAACGCCGAGGGCGACAAGCAGGGCTTCCAGACCATCGCCGACCAGATGATCACCAACGGGGTGAACGTGCTGGTCATCGTCAACCTCGACAGCGGGACCGGCAAGGCCGTCCTCGACAAGGCCAAGGCCCAGGGCGTGGCCACCATCGACTACGACCGGCTCACCCTCGGCGGCTCCGCCCAGTACTACGTCAGCTTCGACAACACCCAGGTCGGCAAGCTCCAGGGCGAGGGCCTGACGAAGTGCCTGACCGACATGGGCGCGAAGAACCCCGTGGTCGCCGAGCTCAACGGCTCCCCGACGGACAACAACGCCACGCTGTTCGCCAACGGCTACAACGGCGTCCTCGACCCGCTGTACGCCTCCGGGCAGCTCACCAAGGGCCCCAACCAGTCCGTGCCGGACTGGGACAACGCCCAGGCGCAGACCATCTTCGAGCAGATGTACACCAGCCAGCCGGCCATCGGCGGCGTGCTCGCGGCCAACGACGGCCTGGCCAACTCGGCCATCGCCGTGCTGCGCAAGAACCACCGCAACGGGCAGGTGCCGATCACCGGCCAGGACGCCACCGTCCAGGGCCTGCAGAACATCCTGGCGGGCGACCAGTGCATGACCGTCTACAAGGCCGTCAAGAAGGAGGCCGACGCGGCCGCGAAGCTCGCGGTCTCCCTGGCCGGTGGCAAGAAGGGCGAGACCAACGCCACCGTCAACGACCCGACGGGCAAGCGCGACGTCCCGTCGGTGCTGCTCGCGCCCCAGTCCGTCTTCAAGGACAACATCCAGGACGTCGTCACCGACGGCTACGTCACCAGGGCGCAGCTGTGCACCGGCGAGTTCGACGCGCTGTGCACCAAGGCCGGCATCAAGTGAGGGCCGGGACCAAGTGAAGGCCGGCATCGACTGAAGCCGGGCCGCGGGTAGCGCGTGAGCGCTCGGTCGTCCCAGTGGGCCCCGGCCGCCGGAGGCACGAGGCCCACCCCCGTCACACCCCCAGGAGCCTCACCGATGACAGAGACACCGATGACAGACATACCGATGACAGAGACACCGATTCTCGAGCTGCGCGGGATCGACAAGAGCTTCGGCCCCGTCCAGGTCCTGCACGACGTCGCGTTCAGCGCCCACGCGGGGGAGGTCACGGCGCTCGTCGGCGACAACGGCGCGGGAAAGTCGACGCTGGTCAAGTGCATCGGCGGCATCCACCCCTTCGACGCGGGCGACTACCTCTTCGAGGGCCGTCCCGTCCAGGTGCACAGCCCGCGCGAGGCCGCCGCGCTCGGCGTGGAGATCGTCTACCAGGACCTCGCGCTCTGCGACAACCTCGACATCGTCCAGAACATGTTCCTGGGCCGGGAGAAGCGCCGCGGCCTGGTCCTGGACGACGCGACGATGGAGGAGATGGCCGCCGCGACCCTGAGGGGGCTGTCGGTGCGCACGGTCAAGTCCCTCCGGCAGAAGGTCTCCAGCCTCTCCGGCGGCCAGCGCCAGACCGTCGCCATCGCCAAGGCGGTGCTGTGGAACAGCAAGCTGGTGGTCCTCGACGAACCGACCGCCGCCCTGGGCGTCGCGCAGACCGCCCAGGTCCTGGAGCTCGTGCGCCGGCTGGCCGACAACGGGCTGGCCGTGGTGCTCATCTCGCACAACATGAACGACGTCTTCGCGGTCTCCGACCGGATCGCCGCGCTCTACCTCGGGCGGATGGCCGCCCAGGTCAGGGCGTCCGACGTGACGCACGCCCAGATCGTCGAACTGATCACCTCGGGTCGCAGCGGCGACCTGGGCCCGCAGACCACCCCCAAGGGAGCCGCCGCATGACCGCCGCCCTCGCCCCGCAGAAACCCGAGCGGCCGGACCGCCCGGCCGGCTCCGACACCGCGGACGGCCGGCCCCCGGCGGCCGGCCTGGCCGCCCTCGGCCGGGGGTACCTGGACCAGGTGCGCGGGGGCGAACTCGGCGCCCTGCCCGCCGTGGCCGGCCTGGTCGTACTGTGCGTGTTCTTCGCCGTGCTGCGGCCGGTCTTCCTGTCCAACCTCAACTTCGCCAACCTGCTCACCCAGAGCGCGGGCAGCATCGCCATCGCCATGGGGCTGGTCTTCGTCCTGCTGCTCGGCGAGATCGACCTGTCGGCGGGGTACGCCAGCGGGGTCTGCGCCGCCGTGCTGGCCATCCTGCTGACGGACCACGGCTGGCCCTGGTACGCCGCGGTGACGGCCGCGATGCTGACCGGCGCGGTCATCGGCCTGCTCATCGGCACACTGGTCGCCAAGGTCGGCATCCCCTCCTTCGTGGTGACGCTCGCCGCGTTCCTCGGCTTCCAGGGCGTCGTGCTGATGCTGCTGAAGGAGGGCACCAACGTCTCCATCAAGGACCCGACCATCCTGGCCGTCGCCAACGACAACCTCAGCCCCCTCCTCGGCTGGATCCTGCTGGCCGGCTGCGTCGCCGCCTACGCCGCCGTGCAGCTGCGCCGCAGCCGCGACCGGAGCGGCCGGGGCCTCGCCGGAACCCCCGTGGCACTGCTGGCCATCCGCACCGGAGCCGTCGTCGCGCTCGGCGGCGCGGCCGTCTACCTGCTCAACCAGGAGCGCAGCCGCAACGTCCTGGTCAACTCGCTCAAGGGCGTCCCGATCGTCGTGCCCGTGATCGGGGTCCTCCTCCTGATCGGGACCCTCACCCTGCAGCGCACCGGCTTCGGCCTGCACATCTACGCGGTGGGCGGCAGCCCCGAGGCCGCCCGCCGGGCCGGCATCAACGTCGCCTTCATCCGTACCGCCGCCTTCGTCATCTGCTCCTGCCTGGCCGCCGTCGGCGGCATCATCGCCGCCTCGCGGGGCAACTCGGTGGACCCCAACACCGGTGGCAGCAACGTCCTGCTGCTCGCCGTCGGCAGCGCCGTGATCGGCGGCACCAGCCTCTTCGGCGGCCGTGGCCGCGTGGTCGACGCCGTGCTCGGCGGACTGGTCGTCGCCGTGATCCAGAACGGCATGGGGCTGATGGGCTACAGCTCGGGGGTCAAGTACGCCGTCACGGGATCGGTGCTGCTGGTGGCCGCGGGAGTGGACGCCATGTCCCGCCGCCGCTCGGCCCTACGATGAGGGTCGCCGAGTCCAGCCGGACAGGCCCTGGCCCGACGATGAGGTTCCCCCCGCCATGAAAGCCGGTCCTTCCCAGGAAGAGGTCCGTCAGCAGAACCTGGGCGCGCTGCTGCGCCACGTCCACTACGACGGGGCCACCTCGCGGACCGAGCTGGCGACCAGGCTCGGCCTCAACCGCAGTACGATCCTGGGCCTGGTCGGCGATCTGGCGGCCGCGGGCCTGGTCCGCGAGGAACTGCCCCAGGAGACCCGCCGGGCCGGGCGGCCCTCACTGGTCGTCAGGCCGGAGTCCACCCGGGTGCACGTGCTGGCGGTCGACCTGGGCGTGGAGCGGCTGGCGGCGGCCCTGATCGGACTCGGCGGGGTGTTCCTGGACCGCCGCGAGTGCCCCTGGCCCTCCGGACACCCGCAGGACCCCGCCCAGGTGGCCGCCGTCCTCGCGGGATTCGCCCGCGAGATGCTGGACGGCGCCCCGGCCGGCAGCTCCTGCGTCGGCATCGCGGTGGCGGTGCGCGGCATCGTCCGCCACCCCGACGGGCTGGTCAGCCTCACCCCCAACATGGGCTGGCGGGACCTCGACTTCGCCGGCGCGTTCACCGAGCGGCTCCGCCAGGGCGTGCCGGGCCTGGACGTGCCGGGCCCGGACGTGCCGGTGCTGGTCGCGAACGACGCCAACCTCGGCGCCCTCGCCGAGCACCGCAGGGGCGTCGGCCGCGGCACCCGGAACCTGGTCTACCTCAACGGCGAGATCGGGATCGGCGCCGGAGTGATCGTCGAGGGCGAACTCCTGCGCGGCGCACGGGGGTACGCGGGCGAGATCGGCCACATGAACGTCAACCCGTACCGGGGACGGCCCTGCGGCTGCGGCGCCCACGGCTGTCTGGAGGCCGAGGCCGGCGAGCGCGCCCTCCTGGAGGCCGCCGGCCGGGACGCCACCGTGACCGGGGCCGAGGCGGTGCGGTCGGTGGTCGTCGCCGCCGACTACGGGGACGTCACCGCCCGCGAGGCGCTGCACCGCGTCGGCGACTGGCTCGGCATCGGCATCGCGAACCTGGTCAACGTGCTCGACCCCGACCTGGTCATCCTCGGCGGGACGCTCCGGGACGTCTTCCTCGGCTCCGCCGCCCAGGTGCGCAGCCGGATCAACACCAACGCCCTCGCCGCCGTACGGGAGCACCTGCGCCTGCGGGTCGGCGAACTCGGCGCCGACACCGTCCTGATCGGCGCCGCCGAGCTGGCGTTCACCGAGGTGCTGACCAACCCGCTGGAGACCCTGACCCGCTCCGCGCCGGTCACCTGAACCCGCCGCGCCGCCCGCCGCCGGAGCCTCGGCCACCAGCCCGGGAGCAGGAAACGCCGCCTGCACGGGCATTGACGCCCGCCGGATGTGAGCGATAACAATTTGCTGGCATGTGCAGAACCGAGGCGACTCCCGCGGCACCGCGCCGTGGGTCGCCCCGGCCGCCCTCGCATGCCGACACCGAGACTCCCCCACCCGGCGAAGGAGTTCGTTCATGACCGTACGACCGTGGATACGCCGCGTCAGGCGCGCGATCCTCGCGACCGGAACCACCGCCGTGCTCGCCGCCGGCCTGCTCACCGGCGCGGCCGTCCCCGCGCAGGCCGCCGCCCAGCGCCCGTGCGACCTCTACGCGGCGGGCGGCACGCCCTGTGTCGCCGCGCACAGCACCACCCGCGCGCTGTACGGCGGGTACAACGGCCCGCTCTACCAGGTGCGGCGTGCCTCCGACGGGGCGACGAAGGACATCGGCCCGCTGAGCACCGGCGGATACGCCGACGCCCAGGCCCAGGACACCTTCTGCGCCGCCACCAGCTGCGCCATCACCGTCCTCTACGACCAGTCCGGCCGGGGCAACAGCCTCACGCAGGGGCTCAAGGGCGGCGGCTGGCCCGGACCGGCCGCGGGCGGGAACGACAACCTGGCCAACGCCTTCGAGGCCCCGGTCACCGTCGCCGGCCACCGCGCCTACGGCGTCTACATCGCCCCCGGCACCGGCTACCGGAACAACCACACCAACGGCATCGCCGTCGGCGACCAGCCGGAGGGCATGTACGCCGTCTTCGACGGCACCCACGCCAACGACGGCTGCTGCTTCGACTACGGCAACGCCGAGACCAGCGGCGCCGACACCGGCGACGGCCACATGGAGGCCATCTACTTCGGCACCAACACGGGCTGGGGCCGGGGCAGCGGCAACGGCCCCTGGGTGATGGCGGACCTGGAGAACGGCCTGTTCTCCGGCGTCAACCGCGGCCTCAACACGGGCGACCCCAGCATCAACGACCGCTTCGTGACCGCCATCGTCAAGGGCGAGCCCGACCGGTGGGCCATCCGCGCCGGCAACGCCCAGGCCGGCGGCCTGCTCACCGGCTACAGCGGACCGCGCCCCGGCGGCTCCGGCTACCACCCGATGCACAAGGAGGGCGCGATCATCCTCGGCATCGGCGGCGACAACAGCAACGCCTCCGCCGGCACCTTCTACGAAGGCGTCATGACCTCCGGGTACCCGAGCGACGCCACCGAGAACGCCGTCCAGGCCGACATCACCGCCGCGGGATACAGCAGCGCCCCGACCGGCAGCGGCTCGCTGACGCCCGGCTCGGCCGTCTCCCTCCGGGCCACCACGGCGTGCTGCACCTCCGACTACCTCCGCCACGACGACACCGACACCAAGGTCGTCATCTCCGCCGTCGGCTCCTCCGGCCCGGCCACCGACAAGGCCGCCGCCGGCTGGATCGTCCGAGCCGGTCTGGCGAACAGCTCCTGCCTGTCCTTCGAGTCCGCCGACCGTCCCGGGCAGTTCCTGCGCCACTACGGGTTCGAGCTCTACCTGAACGCCGACGACGGCGGCGGCAACTTCGCCCAGGACGCCACCTTCTGCGCGACCCCGGGCAACAGCGGGACCGGGGCGTCCTTCCGGTCCGTGAACTACCCGACGAAGTACCTGCGGCACTACGACTACACCGCCTACGTGGCCGGTAACGGCGGCTCCAACGCCTGGGACAGTGCGTCCAGTTGGGCCGACGACACCACCTGGGTGGTCGGCCGGCCCCTGGCCTGAGCCACCGTCGCCCTGGTGCCCGGCGGACTCGCCGGGCACCAGGGCTGTGGTCAACTGCGCGGGCTCCACTGCTGGTTGCCCGCGCCGGAGCAGGCCCAGAGCTGGAGCTCGGTTCGTCGCCGCCGTCTCGTCCGTGCTCAGCGTGTCCGTGCTCCACAGCCCCGTATCGGATCGTCGTCGACGCCAACACCGGTGCGGTCTGTACTCGCCCAACCACTACACGGACTTCTACCAGCTGTGAGCATGGCGCCGACCGCCCCGCCCGCGCCCGCTCCTCGACGGAGTCGGTGCGGGCGGGGCGGTCGCACATCTGGACAGTGGCAACGCGCAGGGGCAGTGTTAGCGCTAACAAACCTCCTGCCAGAGAACCACGAACCGATTTCCTCCGCCCCCACCCCGGAAGGAACAGGTCACTCGCGATGCCGCATTCCCCCCTGAGCCGCCGCAACGTCCTCAAGGCGACCGGCGCTCTGGCCCTCACCCCGGCCCTCACCCCGGCCGTCGGCCTCGGCCTCGCCCCGACGGCCGCCGAGGCGGCCACCGCCGGAGCCACGGCCTCGCCCTTCGACCTCGGCCAAGTCCGGCTCACCGCCGGCCGCTGGCTCGACAACCAGAACCGCACCCTGGCGTACCTGCGCTTCGTCGACGTCGACCGCCTGCTGTACAACTTCCGCGCGAACCACCGCCTCTCCACCAACGCCGCTGCCGCCGACGGCGGTTGGGACGCCCCGACGTTCCCGTTCCGCACCCACGTGCAGGGGCACTTCCTCAGCGCCTGGGCCCAGGCGTACGCGGGCACGGGCGACACCACCTGCCGCGACAAGGCCGCCACCATGGTGGCCGAGCTCGCGAAGTGCCAGGCCAACAACGCGGCCGCCGGGTTCACCCCCGGATACCTCTCGGGCTTCCCCGAGGCGGACTTCGCCCGGCTGGAGTCCGGGTCGCTCAACAACGGCAACGTGCCGTACTACTGCGTCCACAAGACCATGGCCGGCCTGCTCGACGTGTGGCGCCTCCTCGGCAGCACCGAGGCGCGGGACGTCCTGCTGGCGCTGGCCGGCTGGGTCGACCGGCGCACCGGCGCGCTCAGCCGGAACCAGATGCAGGCGCTCATGGGGACGGAGTTCGGCGGCATGAACGCCGTCCTGGCCGATCTCCACCTGCGGACCGGGGACACGCGCTGGCTCACCGTGGCCCAACGCTTCGACCACGCCGCCGTGTTCGACCCGCTGGCCGCCGGCCAGGACCAGCTGAACGGCCTGCACGCCAACACCCAGGTCCCCAAGTGGATCGGCGCCGTCGGCGAGTACCGGGCCACCGGAACGGCCCGCTACCACGACATCGCCGCCAACGCGTGGACGATCTGCACCGGCGCGCACTCCTACGCCATCGGCGGGAACAGCCAGGCCGAGCACTTCCGCCCTCCGGGCGCCATCGCCGCCTACCTGACGAACGACACCTGCGAGCTGTGCAACTCGTACAACATACTCAAACTCACCCGTGAGCTCTGGCAGTTGGAGCCCGACCGGGCCGCCTACTTCGACTTCTACGAGCGCACCCTGCTCAACCACGTCATCGGCGCCCAGAACCCCGCCGACCCGCACGGGCACGTCACCTACTTCACCCCGCTCAAGCCCGGCGGCCGCAGGGGCGTCGGCCCGGCCTGGGGCGGCGGCACCTGGAGCACCGACTACGACAGCTTCTGGTGCTGCCAGGGCACCGGCGTGGAGTCCAACACCAAGCTCGCGGACTCCGTCTACTTCCACGACGGCACCACCCTCATCGTCAACCTGTTCGTGCCCACCGTCCTCACCTGGGCCGACCGGGGCATCACCGTCACCCAGACCACCGCCTACCCGGCGGAGGACACCACCGCGATCCGGGTCACGGGCAGCGTCGCGGGCACCTGGTCGATGCGCGTGCGCATCCCCGCCTGGGCGTCCGGCGCCGCAGTGAGCGTCAACGGCGCGGTGCAGAACATCGCCACCACGCCGGGCACCTACGCCACCGTCACCCGCTCCTGGGCCTCGGGCGACACGGTGACCGTCACCCTGCCCATGCGCGCCGAGCTCCGGGCCGCCAACGACAACCCGGACGTCGCCGCCGTCACCTACGGTCCGGTCGTGCTGTGCGGCAACTACGGCAGTACGGACCTCGCCGCGCTCCCGGCGCTCGACCCGGCGTCGATCACCCGGACCGGCTCCTCCGGCCTCGCGTTCACGGCGACCGCCAACGGCTCCTCCGTCGGTCTCCTCCCGTTCCACGACGCGCAGGGCTTCAACTACACCGTCTACTGGAGCACGAAGAGCACCGGGAGCACCGGGAGCAGCGGGGGAGGCGGGTTCCGCCTGCTCAACGCGGGCAGCGGGCTGGTGCTCGGCGTCCGGGACATGTCCACGGCCGACGGCGCCCCCGCCCTCCAGTGGGGCGACAGCGGCACCGCCGACCACGACTGGGCGCTCGTGCCCGACGGCGCCGCCCTGCGCCTGCGCAACGCCAACAGCGGCAAGGTCCTGGGCGTGCAGAACATGTCCACCGCCGACGGCGCCCAGGTACTCCAGTGGTCGGACAGTGGTACGGCCGACCACCGGTGGTCCGTCGTCGAGGCGGCCGGCGGCGCGCACGGGCTGGTGAACGCCAACAGCGGCAAGCCGCTGGGCATCGCGGGCGGGTCCCTCGCCCAGGGCGCCTCGGCCGTGCAGGTCGCGGACACGAGCGCGCCGACCAGCCGGTGGTGGTTCGTGCCGACGGGCACGCGGCGCGTCCAGAACGTGGCCAGTGGCCTCCTGCTCGGCGTGCAGGGCATGTCGACGGCCGACGGCGCGGCCGTGATCCAGTGGGGCGACAACGGCACCGCCGACCACCTGTGGAGCGCGGTGGTCGACACCGGGGGATACCTGCGGTTCAGGAACGCCGACAGCGGCAAGGTCCTCGCCGTCGAGGGCGGCGGTACGGCGAACGGCGCCAGGATCGTCCAGTGGGCCGACGACGGAGGCGCCGACCACCGGTGGCGCCTGCGGCACGGGGGCGGCGACACCTTCCGCCTCCAGTCGGCCGTGAGCGGCCGGGTCCTGGGCGTCTCCGGGGCCTCGACCTCCGCCGGAGCCCAGGTCCTGCTGTGGGACGACAACGGTACGGGCGACCATCTCTGGCGCTTCCTCTGACCCTTCGGCCATTGACGGCCCATCGCTTCATGGCTTCACTGGACATCGCCGAACTCGGCGTGCCCGTCCCCAAGTTCGGGCCGCCTTCGCGTTCGGACCACCCCCCCATGTCCCGGAAGGACCCCACGGAGTGCTCCGCGCACCATGATTTGGGAGCGCTCCCACAAGATCCTGCCGGGCCAGCGCAGAGAGGACCAGCGACGTGCTCCACCCCGTACGCCGCCTCCGCGACGCCCTGCTGGCCGTCGCCTTAGCGTCAACCGTGCTCGCCGCCCCCGCCGCCGCAGCCACCCCCGCCGCATCCGTCCCGGCCGCCGCCGCACCGGTGCAGGCCGCCCCGGCCGGCTCCGGCTACTGGCACACCGACGGCCGCCGACTGCTCGACGAGGCCAACCGCCCCGTGCGCATCGCGGGAGTCAACTGGTTCGGCTTCGAGACCGAGACCTACGCCCCGCACGGCCTCTGGGCCCGGGACTACAAGAGCATGATCACCCAGATGAAGTCGCTGGGGTACAACACCATCCGGCTGCCCTACAGCGACGACCTGTTCAAGGGCACCTCGCCGGTGAGCCTCAACACCTCCGGCGGCATGAACGCCGATCTCCAGGGCCTGAACTCGCTCCAGGTCATGGACAAGATCGTCGACTTCGCCGGAGCCAGCGGCCTGAAGGTCATCCTCGACCGCCACCGCCCGGACTCCGCCGGGCAGTCGGCGCTCTGGTACACCGCCGCCGTCCCCGAGTCGACCTGGATCGCCGACCTCACCGCGCTGGCCTCCCGCTACGCGGGCAAGCCCGCCGTGATCGGCATCGACCTGCACAACGAGCCGCACGACCCCGCCTGCTGGGGCTGCGGCGACGCCTCGGTCGACTGGCGCCTGGCCGCCGAGCGGGCGGGCAACGCCGTCCTGGCGGCCAACCCCCAGCTGCTGGTCTTCGTCGAGGGCGTCCAGTCCTTCAACGGCAGCTGGTACTGGTGGGGCGGCAACCTCCAGGGCGCCGGGCAGTACCCGGTCCGGCTGAACGTGCCGAACCGGCTGGTGTACTCCGCGCACGACTACGCGACGAGCGTGGGGCAGCAGACCTGGTTCACCGACCCGTCGTTCCCGAACAACCTGCCGGGCATCTGGGACCGGAACTGGGGCTACCTCTTCCAGCAGAACATCGCCCCGGTCTGGGTCGGCGAGTTCGGCACCACCCTGCAGCCGGCCGTCGACCGGACGTGGCTGAAGGCGCTGGTCGGGTACCTGCGCCCGACCGCGCAGAACGGTGCGGACGGCTTCAACTGGACCTTCTGGTCCTGGAACCCCAACTCCGGTGACACCGGCGGGATCCTGAACTCCGACTGGACCACGGTCGACACCGCCAAGGACGCCTACCTGGCGGACATCAAGGCACCCGCCTTCGGCACCGGCGACGGGGGAGGCGGCACCACGGGCTGCAAGGCGTCCTGGCACCTCGACAACCAGTGGGGCTCGGGCTTCACCGCCACGGTGACGGTGACCGCCGACACCGCCGTCAACTCCTGGAAGGTGAACTGGACCTGGCCCGACGGCCAGCAGCTCTCCAGCGCCTGGAACGCCACCGCTCAGCAGACGGCCACCGCCGTCACGGCCGCCAACCTCGCCTACAACGGCACGCTGGCGGCGGGCGGTTCGACCTCCTTCGGCCTCCAGGCCACCTGGTCGGGCGCCAACACCGCCCCGGCCCTCACCTGCACGGCGGCCTGACACCCCGCCTGCCCCCGCCCGCCTGCCCCCGCCCGGCGGTTCACACCGCCGGGCGGGGGTCTCAGTCGTCCCGCGCGGAGCGCAGCAGGTGGTCGCGGACCAGCGTGACATGGGGGTTCGTGGACGCCCCCGGGCGCTGGACCAGGAAGCCGGTGTTGATCGGCGGGTCGTCGGGGTCGTTGAGGAGGACCAGGGCGCCCGAGGCCAGATCGTCGGCGCACAGGTAGCGGGGCAGCACACTGAATCCGGCGCCGCCGACCACCGCCTCCCTGACCGCCCTGAGGTCGGGGATCGTGACGGTCGGCCGGCAGGTCAGGCGCCGGCCGAACACGTGCCGCCAGTAGCGCCGGACGATCGGCAGGTCCTCGGCGTACGAGACGAGCGGCACCGCGTGCAGGGCGGCGGGCCCCTCGGTGGCGAGGCGCGAGCCGATCCGGTCGGCCCAGGAGGGCGCGGCGACCAGGACGAACTCCTCGTCGGCCAGGGGTACGGAGGCGAGCGCGCGGCCGCGCGGGCGCAGGGTGGACATGACCAGGTCGTGCCGGCCCGCCCGCAGTCCGTCCAGCAGGTCGTCGGTGAGGCCGAAGGCGATGCGCAGGCGCACCCCCTTGTCGACGAGCGGGGCGAGGGTCGGCATGACGCAGTGCGTGATGTACTCGGCGGGCCCCGCCAGGTGCACGGGCTCCGCCTCGCCCTCGCCGAGGAGGGCCCCGCCGCCGATGGGGCCGAGGGCGTCCAGCGGTTCCAGGACGCGCGCGGCCAGCTCGTCGGCGAACGGGGTCGGGGCGACGCCGCGCGGGAGCCGCTCGAACAGCTCCCGGCCCAGCTGGGTCTCCAGGGAGCGGATCTGCGTGGTCACCGTCGGTTGCGACAGGCCCAGCACGCGGGCGCCCGCCGTGAAGGCGCCGGCCCGGTACACCGCGAGGAACGTGCGCAGCAGGTTCAGATCGAGCAGGCCGTTCCCCTGCGGCGACGCCCCTGACGGTATTCCCGGCCGTCCATCGGATTCCCTATCTCTCACATGTACGAGCCTATTGGATTCCGATGGGGAAGGCGCCCTACCGTCGGGGAGTCGCCACACTGACGAACCGGGTGCGAAGTGTCAGCGCTTCGGAAACGTCAGCGGCGGCGACGTAACCGTCCCCGATCCCCGCACGGGATCCGCACGCTCGGAGCACCCCTCATGTCGAAGATCCTCTTCGTCGTCACCGGCGCCGACCACTGGACGCTGGCCGACGGGACCAAGCACCCCACCGGCTTCTGGGCCGAGGAGGCCGTCGCTCCGTACCTGGCGTTCAAGGCGGCCGGTCACGAGATCGTGGTCGCCACCCCCGGCGGCGTCGTTCCCGTCGTCGACCGGGGCAGCCTCGCCCCCGAGGTCAACGGCGGCCAGGAGGGCGCCGACCGCGTCGCCGAGGCCCTGGCCGGCTTCGACGAGCTGCGCTCGCCCGTCCGGATCGAGGACGTGGACCTCGACGAGTACGCGGCCGTCTTCTACCCTGGCGGCCACGGCCCTATGGAGGACCTCGCGGTCGACGCCGCCTCCGGCCGCCTCCTCACCCTCGCCCTGGAGTCCGGCAGGCCGCTCGGCGTGGTCTGCCACGCCCCGGCCGCGATGCTGGCCGCCACCCGGGCCGACGGCACCAACGCCTTCGCCGGGTACGAGGTCGCCGCCTTCACCAACGTCGAGGAGACCCAGGCGGGCCTCGCCGACCGGGCGAAGTGGCTGCTCCAGGACCGCCTCACCGAGGCGGGCGTGACCGTCCGGGCCGGCGAGCCGTGGGTGCCGAACGTGGTCGTCGACCGCAACCTGGTCACCGGCCAGAACCCGGCCTCCTCCGCCCCGCTCGCCGTCGTGCTGCTCGAGAAGCTGGCCTGACCCGATGGGCACCGACCGGCTCGACGAGGTCCTCGACGCCACGTACGACTGCCTGACCAGGTACGGCGTGCGGCGCACCACGATGGACGACATCGCCACCACCATGGGCGTGTCCCGGTCCGCGGTCTACCAGTACGTCCGCAGCAAGGACGACGCCTTCCGGCGGCTCGCGGGGCGCCTGCACGAGTAGGCGCTGGCGCGGGCCCGCCGGGCGGCGGCCGACGCCACGGTCCCGTACCCCGCCCGCGTCGAGGGCGTCCTCGCCGCCAAGCTCGACCTCGTCCTCGCCCTGTCCGAGGACTCCCCGCACACGGCGGAGCTGCTCGACGAGAAGGCCCGCCTCTTCGGCGGGATCTGCTCCGACTTCACCACCGACCTGCGCGGCCTGCTCGCCGGTCTCTTCGCCGAGGCGGGCACCGCCGAGGGGATCGAGCCCGTCGAGGCCGCGGACATCTGCGTCGCGCTGGTGGCCGGCCTGGAGACCGCGACGGACGCGAACCGCCTGCTGCCCCTGGGATCCGGCGCCCTCGTGGCCGGACTGCTGGGCGCGCCCGTGACCGCCGGCGCCTGAGCCCCCCGTTCCCCCTCACCCCTCTCCTTAGGATCCTCATGTCTTTCTCCAGCCGTGAATGGCACCTCGCCGCCCGCCCCGTCGGCGCCCCCAAGGACTCGGACGTCGCGCTGACGACTGCCGCCGTGCCCGCCCCGGGCCCCGGTCAGGTCGTCGTCCGCAACGACTACCTCTCCGTCGACCCCTACATGCGCGGGCGGATGAACGAGGGCGAGTCCTACATCCCGCCGTTCGCGTTGGGTGAGGCCATGACGGGCTCGGCCGTCGGCACCGTCGTCGCCTCGCAGGCCCCCGAGGTCCCGGTCGGCGCGACCGTCACCCACTTCCTCGGCTGGCGTGAGCACGCCCTGCTGGGCGCCGGCGACGTTCAGCTCGTCGACACCGCACTCGCCCCGGCCCAGGCGTACCTGGGCGTCCTCGGCACCACCGGCCTGACCGCCTGGGCGAGCCTCAAGGAGGTCGCCCCGGTCCGGGAGGGCGACGTCGTCTTCATCTCCGGCGCCGCCGGCGCGGTCGGTTCCGTCGCCGGGCAGTTCGCCCGCCGGCTCGGCGCCTCGCGCGTCATCGGCTCGGCCGGCGGCCCGGCCAAGGCCGCGCGGCTGACCGAGGACTTCGGCTACGACGCCGCCCTGGACTACCGAGCGGGCGACATCGCCGGGCAGCTCGCCGCCGCCGCCCCGGGCGGCATCGACGTCTACCTCGACAACGTCGGAGGCGACCACCTCGACGCCGCGATCCGGACCATGAACCTGCGCGGCCGCATCGCCCTGGTCGGCGCCATCTCGATGTACAACGCCACCGAGCTGCCCGCGGGCCCGGCGCACCTGCCGCTCGCCATCGGCAAGCGCATCAACCTGCGCGGCATGAACGTCGGCGACCACTTCCACCTCGTGCCGGACTTCGCCCGACAGGTGGGCGGCTGGCTCAAGGACGGTTCGCTGGCCACCGACGAGACCGTCGTCGACGGCATCGAGAACGCCTTCGAGGCGTTCCAGGCCATGATGCGTGGTGCCAACACCGGCAAGATGCTCGTCCGCCTCCCGCAGGCATGATCCGGAGATGACCGCCATGTCCGACATCCACACCCTCGTCGCCTCGCTCGGAGCCACGTTCCGCTCCGGCAGGACCAGGCCGCTCGCCTGGCGCCGCGCCCAGCTGACCGCGCTGCGCGCCCTGTTCGCCGACAACCGCGAGGCCATCGCCGACGCCCTGTACGCCGACCTCCGCAAGCCGCGCTTCGAGGCGTACGGCGCCGAGGTCGACCTCCCGATCCGCGAGATCGACCACACTCTCGACCACCTGGAGGAGTGGCTCGCCCCCGAGCCGCTCGGCGCCCACGCCCTGGCCGGCCTGCCGGAGGGCACGACCGCCGGGACCCACTACGAACCGCTGGGCACCGTCCTCGTCATCGCCCCCTGGAACTACCCGGTCCAGCTGTCGCTCGTGCCGGTCGCCGGGGCGCTCGCCGCCGGCAACGCCGTCCTCCTCAAGCCGAGCGAACTCGCCCCCGCCACCTCGGCGTTGATGGCCCGCCTGGTGCCGGAGTACCTCGACCGGGACGCGGTCGCCGTCGTCGAGGGCGGGGTGCCCGAGACCACCGAGCTGCTCGCCCAGCGCTTCGACCACATCTTCTACACGGGCAACGGCACCGTCGGCCGCATCGTCATGCGCGCGGCGGCCGAGCACCTCACGCCCGTCACGCTCGAACTGGGCGGGAAGTCCCCCGTGTTCGTCGACGGGGACGCCGACGTCGACACGGTCGCGACCCGCCTGGCCGAGGCCAAGTTCCGCAACGCCGGCCAGACCTGCGTCGCCCCCGACTACGTCCTGACCGACCCGGCCACCGCCCGGCGACTGACGGCCGCACTCGCCGAGGTCGTGGACCGCCTCTTCGGCGGCGACCCGCAGACCTCGACCGCGTACGGACGCCTCGTCAACCAGCGCCACTTCGACCGGGTCTCGGCCCTGCTCGACTCCGGCACCCTCGCCTTCGGCGGCACGACCGACCGCGAGGACCTCTACATCGCACCCACCGTCCTGACCGGCGTGAAGGCCGAGGACCCGGTCATGCGGGAGGAGATCTTCGGCCCCGTGCTGCCGATCGTCGAGGTCGCGGACCTGGACGAGGCCATCGCCTTCATCAACGACCGCGACAAGCCCCTGGCCCTGTACGGCTTCACCGAGAGCGAGACCACGCGCACCCGCCTCGTCGCCGAGACCTCCTCCGGAGGCATCGGATTCGGCCTGCCCATGGCCCACCTGCGGGTACCCGACCTGCCCTTCGGCGGAGTCGGTGAGTCCGGCCTCGGCGACTACCACGGCCCCCACTCCATCGCCACCTTCAGCCACCGCCGGGCCCGCCTCGACGTCCCGCTGAGCTGACCCCGGCGGCTCCCGTCGGCACCCCCCTTGCGTCGCAAGGGGGGTGCCCGTGCTGCTGCCGGAAACTCCGGTGGTGACGCGCCGCCGCTCCGAGGGCGGAGCGGCGGCGCGTTCGGTGGTGCCGGGTGGTGGTGCCCGGTCAGCTGTGGCCGGCGCCGACCGGGATCAGGCGGACGTCCTCGGGCGCCCGGGCGTTGTGGCGTTCGGTCCAGGTGGTCAGCGCGGACTGGCAGGCGTGGTCGAGGTGCCGGAGCCCGGAGAGGTCCAGTTCCACGACGCGGTCGGCCGGGGTCGCCTCGAGGGCGTCCAGGAGCTTGGGCAGCCGGAGGAAGGTGGCGTTGCCGGTCAGCCGTACCCGGAGGTGGCCGTCGGGCCGCTCCTCGGTGTCCACGTGCAGGCGGGAGGTCTCCCAGGCGGTCTTGGCAACGGACAGGCCCAGCCCGATCAGCACGCCCTCGAACATGTTGACGGTGACGATGGCGACGGCGGTGGCCACGAGGACGAGCGCCTCCGTCCGGTGTTCGCGCCACAGCGGCCGGAGCTGCTTGAGCGGCAGGAGCTTGAACCCGGCGTGCACCAGCACCCCGGCCAGGGCCGCGACGGGGATGACGCCGAGCGCCGCCGGGAGCAGGGCGGCGAAGAGCAGGAGCCACACTCCGTGCAGGACGCGGGAGGCCTTGGTCCGGGCGCCGGCCTGGACGTTGGCGGCGCTGCGGACGATGACGGCGGTCATCGGCAGGGCGCCGAGGGCGCCGCAGAGTGCGTTGCCCGCGCCCTGGGCCATGAGCTCCTTGTCGTAGTCGGTGCGCGGGCCGTCGTGGAGGCGGTCGACGGCCGCCGCGCTGAACAGGCTCTCGGCGGAGGCGACGAGCGTGAAGGCCACGACCGTCACGAGCAGGGCCGGGGTGAGCTGGTCCATCACGTCGGTGCCGGGCGGCTGGATGGCGTCCAGCAGGCCCTTGACCTCGACCTTCTTGACCGGACGGTGGAGCAGCCAGGCCGCGCCCGTGGCGAGGGCGACGGCCACCAGCGCGCCGGGGACGACCCGCACCCGGGCGGGCAGCCGCTGCCACAGCAGGATCACCGCGATGGTGCCGGCGCCGAGCAGGAAGGGGTACAGGACGGCGGGTTCGGAGGCGAGGCGGACCAGCAGACCGGGAAGTCCCAGCAGCTTGTCCGTCCCGCTGGAGGGTGCGGGCCGGTCGGCCATCGCGTAGAGCTGCCCGGCGATGATCACCAGGCCGATGCCGGCCAGCATGCCCTCGACCACGGCGACGGAGATCGCGCGGAACCAGCGGCCCCAGCGCAGTGCCCCGAGCAGCAGTTGGAGCAGTCCGGTGGCGACGACCACGACCCCGAGCGCGGGCAGGCCGAAGCGCTGCACGGTCTCGGCGACGAGGACGGTCAGGCCGGCGGCGGGGCCGCTGACCTGGAGGCTGCTGCCGGGGAGCGCGCCGGCGACCAGGCCGCCGACGATGCCGGTGATCAGGCCGAGTTCGGCGGGTACGCCCGAGGCGACGGCGACGCCGACGCAGAGCGGGAGAGCGACCAGGAAGACGACGAACGAGGCCGTCAGGTCGTACTTGAGTGTGGGAAAACGCATGGGAGCCCTCATCGGTGGGAGTCCGGGAGTAGTGGGCGGCAGGGTTGGAGCGGCAGGGTCAGAGCGGCAGGAAGACGTCGGTGTCCGGCCGGTGGGTGAGGACGGCACCGGTGTGCACCTCGTAGAACCAGCCGTGCAGGCCGAGCCGGCCCTCGCGGACCCGGCGGGCGACGCTCGGGTGGGTGTGCAGCTTCTCCAGCTGGTCCAGGACGTGCCGCTGCACCGGGGTGGCGAGGTCGTGGCTCGCCTCCCCGTCGGTGCTCAGCGCCGTGCCGTCGGCGAGCCAGTCGCGCACCGCGGGCACCCCGGTGAGGTCCTCGCCCCGGACGACCGCGCCCACCGCGCCGCAGTGGGAGTGGCCGCACACCACGATGTCGGCGACGCCGAGGACCTCGACCGCGTACTCGATGGTCGCGGCCTCGGCCGACGGGGCGGACGGGCGGTGCGGCGGGACGATGTTGCCGGCGGTGCGCATCTCGAAGAGGTCCCCGGGCTTGGCGCCGGTGACGGCGGAGGGGATGATGCGGGAGTCGGAGCAGGTGATGAACAGCGCCTGCGGGCTCTGGCCCTCGGCCAGGCGCCCGAGGGTGTGGCCGTCCTGGGCGGCGCGGCTGCGGAAGGTGCGGGCGTGGTCGATGAAGCTCTGCATGTCGGTGCCTCGGGCCCTTCGGAAGTCGTGTCGGAACGGTGACTTCGGGACCGTGCCCGCTCGCTCGAATCAGGGCAGCGCAGCGCGCGGCGCCGGCAGGGGTGATCACTGCCGGAACCGTCGTAGGCTGCGGGGGAGAGCTCGGTGGGGCACCCGCTTCGGGATGCCGCCGCCGGTGAGCGTACGGGCGCGGTCGGCGCCGATCAGCAGCGGAACACCTGGAGCAGCGCCGCCGAGGGCTGTCTGAGGGCCGTGTGCGGCGTACGGGGGGCCCGGGCCGGCGAGGAGTCGCCGGTGCCGGGGGCGTCGGCGCTGGAGAGGCTCAACTCCTGGAGGGAACTGGGGAGTTCGACGCCGCGGACGCGCCGCGTCCAGCCGAGGCCGGGAGGGCACTCGGGGGCCACCCGCTCCTCGACGAGCTTCGCCTCCGCGGTCACCCGGCCGGAGTAGCGCTCCTCCCGGGTGAGGGCGGAGGCGGACTGGGACAGCACCAGGAGGCCCAGGACGGCCACGAGGGCGACGGCGACGGCGCCGACCACCTTCCTGACCGTGGACATCGCGGCTCCCTTCCCCGCCGGGGGACTTGTTGAACTGTCATCAAGTCTGACGGGTGCGGGCAGGCCAGGGTTCCGGGCCCGGGTGAACGCTCCGTGAATCACTTCCACCCATCGGTGATGATCCCTGGAGTGCGGGCCCGGAATGCGGTCGACCGGTGAACCGTTCGCGAAGCGGACGTCGAAAAGGGAGGACGGGCACGGCGCCGTGGCACCGTGCCCGTCCTCCCCGTGCTGTTCGCCCGCCGGGTCAGGAACCGGCGCGGCGCTTGTTGTAGACGTCGAAGCCGACGGCCGCGAGGAGCACCAGGCCCTTGATGACCTGCTGGTAGTCGGTGCCGACGCCGACCAGCGACATGCCGTTGTTCAGCACGCCCAGGACCAGGCCGCCGATGATCGCGCCCATGACGGTGCCCACGCCGCCGCTGGCGGAGGCGCCGCCGATGAAGGCGGCCGCGATGGCCTCGAGTTCGAAGTTGATGCCTGCCTGCGGGGTGCCGGCGTTGAGCCGTGCGGCGAAGACCAGTCCGGCCAGCGCCGCGAGGACGCCCATGTTGGTGAAGGCGAGGAAGACGACGCGCTTGCTCTTCACCCCGGACAGCTTGGCCGCGGCCTCGTTGCCGCCGATGGCGTAGGTGTGGCGGCCGATGATCGAGTTGCGCATCACGTAGCCGAAGCCGACCAGGAGGGCACCGAGGATCAGCAGCACGATCGGCACGCCGTGGTAGCTGGCCAGCAGCATCGTGAAGACGAGCACGGCCGCCGCGATCACGGCGAGCTTGACGAGGAACAGCCCGAGCGGGAGCACCTCCAGCCCGTACGAAGCCGTCCGGCGGCGCCCGCGCAGCTCCTGCACGATCGCGACGGCCAGCACCGCGACGCCGAGCAGCACGGTGAGGTTGTGGTAGTTGGTGTGCGGGCCGACCTCGGGGAGGAAGCCGCTGCTGATGCTCTGGAAGCCCTTGGGGAACGGCGCCACGGACTGGCCCTGGAGGATGATCTGGGTGCCGCCGCGGAACAGCAGCATGCCCGCCAGGGTCACGATGAAGGACGGGATGCCGAGGTAGGCGATCCAGAAGCCCTGCCAGGCGCCCGCGAGGGCCCCGATCACCAGCGCCGCGACCATCGCCACGGGCCAGGACAGGTGGTGCTCGACCATCATCACCGCGGCCGCCGCCCCGACGAAGGCGGCCAGTGAGCCGACCGAGAGGTCGATGTGCCCGGCGATGATGACGATCATCATGCCGATCGCCAGGATGAGGATGTAGCCGTTCTGCTGGATCAGGTTGGTGATGTTGAGGGGCTGGAGGAGGATGCCGTCCGTCCAGACCTGGAACAGCAGCACGATCAGTGCCAGCGCGACCAGCATGCCGTACTGGCGCACGTTACCGCGCAGCGCGCGCGCCAGGACGGAGCCGATGGACGGGCTCTGATCGGGCTCAAGGCCCTTCTGGGGGAAATCGGGGATGATCTCGGTCTGGGCCATGCCTCACACCTGCTCGTTGCTGGATGCGGCGCTCATGGTCATGAGCCGCATGAGGGATTCCTGGGTGGCGTCGGCACGGGCGACCTCGCCGGTGATCCGGCCTTCGGCCATGGTGTAGATCCGGTCGCACAGGCCCAGGAGTTCGGGGAGTTCGGACGAGATGACCAGCACGGCCTTGCCCTGGGCGGCCAGTTCGGCGATGACGGTGTAGATCTCCGCCTTGGCGCCGATGTCGATGCCCCGGGTGGGCTCGTCGAGGATCAGCACCTCCGGCTCGGAGAAGATCCACTTGCTCAGGACGACCTTCTGCTGGTTGCCGCCGCTGAGCGTGCCGGTACGGGTGAACACCGTCGGCGCCTTGATGTTCATCGTCCGCCGGAACGATTCGGCGACCTTGGTCTCCTCGTGGCGGTCGACCCGGCCGTACCGGGAGACCTTGCCGAGCGCGCTCAGCGAGATGTTGCGGCTGATGTCGTCGATGAGGTTCAGGCCGAGCTGCTTGCGGTCCTCGGTGACGTACGCGAGGCCGTGACCGATCGCCTCCGGCACCGTCCGGGTGCGGATCTCGCGCCCGTGCAGCAGCACCCGGCCGCCGGCCCAGCGCCCGTACGAGCGGCCGAAGACGCTCATCGCGAGTTCCGTGCGGCCCGCGCCCATGAGCCCGGCCACGCCGACGATCTCGCCGCGCCGCACGGTCAGGGAGGCGCCGTCCACCACGGTGCGCTGCTGGTCGATCGGGTGACGGACCGTCCAGTCCTCGATCTCGAAGGCGACCTCGCCGACCTCCGCCCCTCCGTCCGCATAGGACTGCCGCTCGGGGTAGCGGTGCTCCAGGTCGCGGCCGACCATGCCGCGGATGATCCGGTCCTCGGAGATGCCCTCCGGGCCGATCGCGATGGTCTCGATGGTCTTCCCGTCGCGCAGGATGGTGACGGAGTCGGCGACCCGGGCGATCTCGTTCAGCTTGTGCGAGATGACGATGCAGGAGATGCCCTGCGCCTTGAGTTCCAGGATCAGGTCGAGGAGCTTGCGGCTGTCCTCGTCGTTCAGCGCGGCGGTCGGCTCGTCCAGGATGAGCAGCTTGACCTTCTTGGCCAGCGCCTTGGCGATCTCGACCAGCTGCTGCTTGCCCACACCGAGGTCCGCGACCCGGGTGTGCGGGCTCTCGTCCAGGCCGACCTGGCGGAGCAGCTCGCCGGCGTGGGTGAGCGTCTCGTGCCACTTGATGACGCCGCGGGTGGCGTGCTCGTTGCCGAGGAAGATGTTCTCGGCGATGGACAGGTACGGCACCAGGGCGAGTTCCTGGTGGATGATGACGATGCCGCGCTGCTCGCTGGCCCGGATGTCCCTGAACCGGCAGGGCTCGCCCTCGAAGAGGATCTCGCCCTCGTAGGCGCCGTGCGGGTAGACCCCGCTGAGCACCTTCATCAGGGTGGACTTGCCGGCGCCGTTCTCGCCGCAGATGGCGTGCACCTCGCCCGCCGCCACGGCCAGGTTCACCTCGGAGAGGGCCTTGACGCCGGGGAACGACTTGCTGATCGACCGCATTTCGAGAACGGGTCCAGCCATGGTTGTGCGTCCGTATCGTTCGGGGCGGTGCGGCCGGAGCCGTCGGGGGCCGTCGCGGGCCCGGCGTCCGGACGCCGCACCGCCGGTTCGGCGCGGGGCCCGTCGAACGGGCCCCGCGAGGCTACTTGAGCTGGTCCGCGGTGTACTGGCCGCTGTCGACCAGGATCTTCTGGTAGTTGTCCTTGTCGACGCTCACCGGCTGGAGCAGCTGCGCCGGGACGACCTTCACGCCGTTGTTGTACGTGCTGGTGTCGTTGGTCTCGGGCTTGCCGCCGGTCAGCAGCGCGTCGCCCATCTGGACCGCCACCTTGGCCAGTTGGCGGGTGTCCTTGTAGACGGTCTGGGTCTGCTCGCCCGCGATGATCGACTTCACGGAGGCCAGCTCGGCGTCCTGGCCCGTGACGACGGGCAGGGACTTGGCGGCGCCGTAGCCGACGCCCTTGAGCGAGGAGATGATGCCGATCGAGATGCCGTCGTACGGCGAGAGCACGGCGTCGACGTGCGCGTTGGTGTACGCCTTGCTGAGCAGGTTGTCCATGCGGGACTGGGCGACGCCGCCGTCCCAGCGCAGGGTGGCGACCTGGTTGAATTCGGTCTGGCCGCTCTGCACGACCAGCTTCTTCTGGTCGATGTACGGCTTGAGGACGCTCATCGCGCCGTTGAAGAAGAAGGTGGCGTTGTTGTCGTCCGGCGAGCCGGCGAACAATTCGACGTTGAACGGGCCCTTGCCGTCCTTGAGGCCGAGCTTGTCGACGATGTAGCCGCCCTGGAGGACACCGACCTTGTAGTTGTCGAAGGTCGCGTAGTAGTCGACGTTCTGGGTGCCCTTGATGAGCCGGTCGTAGGAGATGACCGGAATGTGGGCGTCGGCCGCCTTCTGCAGCACGTTGGTGAGGGAGGAGCCGTCGATGGCGGCGATCACCAGCAGCTTGGCGCCCTTGGTGATCATGTTCTCGACCTGGGAGACCTGGTTCTCCACGACGTTGTCGCCGTACTGCAGGTCGGTCTTGTAGCCCTTGGCCTGGAATTCCTTGACCATGTTGTTGCCGTCGTCGATCCAGCGCGCCGACGACTTGGTCGGCATGGCGATGCCGATGAGTCCGCCCTTCGCATCGCCCTTGGCGGCGCCGTCCCCCACGCCGTTGGCGCTCTGGCCGCAGGCCGCCAACGAGAGCGTCAGGCCCGCCGCGACGAGGCCCGCTGAAAGCTTCCGCACAGTTCCTCCATGGTGATGGTTCCGCGACCGGCGCAGTGCGCCCCTGGCTGGGCGGCTGGGTGGTCGAGCGGGGCCGGCCGGAGCGGTCCCTCGCGCTGTGGAACGTCGGGGTTGCGGTAGCTCTGGCCTGGCGTGAAATGAAGTGTTAACGCTAACAAGGGCGCCGTCAAGGCCCGTCGGATCACCATTGGGTCGCGGTGTTCCGGTGGCGGCTCCTCCCGGGTGCGAACGGCGTGGAAGAGGGTGGTTCGGGGAGGAATGCGTGAAGATCGGGCAAACGGTGTGTGCATGCCCGGAGTGGTACGGGCCGCCCCTCCGCGCGGACGACGACGGCAAGGTGCCCGCTTCCCCGGGGGTGGGGAGCGGGCACCTTGTGATCGAGGGACGAGGCTTTCGGTGGCGGTGGCGGTGGCGGTGGTGGTGGTGGTGGCGGTGGCGGTGGCGGCGTCGATGGCGTCGATGGCGCGGATCCGAGGGGGCCGGTATTTCCGGCTGAATTCCGAGGGAATACGGACCCTTCCGGTCATGGCCGGGGGGAAGGCGACTGTCAGGCCTTTTCCCGTGACAGGGGGAAAGCGGGAAAAGGCTCGCAGATGACCGGAAGGGTCCAGATAGGGGCCCCGGGTGCGGCAATGTCCATGCGCGGCCGGGGGCGTTTCGGAGCCGCTTCGGGAATTCCCGGTCACCGCTTCCGACGGTGACGGTAGCACGATTTCGCGATGCAATGTTAGCGCTCACATGCTCACATGCACGGGCTACCGCAGGCGGGGGCGGGGAGGACCCCGGTCACCCGAAGACCGGGGGAGGCGGGGTCCACCGCCGGGTCGAGGGCACGGTGCCGGAGACGCCGTAGTCCTTCCTCAGGTGCTCGGGGATCGCGTAGTGCATGACCCGCCCCCGGGTGAGGGAGGAGAGTTCGAGGACGGTGGTCAGGTGGCCGAGGCGGTCCAACGCCCAGGCGCCGAGCGGGGAATGGTCCTCGATCGTTTCCAGCACGCCGAGCAGGTGGGGCGCCGCCTTGACCACGGTGTCCCAGGCGGTGCGCGGGACGTCCAGCCAGTCGGCGCCGGTGTCGCCGACCAGGTAGCGGATCAGGGAGGAGACGATCGGGTCGAAGAAGGTGCCGGGCACGACCTCCTCGTAGAGGTCGATCAGCTGGCGGGTCAGCTGGGCGCCCTCCTCCGAGGGGCCCATGAACCGGAGCATGTAGAGGTCCAGGAACTCCCGTGCCTCGTCCAGGGTCCGCGGTACGGCGGACTGGTCCACCCCGAGCATCGCGCCGACCACCTGCCAGGCGTACAGGTACGCCTCCGCGCCCTCGGCGCTCATGTGGATGCCGAGGCGGTGCAGGCTGTCCAGGACCAGCATGGAGAAGAACATCTGCCCGCCGATCATGTCCTCCTGGCAGATCGGCACCCCCAGCGTCTCCACGTCCCAGCGGTCGTCGCGCCGCAGGTGGTGCCGGATCGAGGCGTGCAGCAGGCGTACCTTCTGCGCGGCCGGGATGAACCGGCTGCCGGCCTCGAAGGCGCCGGGCTGCATCAGGTAGACCGTGAACTGCCCGGTCTCCGCCATGCGCTTCGACGGGTACTTCAACGAGTGGGTGGTGGTGAGTAGTTTGGCGACGTGCGGCACCAGGTAGCAGGCGGGCATCGCGGCGAAGGAGAGCGCCGTGGAGATGTGCACGTTGTTGTCGATGAAGAACAGCCGGGCCTTCTCCATCAGCGACCAGTCCACCCAGTCCGGCGGGGTGCTGGTGACCGCCAGGTACTCCCGGGCCACCTCCGGCAGGCCGTCCGGGAGCGGCGCGCCGGAGGCCGAGACGTGCCGCATCAGGTTGTTGAACTTCCCGACCTCCCCTCGTTCGAAGAGCTCGGCCACGGTGGCGTCGGCCAGCTCGTCGCCGACCTCCCGCAGCGCGTCCATCGACTCCTCGGTGTAGCGCATGAGGTCCCTCTCGGTCAGTGGTGGCGGTCGGTGAGTGGTGGGGGGTGCTCAGTGGTGGGGGTGAGTGGTGGGGGTGCTCAGTGGTGGCGGGTGGTCGCGGATCGGGCCAGCGTCGTCAGGGCCTCGGCGGCCCTCGGGGGCAGGTTCAGCTGGTCGAGGGCGTCGGCGGCCTGCTCCACGCGGGCCGTGATCATCTGCTCGATCCGCTCGGGCGCGCGCAGTCGCCGCATCAGCCCGCGGACCGTCTCCAGGCCGTCCCCGTCCAGGTCCGCCCGGCCCAACAGCCGTTGCAGGCACTCGCGTTCGGCATGGTCGGCGAGCCGCCAGGTCTCCGCGAGCAGGGCGGTCGGGCGGTTGGCGCGCAGGTCGTCCAGATTGGCCTTCCCGGTACGGGACGGGTCGCCGAACAGTCCGAGCAGATCGTCCCGGAGCTGGAACGCCTCGCCGAGCGGCAGCCCGTACGTGGAGAGCCCCGCGCGCAGCCCCTCGCCGGCCCCGGCCAGCACGCCGCCGAGCAGCAGCGGCTGCTCCACCGTGTACTTGGCGGTCTTGTAGCGGATCACCTGGAGGGAGGATCCGGTGTCGGGCGCGGCGCCGGTGCGCAGGATCTCCAGGCACTCCCCGGCGATCAACTCCCGGGCCAGCTGCCCCCAGAGGGGCCTGGCCCGGCTCAGGTAGGCGGCCGGGAGGCCGCAGTCCGCGAACAGCTGCCCGGCCAGTGCCATCAGCAGATCGCCCACCAGCATGGCCAGCGCGCGGGCGGCGCCGTCCGCGTCGGGGCGGGCTCCCAGCGCCGTACGCAGCGCGATGTGCGTGGTCGGCCGGCCGTGGCGCAGCGGGCTGTCGTCGATCAGGTCGTCGTGCACCACCGCCGCCGCGTGCACCAGCTCCAGCGAGGCGGCGGCGCGCACCAGCGCCTCACTGTCCGGCTGCCCGGCGGCTCGCCAGCCCCAGTAGCAGAACGCCGAGCGCAGCCGCTTCCCGCTGCCGACCGCCGCCTCGACGCGCTCCGCCAGCGGGCCCAGGTCCTCGTCGATGGCGGCGAGCCGATCGGCCTCCTCGGCCACGAAGCGGCCCAGCACCCGATCGACCCTGGCCTTGAACGCGGCCTGCTCGTACCTGTCGGTGGCCGCCACGGTCAACGGTCGCCCGCCCTGCGGTCCTTCACCTGCTGGGCCAGCACCTCCAGATGGGCCGGCGGAAGCGTCGCGTACCGGTCCAGCGCCAGCCGGCCCCGGGCGGCCAGGTCGTGCTGGACGTCCGTGGCCAAGTCCCGCTTGTCCGCCCGCCCGAGCAGCCCGCGCAGACCGCCGACCGCCGCGCCCAACGCCTCCACGGCCACGTCCACCAGCCCTGCCGCGACCAGGACCGCCTGCTCCTCCGGGCGGTTCTCCCGTGCCATGTCGTCCACCCCGTCCACCCCGCGTGCCATCAGGATCGGGGCGACTCTGGCAGCGTTGAGATGAACCGGGCAAGTGGATCCGAACGAGTGACCACGAAAGAGTGAATCCCCGTCCCGAAGCGCCGGCCGGCGCGGCCGCGCCACCCCTGACCGCCCCGCTGCGCAGGAAGTCGGCGTGGTCGACTTCCTGCGCAGCGGGGCGGGCGGGTGGTTCCGGTGGGACGGTTACCTACGCCTCATCGCCCTGGTCGACGTCGTGCAGCGTCTCGCCGAACCGATTCAGCGCCTCCTCCGGCCCGCAGCCGAAGGCGCGGCCGATGTACTCCCAGGTCATCATGCTGCTGCGGGCCTTGCGGCCGGCCAGCAGTGCGGTCGAAGCCGCGGCCCGCTCGAACCGGGCGGCCGCACGGGCGGCGGCGTACGGCCTGCCGTCCGTCAGGTCGCAGATCCGGTCCACCAGCGCCGCGACCAGCTCCTCGACCTCACGCGGCACCACACCCTCGGCCAGGTCGACGTGCGCCTCCCAGTCCGCGAACGGCCCGACGGCCTTACCCACCGCCTCGGTCGCGTGGTCGTCACCGAAGTCCAGCACGTGCAGCCGCTCACCCCGCCAGCCGCAACCGCACCCACCACGCACCGCCGTGGCCCGCGGGCCGTCCGCCCCGTTGTAGAGCCACCAGGTGGTACGCCCGTCCGGCAACGGCGCCGGCTCACTGCCGTCCGCCAGCACCGCCGACGGGAAGCCCCGGTGGTTCCCGCTCTCGTCATTCCATGGCATGTCGCGCCCCTCGCGTCCCTCGAGTACGGCACCAGGTTTCTCGGCCCGTGACGCACTGTCAAGACTCGGCGACAACCCGTGCGACCCAAGGCCCACCCCCGCCGCCCGCCGGACACGGATCGGAGCCCCGCTCGATCCGGGCGGAGGCCCCCTTCACCGCCGCCCCCGGGCCGGTCCGCCGCCCGCCCTCGGCTGCTGCGTCCGGCTGCGCAGGAAGTCGGTGTGGTCGACTTCCTGTGCAGCGGGGTGGTCGCTGCGACGGATCAAGGGCGGTGGAGCGCGACGCCGGGTTCGTCGGCGCGCACCAGCCGCCGCGTGCCCGCCAGGGGGCACGCGGCGGCTGGGAGTCGGGCCGCCGACGGGGGTGCGAGGGGGATGGGTGCGAGGTTGCCGTTGGAGGGTGAGCGGGATCCGGCCGACCACCTGGTCGACGTCGGGGCGCCCGCGGTCGGCGAGGTGTGCGGAGAGCCGCCGTCCCGTCGGAACCGCCCGCCCCCCGCTGCACAGGAAGTCGACCACGCCGACTTCCTGTGCAGTGGGGCGGATGCGCTGGTGGATCAAGGTCAGTGGGGTGACGCACTGTCAAGGCTCTGCGGCAGCCTGGCTTGACCCGCGGTGCACACCAGCCGCCGCCGCGCGGCCCGGCGAACCGTTTGATCAGGGCCGAGGTCCCTCTGCCCAGGTGATCGAGGTTGGCGAGCTGCCGTCGCGCCGGGACCGCCCGCCCCCGGCTGCACAGGAAGTCGACCACGCCGACTTCCTGCGCAGCGTCGGTCCGGGGCGGGGCGGTTGTGTTGACGGATTGTGGTGGGTGGAGTGGGGCGCCGGGTTTGTGGGTGTGCACCGGCCGCTGGGCGCCCGTGGGGGGCGAGCTGTTTTGATCCGGCCGGGGTGGTCGGGGTTGGCGAGTTGCCGTCGCGCCG
Organism: Kitasatospora sp. NPDC051170; assembly: GCF_044455705.1. Classification (NCBI taxonomy): domain Bacteria; kingdom Bacillati; phylum Actinomycetota; class Actinomycetes; order Kitasatosporales; family Streptomycetaceae; genus Kitasatospora; species Kitasatospora sp. NPDC051170. Next base: position 802,148 of record NZ_JBITFA010000001.1, on the reverse strand, counting down.
GAGCCGCCCGTCCCCGGTTGCGCAGGAAGTCGATCATGCCGACTTACTGTGCAGTAGGGCGCGGGGTTGGTGGGTGGGCGCCGGCCGCCGGGCGCCCACCGGGGGCGAGCTGTTTGGTCAGGGTGGAGGTCGCCCTGCCAGAGTGGGTGAGGTGGGTGGTGGGTTGCCGTTGCGCCGGGACCGCCCGTCCCTGGCTGCGCAGGAAGTCGACGATGCCGACTTCCTGTGCAGTGGGGTGCCGGGTTTGTGGGTGGGCGCCGGCCGCTGGGCGCCCGTGGGGGGCGAGCTGTTTTGATCTGGCCGGGGTGGTCGGGGTTGGTGGGTTGCCGTCGCGCCGGGACCGTCCGTCCCCGGTTGCGCAGGAAGTCGACTGCGCCGACTTCCTGTGCAGTGGGGTGGTTGTGCTGATGGATCGTGGTGGGTGGAGTGGGGTGCCGGGTTTGTGGGTGGGCGCCGGCTGCCGCGTGCCCACCGGGCGAGCTGTTTGATCTGGCCGGGGTGGTCGGGGTTGGTGGGTTGCCGTCGCGCCGGGACCGCCCGTCCCCGGCTGCGCGGGAAGTCGACCATGCCGACTTCCTGCGCAGCCGGGGCGATCAGAGGTGGGGGCTGGGCGGCTCGGTGAGCCGCTCGGTGCGGGCGGTGGTCTCCCCGTGCGGGGTGTGCGGGCCGGGGTGGTGGGGGAGCCGCTGCCTCGGCGGGGGCGGGCAGGGGCTGGGTGGTCGCGTCGAGGGGGCAAGGTTGATGGAGTGCGGCGCCGGGTTTTGTCGGCGTGTGACGCACCGCCAAGGATTGGCGGCACTCCGTGTGGTCCGTGGCTCCAGGCGGCGCGAGTCGGCCGCCGTGCGCTGGGCAGGGCGGGCAGGGCGTCGGGGTGGCTGGGGCGACGGGGTGTGGGTGGGGCAAGGGCCGGGGTGGATGAGGTGGGGGAGGCGACTTGGCGATATCGGAGCGTGTCGGGCGTTGACGGGGCTGATATGAAGAGGGGCCGCCGGTTCTACCGAGGGTGACGGATTGGCCTGGACCTGGTCGCGTACTGTGGTCCACAATCGACGAGGGGACTGCGAGTGGGAACCGAGGGTGCCGGGACGGAACAGCGCCAGCCCGTGATGGCGGACGTGGCGAAACTGGCGGGAGTGTCCCACCAGACGGTTTCCCGGGTGCTCAACGGCGCCCCGCACGTACGGCCCGACACCCGGGACCGGGTGCTGGCGGCCATACGGGAGCTGGACTACCGGCCCAACTCCGCGGCCCGCGCGCTGGTCACGCGGCGCTCGCAGACGCTCGGGGTGGTCAGTTTCGACTCCACCCTGTACGGCCCGGCCTCGATGCTGGAGGGGATAGAGCAGGCCGCGCGCAGCGCCGGGTACTTCGTGAGCGTGACCAGTCTGCGTTCGCTGGACGGCCGTTCGATCCAGGAGGCCGTCGACCGGCTGCGCGACCAGGGCGTGGAGGGGGTCGTGGTGATCGCGCCGCAGACCTCCGCCGTCAGCGCGGTGGCCCGGCTGTCGAGCTCGGTGCCGCTGGTCGCGGTCGGTTCGGGGACGCAGAGCCAGGTGCCCGTGGTGTCGGTGGACAACCGCACCGGGGCGGAGGCGGCCACCAGACATCTGCTCGACCTCGGGCACCGTACGGTCCACCACGTGGCGGGCCCGGCCAACTGGCTGGAGAGCCGGGACCGGGAGGAGGGCTGGCGAAGCACCCTGGAGGCGGCCGGGGCCATCGCGCCGGAGGTGGAGCGCGGTGACTGGAGCGCCCGTTCCGGTTACCAGGCGGGCCTTCGGATCGCCGAACTCGGTGACGTGAGCGCCGTGTTCTGCGCCAACGACCACATGGCCCTCGGCCTGCTGCGCGCCTTCCACGAGGCGGGCCGGTCGGTGCCGGGGGACATCAGCGTGGTCGGGTTCGACGACATCCCGGAGGCCGCGTACTTCATCCCGCCGCTGACCACGGTGCGGCAGGACTTCGGCGAGCTCGGCCGGAGGGCCCTGGAGCTGCTCGTGGAGGAGCTGGACGGCGTGGCGCACCCGCCCACGCAGGCGCAGATCTCCGCCGAGATGGTGCTGCGCCGCAGCGTGGGCCCCGCCGCCCGGCGCTGAGCCGTCGGGGCGCCGCCGCCGGCGCCCCCCACCAGCTGGTTCCTGGGCTTCTCCGGCCTGTGCCGCTTCCCTTGACAGCAGCATTGTGAGCGCTAACAATCAACCTGAGCGTGAACGAGAACGCTCCTCCCGCTCCGCCGGCCGGGCCACGCATTCCCCGCTTCTGTGCCCGGCCGGCGGCCAGCCGTTCTGCCCTTCACGAGGGAGAGGGAGCGGAACGAACACTGGCGCCGGTGCACTCCGCCCCCCGGTTTGCGAGCGCACCGGCGCCAGGCGACAACGCAGGCCCCCGTACGAAGGATGAGCCAGTGACCGTGACCCCCGCCCCCGACGCGGACCGATACGTCGTCGGCGTCGACTTCGGCACCCTCTCCGGCCGGGCCGTCGTGGTCAGGGTCCGGGACGGCGAGGAGCTGGGCACCGCCGTCCACGAGTACCCGCACGCCGTCATCGAGCGCGAACTGCCCGGCACCGGCGCCGTGTTGCCCCCCGACTGGGCGCTCCAGCACCCCGAGGACTGGCGCGAGGTGCTGCGCACCGCCGTCCCGGCCGCCCTCGCCGCCGCCGGCGTCGACCCCGCCCAGGTCATCGGCATCGCCACCGACTTCACCGCCTGCACCGTCCTGCCCGCGCTCGCGGACGGCACCCCGCTGGCCGAGACGGACGCCTGGGCCGCCCGCCCGCACGCCTGGCCCAAGCTCTGGAAGCACCACTCCGCGCAGCCCCAGGCGGACCGGATCAACGCCCTGGCCCACGCCCGCGGCGAGAAGTGGATCTCCCGCTACGGCGGCAGGATCTCCGCCGAGTGGCAGTACGCCAAGGCGCTCCAGGTGCTGGAGGAGGACCCGGCCGTCTACGCCGCGTGCGAGCGCTGGATCGAGGCCGCCGACTGGATCGTCTGGCAGCTCACCGGCGCCGAGAGCCGCAACACCTGCACCGCCGGCTACAAGGGCGTCTTCCAGGACGGGAGTTACCCGAGCGAGGACTATCTCGCCGCGCTCCACCCGGACTTCGCCGACTTCGCCCGCACCCGGCTGGAGCACCCGCTCTCCCCGCTCGGCTCCCGGGTCGGCGGACTGACCGCGGAGGCGGCGCGGTGGACGGGCCTGCCCGAGGGCATCGCCGTCGCCGCCGGCAACGTCGACGCGCACGTGGCCGCCCCCGCCGCCCGCGCCGTCGAGGACGGCCGGCTCCTGGCCATCATGGGCACCTCCACCTGTCACGTCGTCAACGGCGCCACCCTCGCCGACGTCCCCGGCATCTGCGGCGTGGTCGAGGACGGCATCGTGACCGGCTCCTACGGCTACGAGGCCGGCCAGAGCGCCGTCGGCGACATCTTCGCCTGGTGGCTGCGCCAGGGCGTGCCCGCCGAGTACCTGGCCGAGGCCGAGGCCAACGGCGAGGACCTGCACCGGCTGCTCACCCGCAAGATCGCCGGCCAACCCGTGGGCGCCCACGGCCTGGTGGCCCTCGACTGGATGAACGGCAACCGTTCCACCCTGGTCGACCACCACCTCTCCGGCGTGATCGTCGGCCTCACCCTCTCCACCCGCCCCGAGGAGATCTACCGCGCCCTGCTGGAGGCCACCGCCTTCGGCACCCGCGTCATCGTCGAGGCCCTGGAGCAGGGCGGCGTCCCCGTCACCGAGTTCATCGTCACCGGCGGCCTCAAGAAGAACGCCCTGCTGATGCAGATCTACGCCGACGTGCTGCGCCGCCCGGTCTCGCTCGCCGAGTCCGAGCAGGGCCCGGCGCTCGGCTCGGCGATCCACGCCGCCGTCGCGGCCGGGGCGCACCCGGACGTACGGACCGCGGCCGCCGCCATGGGCCGGGTGCAGCAGGGGGCCTACCGGCCGGACGAGGCGAACGCCGACACGTACGACCGGCTCTTCGCCGAGTACCGCGCCCTGCACGACCACTTCGGCCTCGGCGCCGACAAGCTCCTGCACCGTCTGCGCGACATCCGCAACGCCGCGCTGACCACCCTCACCGCCCCGGCCACCCCCACGACGTCGAGCGAGGCCCTGTGAACGCGACCATCGACCTCATCCGCCGCCAGGTCAGCGACCTCCACGGGGAACTGGTCCGCTACAACCTGGTGGTCTGGACCGCCGGCAACGTCTCCGCCCGCGTCCCCGGCGAGGACCTCCTGGTCATCAAGCCCAGCGGCGTCTCCTACGACGAGCTGGCACCCGCGAACATGATCGTCTGCGACCTCGACGGCAACGTCGTCGAGGGCGAGCACGCGCCCTCCTCCGACACGGCCGCCCACGCCTACGTCTACCGCCACATGCCCGAGGTCGGCGGCGTGGTGCACACCCACTCCACCTTCGCCTGCGCCTGGGCCGCCCGCGGCGAGGCCGTGCCCTGCGTACTCACCGCGATGGCCGACGAGTTCGGCGCCGAGATCCCCGTCGGCCCGTTCGCCCTGATCGGCGACGACTCGATCGGCCGCGGCATCGTGGACACCCTCAAGGGCCACCGCTCGCCCGCCGTCCTGATGCAGAACCACGGTGTCTTCACCGTCGGCAAGGACGCCAAGGCGGCCGTCAAGGCGGCCGTGATGTGCGAGGACGTGGCCCGCACCGTCCACCTCTCCCGCCAGCTCGGCGAACCCCTGCCGATCGCGCAGGCGGACATCGACAGTCTCAACTTCCGTTACCAGAACGTCTACGGCCAGCCCCAGGCCCGGTGAGGAGCCACCCCATGACCAAGCCACTCGAAGGCCGCCAGGTCTGGTTCCTGACCGGCAGCCAGGGCCTGTACGGCGAGGAGACGCTGCGCCAGGTCGCCGAGCAGTCCCAGCGCATAGCCGAGGCCCTGAACCGCGACGCCGCCGTCCCGGTGGAGATCGCCTGGAAGCCCGTCCTCACCGACGCGAGCGCCATCCGCCGGATCGCCCTGGAGGCCAACTCCGCGGACGACTGCATCGGCCTGATCGCCTGGATGCACACCTTCTCCCCGGCCAAGATGTGGATCGCGGGCCTCGACGCCCTGCAGAAGCCGCTGCTGCACCTGCACACCCAGGCCAACGTCGAACTGCCCTGGGCCTCCATCGACATGGACTTCATGAACCTGAACCAGGCCGCCCACGGCGACCGCGAGTTCGGCTACATCCAGTCCCGCCTCGGCGTCGCCCGCAAGACCGTCGCCGGACACGTCAGCGACCCGGCCGTGTCCGCCAGGATCGGCACCTGGGCCCGCGCCGCCTCCGGCCGCGCCGAACTGCGCAGCCTCAAGCTCGCCCGCTTCGGCGACAACATGCGCGACGTCGCCGTCACCGAGGGCGACAAGGTCGAGGCCCAGCGCCGCTTCGGCGTCTCCGTCAACACCTACGGCGTCAACGACCTGGTCGCCGCCGTGGACGCCGCCGAGGATGGCGAGGTCACCGCACTGGTCAAGGAGTACGAGGAGGTCTACCGCCTCGCCCCCGAACTGCGCGCCGGCGGCGAGCGCCACGAGTCGCTGCGCTACGCGGCGCGCATCGAGCTCGGCCTGCGCGGCTTCCTGGAGCAGGGCGGCTTCAAGGCGTTCACCTCCAACTTCGAGGACCTCGGCGGGCTCCGGCAGCTGCCCGGCCTCGCCGTGCAGCGGCTGATGGCCGACGGCTACGGCTTCGGCGGCGAGGGCGACTGGAAGACCGCCACGCTGCTGCGCACCCTCAAGGTGACCTCCGCGGGGCTGGCCGGCGGCACCTCCTTCATGGAGGACTACACGTACCACCTGGAGTTCGGCCGCGAGCTGATCCTCGGCGCGCACATGCTGGAGGTCTGCCCGAGCATCGCCGCCGGCACCCCCTCCTGCGAGATCCACCCGCTGTCCATCGGCGGGCGGGAGGACCCGGTCCGGCTGGTCTTCGACGCCGAGCCCGGCCCCGCCGTCGTCGTCGGACTCGCCGACCTGGGCGACCGCTTCCGGCTGGTCGCCAACGAGGTGGACCTGGTCACGGCGCCGGCGGACCTGCCCAACCTGCCCGTCGCCCGGGCCGTGTGGAAGCCTCGCCCGGACTTCCACACCTCCACCGAGGCATGGCTGACGGCCGGCGGGCCGCACCACACCGTGCTCTCCGCCGCGGTCGGCACCGAGGAGCTCGACGACCTCGCCGAGATGCTGGCGGTGGAGCTGCTGGTGATCGACGACGACACCAGGATCCGCCAGTTCACCAAGGAACTGCGCTGGAACCAGGCGTACCACCGGCTGGCCCAGGGGCTGTGAGTTCCGCATCCGGAAACGACGACGCCCGCCGGCCCGGCGGGCGTCGCGCCGTTTCACCACCGTCGGCCGCGCCCCTGTCGGCGCCCCTCGCAGCATCCCTCTTCCTGGAATCGTCGATCGGAGACCAGCCCGTGCCCGCAGACCTCCTCGTCTCCCCAGGCGACCTGATGGCGGCCCAGGAGGACGCCGCGGCCATGTCGGACGGCCGGCGCGTCACCCGCTGGACGTTCGGCTCCCGCACCGGGGTGACGGCGGAGGTGCTCAGTCTGGGCGCCCGCCTCCAGGCCGTGACCGTGCCGGACCGCACCGGCCGGCGGGCCAACGTCGTCCTCGGCGGGGCCGATCTCGAGGACCTGTTCGGCGAGGCGTCGTACTTCGGGGCGACCGTCGGCCGCTACGCCAACCGGATCGCCGGCGGCGTGCTGCCCCTCGACGGCGTGACGCACCGGCTGGCCACCCAGCGCGGCGGCCACCTCCTGCACGGCGGCCCGGACGGCTTCGCCACCCGGCTCTGGGACGGAGTCCCGGTCCGGGCGGACGGGCGGGTCGGCGTCCGGTTCCGGCTGCGCAGCCCCGCCGGGGACCAGGGGTTCCCAGGGACCGTCACCGCCGAGGTGACGTACCTGCTCGACGCCCACGGTGAGCTCTCGATCACCTACCAGGCGGCCACCGACGCCCCGACGGTCGTCAACCTCACCAACCACGCGTACTTCAACCTGGCGGGCGAGGGCCGCGGATCGGTGCTCGACCACGAACTGCGCGTCGAGGCGGCCGGGTACCTCCCGGTGGACGAGGGGCTGATACCGCTCGGCCCGGTCGAGCCCGTCGCCGGTACGCCGTTCGACCTGCGCCGGGCCCGCAGGATCGGGGCCTGCATCACCGGGGTGGTGCACCCCCAGCTGCGCGCGGCCGGATTCGGCTTCGACCACACCTGGGTGCTCGACGGCTCCGGGTTCCGGCGGGCCGCGGTGCTGAGCCACCCGGAGAGCGGGCGCCAGGTCGAGTGCCTCACCACGGAGCCGGGGATCCAGGTCTACACCGGGAACCACTTCGACGGCGCGGTGACCGGCCCCTCCGGCCACGGGTACACCGCGTACGCGGGCGTCGCGCTGGAGACCCAGCACTTCCCGGACTCGCCCAACCGGCCCGACTACCCGTCCACCGTGCTCCGGCCGGGGGAGAAGTACCGGTCGCGGACGGTGTACCGCTTCTCGGCGGAATAGCGGAGTGGCCGAGTAGCCGAACAGCGGAGTAGCCGAACAGCGGAACAGTGGCCGTCGGGAGAGACGGTGAGGTGGGGAGGGGTGGCGGGCCCGGCGGGGCGCCGCCACCCCTCCTCCTGTTCCCCCGCTCAGTCGGCCACGAAGACCCGGACGTCCCAGGCGCCGAGGGTGACCGCCCCGCCGGCCGGCACCGAGGCGCCGCCCAGCACGTCGGTCAGGGCCACCGGGGCCTGGGCGCGGGCGGGCTGCCAGCTCCAGTTGTGCACCACGTGGACGCGGCGTCCGTCCGGGGCCGCCCCGGTGGTGGCGGTGACGGAGACGGGCAGGTCGCGCCAGCCGCCGACGGGGTCGGGCGCCAGCCAGGCGGCGAGCGCCCGGGCCAGGTCGCGTCCGGGGACGGTGCCGACGCAGGTCACCCGGCCCTGGCCGTGGGCGCGGGTGGTGGCCGCGGACCAGCGGCCGAAGTGCGGGTGGTCGTACCCGGCCAGCACGGTGGCGTCGGTCGCGTTGAGGCCCTCCACCCAGCGGGTCGCGGTCGCGCCCGGCGGAAGGGCCAGCGGACTGCCGGGCACGGCGCGCAGCGGGAGGTCCGCGGGCAGGTTGCTGAACTCGTCGTACCAGGCGCCCGCCGCGGCCGTCAGGCGTGGCGGCGCGCTCTCGTGGCGGGCCCGGGCCTCGTGGTCGGCGTAGCCGGTGCGGGGGCCGAGTACGAGGTGGCCGCCGGCCTCGGCGTAGTCGGCGAGCCGGTCCAGCAGCGCGTCCTCGGCGAGGTAGAGCCCGGGCGCGACCAGCACCGGATGGCGCCGCGCGGCCTCCTGCGGGGTCAAGCCCTGGTCGCTTCCCAGCAGTTGGCGGGAGTGGAGGATGCGCACCTGGAGTCCGGCCTCGAAGGCGCCGCGGTAGAACGCGTCGAAGATGCGGTGGTAGGAGGTCGGGTCGGCGCTGCCGTCCGGCCTGGCGAAGGGCGGGTACTTCTGCATCAGCCACTTGCTGGGCATGGAGTAGACCATGGCGATGTCGGCGTCCGGGTCGAGCCCGGCGACCAGGGCCCCGGCCTTCTCGAACTCGGCTCCCAGGCGGGCGAGTTCGGCGTAAACCCGGCCCGGCTTGCCGCTGTGCGGCAGGATGCCGCCCCAGTACGTCTCGGTGCCGAAGTTCAGGGTGTGCCAGTGCCAGTACTCGATCATCCGGGCGCCGCGCGAGACCAGCGCCCAGGCGGCCTGGCGCCACTGGCCGTCGAAGGCGGGCTGGTTCTCCGAAGTGCCGCTGATGGCCTGGGCGTTGGTCTCGGTGACCAGGAACGGTTCCTGGCGGGAGGAGAAGAGCCGGTCGGCGCTCTGGTACAGCGCCCAGACGCCGGTGGTCTTCCACCGCTGCTCGTGGTCCTCGGGTGTGGGGTCGGGCAGCGCGAGGGCGTCCTGCATGTCGTAGTACGGGTTGCCCGCGGTGACGTCCAGGGCGTCGGTGGCCTCGTCGTCCTCCAGCGCGGGGTGGTTGTAGGCGAGGCAGGTGGTGACGAACTGGTCGGGCCGGGCGTACTCACGGGTGATCGCGGCCTGCCAGGCGACGAACTCGGTGGTCTGGCGGGCCTGGAACGCCCGCCAGGCGACGTCGTACTGGGGCTGCTGGTTGTGGTCGGGCCTCCACAGGTCGGCCCAGGTGGAGAGCCGGTGCGACCAGTAGACCAGGCCCCACTCCCGGTTGAGGGTCTCCACGTCCCCGTAGGTGTGCCGCAGGTGGTCGGTGAAGCGCTGGAACACGCCCTCGTTGTGCGGCAGGCGCAGGCCCGGTTCGTTGTCCACCTGGAAGCCGATGACGGCGGGGTGGGAGGCGTGGCGGGCGAGGATCCGCCGACTGACGCGCTCGGCGTGGTAGCGGAAGGCGGGGTGGGAGAAGTCGGCCTCCTGGCGGGCGCCCCAGCCCATCGGCCGGCCGGTGGACTGCTCGGTGACGATCTCCGGGTACTGCCGGGCCAGCCACGGCGGCACGGCGTACGTCGGGGTGCCCAGCAGGACGGAGATGCCGCGCTCGTAGGCGCCGTCGAGAACGGGGGTGAGCCATTCGAGGTCGAACTCGCCGTTCTCGGGCTCCCAGGTGGACCAGACCGACTCGCCGACCCGGATGACGGTGAACCTCGCCTGCGTCATGAGGTCGAGGTCTTCCTTGAGCCGCTCGTACGGCTGGTACTCGTGGTAGTAGGCGGCGCCGAACAGGACGCGCGGGGGCAGCAGGGCCATGGGGAACCTCGGGACGTGAGGGGGCCCGGCTGCCGGGGGCGGTAGCTGGGGCGATCAGACGGTGGTCAGCTACGTGGTGTCAACTGTGGTGCGGTGCCTGGGCGGTGCTCTCGCGGAGCCGCAGCTGCGGTGGCATCAGGAGGAGTTGCTCCTGCGGGTCCTTGCCTGCGGCGCGGGCGGTGATCCTCGCCATGACCTGTTCGACGGCGACGTGTCCGAGGTCTTTTTGGGGGCTGGTGACGGAGGTGAGGCGGGGGGAGTGTTGTTCGGCGAGGGGGTCGGGGCAGATGGCGATGACGGAGGCGTCTTCCGGTACGGTGCGTCCGCTGGCGCGCAGCAGGCTGAGCAGCGGGCCGATCGCGGCCTCGTTCTGCACGACGAAGGCGGTGGTGTCGGGGCGGTCGGCGAGGATGCGGGCGAGGGTGCCGGCGGTGCTCTCGTAGGTGCCTTCGCAGGGGCGGTGGAGGAAGCGCAGGCCGCGTGCTTGGGCGCGGGTGCGGAAGCCGTTGAGGGTGCGTTCGGCGTAGCCGGCGTGGCGGCGGTAGGTGGCGGTGCTGTAGCCGATGAAGGCGATGTGGTGGTGGCCGAGGTCGGCGAGGTGGTCGGCGCACAGGGCGCCGGCGGTGGCGAAGTCGTGGTCGACGCAGGAGAGTCCGGTGGGGTCGTCGGGCAGGCCGATGAGGGCGGCGGGGATGTCCTGGGCGCGTAGGACGGGGATGCGGTCGTCGTCGAGGCGGACGTCCATGAGGATGACGCCGTCGGCGAGGCCGGTGGCGGCGACGCGGCGGACCCCCTCGGGCCCTTCGTCGTTGGTGAGGAGCAGGACGTCGTAGCCGTGTTCGCGGGCCGCGACGGTGACGGCGATGGCGATCTCCATCATGGTGGGGACGTGCACCTGGGGGTGGAGCGGTACGACCAGGGCGATGATGTGCGAGCGTTTGCCGGCCAGGGCGCGGGCGCCGGCGTGGGGGTGGTAGCCGAGGTGGGTGATGGCCCGTTCGATGCGGGTCCTGGTCTCGTCGGAGATGGGGCGTTTGCCGCTGAGGGCGTAGCTGACCGTGCTGGACGAGACGCCGGCGTGCCTGGCCACATCGGCGAGTGTCACCATCGCTCTGCTTCCTTCTGTCGGTTCCGGTGGGAGCGGTCGGGCGTAGGAGCGAAGGTCGGCGACGGCGCAGCGGGGCGGCGGCTGCTCGAATCGAGCTCCCGTTCTCCCGACGAAGAGCATATTGTCGAAGCGCTTCGAAAGGAACCCGTGGCACCACACGGCCATCAAATCACCTGTGATCACGGTGAGTTGAGCGAGGGGGACGTGGAATCGTCGAAGCGCTTGGCGCACAGCAGCGAGCCGGGCCGTGCGGATCGCACGGCCCGGCTCGCGGGTGGTCGGGGTGGTCGGGGTCAGCGGGCGCCGAGGAGGTGCTCCAGGGCCAGCTGGTCCAGCTGCTCGAAGGCCATGCCGCGCGCGGCGGCCGTGTCGACCTCGAACTCCTCGAAGGCGGCCCGGTCCGCGAGCAGCCCGGCCAGGCCGTCCTCGGCCGTGGGGAGGGCGAGTTCGGGCAGCCGGGAGGCGGCGAGGGCGGTTTGGACCTCGGGGTCGGCGCGGAAGGCGCGGGAACGCTCGGCCAGCAGCAGGTAGTTGCGCATGCAGCCGGCCGCCGAGGCCCAGACGCCGTCGAAGTCCTCGGTGCGCGGCGGCTTGAAGTCGAAGTGCTTCGGGCCGTCGTAGCCGGCCGACTCCAGCAGGTCGACCAGCCAGAACGCCTGGCGCAGGTCGCCCGCGCCGAAGCGGAAGTCCTGGTCGTACTTGATGCCGGACTGGCCGTTGAGGTCGATGTGGAACAGCTTGCCGTGCCACAGGGCCTGGGCGATGCCGTGCGGGAAGTTGAGCCCGGCCATCTGCTCGTGGCCGACCTCGGGGTTGAGGCCGACGCGCTCGGGCCGCTCCAGGGCGTTGATGAACGCCAGGGCGTGGCCGACCGTGGGCAGCAGGATGTCGCCGCGGGGCTCGTTGGGCTTGGGCTCGATCGCGAACCGCAGGTCGTAGCCCTGCTGTTCGACGTACTCGCCCAGCAGGTCGAACGCCTCCTTCAGCCGGTCGAGCGCGGTGCGCACGTCCTTGGCCGCGCCGGACTCGGCGCCCTCGCGCCCGCCCCAGGCGACGTAGACCGAGGCGCCGAGTTCGGCGGCCAGGTCGATGTTGCGGATGGTCTTGCGCAGCGCGTAGCGCCGTACGTCGCGGTCGTTGGCGGTAAAGGCGCCGTCCTTGAAGACCGGGTGGGTGAAGAGGTTGGTGGTGGCCATCGGGACGGCCAGCCCGGCGGTGTCCAGGGCGGCGCGGAAGCGCTTGACGGTCTGCTCGCGGGTGGCCTCGTCCGCGCCGAAGGGGATCAGGTCGTCGTCGTGGAAGGTGACGCCGTAGGCGCCGAGGCCGGCGAGGCGCTGCACGGTCTCGACCGGGTCGAGGGCGGGGCGGGTCGCGTCGCCGAAGGGGTCGCGGCCCTGCCAGCCGACGGTCCACAGACCGAAGGTGAACTTGTGCGTGGGGGTGGGGGTGAGGCTGTCGCTGGACATGGTGCGGCTCCGGATTCCTCGCCGAGGGGGTGTTTGTCAGGGCTCTCAACAAATTAGTATGCCGGGACGCCAGAGGAAACCCCACCGGAGGAAACGCATGCCCGAGCAGCGCGTCGTGATCGGCTTCGACAGCTCCACCCAGTCCACCAAGGCGATCGCCGTCGACCTCGACACCGGCGCCGTCCTGGGCGTCGGCCGCGCCCCGCACACCGTCAGCCCGGGGGCGGGCCGCGAGAGCGACCCCGAGCAGTGGTGGGCCGCGCTCGGACAGGCCGCGGCGGGCACCGGCTGGGCGGACCGCGCGGCCGCCGTCTCGATCGCCGGCCAGCAGCACGGCCTGGTCACCCTGGACGCGGCCGGGGCGCCCGTGCGCCCCGCGCTGCTCTGGAACGACGTCCGATCGGCGCCCCAGGCCGCCGAGTCGAGGGACGCGATCGGAGCGGAGGAACTCGCCCGCCGCACCGGCAGCGTGCCCACCGCCGCCTTCACCGCCCCCAAGTGGGCCTGGCTGCGCGCCCACGAGCCCGCCGCCGCCGACCGCGTCGCGGCCGTCCGCCTGCCCCACGACTTCCTCACCGAACGGCTGACCGGCGCGGGCGTCACCGACCGGGGCGACGCCTCCGGAACCGGCTGGTGGGGCCCGGACGGCTACGACCGCGGCCTCCTCGCCCGGATCGCCCTCGACCCGGCCCTGCTGCCCGAGGTCCTGCCCCCCGGCGCCCAGGCCGGCACCGTCCGCCCCGGGACGCCGCTGCGCGAAGGCGCGCCCGTGGCCACCGGCACCGGCGACAACATGGCCGCCGCCCTCGGCCTCGGCCTGCTCCCCGGGCAGCCGGTGCTCAGCCTCGGCACCTCCGGCACGGTCTACGCGGTGAGCCGGATCAGGCCCGCCGACCCGAGTGGCACCGTGGCCGGCTTCGCCGACGCCCTCGGCGGCTGGCTGCCGCTGGCCTGCACGCTCAACTGCACCCAGGCCGTCGACCGCATCGCCGCGCTGCTCGGCCGGGGCCGCGAGGAGGTCGAGGAGGGCGGCACCGCCGTCGTCCTGCCCTACCTGGACGGCGAGCGGACACCCGACCTCCCGGGCGCCTCCGGCCTGATCCACGGGCTGCGCCACGACACCACCCCCGGACAACTGCTCCAGGCCGCCTACGACGGCGCCGCCCACGCCCTGCTCGCCGCCCTGGACGAGGTGCTGCGCGCGGCGGGCGCCGACCCGGCGGGGGACGAGCCGCTGCTGCTGATCGGCGGCGGCGCCCGCGGGCACGCCTGGCAGCGGACCGTGCTGCGGCTGTCGGGCCGCGCCGTCCAGGTGCCGGAGGCCGAGGAGCTGGTCGCGCTCGGAGCCGCCGCCCAGGCCGCCGCCCTGCTCACCGGCGAGCCCGCCGACGCCGTCGCCCGCCGCTGGCGGACGACCCGGGGCCCGGTGCTGGACCCGGTGAAGCGGGACGAGGACGCGCTCGCCCTGATCGGGGATACCCTGCGTCGGGCCGGGTCCCTGCAGGGCGCACCGGCCCGGGACCGGTAGGAGGGCACGTGACAGTGGTGGGCAGGGCGGACGGGCCGCCGGCGAGTGGACCGGCGTCGCAACAGGACATGCGGCGGCAGAACCTCGCGGTCGTCCTCGGCGCGGTCCGTGTGCACAGCCCGCTCTCCCGTGCGGACGTCGCCGGACACGTCGGACTGACCAGGGCGGCGGTCTCCTCCCTGGTCGACGAGCTGATCGGCCGTGGCGCGCTGACCGAGGCCCCGGCCACGGCCAGCGGCCGCGTCGGCCGGCCCGGACGGGCGCTGGCCGTGAGCGAGAGCGGCCCGGCGGGCCTCGGCCTGGAGATCGGCGTCACCCACCTCGGCGCCTGCGTGGTGGACCTGCGCGGCGAGCCGCAGGTCTGGCGCCGGGTGGAACGGGCCAACGCGGGCCGGCCCGTCGGGCAGGTCCTGGCCGAGGTCGCCGCGCTGGCGGCCGAGGCGGAGGCGGAGGCCTCCGCCCTCGGACTGCGCGTCGAGGGCCGCGTCCTGGCCGTGCCCGGGGTGGTGCCGAACGGGCCCGGCGCCGTCGTCGAACGCGCGCCCAACCTGGGCTGGCACGGCGTCAGGCTCGCCGACCACTGGCCCGACGCGGACACCGTGCCCGAACCCGAGAACGAGGCCAACCTCGGGGCGCTGGCCGAGTGCTGGAGCACGGAACCGGCCCTGGAGACCTTCGTCCACGTCTCCGCCGAGACCGGCATCGGCTCCGCCCTGGTCATAGACGGCCGGCTCTTCCGGGGCGCCCGCGGCTTCGCCGGCGAACTCGGCCACATCCCCATCCAGCCCGAGGGCGTCGACTGCCCCTGCGGCTCCCGCGGCTGCCTGGAGCAGTACGCGGGCGAGGCGGCCGTCCTGCGCGAGGCCGGACTCGCCCCCCTCGACGGCACGGCGGGCCCGGCCGACCCCGTCGCCCTGCTGGCCGAACGGGCCGCCGCCGGGCATCCGCCCACCCTGGCCGCGCTGGACCGCGCCGGGCAGGCCCTGGGCCTCGCCCTCGCCTCCGCCGTGGAACTCGTCGACCCGGACGGCCTCGTCCTCGGCGGCGCCTACGCCGAACTCGCCGACTGGCTGCTCCCCGCCGTACGCGCCGAGCTGGCGGCCCGGGTCACCGTACGGCCCTGGGCCCCGGAGGCGCTGCGCCCGTCCGCCCTCGGCCGGCGCGGGCCGCTGCTGGGCGCGGCGCTGACGACGGTCCGCCGCATCATGGCGGACCCGACCCGGCTGCCGGCGGGCTGACCCGGCGTCCTTTGGTCGCACACTCCCGCCGACGCTAGGGTGTGGCGCTCGTACTCGAAGGACCGCTCCCCCCGAGGGAGATGGGGAGGGACCCATGGACGCCGATCACGCAGGTCTGGTGGTCGCGGCGCAGGCCGGTGACGAACGGGCGCGCGAGGAGCTGATCGCCGCGCACCTGCCGCTGCTCTACAACATCGTCGGGCGGGCGCTGAGCGGACACGCGGACGTCGACGACGTCGTCCAGGAGACCCTGCTGCGCGTGGTGCGCGACCTGCCCGCCCTGCGCTCGCCGGAGAGCTTCCGCTCCTGGCTGGTGTCGATCGCGCTGCGCCAGATCAGTACGCACCGGCACCGGTTGAGCGTCTTCGCCGACCGGACCGTGGTCATCGACGAGGCGCACCGCATCCCGGACGCCGGCGCCGAGCCCCAGGACACGGCGATCCTGCGGCTGCACGTGTCGGACGAACGCCGTCAGGTCGTCGAGGCCGGCCGCTGGCTCGACCCGGACCACCGGGTGCTGCTGTCGCTGTGGTGGCAGGAGGGCGCCGGATCGCTGAGCCGCGACGACCTCGCCGCCGCGACGGGGCTCACGGCCGCCCACGTCGGCGTGCGCCTGCAACGCATGCGCGAGCAGCTGGACCTGAGCCGGACGATCGTCTCCGCACTGAACGCCGACCCGCGCTGTCCACGGCTGGACGAGACGGTGACCGGCTGGGACGGAACGCCCGCCTCGGTGTGGCGCAAGCGGATCGCCCGGCACACCCGCGACTGCCCGGCCTGCGCGCCGACGCCGGCCGAACGGATCCCGGCCGAACTGCTGCTCCTGCGCGTCGCGCCGCTCGCCGTCCCCGTCGGGCTCCTCGCCGCGCTGGTGGCCAAGGGCCTGCTGCCGGGCACGGCCCTGAGCGCCGCCGGGGCGGCCTCCGTCGCGGCGGGCGGAGGAAGCCTGCACGGCTCGCTGGCGGCCAAGCTCTCCGCCGTGACCGCCCATCCGCTGCTGTCCCTCGCCGCCGGCGCGGTGCTGGTCACCGGCGCGACGGCCACCTACGCGGTCTGGCCCGAACCGGCGCCCCGGGCACCCGCCGTCACGGCAGCCCCCACCGCAGCCCCCACCGCCGCGCCCCGGGTGAGCCCGTCCCCGTCCCCGGCCGCGCCCGCCGCCGCGGCCGTGGTTCCGCCGGGCCCGCGGTCGCTGGAGTCCGTGGAGGATCCCGCGCTGTACCTCACGTACGCCGACGACTTCGCGACGCTCGGCCGGGTCGACGCGTCCGCCGGCGCGCAGACGCGGCAGCGGGCGACCTTCACGGTCGTCGGCGGCCTGGCCGACGCCCGGTGCGTCACCTTCCGCGCGGCGGACGGCCGTTACCTGCGCCACCGCGAGCTGCGGCTACGGCTGAGCGCGGACGACGGCAGCGAGCTCTTCCGCAAGGACGCGACCTTCTGCCCGCAGCCCGGTTCGGTCGCCGGGTCGGTGACCCTGCACGCGCACAACTACCCCGGATCGGCCCTGCACCACCGCGACGGCGGCGTCTGGCTCGACGGCGACAACGGCACCCGGGCCTTCGCCGACCAGGCGTCCTTCCTCGTGCGCGGGGCGTGGGCCTGACGGCGCCTGACGGGCCCGACCACGCAGCGGGCCCTGGCGTAACGCTTTTCTCCTGCGAGGTACCTCACGGGGGTGACCCTCCGGTTTTCCGTTACGCCGCCGCGCGTTCGGGAGCCTCCCATGTGGGTGCTCCTCCCACCGCCCGCCCGACGGGCCGGCGGGGGAGGCGCCCCCCGATGAGGCAGATCCCCGATGAAAGGCGCTCCCATGACGCGACACACCCACGAACCCCCGCCCGGCGTGGACGACGGCGGCCTCCGGGGCGAGTCGTGAAGGGCCTGCACCGGCTCAGCCGGCGCCGCCGCGTGGTGGCGATAGGAACGACGGCCGCCGCGCTGGTGGCCGGTGTCGTGGCACTCCTGCCCGACCTCGCCGACGCCGCCCTGGGCACGCAGGCGACGCCCTCCGGCCGGTACTTCGGCACCGCCGTGGCCGCCGGCCGGCTCGGCGACTCGACGTACTCCGGCATCCTCGACCGGGAGTTCAACACGATCACCCCGGAGAACGAGATGAAGTGGGACGCCGTCGAGCCGTCCCGCGGCAGGTTCACCTTCGGCCCGGCCGACGCGATCGTCGACCACGCCTCCGCGCACAACCAGCGCATGCGCGGCCACACCCTGGTCTGGCACTCCCAACTGCCCGACTGGGTCAAGTCGATCGGCGACGCGAACACCCTGCGCGGCGTGATGGACAACCACATCAGTCAGGAGATGTCCCACTACAAGGGCAAGATCTACGCCTGGGACGTGGTCAACGAGGCGTTCGCCGACGGCGGCAGCGGCCGCCACCGCGAGTCGGTGTTCCAGAACGTGCTCGGCGACGGTTTCATCGAGGAGGCGTTCCGCACCGCCCGCAGCGTCGACCCCTCGGCCAAGCTCTGCTACAACGACTACAACATCGAGAACTGGTCGGACGCCAAGACCCAGGGCGTCTTCAACATGGTCAAGGACTTCAAGTCCCGTGGCGTGCCCATCGACTGCGTCGGCTTCCAGAGCCACTTCGGCGCCGGCGGGGCGCCGTCCAGCTTCCGGACCACGCTCGCCAACTTCGCGGCGCTCGGCGTCGACGTCCAGCTCACCGAGCTCGACATCGCCCAGGCGCCCGCCCCCGCGTACGCCGACGCCGTCAACGCCTGCCTGTCCGTCGCCCGGTGCACCGGCATCAGTGTCTGGGGCATCCGCGACAGCGACTCCTGGCGCGGCGGGGAGAACCCCCTGCTGTTCGACCGCGACGGAAAGCCCAAGCCCGCCTACACCGCCGTCATGAACGCCCTCAAGGCCGCCTCCGGCACCGGATCGGGCGGGGCCGGCGGAGGCGGCGGCACCGGGGAGATCAAGGGAGCCGCCTCCGGGCGCTGCCTCGACATCGACGGCTTCTCCACCGCCAACGACACCCAGGCGCAGCTCTGGCAGTGCAACGGCGGAAGCAACCAGCGCTGGACGTACACCTCCGGCAAGCAGCTGACGGTCTACGGCAAGAAGTGCCTTGCGCCCAGGGGCAAGGGCACCGCCAACGGCACGGCCGTGGTCATCGGGGACTGCGACAACAGCGCCGACCAGCAGTGGAACCTCGACGCCGACGGCTCGATCTCCGGCGTCCGGTCCGGGCTCTGCCTCGACGCCGTCGGCGCGGGCACCGCCAACGGCACCAAGGTCCAGCTGTACACCTGCTGGTCCGGCGGCAGCAACCAGAAGTGGACGGGCCTGACCGGGCCCTCGGCCCCGCCGAGCGGGGACTGCGCCCTGCCCTCGACGTACCGCTGGTCCTCCTCGGGCGCGCTGGCCGAGCCCGCGCAGGGGTGGGCCTCGCTGAAGGACTTCACCACCGTCACGTACAAGGGCAAGCACCTGGTGTACGCGTCGAACGTGACCGGGTCCGGGTACGGCTCGATGGCCTTCGCCCCGTTCACCAACTGGTCGGACATGGCCTCGGCCCCCCAGACCGGCATGAACGAGAGGGCGGTGGCGCCCACGCTGTTCTACTTCGCGCCCAAGAACATCTGGGTGCTGTCCTATCAGTGGGGTGCTTCGCCCTTCGTCTACCGCACCTCGAACGACCCGACCAACCCCAACGGCTGGTCGGCCCCGCAGCCGCTGTTCACCGGCAGCATCCCGAACTCCGGCACCGGCCCGATCGACCAGACCCTGATCGGCGACGACCAGAACATGTACCTGTTCTTCGCCGGTGACAACGGCAGCATCTACCGGGCGAGCATGCCCATCGGCAACTTCCCCGGCAACTTCGGCTCCTCCTACACCACCGTCATGACCGACTCGGTGAAGAACCTCTTCGAGGCCCCGCAGGTCTACAAGGTCCAGGGCCGCAACCAGTACCTGATGATCGTCGAGGCCCGCGGCGCCGGCGAGCAGCGCTACTTCCGCTCCTTCACCGCCACCAGCCTCAACGGCCCCTGGACCCCGCAGGCCGCCACCGAGAGCAACCCCTTCGCCGGAAAGGCCAACAGCGGCGCCGCCTGGACGAACGACATCAGCCACGGCGACCTCGTCCGCGACAACCCCGACCAGACGATGACCGTCGACCCCTGCCACCTGCAGTTCCTCTACCAGGGCAAGAACCCGACGGCCACCGACCCCTACGACCGGCTGCCGTACCGCCCGGGTCTGCTGACCCTCCAGCACTGACAGCACGGGAGGGCCCCGGCCGTCCGTCGGCCGGGGCCCTTCCATGCGTCGTCAGCGCTCCTGCCGGGGCGGCCGGGTGGCGCGGACGAGCCAGAGCGTGGCGGCCAGGCACAGCGCGGAGACGGCGCCGAGTACCAGCGGGACGGAGCGCACGCCCAGCGAGTCGATGCCCGCGCCGAGGGCCGGCCCCGCCACGACACCGCCCACCATGGAGGCGGCGATCACCAGGGCGCCGGCCCGGCGGGCCTTGGGGCCCGTCTTGCCGATCTTCCCGGGGCCGCGACGCCGGGGCACGCACCTCGACGGCTTCTCGTCAGTCGCCAATGCTCCGCATGGGCTCCCTCCTCGGCACCGCCGATGCACGCACCCCAACGACGCGGCCTGATCCGGGCTGATCGACAAGACGGGCCCAGATGCCGCCCGGTGGAGCCAGGGCAGCCCGGTGGGGAAGACCGGCGCGATGAACAGCCCGACTCCCGCATAGGCGTACGGAGCGAAGCCCGGGACGGCCGCCAGCGCAAGACAGGCCGTCATTCCCGCGCAGGACACCGCGATGATCGACTCCGCGGAGTGGCGCAGCGCGATCGGGACCACCAGGAAGCGGCCGACGGTCAGCATCAGCCAGTACGCGGAGGTGGCGGTCGCGGCGATCCCGGCGCCGTAGCCGACCGTCTCCAGGTGAGTGGGCTCCCAGCCGCCGACCCCCGCCTCGACGCCGACGTGCAGGACGTACAGGGCGACGAAGACGGCCAGCACCGAGCCCAGGCTGCGGCCGAGCGCGTTCCCGGCCGTACCGCTGCGATCGGCCGGCGGCTCCGTACGGTCGCGGACGCCGCGCAGGCACAGCAGCAGTGGCAGGTCGGCGGCGGCGAAGGCGAGGAAGACCGCGGGGTAGTGATCGGCGCCGACCGCTCCCACGACGGCCGGGCCGAGGATCGCGCCGATGCCGAAGTGGGCGTTGAGGATGTTCAGCATGGCCGCCGAGCGGTGGCCGAACCCGGTGGCGAAGAGCTGGTTGAGGCCGTAGTCGATGCCGCCGAAGCCGAGGCCCGCGAGCAGCGCCATGGCCAGGGCGAGCGGCCAGTTCGGCGCCAGGGCGAAGCCCGCGGCGCCCGCCGCCATCAGCAGGTAGGAGGCGCCGAGGAGCAGACGGTTGCCGAGGCGTCCGAACAGTCGGTCGAAGAGGAGCACGCCGGCGACACCGCCGACGAAATGGGCGCTCAGGCCGAGACCCGCGGCCGTCGGGGAGAGGTGGAAGTCGCTCCGGAACGCGGGGACGGCCGGCCCGTACAGCGCTTGGAGTGCCCCGATGAGGACGAATCCGGCGCAGGAGGCCACCACCGCGGCCGGGCTGAACGCCCGTATGGAGGGGGTGGTCGGAACGGTTGCGAGAGGCGGGGCGCTCGACAGCTCGGTCATGGATGTGAACGCTCCCATTGTTCCCGGGAGCGAGTCAAGAGTGTGCGAACTGTCCTGCGGGGCAGAGGGGTTGGGCCAAGGTCAGGAGGGTCAGACGCACCAGACGATGAACTGCTTGCAGCCCGGCGTGGCCGTCGCCGTGGGGGTGGCCGGGCCCGGCGAGGGCCGGGTCGGTGTGGCCGTGGCGGGCGGCGGGGTCTGGGGCGCGGCCGGGTCGGTCGGGGCGGCCGGGCGGGACGGGGTGGCGGTCGTCCTGGACGCGCTGGGGCGGGGGCCGGTGGTGGAGGGCAGCGCCGTGGGGCTCGCCGGGTTGGGTGCGGCCTTCGTCGGGGGAGCGCTCGCGGGCCGCACGGTGGACGGCAGGGTCGTCGACGGGGTTTCCGAGGGGAGCGGAGCCGTCGCGCCGTCGCCCTGGCCGACGGCCACCACCGCGACGGCCAGGGCGCCCACCGTCACACCGGCCGCCACCAGGGAGAGCCGGGCGCCGCGCCGCCGGGGCGTCCGCCGCCGGGCCCGCTGGGGCGTGGGAGCCGCAGTGGGCAGGCCCGCGTCCGGGCGTCCGGGTTCCTGCGGGGGGAGCGCCTCCGGTGGCCGCCCGCAGCCGGGGCAGGACAGTGCGCCGTTGAGATGCCGTTGGCAGTGGGTGCAGTAGCTCATGCGATCTTCCGTAGGTGCTCGCCCGCCGTGACGGGCGATCCTCGGAGACTACGCAGGTCAGCCCCGCCCACGACACCGGTCCGGTGCGAGGCTTCTGCGGAGATCACGTGGTGTTCGAGTGGGTGCGCCGCCCGGCAAGCCCGGTGGCGAGGTGGACGAGGTACTCCAGCGGCCCGCCCCGGAAGAAGCGGGACCAGAGCGCGGCGAACAGGTCGGCGCCGGCGATGAAGCAGAGCAGCGGTGCGACGGAGGTGGTGTCGTCGCCGAGCGGGCCGATGACCCGGGTCAGCGGGTACGGCACGCCGGACCCGAAGGCGATCAGCGCCTACGCCGAGCGCGGCGAGCCGGCGCCGCACGGATGCGGCGAACATGCCGAACACGGCCAGCGCGCGGGCCAGATCCACGCCCACCAGCCGACCGATGGACCGGGGCTCCGCCGGTGCGGCGTCGTCGTCGGGCCTGGGCGGAGCGGGTGCATGCGGCGGGGCCTGGGCGGGATCGATCTGCGTCATGGCCCCAACCTCGCCGCCGCCGGGCGGTGCGGACCATCCGGCGGGCTTCGGCGCCACCCCGGCCGGTCGGCCGGTCGGCCCCCGCCGGCGCCGTCCACGACGGGCGCGGGCGCCCGCGTCCACAGGGCCCGCGCCCGGCCCTTCGCCTCCGTGTCCATCCGTCCCGCCTCGCCTTCGCTCCGTTCCGTCCCCCGTCCCCTCGCTGCGGGCTCGTCACGGCCGACCCTAAGGCTTCGGCGCGCCGAGGCGGCGGCCCGGCGGCGGCTCCGGCCACCTGGCGGGGGAGTTCCCGACGATCGGGGGAGTGACCCCGTACGGACGGCACGGTGGAATGGTCGGGACGGCCGGCCGCGACACGCGGTGGCGGGCCGTCGGCCTGCGCCCGCCCGGCTGGTGCGCGGCATCTACTGAAGACCCGTGGACACCCCATCGCGCAGCGCGGCGCCAGGGTGTCCTCTGTTGCCGTTGTGGTCGTCCGGAAGCGGAAGTTCCTTGCTGATCCCAGTTCTGATCGTGATCACCGCGGTGGCGGCGGGCTGGTCGCTCGTCGCCGGACGGCTGGAGCGCCGGCACGTGCGCGCCCCGCTGGTGCTGGTGCTCGCGGGCGTCGTCACGGGCCTGTTCACCCACAGTGAGTTCGCCGTCGCCCTGAACTCCGACATCGCCCAGCGCGTGGCGGAGATCATCCTGGCCGTCCTCCTGTTCGTGGACGCCACCGAACTGCGCGGGGGCCGACTGTTCGGCCGCGACCCCGGCGCGGCGGCCCGGGTGCTGCTGGTCGCCATGCCGCTGAGCCTCGGCGCGACGGTCCTGCTCGGCGGGATGCTGCTGCCCGACCTGCCGGTCGCCGCTCTGCTGCTGATCGCCTGCGTGATCATCCCGACGGACTTCGCCCCGGCCGAGATCGTGGTCCGCGACCGGCGCATCCCGGTCCGGGTGCGCAGCGTGCTCAACGTGGAGAGCGGCTACAACGACGGCATCGTCTCCCCGCTCTTCCTGTTCGCCCTGGTGCTGGCCGGCTCGACGACCGAGAAGCGCACCCCGCTGGAGGCCCTGGCCACCACCGTGCCGTTCGCGGTGAAGGCGCTGGTGGCCGGCGCCCTGATCGGGGCCCTGCTCGCCTGGCTGATGAACCTCGCTCAGCGCGCGAACTGGATGACCGCCCAGTCCGGGCGGATCACCGTCCTGGTCGTCCCGCTGCTCGTCTACACCTCGACGACGGCGATGCACGGCAACGGCTTCGTCGCCTCGTTCGTCGCCGGTGTCGCCTTCCGGTACGTCCGGCAGGCACCGCAGCGCCACGGCAGCGTCGTGACGGCTCGACCGGAGACCGGCGGCTCCGAGTTCCAGCTGATCGAGGACACCAGCGCCCTCATGACCATGGTCATGTGGTTCTTCTTCGGCAACGCGGTGGTGCTCACCTTCGTCGTCGGCCTCGACTGGTCGGTGCTGGTCCTGTGCGCGGCGGCGCTCACCGTGCTGCGCATGGGGCCCGTCCTGCTGTCCCTGGTCGGCTCCCGGCTCGGCCGGCGCGAACGGCTCATGGTCGCCGCGCTCGGGCCGCGCGGCACCACCTCGATCGTGTTCGGCCTGCTGGCCTTCAACGCCCTGCCGGACGGGCCGGCCGCCAACAGCGCGCTGGACGCGATGGTCGTCGTCGTGCTCGGCAGCATCCTGCTGCACGGCGGCGGGTCGCTGGCCATCGCCCACGTACTGCGCGGCAAGCCCGGCTCCCGCCGGGAGCCCATGCCGGCCGACACACCGTCCGGTTGACCGTCGCGGGCTACGACTCCTGTTCGCCCAGCAGCCCGGCCCGCTGGGCGAGCAGTGCGGCCTGGACCCTCCCGCCCACCCGCAGTTTGGTCAGGATCGCGCTGACGTGGTCCTTCACCGTCCCCGTCCCCAGGTGGAGGCGCGCGCCGATCTCCGCGTTGGACAGCCCCTCGGCGATCGATGCATCCTCCGCCGCGTCGCCGACCTGGCTCGTACGGAGCCATGATCCGGCGTCCGCGCGCGTCGGCGCCCACGAGGGGGTGAGGGCCCGGCAGGGGCGCCGGGGTGACGCTTCCGCTCGTCCGCGGGGCGCGGCGGTCGACGGGGCGTCAACTCCGTGAAGGCCCGCGGCGCACGGGTTTCCGGCTCGACGGCGGCGGCGGAGCCCAGACTGGGCCGACTCCGCGCGGGCGGAGACGCGACCGAGGGGAGCCGACGATGCTCGAGCAGTCCACCACCGTCGAGGGGGCGCCCCGGGCGACGCACTCCCTGAAGGCCGGGTCCGTGGGCCTGGTCGGGGTCGTGTTCATGGCCCTGGCCACCGCCGCGCCGATCACCGCGATGACGGGCAACCTGCCGGTGGTCATCGGCGCCGGCACGGGTCTGCACGCTCCGGCGGGCTTCGTGTTCGTCACCCTGGTGCTGACGGTCTTCACCGTCGGGTACGTGGCGATGGCCCGGCACATCACCACGGCCGGGGCGTTCTACGGCTTCGTCTCGTACGGCCTGGGCCGGGTGGCCGGGATGGCCTCGGGGCTGCTCGCGGTGCTCGCGTACGTGGTGTTCGAGGCCTCGGTGGTGGGGATCTTCGCGTACTTCGCCCAGCAGACCGCCCGGTCGCAGTTCGGGGTGGACCGGCCGTGGGAGGTCTTCGCCCTGGCGATGCTGGCGGTCACGGCGCTGCTGTCGTACTTCGACCTGGAGGTGGCCGCCAAGGTCCTCGGGGTGGCCCTGGTCGGTGAGGTGCTGATGCTGCTGCTGTGGGGCGGCGCGGTGCTGGCGCACGGCGGCGGTGGCGGGGGCCTGCGGGTGGACTCGCTGAACCCGGCCGGGGCGTTCTCCGGGGTCAACGCGGGGGTGGGGCTGTTCGCCTGCTTCTGGTCGTGGATCGGCTTCGAGTCGACGGCGATGTACGGGGAGGAGTCCCGCAACCCCAAGCGGATCATCCCCCGGGCGACGCTGGCGGTGGTGGTCGGGCTCGGCGTGCTCTACACCTTCGTGGC
This sequence comes from Kitasatospora sp. NPDC051170, assembly GCF_044455705.1. Taxonomy (NCBI): domain Bacteria; kingdom Bacillati; phylum Actinomycetota; class Actinomycetes; order Kitasatosporales; family Streptomycetaceae; genus Kitasatospora; species Kitasatospora sp. NPDC051170. The sequence continues at coordinate 777,205 of NZ_JBITFA010000001.1, read as the reverse complement.
CTGGATGGTGGTGGCCGGCAACGGCACCGGGGCCGTCGACGTCGCGGCCGGGGCAAGCCCGCTCGACCTCTTCCTCGACCCCGCGCGGCGGCTCCTCGGCCCCTGGGCGGTGGCCGCGTTCCAGTGGCTGATGTGCACCAGTGCCTTCGCCTGCGGGATGGCCTTCCACCAGTGCGCCTCCCGGTACCTGTACGCGCTCGGCCGCGAGGGGTTCCTGCTCCCGGCGCTCGGGCGCACCCACCCGAGGCACGGCTCCCCGTACGTCGCGTCCGGCGTCCAGAGCCTGATCGCGCTGGCCGTCGTCGGCGGCTTCCGGGCCGCCGGGCAGGACCCGTACGCGAGCCTGTTCACGCTCACCGCGATCCTCGGCACGCTGGCGCTGCTGGTGGTGCAGACGCTCTGCTCCTTCGCGGTGATCGCCTACTTCCGCCGCCACCACCCCGAAACCCGGCACTGGTTCCGCACGTTCACCGCCCCGCTGCTCGGTGGGCTGGGCATGATCGCGGCGATCGTGCTGCTGGTGACGAACCTGGACACGGCGGCCGGTCCGGCCTCCAAGACGCTGTTCTTCCGGCTGATCCCGTGGATCGTCGGCGCCGTCCTCCTCGGCGGCGTCGGGTTCGCGCTGTGGATGCGGGCGCGCAGCCCGCGCAGGTACGAGCTCATGGGGCGGCTGGTGGTCGAGAACACCCGGGAGCGGGACGGCTGAGCGACTGCGGGCCTATGCCCGGGGTCGTAGCCGCGCGCCGGGTTTTCGGGCCGTGGGCCGACGCGTCGGCGGGCGTGAGCGGGGCACGGTGGAACCTCCCGACTTGTTGAGAGGTGCACCCCCGATGCGTCGCCGTACGGTTCTGCTCGCCGCCCCGCTCGCCGCCCTGATCGCCACCGCACCGCCGATCGCCGAAACCCCCGCCGTCGCCTCGGTCGACACGCGGATCCACCTGACCCTGCCCGCGCCCACCGGGCACCACCCCATCGGCACCACCACGATCCACCTGGTCGACGGCGCCCGCCCCGACCCCTGGGCCCCGACGCCCCGCGCCCGCGAACTGAAGGTCCAGCTCTGGTACCCCGCCACCGACACCGCCGGCCACCCGGCGGCCCCCTGGCTGAGCCCCGCCGAACAGGCGCACCTGGAGTCCGACTACTTCCACATCCCCACCGGCCGCCTCGCCTGGCCCCTCACCGAGGGCCACGAAGACGCCCCCGCCGACCACCGCACCCGCCACCCCGTGATCCTCTACTCGCACGGCTCACGCGGCGACCGCTCCTTCGACACCACCCTCGTCGAGGAACTCGCCAGCCACGGCTTCGTCGTCGTCACCCTCGACCACACCTTCGACGCCGGGGAGGTCGAGTTCCCCGACGGGCGCCTGGAGGTCCGCAACACCGCCGCCGTCCACGCGATGACCGACGCCGAGGTCGTCGCCGTCCGCACCGCCGACACCCGCTTCCTCCTGGACCGCCTCACCGCCCTCGCCACCGGCACGGACCCCGACCCCGACGCCGAACACCGGCCCGTCCCCTGCGGGTTGGCGGCCGCCCTCGACCTCACCACCGTCGGCATGTTCGGCCACTCCATGGGCGGCGCCACCACCCTCCAGACCATGCACGACGACCCCCGCGTCCGGGCCGGCGCCACCCTCGACGGCCCGGTCTTCGGCACGGTCGCCACCGAGGGCCTGGACCGCCCCCTCCTGCTGATGAGCTCCGCCTGGGCCAGCCCCGCCCGCGACGCCATGTGGAACGCGCTGTGGCCCCGACTCACCGGCTGGCGGCGGCAGTTGAACCTCGAAAACTCCGGGCACCTGTCCTACAGCGACCTCGAACTGCTCGTCCCCCAGGCCCAACCCGTCATCGCCTGGCCCACCGAGGACCTCGACCACTTCCTCGGCACCGGCGACGGCCCCCACGCCATCGCCGCCCAACGCGCCTACCTGCTCGCCTACTTCGACCTCCAGCTGCGCCACCGCCCCACCACCCTGTTCGCGGGCCCCTCCGCGGCCTACCCGGAGATCACCTTCACCCGCTGACCGGCCGGGCGTCGATGACGATGGCGTGCAGCGTGCAGCGTGCAGGGCGCAGGGCGCGGTGTCCAGCGTCCGGGCGGCCGGGTAGCGGACGGCCGGCGTCATCGTGATTCCTGGGTCTCCTCGGAGCGGGGGAGGCGGTAGAAGGCGGTCGCGGTGTCCGCGAGGATCGCCGAGGTCTCGCCGGCGGAGCAGCCGGCGATCAGCTCGTCCACGGTGGCGGCCCAGCGGTTCCAGCCCCCGGCGAGGTTCGCCACCGGCCAGTCCGAGCCGAACATCAGCCGGTCGGCGCCGAAGGCGCTCACCAGGACGTCCCAGGCCGGGCGGATGTCGGCGGTGGTCCAGGCGTCGTGGTCGGCCTCGGTGATCAGTCCCGACACCTTGCAGACCACCTGGGGGTGCGCGGCCAGCCGCCGCAACCGGGCCTCCCAGTCGCCCGGTTCGCCGCCGGTGAGGTCGGGCTTGCCCGCGTGGTCGAGCACCTGGGGAAGGCCCGGGAAGCGTTCGGCCAGCCGGATCGCCTGGTCGAGCTGGTGGCTGCGGACGAGCACGTCGTAGCCGAGCCCGCGCGCCTCGACCGCCGCCAACCCGCGTTCGACGTCGGCCCGTTGGAGCCACCCCGGGTCTGCCTCACCCTGCACCAGGTGGCGGAGCGACCGGAGGTGACCGCCGCCCGGTCCGGCGAGCAGCCGGTCGAGCTCGTCACCGATCGCGGGGGAGGTGAGGTCCGCCCAGCCGACCACGGCCTCGATCAGCGGCTCCCGCGCGGCGAGCGCGAGCAGGTCCTCGGTCTCGGCCACCTCCGGTACGCACTGCACGACCACCGTGCTGTGCAGCAGGCGGCCTGCCACCGCCCGGGTGGCGGTGGAGCGCAGGTCGTCGAGGGTGTACGTGCGGCGGATCGAGGTCAGGGCGGGGTCGTCGAGCCAGGCCTGGGGGCGCTGTTCGAGGTCCCACAGGTGGTGGTGGGCATCGACGAGCCGGGGCGGCGGGGCGGTGGTCACGGATAGCTCCAGGTGGGGTCAGGCCGTGTCGGCGTGGGGCTCGCCAAGGTGCCAGATCTCGGTGAGCTTCCACCAGTTGCGGATCCGCGCCCGGTGCAGGGCCGCCTCGACACCCGGCCGGACGGCGGAGTCCGGACCCGGCTCGAGGCGGGCAGACGGACCGTCAGGAACGTGTCGCCGCAGGTGGTTTCGGCCTCGCCGACCACCGGCTCGGTGTGAGCCGTCCCTTCGCGAAGGGACGGCTGTGTCGCTGCGATCAGACCGCGACGAGCTCCCGCTCGCGGTCGGGCGCCTCGGCCTTGGGCTTCCTGTTCGGCAGGGAGAGCCGGACGACCTTGCGCCACGCGGAGAACACCTGCTTGGGCAGCGGCCCGGTGACGTACTCCAGCTCGTACTTCTCGAACAGCGCCCGCACCTTCACCGCGACCTCGGCGTACCGGTTGCTCGGCAGGTCCGGGAAGAGGTGGTGCTCGATCTGGTGCGACAGGTTGCCGGTCATGAAGTGCATGGCCCTGCTGCCGCTGATGTTCGCCGAACCCATCATCTGGCGCAGGTACCACTGGCCGCGCGTCTCGCCCTCGATCGAGCGGCGCTCGAAGACCCGGACGCCCTCGGGGAAGTGCCCGCACATGATCACCGAGTGGGTCCAGACGTTGCGGACCAGGTTGGCGGTGAACGTGGCGGCGAGCGTGGTGAGGAACGACGGGCCCGACAGCAGCGGGTGGATCACGTAGTCCTTGAGCGCCTGCTTGCGGATCTTGCGGCCCACGGCCCTGGCCCGCGCGCGGAACTCCGGGTCCTTGCGGCGGTGCTTCTGCAGGTTCTTGCCGAGCTCCAGGTCGTACGCGGCGATGCCGTACTCGAAGAAGCAGGCGTTGACGAGGTTCCACAGCGGCTGGCCGAGGTGGAACGGGAGCCACTTCTGGTCCTCGTCGACGCGCATGATGCCGTAGCCGAGGTCGTTGTCCTTGCCGATCACGTTGGTGTACGTGTGGTGCAGCTCGTTGTGCGAGTGCTTCCACTGATCGGACGGTGAGACGTGGTCCCACTCCCAGGTGGTGGAGTGGATCTTCGGGTCCCGCATCCAGTCCCACTGGCCGTGCAGGACGTTGTGGCCGATCTCCATGTTGTCCATGATCTTCGCCACGGACAGGCCGGCGGTGCCGAGTAGCCACGCGGGCGGGAAGATCGAGAACAGCAGCACGCCCCTGCTGGCCAGCTCCAGCTTGCGCTGCGCCGAGATGACCTTGCGGATGTAGGCGGCGTCCTTCTCGCCGCGGGCGGCGATCACCTCGTCGCGGATCGCGTCCAGCTCGTGGCCGAGCTCCTCGATCTGCTCCGCGGTCAGGTGGGCGGTGGGGTCGATGGCGGTCAAGGTGCGCCTACCGTTCGATGTCGCAGGGGCCCGCCGCGGCGGACACGCAGGTCTGGATGAGGACGCCGGGCTCGGCCTCGGTGATCTCGCCGGTGCGCAGGTCGCGGACGGCGCCCGCCTTGAGCGGCGTGACGCAGCCGAAGCAGATGCCCATGCGGCACCCGGAGGGCATGAGTACGCCGGCCTCCTCGCCGACCTCCAGCAACGGCGTGGCGCCGTCCGCGGCGACGGTCCTGCCGGTGGTGCTGAACGTGACCTCGCCCCCGGCCTCGTCGCCGCTGACGACGGTGCCGGGGCGGAAGCGCTCGGTGCGCAGGCGCTCGGGGACGCCGTGCTCGGCCCAGTGCGCCTCGGCGGCGTCGAGCAGGCCCGTGGGCCCGCAGGCCCAGGTCTCGCGCTCGGCCCAGTCGGGCACGAGTTCGCCGAGACGGGCGAGGTCCAGCCTGCCGTCGGTCTCGGTGTGCACCTCGGTGAGGCGCAGTCTCCCGTCCGCGACCAGCGCGTGCAGTTCCTCGCGGAAGATCACGTCCTGCGGCCGCGGAGCGCAGTGGACCATGACGAGGTCGTCGATCCCGGTGTCGCGCAGCATGCCCATCACGGGCGTGATGCCGCTGCCGGCCGTCAGGTAGAGCACCTTGGCGGGCCTGGCCTGCGGCAGCACGAAGTCACCGGCCGGCTGGTCGAGCTGGATCAGCGTGCCCGGAGCAGTTCTGCGGACCAGGTGGTTGCTGACCTTGCCGTCCGGGACCGCCTTCACGGTGATCGTGATGCGGCCGTCGCGGCGGTTCGTCGGTGAGGTGAGGGAGTAGGCACGCCACAGGCGCGTCCCGTCGACGTCGACCCCGACCCGCACGTACTGGCCGGCCGTGTGGCCGCGCCAGCCGCGCCCCGGCCTGATCACGACCGTCGCGGCGTCCCCCGTCTCGGGGTGCACGGCCTCGATGCGCCCCCGCAGGTCGGCGCCCGCCCGCAGGGGGCTGACCAGGTCGAGGTAGTCCGACGGCAGCAGCGGCGTCGTGACCATCTCCAGCAGTTTCCAGGCCCTGCTGCGGAGGGCTGCGCTCGTCATGACTCCAGCTTGCTGCGCCTCGCGGCGTAAAGTCCTGACCGTAGGACGTGAATCTGGTCGGCGGAATTGTTCGCAGGGAACAAAAGGGAACGAAGAACGTGAGCCATGCAATCCGGAGGGCCAGTGAGCTGGTCCTGGACGAGACGACGGTCACAGCGCTTCGGGCCGAGCTGGCGGCCACCGCCGACGAGGTCGTCGAGGCGATCATCGACGAGGTCCCTCCGTACGCCAACGCCCTGTCGGGCCGTATGGGCGACACCATCCGCCGGGCCGTCCGCACCGCCCTGGGGCACTATCTGGACCTCGCGAGCGGGAACGCCACGGGTGGCGACGCCGGTGGCGCGGCCTACGACCTGGGCCGCGGCGAGGTGCGCGACGGCCGGTCGATGGACGCCCTGCTCAGCGCCTACCGCGTCGGCGCCCGGGTGGCCTGGCGATGCCTGGCGGCGGGTGCCGTCCCCGCGGGTCTGCCCGCCGCCGAGGTCGCCAAGTTCGCCGAGCTGACCTTCGCCTACATCGACGAGCTCTCCGCCGCGAGCGCCGCGGGCCACGCCGACGAACTGGCCGCCCGGGGCAGGGCCCACGAGCGCCACCTGGAACACCTGGCCCGCGAGCTCCTCGCCGGCGCGCGTACGGACGTGCTGCTGGCCTCGGCGCAGCGGGCCGGGTGGCCGCCCCCGGTCTCGCTGACCGCCGTCCTGCTGCCCGCCGCCCAGGCCCGGCCCGCCTACCGCGCGCTCGACCCGGGCACCCTCGTGCTCGACGATCTGCCGGACGCCACCGGTGTGCTGCTCGTCCCCGATGCCGACCGCGACGCCGACCGGTCACACCTCCTGCGCCAGCTGACCGACCGCTCCGCCGTGGTCGGCCCGGCCCGGCCATGGGCGCGCGCGTCCGCCTCGTACGCACGCGCCCTGCGTGCGCGCTCCCTCTCCTCCGAGATCCGCGACACCGAGGACCACCTGCCCGAGCTGGTACTGAGCGCCGACCCGGACGCGTTCGCGGACCTGCGCGCCCGCGCCCTCGCACCGCTGCGGACGCTGCCCGCCGCGACCGCGCTGCGGCTGGAGGAGACGCTGCGGGCGTGGCTGCTCCACCAGGGCAGGCGGGAGGAGGTGGCGGCGGCGCTGTTCGTCCACCCCCAGACCGTCCGGTACCGGATGACACAGCTGCGGGAGCTGTTCCCGGATCTCGCCTCGCCGCACCGGGTCCTCGAACTGACCCTCGCGGTCGGAGTCCGGACCGGCTGACGGCCTTCCGCGGTGCTCGCCCAGGCGTTTCATCCGGTGCTTCATCCGGCGCTTCACCCGTAATCCGTTTCGGTCAAGGAACGACAAGACATAATGACGGCACGTCAGTTCACACCAGCGGTGGGCTGCGACCGAGGGGGAGGAACGGGCGTGCCGGAGTACCGCATACGCGTGGACGGCGAGTCGTCGCACCGGGGCCCGCGCCGGCTCGCGCCGCAGGGCGAGTAGCGGGCGGATGCCGCTGCCTCGTCCGGAAGCCTCCCGGGTGGTGCTGGCCGGGGTCGCCTACTACGACCACCTGCCGCCCCTTCCGGCGGTCCGGAACAACCTCGCGGGCCTCGCCGGCTTCTTCACCTCGGAGTTCGGCTGGGGCCTTCCCCCGTCGCACTGCACGGTCGTCACCGACCCCCGTCACACCTTCGACCTCATCGACCCCGTCCGCCGGGCCGCCGCCGAGGCCACCGACACCCTGCTCGTCTACTACGGCGGGCACGGCCACCTCGACGAGGAGCTCCGGTACTCGATCTCGCTCGCCGGCTCCCGGCAGAACGAGCCCTGGACGTGCATGCCGTTCACCTGGCTGCGCTCCGCCCTCACCCAGACGCGGGCGGAGCGCCGGGTCGTCATCCTCGACAGCTGCTTCAGCGGGCAGGCCCACGGGCTGATGGCCGACGAGGCCGACGCGCTGCGCGCCCAGGTGGCGACGGCGGGAGCGGTGGTCATCAGCTCCGCCCGCCACGACCTGCCCGCGCTCGCCCCGGTCGGCGAGCCGTACACGGCGTTCACGGGCGAGCTGCTGCGGGTGCTCGTCCACGGCATCGCGGGCGGGCAGGCCGAGATCACCGTCGACACCGCGTACGCCCAGGTCAAGACGGCCCTGGCGGAGAAGGGCCGGCCGACCCCGGACCGTACGGGCACCGACACCTCGGGCGCCCTGGTCATCGCCCGCAACCCGGCCTTCCGGCCCAGCGCCCCCGAGGCCGCACCGCGCCCCGCCCCGGGCACGCACCTGCGGGCGCTGGCGGAGCGCCGGTTCCAGCGGCCCGGTGGCGGGTGGAGCTACGGCGGGCAGAGGGTGGGCGGCGCGCACCAGGCGCCCGAGGCGACCGGCAAGCGCTACGAGACCGTCTCGCTCATCGGCCAGGGCGGCATGGGCGAGGTCAAGCTGGCCTTCGACCGCTTCCTGAGCCGGATGGTCGCCGTGAAGATGGTCAAGCCGCCCAGAGAGGACGATGCGTTCGGGCAGAGGTTCTTCTGGACGGAGGCCCGGGCGGTCGCGGCGCTCAACCACCCGAACGTGGCCGCGATCTACGACGTGGGCGAGGGCGAGGACGGCCGGTTCATCGTGATGGAGTACGTGTCGGGGGCGTCGCTCTCGGCACTGGCCAGGGACGGGAAACTGTCGCCGGACGAGGCGGCGGAGGCCGTCCACGACGTGCTGTCGGGGCTGGACGCCGCCCACCGGGCCGGGGTGATCCACTGTGACATCAAGCCCCACAACATCATGCTGACGCCGGACGGTGCGGTGAAGATCCTCGACTTCGGGATCTCCCACGTCCAGGGCGGGGTGTCCCTGCGCGAGGAGGGGACCGTGATGGGATCGCTCAGCTACGCGCCCCCGGAGACCTACACCGGTGCGGAGCCCACGGCGGCCACCGACATCTATCAGGCCGGGGTCACCTTCTACGAACTGTGCACCGGACAGCTCCCGTTCGCGGGAGTGAGCTTCCCCGAGATCCTCTCCCGCGTGGTGGACGGGGCCATCGTGCCGCCGAGTGAACTCACCCCGGAGCTGCCCGCCGCGTACGAGACCGTCATCATGCGGGCGATGGAGCGGGATCCGCAGGACCGGTACGCGAGCGCCGCCGAGATGCGGGCCGCCATCGCGGCCGCCCTGTACGGGACGGGCTGAGGCGGCGACAGGCGCCCGAGAGGGCGGTGGAAGCGTCGCCTACCTCGAGTGCTGTGAGAACGGGCCCGTGGTGACGAAGCGGTGGAGCTGCCGCGCGAAGCTGCGGGCCTCCTCCGGTGGCCAGGAGGCCAGCGACTCCTCGATGTGCGAGGCGAGCCGACGGCGGGTGGTGTCGACCACCCGCCGTCCGTCCTCCGTGAGGGCGAGCAGGGTGGCCCGGCGGTCGTGCGGGTCGGGTTCGCGGCGCAGCAGTCCGGCCTCCTCCAGGCGGGTGGCCCGGCGGGTCACGCCCGAGCGGTCGAGGCCGATCTCGCCCGCGAGGTCGGCCGCGCTGCGCGGGCCGGTGCGGTCGAGGCCGCTGAGGACGGGGTAGGTGGTCTCGTCCACGGCCTCGCCGAGGCCCTCGGTGAGGCGGCCGTAGAGCTGGGCGCGGGTGCCGCGCTTGAGCAGCGTTCCGAGGGCTTCGGCGATCTCGTGTCCTACGTCTTCCGGCATGCCCCCAAGTTTAGCGTGCGCAACGCACGTAGTTTGTCGTACGCTGTGAATGCGTGCTCGACGCACGCATTTCTCGGTTCCGTACGACCTTGGGGAGACCTCTCATGACCGACATCGCCACCGCTCTCACCGACCTGCTCCTCACCCCCGGACTCCCCCTCGACGAGGCCCTCGACCGCCACTTCGCCCCCGACTACCGCCAGCGCACCGACGGCAGCTGGGCCGACCGCGCGGAGTTCGCCGCGCACATCGCCCACCTGCGCGAGATCGTGGTCGGCGGCGAGGTCCAGGTCTTCGAGGAGCTCGCCCAGGGCGACCTCTACGCGGACCGGCACGTCGTCGACGTCCGCAAGACCGACGGCTCCTCCGTCCGCATGGAGGTCTACGTCTTCGCCGAACTCGCCGCCGACGGCCGCTTCCGCCGCATCGAGGAGACCACCCTGATGCTGGAGGGTTCCGACGCCGACCGGGACCTCGGCAGCGCGCGCTGACTCGCTGACCTGCTGACCTGCGGAACCGCGTGAGTGCGCCCGGCGTCCCGTCGGGAAAGGGGTCAAGATTCTTTCCGGGGGACGGTAGCCGATGGGCGCAACACGGCAGGCGGAAGCGCGGATCGAGGACGCGGGCCACGTGCTGGTCGCGCCCTCCGGGGTGATCGGGGACTTCTTCGGAACCCGGATCACCCCGGAGGAGCTCGCCTCGGGCGCGTCGCCGGACCTCACGGGGAAGACCGTCCACCTGTGCGGCGATGTGTCGAGGATCGGCCAACTGCCGGGCGCTGAGCGGGTGTTCGTCATCCGCGAGTTGTCGGAGGGCCATGACGGGAAGTGGACGGAGACCGGCCTCGGCCGGGTGCCCCGGCGCGTCCACGGCGTCGGCGCGTACTACCCCCGCTTCTTCGACCCCGCCGACGACCACTTCGCGCGCATCCGCGCCGAGCACGAGTTCCAGTCCCTGACCGAATCCACCAAACCCGGCAGCGCCCACCGCAGCGGCATCTACCTCACGCCCGTCACGCGCGACGGCGACGACCTGCACTTCCGTCTGCTCCGCTGCTCCACCAACCTGTCCGGGCCCACCGAGGGCTTCGGCCCGACCGACACCGGCATCGTCGACGACCTGAACCGCGAGGCCGACACCCTCTTCCGGGGCCACGCGCCCCTGAACCACGTCCTCGCGCAGACCTACCACAACACGCCGGCCACGGCGGAGCGCAAGCAGGCCAAGGCCCGGATCTCCTCCCACGCCGACAAGACCAAGGACATGCCCGGCAACGGCATCATGGCCTTCTGCACCTTCTACGACGGGCTCGACGGCCTCCAGCCCCTCGCCGAGGACGCCTTCGACCTGGGCGTGAAGGGCGTCAGCGGCCTCACCCGGCTGCGATTCCGACTCAAAGACCAGGAAGCCCAGGACACTTCACTGCCCGCCCAGTTCACGGTGACCCTCCACCCCGGCTCCGTCTTCTTCATGCCGCTCTCCACCAACCGCCTCTACACGCACGAGATCCGCCCTTCGGCCCTGGACGCCGCGCTGCTCCCCACCCGGCTGGGGTACGTGGTGCGCTGCTCGAAGGCCGAGGCCGTCCACAGGGACGGCCTCACCTACCTCAAGGCGCCCGGCGGCCTGACCGAACTCGAACCGCCCACCGAGGCGGGCATGGAGGAACTGCGCCGGCTGTACGCGGAGGAGAACCGCTCCTCGTCCGTCGTCGACTACGGCGACGAACTGCTCTTCAGTATGAACGCGGGGGACTACGGTGCACCCCGTATCTAGCGTCGTCTCCACCTTCGCCCTGCCCGCCGGCCCCGACCTCTTCGCGGAACTCGCCGCCTCCGTCCGCTGGGAGGACACGGGCAAGGGCCGCCGGGGCGCCGTCCTCACCCGAGTCGACGACACGGGCGGCGTGCCCCTCGTCCGCACCACCACGCGCTACGCCACCCCGGCGCAGCGCTTCACGGCCGTGCACGAGCGGCTGGCGCAGCGGATCCAGCACCTCGCCGCGCTCCCGCACGCGTTCAACAACGCCCTCATCGAGACCTACACCAACACCTACCGAACCATGGGCGCCCACTCCGACCAGGCCCTCGACCTGGCCGAGGACTCCTCGATCGCCGTCCTCTCCTGCTACCGCCACCCGGACGCCGGCCCGCCCCGAAAGCTGATCTTCGAACCCAAGGCCCCCGACGCCGGCGCCCCGTTCGAGATCCCCCTCGCCCACCACGGCGTCGTCGTGTTCTCCACCGCCACGAACCGCCGCCTCCGCCACCGCATCGTCCTCGACACCCCCGCCCCGGACAACCAGTGGCTGGGCGTCACCTACCGCACCTCCAAGACCCCCCTCCACTACCACGACGGCCACCCCCACCTCCCGAACGGCACCCGCCTCACCCTCGCCGACGACGACCAGCAACGCGAGTTCTACGCCCTGCGCCGCCGCGAGAACACCGAAACGGACTTCGCCTACCCGCCGCTCACCTACACCGTCAGCCCGAGCGACCTGACCCCGCCCGCCTGAACCGCTGCCAGAGGGTGCGGGCGGTGAAACTGTTTCCGTCTCATGATCATCTGGCGCAGAATGCTCGGCATGACGATGACACGCGTGATCACCCAGCAGACCATCGGCGGCTCCGACGTCCTGGAACTTGCCGAGATACCCACTCCCTCCCCGGGCCCCGGCGAGGTGCTCGTGGGTGTACGCGCCACCGGTATGAACCCCGCGGACTGGAAGGTCCGCATCGGCAAGGTGGACTTCTTCGGACCGCCGCCGTTCGTCCTCGGCCACGAGTTCAGTGGCACGGTGGAGGGCGTCGGCGAGGGCGTGACCCGGTTCGCGATGGGCGAGGAGGTCTACGGCTGGACCGTCCCGCCGCAGGGCAGCCATGCCGACCACGTGGTGGTGACCGAAGACCGCATCGCGCCCAAGCCGCGCACTCTCGACCACGTCGGCTCCGCCGCCTTGCCGATCTCCGGCTTCACCGCCTACCAGGCCCTGATCACCCTCTCCGACGTACAGCCGGGACAGCGGGTGCTGATCCACGGCGCGGCCGGCGGTGTCGGCCACCTCGCCGTACAGATCGCCAAGGCTCGCGGCGCGTACGTCATCGGCACCTCCCGCGCCGCCAAGCACGAATACCTGCGCGGACTCGGCGCCGACGAGCTGATCGACTACACGGCCCGGGACTTCTCGACCCTGCGCGACATCGACGCCGTGCTCGACACCGTCAGCAACGACTACGGCCCGCGTTCCCTGCCCACCCTCAAGCCGGGGGGCATCCTGGTCGACGTCGTCGGCGTCGGCGTGGACCGCACCGCGGTCATGGCCCGCGCCGCCGAACTCGGCGTGCGGTTCGTGGAGTTCTTCCTGGAACCCACCCCCGCCGTACTGACCGCCTTCGCCGAGCTCGTCGACGCGCACGGCATACGACCCACGATCTCCGAGACCCTCCCGCTCACCGAGGCCGCGAAGGCCCACGAGCTGAGCGAAACCGGACGGGTCCAGGGCAAGATCGTGCTCGTACCCTAGAGATCGTCCTCAAAGCTGATCAAGTGATGGTGGATCATGTCGGTCATGGTGCGTCGTCATGAGCTGTCGGATGCCGAGTGGGCGAGGCCGCCTCGTCCTCGCCCGCCCGTCCGTCAGAGGAGGAAGACGCCGACCGTGGTGGCGAGGAGGAGGACGGTGACGACGGGCCAGTAGAGGAGTCTGGCGGCGAGGTTGCCGTTCCAGTCGAGGAAGGCGAAGCGGCGGGTGGAGGTGTACTCGACGACGTTGAAGGCGACCAGGGCGATGACCAGGTAGAGGATGAAGTAGAAGTACTCGGCGTAGACGACGCCCGCGGAGCCGGTGGTGGAGCGCAGGGAGCTGTGCTGGACGGCGACGACGAGCATCATGGCGCCGCAGAAGCCGATGACGGTCCAGGTGGAGAAGCCGGCCAGGGAGCGGCGGTCGGAGTCGGTGGTGACGACGAAGAGGGAGGCGAAGACGAGGAGGGTGATGACGATGAGGGGGATCAGCCGGTCGAGGAGGGGGCTGAGGAACTCGCGGGTGATGCCGGTGGAGAAGTGCAGGGCCGGGATGGTGGCGTCGGTGGTGGCCGTGGTGTTGCCGAAGGTGGTGCGGGTGGTGGACTCGCCGAGGGAGAACGCGGTGTAGTGGATGCGCCATTCGCCGGTGACCATGCCGGTGTAGAGGCCGAGGTTGGCCTCCGGCTCCCAGGGCGGGTAGGCGGCGAAGTCGGGGACCAGGACGGTGCCGGGGGCCTTGGCCCACATCGTGGACCAGATGACCTGCCGGTCGAGGGGGTAGTGGGTGTAGTCGAAGGTCTCGCGCAGGGTGGCACGCATCTTCCAGCCGATGGTCTGGGTGCCGTCGTCGTTGGGGCGCAGCGAGACCTGCTCGAGGGTGCCGCCGTCGACGGCGGCGGGCAGTTCGATGCCGGCGGTTTTGGGGTCGGCCGAGGCGGGCAGGCGCTGCCAGACGTAGCCGGTGAGGCGGACGTTGTTGGCGTCGGTGAACTGCGCGGTCTGGATCATCACCCCGGTGGGGATCTGCTGGAGGCCCTCGCGCCCCTCGCCGCGCAGGTAGGAGCCGGCCGCCGCCTGGGTGGTGACCACCGTGCCGGGGGCGCCGGCGACGGTGTCGTCCGCCGCGACGGAGACCCAGACGAACAGGGTGGCGAGCAGGCAGAGCGCACTGACGCCGACGCTGAACCAGCCCAGGGTGGACGGCTTGCCGGGGCGGGGCCGCAGCAGCAGCCAGGCGACCAGCGCGAGGCCGACGACCGAGCAGACCAGCACGACGGCCAGGCGGCGCCCGTGCTGCATCACCTCGTGCACGGGGTGGTCGATCCCGGCGGCGGCTACACCGGCCAGGACGAGGAGGGCCACGGCCGGCACGGCGACGGCGATCCGCCGTACGCCCCACCGGCCGGGCGACGCGGGCGGGCTGCTGGGCGAGGACATGGCGGCTCCGGTGCACTGGCGACGGCTGACGGCTGACGGCTGACGGCTGGCGGCTGAAGCTCCGAGCATGGCGGGGCCGGGGTGGCGGGTCGGTCCACGAATCGCATGTTCCACGGTCAGGGGACCCCGATTCCGCCGGACGGGTCACTGCTGCGGGAAGCTGAAGGTGTAGCCCTCGGCCTTGAGCCAGGGCAGGAGCTGCTCCAGGGCCTGGAGCGTCTGGGTGCGGTTCCCGCCGCCGTCGTGGAGGAGGACGGTCGGGCCGATGCGCAGCTGCTCCCTCGTGGTCTCGAGGATCTTCTCGACGCCGGGGCGTTCGAAGTCGCGGGTGTCGACGTTCCAGCCGAGCGGCCGCATGCCGTGGGCGGCGGCGATCTGGCGGCTCTCGGGGGTGAAGGCGCCGCCCGGGGCGCGGTAGTACGGGACGGGGGCGCCGCCGGTGGCGTCCTGGATCATCCGCAGGCCGTCGACGATCTCCTGCTGCTGGTAGGCGACGTCCTTGTGGTCCATGGCGGTGTCGTGGCTGACGCTGTGGTCGCACAGCCGGTGGCCGGCTGCCACGACCTGCCTGGCCAGGCCGGGGTGGGCCTCGGCGTTGGGGCCGAGCATGCAGAAGACGGCCTTGGCGCCGTTGCGGGCGAGGACGTCCAGGAACCTGGGCGTCCACTGCGGATCGGGGCCGTCGTCGATGGTCAGGTTGACGGTCCTGCCGGGGTCCTCGGACCGGCGGGAGATGGTCATGTCCACCAGGGGAGTGGGCAGGTCCCGGTTCGGGGCGGACGCGGGTTCGGTGGTGGCGGAGGGGGAGGGGGCCCCGTCCACCGCCCCGGCGACACCCAGCATGGTCGCGGCGGCCAGGCCCAGTGCCAGCACCTGGAGGGCCGCCCTCCGCCGCCGCCGGGGCATCCTCACCCGGGCGGCCTGCGGGTACCAGGTGGACGGGGTCCCGTCGGTCCGGATCGGGGACCGGTCGTGGTGGTGGCGCACGGCTGTTGCTCCTCGCAGGGGTTCGTGTCTCGGTGTCCACCACCCTCGGCCGCCCGGTTGCGGGGCCCGTGAGCTGCGTATGAGCGTTTCGCAACAACCCGCCCCGGCCACGCGCCGGAGCCGCGTTCCCGCAGGTCGGGCCCGGATACTGGCTGCCATGGCACGGGTACTGCTGATCGAGGACGACGACTCCGTACGCGAGGCGCTGGCGCTGGGCCTGCGCCGGCAGGGGCACGAGGTGCGCGCCGCCGCCTCCGGCGAGGAGGGGCTGGAGCGGGCCCACGCGGAGCCGCCGGACCTGGTCGTGCTGGACCTCATGCTGCCCGGGATCGACGGCTTCGAGGTGTGCCGACGGCTGCGGCGGGCCGGGCCGGTCCCGGTGATCATGCTGACCGCGCGCGGGGACGACGTCGACACCGTCCTCGGCCTGGAGGCCGGAGCGGACGACTACGTGGTCAAGCCCACGCAGTCCCGGGTCCTGGACGCCCGGATCCGCGCCGTGCTGCGCCGCGCGGGCGGGCCCGGCCCGGAGGCGGAGCGGGAGGCCCACGGGGACCTGGTGCTGGACCGGGCGGCGCTGACCGTCACCAAGCGCGGCGTCCCGCTGCCGCTCGCGCCCAGCGAACTGCGCCTCCTGCTGGAGCTGGCCGCCGCCCCCGGCAGGGTCTTCAGTCGCGAGCAACTCCTGGAATCCGTCTGGGGGTTGGGGCGTCAGGACGACATCCGCCTGGTCGACGCCGGGGTCAACCGGCTGCGGGTCAAGATCGAGGACAACCCCTCCGAGCCGCGCTACATCCAGACCGTCCGCGGCTTCGGCTACCGCTTCGGGCCGCTGTGACCTCCGCTGCGCCCTCCGCTGCGCCCTCCGCTGCGACCGGCGCCGGGACCGCAGCCGGAGCAGCCCCGACGCGCCCGCCCCGGCTGCTCCGGCTGCGCCGCGCCGCCGCGGGGCTGCGGCCGCGGCTGCTGGCCGCCTTCGTCGCCGTCGCGGCCCTGAGCGCGCTGGCCACCGCCGCGCTCACCTACCGGGCGGCCACCACCTCCACCCTCGACCTGACCAAGGACACCACCCTGGACGAGCTGCGCCGCCGCATCGACGTGCTCGCCCCGGCCCTGCCCTTCCCGCCGACCCAGGGTGAACTCGACCGCCTGGCCCTGGAGTTGTCCGGAACCGGCGGGTTCCGCGACTGGCGGATCCTGGCCTCCCACGGCACCGACCACTCCGAGTGGAGCCAGCCCGTCGCCGTCCCGCCGACCCTCCAGCACACCGTCGGCACCGGCCGCGCCGCGTTCCAGCGCTTCAGCGCCGACGGCCACCCCTGGCTCGCCGTCGGCGTCCCCGTCACCTACGCCGCCGGCGGCGGACTCTCGGGACCCTCGGGCCCCTCAGGCCTCACCGTCTACGCCCTGCTCCCGCTCGACCGCGAGCAGGGCGCCGCCGACGCCCTGCTGGCCGCAGCGGCCGGGGCCGGCGCCTTCGCCGCAGTGCTGGCCGCCGGGTTCGCCCTGCTGGCCGCCCGCCAGGTCCTCCGGCCGGTGCGGGCCCTGGGCGACGCCGCCCGCGCCCTCGCCCAGGGGAAGCTCGACACCCGCCTCACCGTCACCGGGCACGACGAACTCGCCCAGCTCTCCAAGACCTTCAACCACAGCGCCCGCACCCTCCAGGGCACCATCGAGGAACTGCGCGCCGTCGAGTCCCAGGGCCGGCGCTTCGCCGCCGACGTCTCCCACGAACTGCGCACCCCGCTGGCCGCGATGCTCGCCGTCACGGACATCCTCGACGAGGACGCCGAACACCTGCCCGCGGACACCGCCGCCGCCCTGCGCCTGATCGGCAACGAGACCGTGCGGCTGACCCGCCTGGTCAACGACCTCATCGAGATCTCCCGCCTGGACGCCGGAGCCGCGCCGCTGCACCTCGACGCCATCGACGCGGCGGCCGCCGTCCGCGAGAGCCTCGACCTGCGCGGCTGGAGCGACCGGGTCGAGCTCGACCTGCCCGCCGCCCTGCCCGTACGGCTCGACCCGCGCCGATTCGACGTCATCGTCGCCAACCTGGCCGGAAACGCCCTGCGGCACGGCCGCCCGCCCGTACGGCTCGCTCTGCGGGGCGCGGACGACGAACTCGTCCTCACCGTCACCGACCACGGGCCGGGCATCCCGCCCGCCGAACTCCCGCACCTGTTCGACCGGTTCTACAAGGCCGACACCTCCCGGGCCCGCTCCGAGGGCAGCGGACTCGGCCTCGCCATCGCCCAGGAGAACGCCCGGTTGCACGGCGGCCTCATCGGGGCCGCCAACTCCCCCTCCGGCGGCGCGGTGTTCACCCTCGTCCTGCCCCGCGGCCCCGTCACACCGGAGGACGAACAGTGAGCATCCGCCGCCGCCTGGTTCCCCGCGCCGCCACCCTGCTGCTCGCCTGCGGCGTGTCGATCTGCGGCTGCTCGATCTCCGGCACCGGGCCGGTGAGGAGCGGGCAGCCCGCCACCGGCATCCAGCCCGGGACCAGGCTGTACTTCCTCGACCAGCACGGCATCCATCCGACCATCCGGTCGGGCGCCCGGCAGGGCCTCCAGCAGACTCTCGACACCCTGGCCGCCGGACCCGACCGCGCCGAAACCCGCTCCGGCCTGTTCAGCGACCTGCCCGCAGGCGCCCGGGTCCAGGCCACCGTCACCCCCGGCACGGTCACCCTGCGCCTCTCCTGGTCCGCCGCATCCCTCTCCGACCCGGCGATCCAGCAACTCGTCTGCACCACCGAGGACGCCCCGACCACCGGCGCGCCACCGAGGGTCGCCATCGTCAGCAGCGACGCCCCCGCCGCCATCCAGCAGGAGTGCGACCTGCACCGCACCGTCTGACCGGGGCGCGCCCGCGCTCAGCCGATCAGTTTGGTGAGCACCGGCACGCTCACGCCGGCGCCGGTCAGGCCGGCCAGCACCGCCGTGGGGGTGGGTCCGCCGCCCAGGAAGGTGAGCCCGCCGACGGCCAGGCCGATGACGGCTGCCGCGAGCAGGATCAGTGCGGTGCGGACCGTCAGGAGCGGGGTGGGGTCGGGCGGTGTCATGGCTTCCTCCGGTGCGTAGTGCGGGGCCGGCGGAGCGTCCGGCGGCCCAGGAGAAGCGTGCGGGCGGGATCGGTAGTCCCGAAGTCAGGAGGGCGTTCGCGCAGGTAGAGTCCGGACAACCACGGGTTGTCCCGGGACGGCCCCGGACAAGAGTCGTCCCAGAAAGTGGAGTTGACGATGGCTCAGCACGGCCGAGGCGGCCGGCCATGGGGGTCGATCTGGGCGCAGACGCCCGAGGGTGAGGCCCTGGCGCTCTTCCTGCGGGCGCGCGTGGACGGCAGCGACCTGACGATGACCGCGGCCGCCGAGCGGATGCACTGCTCGACCACGCTCACCGGGGACTTCCTGTCCGGCAGGAGGGTGCCCGAGGCGGCGTTCGTGGCCGCGCTGCTGCGCGTCACCGTCCCCGAGCCGGAGCGGCGGAGGCTGCTGCAGGCCGAGGCGGACCGGCTGCTGCACGCGGTGCGTCACCCGAAGGAGCAGCCGCGCCGGGCCGGCGGGGAGGACCTGGCCGGGCAGCTGGAGCGGGTGCGTGCGCAGCAGGTGGAGACGTACGAGCGGCTCACCCACGCCCTGGAGCAGCAGACCGAGTTGTACAAGGCGGCTCAGAACTCCGCGCAGCTGGTCATGGTGCTGCTCGGCATGATCAACACCCTGGCGGGCCGGGTGCAGAGCCTGTCCGCCGAGCGCGACGGACTCCTCCAGCGGGCCGGTGACGGCCGGGAGTTGGAGGACACGCAGCAACGGCTCGCCCGCGCGCTGGACCAGGAGCGCCGGGCGAAGGAGGAGCTCGCCCGGGCGCGGGACAAGCAGCGTCAGGCCGAGGAGCTGGCCGCCCGGGTCCAGCGCAGGGTCGACGAACTGGCCGACGAACTCGACCGGTTGCGCACCCGGGAACCCGGCCGGGTGGTGGACGAGGGTTCGTCTACGGGGTCGGGCGGTAGCGCCGTCACGGCCGACCCGGTGGGGGACGACATCGACCAGGCGCTGGCCCGGGCGATCGAGGTCAACGACACCGACGAACAGGCCCTTCGGCGGATCACCGATGAACTCCACGACGCGGTCCCGGCCGAGGCCGAGAGCCGTTCACCGGTTCTCCCGGACAACCGGGACAACCCAGTGAGCAGTGCCGAGCCTGCGGAGGCGGGCGAGCCCCAGGAGGAGGCGCGGAAGCTGGAGCAACTGGTCGCGATCCAGGCAGGGTTCCGGGGCTCGGGCCACCCGTACACCCTCACTTCCCGCTATAACCACGCCCTCGAGGTCGGGAAGACGGGGGAGCCTCGGAGGGCGGCACGGTTGCTGGCCGAGCTGATCCAGGATCAGCTGCGGGTGCTGGGCCCCGATCATCCCGACACTCTCACCACCCGCCACACTCACGCCGTGAACCTCGGTGAGGCCGGTGAGCACCGGGAGGCGGCCCGACTGTTGGCCGAGCTGATCCAGGACCGGGTCCGGTTGCTGGGCGCGAACCACCCCGACACCCTCCTCACCCGCCACAGCCATGCTGTCAAGGTCGGGGAGGCCGGGATGCAGGGGAAGGCGGGCTGGCTGTTGGCCGAGCTGATCCAGGACCAGGCGCGGGTGTTGGGGCCCGGCCATCCCGACACTCTGGTCTCGCGCCGCAGGCATGCCTTCAATGCGGAAGACGTCGGGGATCACTCGGAGGCGGCCCGGTTGTTCGCCGAACTGGCCACGGACCAGGCGTGGGCGATCGGCCGTGACCATCCTGACACCCTGGCCTCACGCCACAGCCGTGCCGTGAACCTCGGTGAGGCGGGTGAGCATCGGGAGGCGGCCCGGTTGCTGGCCGAGCTGGTCCAGGACCGGGCGCGGGTGCTGGGCCCGGACCACCCCGACACCCTCCTCGCCCGCCACAGCCATGCCCTCCACGTCAGGGACGCCGGGGAGCGGGGGCAGGCGGCCCGGCTGCTGGCCGAGCTGGCCGAGGACCAGGCGCGGGTGCTGGGCCCCGAGCACCCCGCCACCGTGGTCGTGCGCCGGAGCCGGGCCCACCTCACGCCGTGAGCCCGTCAGCCCGTCAGCCCGTCAGCCCGTCAGGCCGCTCGACGCTGCCGGAGGGCGGCGACCTCGACGGCGGCGGCCGCACAGGGGTAGGAGACCTCGGGCGATTTCACGGTGCTCAACACTGCGGAAACATTGCGTACATGCCAAGCTGGCAGACCATCACGACGAGCGCCGCCGCGAGGGACGGCCCTGCGGCGGCGCCGGTGGTGCGGCTGGTGCGGACGGGTGGTGTCGGGGGGTCAGCAGGGGCCGCAGTCGCCCGGGGGGCATTTGGCGACCTCCGCGCGGACCTCGTCCACGGTGTGTTCGAGGAGGTGCCTGCACTGGTCGTCGTGGGCCTTGTCCTTGCAGGCGCGGACGGCGAGCCAGCCTTCGAGGATGACGATCGCCTCCCAGCCCCTGAGGATGAACATCAGGGTGCGGCAGAGGCAGTCGACGTAGTCGTGAACGCCCGGGAAGCCGTTCCAGACGCCCTTGACCTGGCGGTCGAGCACCAGCAGCCGCACGTACAGGTCGACCGGGGGCTGGGCCGGGTCGGCGGCGTCGTGGGTGAGCTGGGCGGCGTCGGCCTTGAGCTGGGCGGCGCGCTTGGGGAGGGCGGTCAGTTCGGCCTGGAGGACGTCGGTGAAGTACTTGGAGGCGGCGGTGACCTCCTCCCGGTAGTGGGCGATCAGGCCGGCGAGCTTGGGGGCCGGGTCGCCCTGGTGGCCTTCGGTGGGGAAGTCGCAGGTGTACTCGCGGCAGCCGGGCTCACCGACGCACTCCTCGATGCGGGTCCAGACCTTCTGGACCGCCCGCTCGACGCACTCGCGCTGCTCCT
The DNA here is from genome assembly GCF_044455705.1 of Kitasatospora sp. NPDC051170. Classification (NCBI taxonomy): domain Bacteria; kingdom Bacillati; phylum Actinomycetota; class Actinomycetes; order Kitasatosporales; family Streptomycetaceae; genus Kitasatospora; species Kitasatospora sp. NPDC051170. The sequence goes on along the minus strand of NZ_JBITFA010000001.1, from coordinate 756,206 downwards.
CGTCGAGGCGGCAGCGCAGCGTCTCGCGGACGGCCTTCACCACGTCCTCGGCCGCCTTGACGTCGGGTTTGGCGGTGGCCCGGGCCTTGCAGTAGTCGGTCTTCGCGGTGGCGAGGGCGGCCCGGAACGGGGTCAGGGTCAGCAGGCTCTCGTCGGTGACGACGGCCTGCCGCTTGATGCCCGCCGCCTTGCAGGTGAGCTCGTCGATGGCGTCCACGTCGCAGCAGCCGTGTCCGGAAGGGTGCGGGGTTCCGTAGGTCATGGGCGTACTCCGGGGTGGGAGGGGGCTCCTGCGTACGGGAGCGCCAGGCCCGTCGAGTGTGCGCCGGGCACTGTCACCGCACCGTCGCCCGGGCATCGCCGGGCGGCGGCAACGCTGCGGTGACGGCCGGGGCCGAGCATCGGACCATGGCTGGATACCGGGCACTCGCCGCCGTCGGACGCAGCGTGGTCGCGCTGCTCAACCGGCGTTTCACGGAGGAGATCCCCGACGGCCGCGGCAGGCGGCCGCTGGCGGTGCTCGCCGGGCCGCTGGACTTCGAGAAGGTCGACACCCCCGGCGCGGTGATCGCCTACCCGGCCGTGTCGGTGTACTGCTACCGGCTCAGCATCGACCGCGAGACCCGGGCCGGCTGGGGCGCCGTCTCCGCCCAGGACGGGCTGCCGCGGCTGCCGCTGAGGATGCACATGATGCTCGCCGCCTGGGACCACACCGTCGACTTCGAGCTGGAGTGGCTGGGCCTGGCCGCGCGGACCCTGGAGAGCGAGGCCGTCCTCACCGGCCCGACGCTCGACCCCAGCGGCGCCTGGGAGCCGGGGGACATGGTCCAGGTGGTCTCGGACGAACTGGCCATGGACTCGCTGAGCGAGGCGTTCCAGGCGATGACCACCGACTACCGGCTCTGCCTGCCCTACCTGGCCCGGGTGGTCCGCATCGACGGCGCGCCCGAGCCCGTCGCCGAGCAGGTCACCACCGTGACCTCCCGCCTGTCCCGGACGAGCCGATGACCGACGGGCCGATGACCGACGGGCCGATGACCGACGGGTCGATGACCACCGCCCCCGGCGCGGGCGACGCGATCACCGTCGACGCCGGCCGGGTGGACGTCCTGCACCGGCTCGCCCTCGCCGTCCGCCCGCTCGACGCGCGCACCACCGGTACGGCCGGGGGCCTGCGCGTCGGGCGCGAGATCGGGCGCGAGGCCCCGGCGCCCGGCGGGCCCGTGCGGCCCCTGGAGAACCACGGCGCCTCCGGCTGGGTGCTGCGCTACGGCAGCGGGGCCGGCGGGGTGCGGAGCCGGGCGGTCGTGCTGCGCCTCGACGACCCGGGCCGGCGCTTCGTCCCGCGCCGCCTGCGGCTGCCGCTGTGGACGCTCCCCGAGCTCACCGGCGCGGACGACCGCCCGCCCACCGCCGCCTACGTCCCGGCGGCCTCCCGGCTGCTGCGGCCCTGGCTGCTGCCCGGCGTGGCGTACCCCGTCACCGGCGGTGTCACGGGCCTGCGGCTGCGCGTCACGGACCGGGGCGCGCCGGTGCGCTGGCCCAGGGTCGAGGCGTTCGGCGCGGGCGGGATGCGGGTCGGCTGGGCGCACGGGGACGAGCACGGCCAGGTGCTGCTGCTGGTGGACGGCATCGGCGCGCTGGCGCCGCCCACGCCCTCCGCCTTCGACGTGGTGCTGCGCACCGCCGTCCCTGACCGGGCAGTGGCGGTGGACCCGGTGGACCCGGAGGACCCGCTGGCCGACCTGGTGGTGGAGGACCTGCCGCGCAGTCAGGCCCCGCCCACCGACCAGGACCTCGACAACCCGGTGCTGCGGGGTGTTGCCCTGCCGTCCGGCTACCGCGGCTCCACCCGGGACGTCCTGCGGAGCCTGACCGTCGGCCGGGTGCTGCCCGCCACCGACCTGCCCCACACCTGACCCGAGTCTGACCCGAGACCGAGGAGGCCCGCGCGCATGCCCGAGTACCTGACCCCAGGCGTCTACGTCGAGGAGACCAGCTTTCGCTCCCGGTCGATCGAAGGCGTGCCCACCAGCACCTTCGGCATGGCCGGGCGGACGGCCTACGGCCCGGTGCCGTACCAGATCCCCGGCGGGCCCGTCCTGGTGCCCGGGCCGACGCTGGTGACCAGCTTCACCGAGTACGAACGCGCCTTCGGCGGGCTGACGTTGGACGACGACACCGTCAGCCAGGTGGCGCTGGCGGCCCGCGCCTTCTTCGCCAACGGCGGCCGCCGGCTGTACGTCTCCCGGGTCTTCCCGTTCGTCAAGAAGACGACCAACGGCGTCACCGACATCGACGTGCCCAAGAACTTCGCCTCCCTCGCCTCCCCGCCGACGGGCACGCCCCTGCTGCGCTGGTGGGCCCGCTGGCCCGGCGCGGCCGGGAGCCGGATCAGCGTGGCCGTGGCCTTCCGGCGCAGCAAGAACGTCCTGATCTCGTCCAGCGCCAACGGCACGACCACCGTCAGGCTCACCGGGGTCCAGCCGGGCGCGGCCGTCGAGGTGCTCGACCTGGGCGCCGACGGCAAACCCGCGCCGCCCGACGACCGTACGCAGCCCGCCGCCGCCACGATCAGGATCGTGGACCGTGCGGCCGACGGCACCCTCGGCTACCGCAACGCCCAGGGCGGGGTCGACGCCCCCACCGCGGGCAAGGCGGCCTTCCACATCACGCTGGCCGTCAGCGTCCAGCTCGGCACCGACCGGGTGGACGTCTACAACGAGCTCGAACTCGACCGGCTCCACCCGCGCTCGATCGAGAACGTGCTCAAACCCCGGGACCCGGCGGACGAGTTCGCCCTCGTCTGGCTGGAGCTGCCGCCCCCCGCCGCCGGGGCCGCCGTCTCCCCGGGCGACCGGCTCACCGAGCTGCTGAAGCTGGACGCCCGCCACCGCGGCTTCCTCACCGGCGGCGGCAACGGCGAGGACCCGACGGCGGACGACCTGCTCGGTCAGGCCGCCTCCCCGGACGACCCCCACCAGCCCGCCACCGGCCTGACCGCGCTCGGCGAGGTCGACGACATCGCCGTCGTCGCCATGCCCGACACCGTCGCCCTGGCGGAGCAGCAGGAGCAGACGGCGGTGGACGGGCTGATCGCCCACTGCGAGCGGCTGCGCTACCGGATGGCGATCGTCGACCCGCCCGCCGACAGCTCCGTCTCCGGCGTGCGCCGCTTCCGCTCCCAGTTCGACAGCACCTACGCCGCCCTCTACTACCCGTGGCTGCGCATCGTCGACCCGACCAGGCGGCCCGACCCGGGCGGGCCCACGCCCATGCTGGACGTACCGCCCTCGGGCTTCGTCGCCGGGATCTACGCCCGCAGCGACCTCGAGCGCGGGGTGTTCAAGGCCCCGGCCAACGAAGTCGTGCACGGGATGAGCGAGTTCGTCACCAACGTGACGTACGACCGGCAGTCGGTGCTCAACCCCGAGGGGATCAACGCGCTGCGCTTCTTCGAGGGCCGGTCCAACCGGGTCTGGGGCGCGCGCACCATGAGCTCGGACCCGGAGTGGAAGTACGTCAACGTCCGGCGGCTGTTCATCTACCTCGAGCACTCCATCGACAAGTCGACCCAGTGGGCCGTCTTCGAGCCCAACAACGAGCGGCTCTGGGCCTCCGTCCGGCAGTCGGTCGAGGACTTCCTGCTGGTCACCTGGAAGAGCGGCGCGCTGATGGGCACCAAGCCCGAGGAGGCGTTCTTCGTCCGGTGCGACCGCACCACCATGACCCAGAACGACATCGACAACGGCCGCATGATCTGCCTGGTCGGGGTGGCGCCCACCTACCCGGCCGAGTTCGTGATCTTCCGGATCGGCCAGTTCACCGCCGACGCGCCCGCCGTCTGAGCGGCGCGAGCATCCCGTCCCTGATCAGGAGGCAGCAGCATGGCCGTCCGCAACAACCCGTACGGGGCCTTCAACTTCCTCGTCAAGCTCGGCGACGCCGGGGGAGAGGACCAGATCGCCGGCGGCTTCTCCGACTTCACCGGCGCGGGCAACGAGGTGAAGTTCTCCGAGTACCGCAACGGCAACGACAAGGAGAACCACGTCCGCAAGATCGCCAACACCAACGTCACCGACGACGTCACCCTCAAGCGCGGCATCATCGGCGACCTGCGGCTCTTCAACTGGATCAAGGACACCCGCGAGGGCCGCCACGACCCCCGCACCGTCGTGGTCACCCTCTACGACGAGGCCCGCACCGCCGTCTGCGCCTGGACCCTGCACGCCGCCCAGCCCAAGAAGTGGGTCGGCCCCACCCTCGCGGGCAAGGGCGGCGGCGAGGTGGCGATGGAGGAACTCCACCTCGTCGCCGAGCGGATCGACTTCGCGTCGCTATGAGCACGCCGACCAGCAGCCCCGGGCTGGCGCTCGGGGCGCCGGGCGTCTACCGGGACGCACGGCGGCCGGCGGTCGCGTTCCGGCCGGTGCGGCTGGATGTGGCCGGGTTCGTCGGGGTGGCGCCGCGCGGGCCGGTGGACCGGCCGGTGGCCGTGGAGCGGTGGACGGAGTACGTCCAGCGGTTCGGGGCCTTCGAGGGGCGGGGGCTGCTGCCGTACGCCGTGCGGGCGTTCTTCGCGCAGGGCGGCAGCCGGGCGTACGTGCTGCGGGTCTCGCCGCTGCCGCGCGCGCCCGACCCGGCGGCGCTGACCGCCGTGGCCCGCCATGTCATCAGGCTGGGCGGGCCCACGGTGCTGGGGCTGCTCGCCGCCGACGAGGGGCGGTGGGGTGAACTGCTGGCCGTGCGCTGGGAGTTCGCCGCCACCCGGAGCTTCACCGGTGGAGTGGACGGGCGCGGGCTCGCCCTGCCCGAGGCGCTCGCCGCGCCCGTCGGCACCCTGCTGCGGCTGCGCGGGCCGGGGCTGGCGCCCGCCGGGGAGTTCTTCCGGGTGGTCGAGTCGGCCGGGCGGGCCGCCGTCCTGGACCGGGCGCCCGCCGCCACGCCCGGCGCCGCCCTCGACGTGGGCGTGATCACCGCCACGGTCACCGTCACCGACTCCGACCCGGGCCTGAACCGGCAGGAGCGCTTCACCGACCTCGGGCTCTGCGCGGAGCACCCGCGCTTCGCCCGGGACGTGCTGACCGCCGAGTCCCTGCTGATCGCCCCCGACACCGGCTGGCCCGAGGTGCTGCTGCCCCCGGACGCCACCCTCCCCGCCGTCGACTCCACCCCCGACCGCCCGGGCGCGGACCGCTGGTCGGCGATCACGGCCGACAGCCTCTTCGGGGACGTGCCGCCCGAGCTGTTCCCCGTCGGCGGCCCGCAGAGCGCCGACGACACCGCCGCGTTCATCGGCCTGGACCGCCTCGCCCTGGAGCCGGAGGTCGCCCTGCTCTCCGTGCCCGACCTGTTCTGGGACTACCTGGTGCCCGGCCGCACCACCGAGCCCCCGGAACGGCCCGGCGCCGGGGTGCCCTGCCCGCCCCCGCCCGTCCCGCTGGTCTACCCGGCGCAGCCCGAACGCGCCGTCCTGCTCGACGGCCGCAGCCCGGAGGGCCTCGCGGAGATCCTGCGCCGGCAGCGGCGGCTGGTCGACCTGGCGGAGCGCCAGCGCCGCTTCGTCGCCCTGCTGGACGTGCCGCCCGGGCTGGCGCTGCGGCAGATCGCGCACTGGCGCGCCGCGTTCGACAGCTCCTACGCCGCCGCCCACCACCCCTGGCTGGGTGTGGTCGACCCGGAGGACCCGCAGCTGCGGGCCGTCCTGGTGCCGCCCTCCGCCTTCGCCGCCGGGATCGCGGCCGACCGCGAGCACCGGCTCGGCATCCCCTGGGGCCCGGCCAACGCCCTCGCCGTCGGCGCGGTGACGGCCGCCGACCTGCCGGTGGCGGCCGAGCGCGACGAACTCCACCTGCTGGGCGTGGACGTCTTCGCCGCCGAGCGGGACGGCTTCCGGCTGGCCTCCGCCCGTACGCTCTCCGGCGACCCGGACTACCGGCAGCTGAGCGTGCGCCGGCTGATGACCATGCTGCGGCTGGTCCTCGAACGGCAGGCGCAGAGCCTCGCCTTCGAGCCGAACTCCCCGCAGCTGCGCGCCGAACTGCGGGGCGCCGTCACGCAGTTGCTGCGCGACCTGTACCGGGGCGGGGCCTTCGCCGGAGCCACCGAGGCCCAGGCGTTCTTCGTCCGCTGCGACGAGGCGCTCAACCCCGGCTGGTCGCAGGGCCTCGGCCGGCTGGTCGCCGAGATCGGGGTGGCGCCCGCCCAGCCCCTGGAGTACCTCGTCCTGCGGATCGCCCAGGACGCGGACGGCGACGTCGCCGTGGCGGGGTGAGTGATGGCCGACCTGGTGCAGGGGTTCAACTTCCGTATCTCGCTGGCGCGCAGCACCTCGCCCGGGCCGAGCGCGGCCCCGCCGCCCGCCCTCACCGGCGCGGCCTCCCAGGCCGCGCCCACCCAGGCTTCGCGCCCGGGCGCCGGGGCGCGCGGCGACGGGCCCGACCGGCTCGGCGACGGCGGCTTCCAGGAGTGCTCGGGCCTGGAGCTGGAGATGGAGGTGGCCGACCACCCCGAGGGCGGCCGCAACGACGGACTGGCCCGGGGGATCGGCCGGGTGAAGCTCCAGCCGATCGTCCTCAAGCGCGGGATGCTCGTCCCGACCCCGGGCGGCCGGGCGGACTCCGCGCTGTGGGACTGGCTGTACGGCATCGTCGGCGGCGAGAACCGCTCCGTCCGCTACGACGGCGACATCGAGGTGCTGGACCCGACGGGCTCGCGCACCCTCGCCCACTGGCGGTTCGTCCGGGGCCTGCCCGTCAAGGTCGCCGGGCCGGCGCTGAACGCGCGCACCGGCGAGATCGCCATGGAGGAACTGCACATCGCCCACGAGGGCCTGCGACTGGAGGGCACCTGATGGCGGAGCTGGCCCACGCGACCCTGCAACGTCTGGCCGTCACCAAGGCCGGGGCGAAGGACCAGCCGCCCCGCGTCAAGGGCGAGGGGCCCGTCGTCGAGGTGCAGTTCAACCCCGTCTCGCTGCGGCTCAGCCGCAACAACAACGTCGACCGGGGCGGCACCAGCACCCGCACCCAGAAGCGCCAGAACCCCGCGCAGGAGGGCGCCACCCTCTCCTTCGACCTGGCCTTCGACACGGCCGAACAGGGCGGCCCCGGCGCGTACGTGGACGTGCGCGGATGGACGGCGGTGGTGCGGCAGTTCGTCGAACCGCCGCCGCAGAAGCAGGGCGACCCGCCGCCCGTCGTCCGCTTCGTCTGGGGCACCTTCCGCTTCAACGGCATCGTCACCCAGGTCACCGAGGAACTCGACCTGTTCGCCCCGGACGGCACCCCGCTGCGGGCCAAGGTCGCCGTCACCATCGCCGAACAGGACTTCGCGTACGAGGCGAACGAGAAGGGCGCCGGACGCCGCGACGCCCGCGCCGCCACCGACCCGGGCGCGACCCGGCCCGGCACCGCCCCCGGCACGGCCGGGACGGCCCGGCCGCAGCAGCTGGTCCAGGCCCGGGCGGGGGAGAGCGCCCAGCAGCTGCTCGCCCGGCTCGGGCTCGACCCGGCCGCCTGGCGCGGGGCGATGCGGGGGCTGGACAGCCCGCTCGCCCTCGCGGCCGGGTTCAGCGTCCAGCTCGGGGTGGAGGTGGAGACCGGCGGGGGCGTCGGGCTCTCGGCGGGCTTCGCGGGCGAGGCGGCGGCGACCTCGGTCGCCGGGCTGGCGGGGGCGCTGGGCCCGGGGTCGGCGGGGGAGGAGGCGGGCTTCGCGCTCTCCGCCGGGGGCGGGATCGCCGCCTCGGCGAACACGGTGACCGTCGCCCGGACGGCGCAGGCGCTCGACCAGGCGCGCGGCGCCTTCGCCGTCCCACCCGGGACCGCAGAAGCCGCCGACCCCCGCGTCCTCGGCTACGGCCAGGGCGTCCCCCTGCGCAGCCGGGCCGACCCCGGCACCCTCGCCGAGGTCACCGCCGGCGGCGCCCCCGGCCTCAACCGCCGCGCCCGCGCCCGGGAGACCCCGCAGCCGGACGGGGTGACGCCCCCGTGGGAACGCCTGCCCCCGGTGACGCCCGCCGGCCTCGCCGCGGACTGCGAGCAACGCCGCCGTGACGCACCCCCGAGCACCCTGAGGTGGCGACCGCCCGGAGGAGGCCAGCGATGAGCGTGCACATCGGCGAAGTCCACACCGACCTCGTCCCCGTCGGAGGCGGCCCCGGCCCGGCGGCGGCCGGCGGGCAGGGCGGCCCGGGCGGCCCGGTCAAGGAGGCGGAGCTGGCCGAGCGCCTGTGCGACGCCCTCCACCGCATGGGCCGGCTCGCCGCCCGGGTCGCCGCCGAGGGCTTCGATGACTGAGCCCGCCGTCACGGCGGTCGCCCCGGTCTTCACCGTCGGCGGCGACCTCGTCCGCGACCTCGGCCGGGACTGCGTCCGGCTGGAGGTCTGCGAGGGCGTCGAGGGCCTGCGCACCCTCCAGGCCGCGTTCCTCGCCAGCGGCGTCGGGGCCAAGGGCCCGCAGGAGAAGCTGGCCCACCTGGACGGCACCACCGTCGACCTCGGCAGCGCCCTCAGGGTCGCCCTCGGCCCCGACGCGCAGCAGCGCACCGTCTTCGAGGGCGCCGTCTCCGGCCTCGAACTCGTCCTCGGCGACGGCGACCCGCCCGTGGTGGTCGCCCACGCCGAGGACGCCCTGATGCGGCTGCGGATGACCCGCCGCTCGCGCAGCTACCCGCACACCACCGACGGCGAGATCGCCGAGGCGCTCGCCCGCGAGCACGGCCTGCGGGCCGACGTGGACGCGGCCGGACCGCGCTACGACGTCGTCCAGCAGTTCAACCAGAGCGACCTCGCCTTCCTGCGCGAACGCGCCCGGCTGATCCAGGCCGAACTCTGGTGCACCGGCACCACCCTGCACCTGCGCACCCGCCCCGCCCGCCCCGGCACCGCCGTCACCCTCCTCCTCGGCCGCGACCTGCTCTCCGCCCGGCTGGCCGCCGACCTCGCCCACCAGCGCAGCGAGGTCGTCGTCACCGGCTACGACGCCGACCGCCGCGAAGCCGTCGACGAGCGCGCCGGACCGGAGGCCGTCGAGGCGGAGACCTCCGGCGGCCGCACCGGCGCCCGGCTCCTCACCCGGACGCTCGGCCCCAGCACCAGCCTGCGGGTACGCGAGGTCGCCCTCGACGCCGCCGAGGCCGGCGCCTGGGCCCGCGCCGAGATGCTCAGGCGCGGCCGGCGGTTCGTCACCGTCACGGGCCTCACCAACGGCACCCCCGACCTCGTCGTCGGCAGCCGTCTCACCCTCCAGGACGTCGGCGCCCCCTTCAACGGCCCCGGCTACTACGTCACCCGGCTGCGCCACCGCTTCGACCTGGAACACGGATTCCGCACCCGCTTCGAGGCGGAGCGGGCCACGCTGAACGAGTTGACATCCTCCCCGCCCTAGCGGGTGGGGATTCCTCCCGCGCCTGCGGCACGGACACCCGTGGATCGCAGGTCGCCGAGGTGGGTTCCCCGTTCATCGGGCCGTGCCTGGCGTGGGATCGCCACGCCGGGTCTGACCGGCCCTCCAGGGGCGTTTAGCCTGTCCGCCTGCCCGGCGGCCAGGATGTTGCGAGCAGCATTGAGGTCACGGTCATGCAGCACACCACACGCGCCACACGCCCACTCGCGGACCGCGAGGGGCTTGGGGCCGTCCCGGTGCCCGCACTGCGAGCAGAGCTGGGACGACGGGAACGCACGGTGCACGATGCCGACGGTGCGCCCGTACCGGGCAGCCTTCTCCTCCAGGAGGCGCCGGAAGGTGGACCATCCGGCGTCGTGGACGGACTTGGCCAGCCGACCACGACCAAGGCCCCGCACATTCAGATCCTCCAGGTACACCGCTTGAGTCTCGCGGATGATCCTGGTCGTCTGCTGGTGCAGCCAGTCCCTGCGGGTGTCGGCCACCTTGGCGTGGGCCTTGGCGACCTTGCGGCGGGCCTTCGCCCGGTTCTTCGATCCCTTCGCCTTGCGGGACAGTTCCCGCTGCGCGGCCTTGAGTTTCTTCACCGCCTTGCGCAGGAAGCGGGGGTTGTCGATCACCTGGCCGTCGGAGAGGACGGCGTAGGAGGTCAGTCCGAGGTCGATGCCGACCTCGGACTGAACCTCCGGCAGGGGATCGGGTTCCACGTCCACCACGAAGGAGGCGTGGAACCGGCCCGCCGCGTCCAGCACGACGGTCACCGAGGACGGATCAGCGGGCAGCGCACGCGACCACTTCACCCGCACATCACCGATCTTCGCCAGGTTCAGCTTCCCGTTACCCCGAAGCCGGAACCCGTTGCGGGTGAACCTGAGCGACTGCCTACTGTCCTTCCGGGACTTGAACCGGGGCAGCCCCACCGGCCGGCCCGCTCGCTTGCCGGACACCGAGTCGAAGAAGTTCCGGTAGGCCGTGTCCAGATCGCGAAGGGACTGGATCAGCGGATCGACACCGACCGAGGCGAGCCACGAACGCTCGGGCGTCTTCTTCGCCGCCGTGATCACCAGTTTCTGGAGATCGGTGCTCTTCTGGTACGGCTTCCCGTTCCTTCGAGCCTCCTTCCGCGCCGCGAGAGCGTCGTTGTACACCACCCGCGCACACCCAAACGTACGGGCCAGCGCCATGCGCTGACCCGCCGTCGGGTAAATGCGGTAGGAGTACCGGAGATGCACTGGGCCAACGTACCGACAGGCACTGACAACGGCTCATGTCAGAGCTCACGTAGATCTTTTCGCCGCCCCGCCGCTTTCGAACAAGGCACGTTCCTCCCCGGTTCGACAGCCGGGTCCTCATGGCTAAACGAGGTGAACTGATGGGCCTGCCCACCCCGGCCGACGGCGCCGCGCCCGGCTACCACGGCGCCTACCCGGCCCTGGTCACCAGCATCGTGGACGAGCACCGGCTCGGCCGCGTCGAGGTGCGCTTCCCCTGGCTGGGCACCGACGGGGAGCGCGACGTACGGGCCTGGGCCACGCTCTGCTCGCCGTACGCCGACAACGACCAGGGGCTGCTGGTGCTGCCCGAGGTCGGCAGCCAGGTGGTGGTGGTCTTCGAGGCGGGCAACCTGCGCCGCCCGTACATCCTCGGCGCCGCCTGGAACGGGCGGGAGAGCCTGCCGCACGAGCCGGAGGAGGCGAACAACATCCGGCTGCTGCGCTCCCGGGCGGACAGCCGGCTGGAGTTCGACGACACCGGCGGCGCCTCGAAGGTGCGGATCACCATGGCCTCCGGCCACGAGGTGAGCCTGGACGACGCCGCGCGGACGGTGACCGTCAAGCACGCCACCGGGTGCGTGATCCGGCTGACCGACACCTCGGTGGAGATCACCGCCAACACCTCGGTGGACGTCACCGCCCCCGTGGTGAACGTCGAGGCGCCGCTGGCCACCTTCAGCGGAACCGTCCAGGTCGGCACCCTGGTCGCCGAGCAGATGGTGATGTCGCCCGCGTACACGCCGGGCGCGGGGAACCTCTGGTGACCGGGCGGCACGGGTTCCAGCTGCGGGCCCCCTGGTACGTCTGCGAGCGCGGCCACTACGACCGCTTCGACGACCGGGCCGGGCCGCCCGCGATCCAGAAGTACGACGCACCCGACTTCGTCCGGCGCCTGACGCAGGACCCGCGCCGCTCGCTGACCTTCGACCAGGCCGAGGACGTCTACTCCTACCCGGTGGCCGTCCCGGCGGGCCAGGCCGGGCACGGGCGGCTGCGGTTCGCCACCCACACCATGACCCCGACCACGCTGCGCAAGCTCTACCAGCCGAGCCACGACCGCTTCTACGCCGTCGTCGTCGAACTGTTCTGCGACCAGCCGGGCCTGCCGCTGCCGGGCGCCTCCGCCGAGGGCCTCCAGGTGCGGATGGTGCTGCGCCGCCAGCAGCAGCTGGTGCCCAAGGGCGCCGAGCAGCAGGTGCGCCGCCTCGCGAAGCAGCTCACCACCGAGCTGCTGGCCGCCCAGGGGCTGAAGCCGCGCCACCTGCACGACCGGGACCTGGTCAACGTGCTCTGGGCCGACCGCGCCTACCGGGCCCGCTTCGAGGCCGAGCACGAGGAGCTGTTCGCCTCGATCCCGCCGCCCGTCCTGCAGACCTGGACCACCGGCGCGAAGGGCCCGCACTGGGTGCCGCAGGGCACGCTCGACGAGCACGGGAAGCCGGAACCGGAGCAGGAGTTGACGATGTGGCGGATCCCCGCGTCCGCCGCCGGGTGCGAGCGGGCGGGTAAGCGCTCGCTCTGGTTCGGCCTCGTCCCGACCCTCTCCGGCGAGCACGACGACCAGGGCGGGCCCAAACTCGACGACCAGCACGTGTACCAGATCCACTGCGTCGCCCGCCGGCCCCCGGCCCCCGGCCACGAGCACTGCCCGCCGCAGGAGTCCTGGAGCGCGCCCACCGAACCGTTCAGCCTGGCCGCCTTCTACGACCCCGAGGGCACCAAGAACCGCAAGGTGTCCATCACCATGCCCGACCTGCGGGCCCTCGCCGCCCGCGCCGGACGCCCCGCCGGGCCGGGCGGGGTGGCCATCGGCACGCCGCCCGGCTCCCAGCTGCCGACCGGCACCGAGATCCCCAAACCGGGCAGCGGACAGCCCGGCGGCACGGACTTCCGGATCTGCACCTTCGCGCTGGAACTCTTCATGATCGTGGCGTTCTTCCTGTTCAGCCTCTTCCTGCCGATCGTGGTGCTCGCCTTCCAGCTGTGGTGGCTGCTCGCCCTGCGGTTCTGCCTGCCGCCGGAGGTGGTGGCGATGGGGGCCCTCAAGGCGTACTTCAACGCCGACCCGGGCGCCGTCCTCGCCTCCCTGCCGGACGTCGCCGTCGGCGGGGCGAGCAAGAAGGACCTGGACGCGCTGCTCGGCGCGCCCGACGCCTCGGACGCCGAGGTGGCGACCGGCGCCACGGCCGCCATGGCCGCGACGGACCGGTTCAAGGCGGGCGCGCCGGACGCCCACGACGCCGCCGTCGACCTGCTGACCACCCTCGACCCGACGACGGCCGCCCCGCCGACGCGGCCGCCCGTCGAGGACTCCCCGCCGGACCCGCTCTGCGGAGGTGGCCTGCCGTGAACCCGATCGTCCGTCCCCGCGCCGCAGCCCGCTGATGGCCGCCGCAGCCCGTGAGGCCAGGACTCCCGTACCCGCCGCGCCTGCCGTCAAGGCGCTGCCGCCCGCGCCGGCCGCTCCGGTGGCGGGCGGGCTCGCGGACCGGCTCTCCGGGGTCGGGCCCAAGCCGCCGTCGGCCGCTCCCGTGGTGGCGCCGGACGTGCCCAAGGAGGTGCTGGAGCTCCAGGGCGGCGCGGCCCTCGCCCCCACCCCGGCCGTCGCCGCGTACCTGGAGGACAAGGGCGCCGCCGGAGGCCCCGTGCGCGCCCGGCTGGGCACCCTCGCCACCGGGACGCTGCACCTGCGCAAGGACGGCGAGACGCTCACCACCGGGCCCGGCCAGGAGTGGCAGTGGCTGCCGCTGGCCCACCCGTTCCTCCTGCCGCTCGCCCAGTACGGCGTCCAACCGGCGCTCGCCGTACGGGCGGTGGGCGGCACGGTGGAGGGCCACGCCTCCGCCGTCGTCAAGGGCAGGCTGCTCACCGGCCCGGTCGAACTGCTCGGCCAGATCGCCACCCATGCCGAGCAGTTGGGGCTGTCCGGGATCGGCGCGCTGAGGTTCGCCGGGGTGGAGAACCGGCTCGACGGGCCCAGGCTGATCGTCCAGGCCAACGGGCTGCACTTCGGCCTCGGGGGCTTCCTCGAGGCCACCGGCTCGCTCGGCCTCGCCGACGAGCTGGTCGTCTTCGACGCCACGGCCACCGGCACGGTGCGCGGGCTCGCGCCGATCAGCCTGCACATCACCCGGGATGCCGAGGGCAAGCTCGCGGGGAAGGCGACTGCGGAGGTCGAGCTCAAGGGCTTCAAGGGTGCGGTGACCGCCTCCTTCGCCGGGGGCGTCGTCGACGTGCGCGGCAGCGTGCACTACGCCAACGACAAGTTCGACGGTGAGGTGACCCTCGTCGCCACCGACGAGAAGAGCGCCGAGCAGCTGACGGACGGGCAGATCGCGGCGGCGCAGGCGAACACGGCGGGGCCGAAGCCGTCCGCACCCGAGGGGGCGGCTCCTGTACCTGACGGTCCGCAGCCCGGGCCGCGCGTGGTGGCGGGCTGGGGCACGGTCAAGGTGAAGCTCGCCGAGTGGCTCAGCGGCGAGGCGATGGTCGTGGTGGACCACCACGGGGACGTCACCCTGGTCGGCAGGATCACCCCCAGCATGACCAAGCCGCTGTTCGAACAGAAGGACTACACCAAGGCGCTGCCCAAGCTCGAGGTCCGCGCCCTCTACGGCGTCCCGCTGGTCGGCAACATCTTCCTGTTCGCCGACATCGGCCTGGAACTGGTCGCCGTGCTCGGCCCGGCCACCCTCGACCGGATGGAACTCTCCGGCACCTGGTCCACCAAGCCCGAGGTGCTCAGGAACTTCGGCATCACCGGCACCCTCCACGTCGACGCCTTCGCCGGCATCCGGCTCATCGCGGAGGGCGGCGCGGGCCTCGAGATCGTCGGCCACGACATCAAGGCCGGGGTCGCGCTCAACGCCCTCGCCGGGATCCGGGGCTACGTCGAGGCGACCCCGCGGATCGGCTACCGGGAGGTCGCCGACCCGAAGGCGGGCAAGCACGGCGAGTTCTTCATCGGCGGGCACATGGAGATCGCCGCCCAGCCCTTCCTCGGCCTCGGCGGGGACCTGTTCGTCGCCCTGGTGAGCCCCTGGTGGTCCCCGGCGCCGAGCCACCGCTGGACCTGGCCGCTGTTCCAGCTGGAGTACCCGCTGCCGGGGGAGTTCGGGATCGGGGCGGACGTGGAGTACGTGCTCGGTTCGGGCAAGGTGCCGGAGATCACCTTCGGTGAAGTCGCCTTCAGCGCCGACAAGTTCATGGCGGACCTGCTGGGCGACCACACGCAGAAGAAGTCGGGGCACGACGAGAGGAAGCCCGGCGCCTGGAAGGAGGGGCCCGGCGCGGCCCCGGCCAAGGGCGGTGCCCCGGCGAAGGGTGGCCCGCCGAAGGCAGCGGCGCCAAAACCCCTACCGGGCAAGCCTGCTGGTAAACCAGCTGCGCCGAAGCCCGCCAAACCCAAGGCCAAGGGCGAGGAGGAGGTGCCCGACCAGGCCAAGGAGAAGCGCTGGCAGGGCGGCATCCAGGCCATCGGCGAACTCGCCCAACAGTCCCTCAAGGAGCCCCTGGAGGAGGACGCCCTGCGCACCGCCCTCGCCGGGATCAGGAAGACCTACGGCTTCTCCCGCCTGGAGGCCCAGCGCGAGGGCGACGAGTCGCTGATCGACGCTCGGATGAGCCCGGCGCCGAAGAAGAAGCCCCGGATCAGGACCGCCAGGTCGAAGTACAAGGGCGGGCTCTACAGCGAGCTCGGGGTGACCAATCCCAGCGGCGGCAAGAACCTGGCCACCAAGGGCACCGAACGCAACCACATGCCGGCCTGGGGCGCCATCGCGGAGGCCAAGAACCGTGGCGGCAAGGCCGCCGGGGTCAAGGCCGCCCTGGACGCGGTGTCCAGGTACACCGCCCCCGCCGTCGAGATGGACATCGACGACCACAAGGCCACCGCCAGTTGGGGTTCGGCGGGCAAGAGCCACCGTTCGGACCAGGCGAAGTTCCTGGTCAAGGGCATGTTCAAGGAGGCCGTGGACATGGACGTCAACGACATCCGGAGCAAGGCCAAGCCCCGTACGAAGTACAACAAGGCCATCCAGGAGATGAAGGACAAGATGCCCGCCGAGTGGAAGGCCCTCGGCGCGCACAAGTGACGCGGTGGTGACACCCCCCTCGCCATCATCGACCGTATGGCAGCAACTGACGCACCGACAGGAGCACCGGCCGACGTCCTGCTCGGCACCGGGGTCCGTCTGCCCTTCCGTCCGCAACCGGCCGGCGGCGGGCCCGGCGGCGGGTCCGGAGGGGGCCTCGCCTGGGCGGGCGGGATGGCGCTGGTCCGGCAGTCGATCGAGACGATCCTGGACACCGAGCCCGGCGAGCGCGTGATGCGCCCCGACTTCGGCTGCGGGCTGCGGCAGTACCTGATGGCGCCCAACACGGCCGCGACCCGCTCCGCCCTGCGGGAGGAGATCGCCGGCGCGCTGGCCCGCTGGGAGCCGCGGATCAGGGTGACCGAGGTGTCGGTCACCCCGGGGGAGGAGCCCACCATGGTGTGGATCGACATCGCCTACGTCCGGCTGGTGGACCTGCGGCCCGACAACCTCGTCTATCCGTTCTACCTGCGATGACGGGCAGGGGGTGAACCGGCTGTGGCCCTGATCGGTCCGATCCTCGACGACCGCACCTTCGCTCAGCTCCGCGACGAGCTGGTCAAGCGCATCCCGGTCTACAACCCCACGTGGACCGACCACAACGCCTCCGACCCCGGGGTGGCGCTGCTGGAGCTGTTCGCGTACCTCGGCGAGTCGCTGCTCTTCCGCTTCAACCAGATCCCGGACGCGACGAAGGTCGCCTTCCTCCGGCTGCTCGGCGTCCGCCCACGGCCCGCTCAACTCGCCCACGCCCTCCTGGTGTTGGAGACCGACCTGGCGGCGGGCGTGCAGGTGCTGCGCGGCACCGAGGCCCGGGCCGGGGCGCTGCCCTTCGAGACGGAGAACGAGGTCGTCGCCTGGCCGCTGGAGACGGCGGCCCTCGGCAAGACCGCCGCGCCGCGCGCCGAACCCCGCACCGCCGAGGCCCGCCGCCGGCAGGACGCCGTGGCTGCGCTGCCCCTCGGCCAGCGCAGCCGCGTCCACGCGGGCGTCGAACCCGACTTCTACGTCACCACCGCCGTCCCCAGCGACCCGCTCGACCCCGCGCAGCCCGCGCTGGACGTCAGCAGCACCCTCGACCAGTGCCTCTGGGTCGCCCTGCTCGCCAAGAACACCACCGACGTGACCGCCCTGCGCAACCGGGCGATCTTCCTCGGCGTCGTCCAGGACGCCGAACTCCCCAGGCCCTACGACCTGGAGGCGCGCGACCCCGACCCCACCCGGCTGCGCGCCGACGGCCTCACCACCGACCCGCCCGCCTTCCTCTGGGAACTCTGGAACGGCCCCGACCGCGCCGGCCACGCCGACACCGCGTTCACCGACCTCACCGTCCTCGCCGACACCACCCGCGGCCTGACCGCCACCGGCGTCGTCACCCTCCAGCTGCCCGACGCCTTCCCCGCCCACCCCAAGGCGCCCACCAGCACCGGCGACCTGCTCAGCCCGCCCCCGCTGGACGACGAGAAGACGGCCGCCCGCGTCATCGGCTGGCTGCGGGTGCGCCGCCCCGCCACCGAGAACGACGCCATCCACCGCATCCGCTGGGTCGGCGTCAACGCCGTCGGCGCCGTCCAGGCCCGCACCGCCCTGCCCGAACTGCTCGGCACCGGCAGCGCCGAGGCCGATCAGACGTACCGGCTCACCCAGCACCCCGTCGTGCCCGGCACCCTGCGCCTGGAGGTCGAGGAACCCGACGGCTGGCAGCCCTGGACGGAGGTCGAGACCTTCGCCGGGACCGGACCGCTCGACCGGCACTACACCCTCGACGACGCCGCCGGGCTCGTCCACTTCCCCACCCGCGGCAAGGTCCCGCAGATCGGCGAGCGCATCCGCGCCCTGGCCTACCGCTACGGCGGCGGCGCCGCGGGCAACGTCCCCACCGGGGCCATCACCGGCCTCACCGGCGTCACCGGCGCCAAGGCACGGAACGTCCTGCCCGCCGCCGGGGGCGCCGACCAGGCCTCCCTCGCCGACGCCCTCGACAGCCTGCCCGCCGAACTGCACCGCCGCGACCGGGCCGTCACCGCCGACGACTTCCGCGCCCTCGCCCTCGAAGTCCCCGGCGTCCGGCGGGCCGAGACCCTGCCCCTGTTCCACCCCGACACGCTCAGCCGGCACGCCGCCGGGGTGGTCAGCGTCCTGGTCTTCCCCACCGAGGACCTGCGCGACCCCGGCGCCCCGCTGCCCGACCTCGCCCTGCTGCGCCGCGTCGCGGGCTACCTCGACCCGCGCCGGCTGCTCACCACCGAGCTCTACGTCATTCCGCCGACCTACCTGGACATCGCCGTCTCGGCCGGCGTCCACCTGCGCGACGGCTACCAGGTGGACGCCGTCCGCCGCTGGGTCGAGCTGATCCTGCGCCAGTACCTCGCGCCCGTGCCCCCGTACGGCCCCGACGGCACCGGCTGGCCCCTCGGCCGGGCCGTCCGGCGCGCCGAACTGGAGGCCGTCGCTGTGCAGGTGGACGGCGTCGAGTACCTCGACGGCGAACTCCGGCTCGCCACCCGGCCCGACCCCAGGAGCCCCTGGACGGACGCGGCGCTCGTCGACCTCAAGGCGTGGCAGGTGCCCCGGCTCGCCCAGATCACCGTCGTCACCGGCCCCCCGCTGCCACCCGGCGCCACCTACGGCCCCACCCCGCTGCCCGGCGGCGACCCCGTCCTCGTCCCGCTGCCCCCGGAGGTGTGCTGATGGACGGCGACCGGCAGATCAGCACCCTCACCGACCCCGACCAGTGGGCCCGCTGCGCCCACGACGGGACGGCGCTGATGGACGGCGGAGGGGTGAGCCTGGCCTGGGAGGCCCCGGCGGCCCCGCCCGCCGGTGCCGGCGAACCGGCCGGGCTGGCCTTCGACCGGTGGGGGCGCGCCTACCGCTCGTACCCCGGGGCGGGGCGGGTGGACGTGCTCGACGATTCCGGCCCTTCGCCCTCCTCGCCCTCTTCACCCTCCTCGCCCGGGCACCCCGGCGCGCTGCTCGCCCCCCGGGGCCTCGCCGTGGACAGCGCGCAGCGCCTCTACATCGCCGAGTCCTGCGGTGGCGCCGTCCACGTGGTTGACCTGTGGGCCGAGCGGCTGCTGCGCCGCGTCCCGGTGCGCGGGCGGCCGCTGGACGTGGCGGCGCTCTGCGACGGCGCCGTCGTCCTGCTGGCCGACCCGGCGGGACTGGTACTGCTGCGCGGACGGCGCGGCCCTTTGCACGGCCCGGTACTCGGCGGGGCGCTGCACGCGGCGGGCTGGAGGCCCACCCGGGTCGCCGTCCGGGCCGGGCAGCCGTACCTGCTGTGGGTCGCGCCGTGCGGCGACCGGGCGGTGGTCGCCCGGCCCGACGGCACCGACCCGCTCGAGGTCGGCCCGGCGAGCGACCTCGCCTTCGGCACGGACGGGCTGCTGACCGTCGCCGGGCACCCCGGTCAGCCGTTCCGGCGCTACCGGCAGGACGGGGACGGCTGGGCCGAGATCGAACCGGTGCAGGCCCTTGGGTACGACGGCGGGGCCGTGAGCGCCGCCCCCGACGGCCGGACGGCCTTCACCACCGCCCAGGGCCTCGGCTGGACGGCCGGCCCGGCGGCGCGGTACGTCGCCGGCGGCCGGGTCATCGGCTACCGGCTCGACTCCGGCGCCTACCGCACCCGCTGGGGCCGGATCTTCCTCGACGCCTGCATCCCCCCGGGCACCGACCTGCGGGTCGGCTTCCTCACCAGCGACGAGGACGCCGTCCCCGACCCGGTGCCGTGGACCCCGGCCGTCCAGGGGCGGCGCGTCGTCCGGCACCCGGACCTGACGCCGCCGCTGCCCTCCGCGCTGCGGCTCGCCCGACTGGGGCCCGGGAGCGGGCTGTTCCGTCGCCCGACCGGACGGGAATGGCCCTGGGCGCAGATCGCCCCCGACGACGCCTTCGAGACGTACGAGGCCCCGGTCGACGCCCCGCCCGGCCGCTACCTGTGGGTCGTCCTCGACCTCGGCGGCACCGCCCGGCTGACCCCGCGCGTCCGCTCCCTGCGCGTCGAACGGCCAGGCCACCGGCTCCTCGCCCACCTGCCCCGCGCCTTCGGCCGCGACGAACAGGACGTCGACTTCCTCCAGCGCTACCTCGCCCCCGCCGAGGGCCTGCTCCACGACCTCGACGGCCGCGCCGCCCTGCGCGCCGTCCTCCTCGACCCCACCGCCACCCCCCAGGAAGCCCTCGGCTGGCTGGCGGGCCTCCTCGGCCTCGCCCTCGACCGCCGCTGGCCCCTCGACGCCCGCCGCGCCCTCGTCGCCCAGGCCTACGACCTCTACCGCATCCGCGGCACCCTGGCCTGCCTGGAACGCATCCTGCGGATCTACCTGCCCGTCCCCGTCGCCGCCGTCGAGAACTGGCGCATGCGCGGCCTCGGCGGCGCCGTCCTCGGCACCACCCCCGACGGCCCCCCGGCCCCCGCCGTCGGCGGCGCGGCCCGGGCCACCGCCACCCTCGGCCGCTTCGCGATCGGCGGCGTCCGCCCCGGCCAGGACGGCTACACGGCGACGGCCCACCGCTTCACCGTCCTCATCGCCGCCCCGCTGGAGGGCGAACGGCTGGAGGTCGTGCGCAGCATCGTCGAACAGCACAAACCCGCCCACACCCTGGCGGAGATCTGCCCCCTCGGCGCCGGCATGCGCATCGGCCGCAGCCTGCACGTCGCCCTGACCTCGATGGTCGGCCCGGGCGCCGGGTGGGGCCCGGCGGTGGTCGGCCACGTGCGGGTCGGGGAGGACGGCGTGGTCGGCGTCCCGTCGGCGGCGGCGAGGGTGGGGGAGTCGGCGGTCATGGGGGCGGTGAGGGTCGGATGAGCGGGCCCGCGGTGGTGATCGGGCGGTTCTCGGCGATGCTGCACGACGACGGCTCGGTCGAGGCCGGGCGGGACGCGCTCGGGGAGCCGCTGCGGTGGGTCGTCGACGGCGGTCTGGAGCGGGCGTTGCGGGATGTGCGGTTGCCGTCCGGGCGCTGGTGTGTGCGGCGGCTGCGGCTGTCCGTGCCGTTCGACCCCGCCAGGTCCGGTCCGGCCGTCGGGCGGGACTGGGCGGCGGCGGTGGCCGCCGCGATCGAGCGGACCGTACGGGAGGGGCGCGGCGAGGCCGTCCACTACCGGCACGACGTCGAGTTGCTCGCCGAGGTGGTGGCCGGGGTGGCCGCCGGGCGGCTCGGGCGGCTGTGGGCCTGGCGGCAGACCGGTGCGGTGCGGCCGGGTGATCCGGTGCCGGCGGTCGAGCCGCGTGCGGCGGTGCTCGCCGTGCTCGGCAGGTCGCCGCAGCATGCGGCGGCTGCGGTTCTGCGGGCGGCGGTGGAGGGCGGACTGCCCTGCCTGGACCGGTTGTTCGGCGAGGAGGGCTGGCAGGCGGTGGCGGCGCTGGCGGCCGTGGCTTCCTGGTGCGGCCCCGGGCCGGTGGGATCGGGCCCGGGGTCTGAGGCCCCGGCGGCCGCGCCCGTTCGCGGGCTCGCGCGGACGCTGCTGGCCGGTGCGACCCTCGTCCGGCTGGCGCGTACGGCCCGGCTGCGTCCGGGGCCCGCCACCCTGGCGGCCTGGGCGGTGCTCGCGGCGGCCGAGGCCGACCCCGCCTCGCTGCACCGGCGCCCGCACCCCGGCCTGCCGCAGGCACTCGCAGCAGAACTGGGAGCGGTGCTCGGGCTGGAGGCCCCGCCGTCGTCGGCGGCCCCGATGCCGGCGGAGCCCGTCACGGCCGAGAACGGCCCGGACGCGGAGCCGGCCAGGCGGCCGCCCGGCGAGGCGGCCGCCGTGGAGCCTCCCGAAGGCCACGACGCCGATCCCTCGGCGGAACTCCCGCTCGACGAACGGGACTTCGACGAGGAGACCGAGGAGACCGAGGAGACCGAGGAGACCGAGGAGACTCCGGCGGACCACCGCACCGGCACCCGGACCGCCTGGGCCGGGCTGCTCTTCCTGCTGGCCACCGCCTCCGAGGCCGGCCTCCCGCAGCTGGCCCTGGACGACCCCGCGCTGAGCGCCCGCCCCCTGCGGTGGGTGCTGTACCGGATCGGCCGCGAGCTGCTCCCCGAGGCGCCCCCGGCCGACGCGGCCCTGCTCGCCCTCGCGGGCCTCGGCCCCGACCGGGCCGACACCCTCCTCGCCGCCGCGCCGCCCACGGACGCGGAGCGCGCTCGCGTAGGCGAGCTGGCCGACGGCTGGGCCGAGGCCACCGCCGCACGCCTCGCCGAGGCGGGCGATCCGGTGGATCCCCGCGCCGCCGTCCGGCACCTGGCCCGGCGCACCGGCGAGGTGTGCGCCGAGCCCGGGTGGATCGAGGTCCGGCTGCCCGTGGCCGAGACCGACCTGACGGCCCGCCGGGCCGGGCTGGACCTGGACCCGGGGTGGGTGCCCTGGCTCGGCGCGGTCGTGAGGTACGTCTATGTGTGAGCCGAAGGCGACAAGCGGCACGGGCCGGGCGCCCCGGCCCGTCGCAGCTGCGAGGTGCGCCCGTGCATGAGCTGAACGCAACCAGCCAATCCCGCCCCGGAGTTGCCGAGGCCGTCAGTCGCGGCCTCTCCGCCCGCGCCGCCGTGGTCGCCCTGCGGCTCGCCCGGCTGCTCGAGTCCACCTGCGACCAGGAGACCGCCGAGGACCTTGTCGGCTTCCTCCGCAGCTGGGCCGAGGCGGCAGCCGAGGAGGCGCAGCCGTACGCAGCCGACGCCGAGCCCGTCCACCGCCTCGTCTCCCGCCTCGACCTCACCGGCCCCGAGCTCGACCTGCTTCTCCTCGCCGGACTCCCGGAGGAGCACGAGGGCATGGCGCGGATCTTCCGCACCATGCACCCGCGCGGCGACTCCCACCCGAGCGTCGGCCTGGCCGCCCTGCTGCTCGGCGAGGGCCCGCACCGCGAGGCGACCGCCGGCCCGTCCGTCGACCGGGTGGCGCTGCGCGCGCTGCTGCACGAGGGCGTGGCCGTCCGCAGCGGCGTCCTCGCGATCACCGGCGAGGGGACGTTCCACGACCGCAGTCTCCGCCTCGCCGACCAGCTGTGGGAGGCCCTGCACGGCTGCGCGGCCTGGCCGGCCGCCCTGACGGAGGTGGAGGTCGGGCCGCCGGTCGCGGGCCTGGAGGGTTGGTTGGCCCGTCCGGCCGCCCAGCGCGCCGTGGCTGCTCTGCGGTCCTCCGCGCCGCGCACGGTGATCGTGACCGCGCACGACGAGACGGTCGCGCTGAGCCGCTGCGCCGCCCTGGCGCGCGCCGCCGGTCTGCGGCCGGTGGCGGGCCGCACCCGCGCCGAGTACCCGTCCGGCCTGGGCCTGCTGGGCCTGCACGCGGCGGCCCGTGGCGGGGTGCCCGTCCTGGTGGCGCCGCGGCCGGAGGAGGGGGCGGGGCCGACGCTGCTGGATCTGCGCCGGGTGGTCGGGCCGATCCTGATCTGTGCGGAGCCGGGTGCGGTAAGGCCGGGGCCTGAACGAGCGGTGCTGACCGTCCCCGTCGGCCCGATCGACACCGAGGACCGCCGGGCCGCCTGGCGGGCCGCCCTGCCGGACGCGGCCGGTCAGGCCCCGGAACTGGCCGCCCGTCACCCGTTGGACCCGGCGCTGACGGCACAGGTCGCACTGGACGTGCACAGCGGCGCCGAACTCGCGCCGGACGGTGAGCCGGCGGACGTCTCCGCCGCGATCCGGGCGAGGGCGGGCGCCGTCCTGCCGCCCGGGGTGGACCTGCTGAGCCCGAGTGCGCCCTGGGGGCGGCTGGTGCTCGCGGAGGAGTCGGACCGCCAACTGCGCGACGCCGTCTCCCGGTTGGCGTACCAGTCGCTGGTCCTGGACGACTGGCGGCTGCGCGAGAGCGCCCGCGCGGACCGGGGGGTGCGGCTGCTGTTCAGCGGTGCCCCGGGCACGGGCAAGTCGCTCGCCGCCGAGGTGCTCGCGACGGCCGCCGGGACGGACCTGCTGGTGGTGGACGTGTCGCGGGTGGTCTCGAAGTGGATCGGGGAGACGGAGAAGAACCTCTCCGCCGCCTTCGACGCCGCGGAGCGGATGCAGGCGGTGCTGTTCCTCGACGAGGCGGACGCGCTGTTCGGGACGCGAACGGAGATCTCGGAGGCCAACGACCGGTTCGCCAACCTGGAGACGGCCTACCTCCTCCAGCGGCTGGACCGCTTCGACGGCCTCGCGGTGCTGGCGACCAACCTGCGGCAGAACATCGACGCCGCGTTCGTCCGCCGGATGGACTTCGTGGTCTCCTTCGACCTCCCGGGCGAGCCGGACCGGCACCGGCTGTGGCGGTTGCACCTGCCGGCCGCCGTACGGGACGAGGACGTCGACCTCTCGGCGCTCGCCCACCGCTACCCCGTGCCGGGCGGCTGGATCCGCAACGCCGCGATCGCGGCCGCCTTCCGCGCGGCGGAGGACGGTGGGCGGGTCGGCCAGCGGCAGCTGATCGACGCGATGCGCCGGGAGTACGCCAAGGCGAACCGGCCGTTCCCGGCGGAGTCGGCCGCCCCACCCGGGGCGGTCGCGGACGAGCGGGCGCTGCGGGCGCTCGGCGCGGCCACCGGCGGGCCCACCAGGGAGGAGAGACCATGACGGCGCTCGGCAGCAGCAGCGCACCGTGCGGCTGCGGCGGTACGACGACCACGGCGGAGACCGGCCCATGCGGCCCCTGCGGGGGCGCCACCGCGAGCAGCCCCGGCGCCGCCGACCCCTGCAAGCAGGGCGACCTGCCCGTCACCCCGTTCCAGTCCCTGCGGGTGGCCTTCGGCATGCTGCTCGGCGAGGACGACTTCCGGGTGCTGATGGGCAATCCGCGCGGCAAGCAGATGCTGCACGCCGCCTGGCTGCACGGCCCCGGCGTGCTCTGGGGGTACGGGGTCAGGCTGGACGCCGACGGGGACCGGCTGCACGTCTCGCCGGGCCTCGCGGTGGACGGCTGGGGGCGCGAACTCGCCCTGGAGGCCGAGGGGTGCCCGTCGCTGGTCGCCTGGGCGACCCGCTGGGCCACCGACCACCCGGCGCCGGCCGGCACCCAGACGGACCCCTGCGCGGCGGAGGGCCGCAGCGTGACGGCCTGGCTGGTGGCCGAGTTCGGCACCTGCGCGAGCCGCCCGGTCCCGGCCCTGGCCGACCCGTGCGACGTCACCCGCCGCCACGACGACTACTCCCGCGTCGTCGAGACCGTCCGGCTGGCGATCCGGCTGGACGAGCCGCCCCGGCGCCGCCCGTACCACCGCGTCCGGGTGCTGTTCGGGCTGGACGAGGTCGCCGGTCCGCAGGACGCGGCGGGCCGTCAGGGAGCCGAGGCGGCCGACCGCGTCCGGTCCGCCCCGCCCGGCCGACGGGCGCAGCAACTCCTCGCCGAGTTCAGCCAGTTGGCGGCCTTTGACGCGATCGAGGACGGGCCCGAGCAGGAGGAGGGCGACTCCTGCCCGCAGCTGTTCCCGGTGGCGGAGGACCACGCGCCGGTGGTGCTCGCGAAGCTGACCTTCGACGTGGTCACCAGGCCCGGCGGGGTGGGCGTCGAGAACGTCGGGATCCGCCGGCAGGCGCGGACGGCGCTGCTGCCGACCGGCGCGATCCAGGAACTGCTGTGCGGGCTGGCCCCCGCCCTGCTCGGCGAGACCCTGCGGGAGGACGCCGGGGGGCCGCGCCTCGATCCGGGCTCGCTGCGCTGGTCCCGGGGCAACACCTGCCTGAGCTTCTGCTTCGACAGGCCCGTGGACCGCGCCTCGCTGGCCCAGGCGCTCAGCGTCACCTCGCTCTCCGCGCACGGCGCGGGCTGGGCGGCGAGCACGGTGGCCGGGGTGCGGCTGACCGACGGCGACACCCGGGCCGTCGTCGACCTCGACCAGGCGCCCGCCCACCCGCTGGTCCGCGTCCTGATTCGGGGCACCGGCCCGCAGCCCTGCTACGGGACGGACCCGATGGTGCCGTTCGCCGGCCTCAAGGACGGTCCGGCGGCGGGCGGGGACGACGGCCACGACGCCGTGGTCACCGCAGAGTTGAACCAGACCGCCGAGGCCGGGAGGGCCGACTCATGACCATCGCCGACAGTGCGGCCCCGGCCGCCGCCACCACCACCCCGACCGGCACGCCCGACGGGAACTCCGACGGCACCCCCGCGACGGCGGGCGGCGGCATCGACCGGCTGCACCCCTTCGACGGGCTGTTCCTGCGCGCGGAGCACCTGGACCAGATCCAGGACTACGCCCGGGAGTTCGGCGCGGCCATCGGCCGCTCCGGCGGCCCCGGCGTGGTCGAGGGCTTCCAGGTCTTCATCGAGCGGGGCGAGTTGCAGGTCGGCGCCGGGCTGGCGATCGACTCGGCGGGCAGGCCGCTTCGCTCCGGGCGGCAGGTGTCGCTGCCGCTGAAGACCCTCAAGCCGGAGAACGACACCTTCTGGTGGGTGGTGGCCTCCCGGGCGAACTGGAACTACGGCGACACCGCCGTCCAGGGCCTGCTGTGCGAGGACCCGTGCGCCGGCGGCACGACCAACAAGCAGTTCACGGCCGAGGGCGTCCGCCTCGACCTGGTGCCCGACACGCTCCCCGGCCTCGGCGCGGCGAAGGACTCCAACCGCCGGAACCTGCTGGCCTCCTGGCTGTTCGGGCAGGAGCAGAAGTCCGACACGCCCTGGCTCGCCACCCCGGCCGCGCTGCCCGTCGACTGGGAGCCGCCGGTGGTCTACGGGCGCCCGCCCGTCCGGCTGGCCGTGGTGATCCCGATCGGGAACAACCCCGCGCAGTGGGTGGTCGACGCCTGGTCCGCCCGCCGGGAGGTCGGTGCGCCGCCGCCGGAGCGGTGGTGGCAGGGGCGGCTGGGGATGCGGCCGTGGAACGTCTTCGCCGCCCAGATCCTCCAGTTCGAGGCCCAGTTGGCCGAGTGGCGGGCCGATCCGGCGGTCTCGGCGGTGGCGAACGCGGCAGCCGAGGAGGAACTGGCGCACACGCGTGCGGAGTTGATGGAGATCGTGGAGAAGGCCGCGGGCACCCGTTCCCAGGTCGCCCTGGCGATGAAGGCCAAGGTCGAGGAGGCGATCGAGAACGTCGGCCGCCGGATCGCCGACGCGCAGGCCGCCCAGGCGCTGCCCCAACCCCCGCTGGCCGACCGGGGGTTCGCCGACCTACCGCCCGCCGGGTACCTGCCGGTGCAGGTCTCCTCCGGAGGGTCCGCCGCTGCCACCGCTGCCACCGTCGCCGCGAGCGGGCTGCACCAGGAGGTGGTCAGGCTCCTCGGCCAGCAGCTGAACCTGCGCTTCTGTCACGGCACCCCGGCCGACATCGCCGGGGCCGTTCAGCAGGCCCAGCACCGCGCCCGCATCACCCTCCAGAGCGCCGCCGACGTGGACATCCTGGTGCCGGTCTCGGACTTCGCGGACTCCGGAGGCATCGCGGACACGGGCGGCTGGACGGGCGGGTGGGTCGCGTTCGTGCGGCAGAACCGGCTCTCCTGCTCGAGCGGCCGGTAGGGGTGAGACCCGTGGACGAGGAGCAACCGCCCTACGCCGGGCTGTGCGTGGTGCGGGTGGAGCCGCAGGCGTCGGGGCGCTTCCTGATCACGGTGACGGCCAGCACCGACCTGCGCCGCGCCTCCGCCGAGTCGCGCGGCCGGGCGACCGACGCGGGGGCGGTGCTGACGATGGTGGCGGACTTCCTGCGGGGCTGCCGGGTCGCGAGTGGACAGAGCTGAGGAGGAGTACGGAGGGACCGGGACGGGCAAGCCCCATTCGATTGCGCACCGTGACGACACGGTGACGACATCGCCCATAGCATCGGGGGGCCGGGCTTCGAGCGGGAGGACCGTCATGCTTGCTCCGTCTCTGGAATCGCCGAACCTGACCACACCTCAGGACGACGCGCCGATCCTGCACCTCTTCGGCACTCCCCGGGTGGTGCATGCGGGCCGCCGCCTGGAGGTTCCCGAAGGCAGCAAGCGGCTGCTCGCCTTCGTCGCCCTCAACGGCGGCTGGGTCGAACGCCGCCACGCCGCCGGAACGCTCTGGCCGCTGGGCGACGACCTGCGCGCCGCGGGCAACCTCCGCTCGGCGCTCTGGCGCCTCAAGGCGGCCGGAATCGACGTTCTCGATTCCGACAAGTGTTCACTCTCCGTGCGCGAGCACACCGTCGTCGACCTGAACGTGCTCTGCGACTGGGCCGGCCGCCTGATCGCCGGCACCGCCACCTCCGAGGACCTCCACACCTTCCGCTGGCGGGCCGACGCGCTCGACCTGCTGCCCGGCTGGTACGACGACTGGGTGCTCATCGAGCGCGAGCGCATCCGCCAGCGGCTCCTCCACGGCCTGGAGGCGCTCAGCCGCCACCTCGTCGCGGCCGGCCGCTGCGCGGAGGCGGTGGAGTCCGCGATGGTCGCCGTCGGCGTCGAACCGCTGCGCGAGAGCGCCCAACGCGTCCTGATCGAGGCCCACTTGGCCGAGGGCAACCTCGTCGAGGCCCTGCGCACCTACGACACCTACCACGGCCTCACCCGCCGCGAACTCGGCGTCGAACCCGGCCGCGACCTCTCCATGCTCCTGCGCACCCACTGCGACGCCGTCCACCTCCCGCGCATCCCGCCACCGGGCGCCCGGCAAAGCTGACATTCAGTCAAATGACTGATGTCCAATGGTGATTCAGGCATGAGGCCCCGGTCAGGCAGGGGAGCGATTCGGGCCAGTGGGTGGAGGGGACCGGCGGCACGAGGAGCCGCCGAAGTCGGACAAGCCGATGCCTTCCACTTCCGGCGACCTGAGCAAGGACACGGAGTGAGTCGGAGCGCAGGCCCACGGCGGCGATCTCCGCTGTTCGTAGGATGGGGGCAGCTCCTCCGGGAGGAAGTCCGCGCCGGAGGTCCCATGTCGCAGCACGCCAACCGCCGACTGCTGGGCCGTGCGCGGGAGGTGGAGGTGCTGGACCGGCTGCTGCGCGAGGTGCGCGACGGGCGCAGCCGGGTGCTGGTGCTGCGGGGCGAGGCCGGGGTGGGGAAGTCGGCGCTGCTCGACCATCTCGCCGGGAGGGCCGCCCAGGCGGAGGCGCAGGTCACGCGCGCGGTCGGTGTGGAGGCCGAGTCGGAGTTCGCGTACTCGGCGCTTCAGCAGCTCTGCGTCCCGCTGCTGCCGCAGCTCGACCGGCTGCCGGAGGCCCAACAGGACGCGCTGCGCGTGGCGTTCGGCCTGAGCGCGGGCAGCCCGCCCGAGATGCTGGTGGTCGGGATGGCGGTGCTGGGCCTGCTCGCGGAGGCGGCGGCCGGGGCGCCGGCGGTGTGCCTGGTGGACGACGCTCAGTGGGTGGACCTGATGTCCCGCCGGATCCTGGCGTTCGTCGCGCGGCGGATGGACGCGGAGTCGGTGGCGCTGGTGTTCGCCGAGCGGGTCGTGGACGGGCGGGAGGAGGAGGACTTCCGGGGACTGCCGGAGCTCCCCCTGCGCGGGCTGGCCGACGCCGAGGCCCGGGTGCTGCTGGACGGTGTGCTGCCGGGGCCGGTCGACGCCCGGGTACGGGACCGGATCGTGGCCGAGACCGGCGGGAATCCGCTGGCGCTGCTGGAGCTGCCGAGGGGCCTGTCGCCGGTGGAGCTGGCGTTCGGCTTCGGCGGGCCGGGGGCCCGTCCGCTGGCGAGCCGGCTGGAGGACGGGTTCCGGCGGCGGGTCGACGCGCTGCCGGTCGACGCGAGGGCGCTGCTGGTGGTCGCGGCCGTCGAACCGGTGGGCGACGGCCCGCTGTTGTGGCGGGCGCTGGGTCTGCTGGGCATCGGGCTGGAGGCCGCCGCGGCGGCGGAGGCCGCGGACCTGATCACCTGGGGCGCCTCGATCCGGTTCCGGCACCCGCTGGTGCGCTCGGCCGTCTGGCGGGGCGCGGACGCCGCCGCCCTGCGCTCGGCGCACCGCGTGCTCGCCGAGGCGATGGACGCCGGGCGCGACCCCGACCGCAGGGCCTGGCACCGGGCCCATGCCGCCGTCGGGCCGGAGGAGGAGGTCGCGGCCGCGCTGGAGCGCTCCGCCGACCGGGCCCTGGCACGCGGCGGGCGGGCCGCTGCGGCCTCCTTCCTGGAGCGGGCCGCAGCGCTCAGCCCCGATCCGGCGGAGCGGGCGCGGCGCGCGCTGGCGGCCGCGGACGCCCAGCTGGCGGCGGGTGTGCCCGCCCGGGTGCCGGACCTGCTCGCCGCCGCCGAACTGGGGCCGCTGGACGGGCTGCAGCGGGCCCGGGCGGGCTGGCTGCGGGCGAGGGCGTCGTCCATGACCGACCCGGGGCCGGGCGCCGTGAAGCCGCTGCTCGACGCGGCCGGCCGGCTCAGGGACCTCGACCCGGCCGTCGCCCGGAAGACCTGTCTGGACGCGTTCGCGGCGGCCTTCCGGGCCGGCCGCCACGACGGGGACGGGCCGAGGCGGGTCGCCGAGGCCGCCGGTGACCTGGCGCCCGGCGAGGGGTCGGCGGGGGCCTTCCTCGGCGCCCTGGTCGCCTGGAGTACGGACGGGCCGGCCGCGGCCTTCCCGCTGCTGGCGCGGGCGTTGGGCTCCCTGGCGGACGAGGAGGACCCGTCGGTCCTGTGGGCTGCCGTGAACGCCGCCGCCGAACTGGGCGACCTGGCGGCCTGGTTGGACGTCACCGACCGGGCGGTGAGTTTCGCCCGGACGACGGGGACGCTGTCGGTCCTCTCGATGGTGCTGCCCCACCGGGCGGCCGCGCTGGGCTTCGCGGGGCGCTTCTCCGACGCGGAGGACCTGCTCGCCGAGGCTGCCGCGATCGAGCGGACCACCGGTGTCCTGCCGCGCATGACGGCCCTGACCGGCGCCTACCGGGGCCGGGAACGAGCCGCCCTGGACCTGATCGAGGCGATGGAACGCGACGGCGAACTGCCCGGCCTGGGTCGGCTCACCGGCATGGCCGCGTACGCGCGGGCCGTGCTCCACAACGGCCTGGGCAACTACCCGCTCGCCATGGAGGCCGCCCTGCGCAGCGCCGAGTACCGGGACCTCAACGTGCACCGCTGGGCGAGCACCGAACTGGTCGAGGCTGCCGTCCGGGCCGGCCACCCCGAGGTCGCGGCCCGGGCGCGCGAGCAGCTGGCCGACTGGGCCCTCGCCGGCACGCCCTGGGCCCTCGGCGCGCTGGCCCTCGCCGACGCCCTGACCGGAGAGCCCGAGCGGGCCGAGGACCGCTACCGCGAGGCCCTCGACCACTTCGCCCGGGGCGGGATCGCCGTCTCCGGGATCCGCGCCCGCCTGCTGCTGGGGGAGTGGCTGCGCCGGCGGAACCGGCGCGCCCAGGCCCGTACCGAACTGCGGGCGGCCTACGAGGCGGCGGAGGCGACGGGCATGGAGGCGTTCGCCGAACGGGCCCGCCGCGAACTGCTCGCCACCGGCGAGACCGTGCGCAAACGGACCCCCGGCGCACCGGTCCTGACCCCGCAGGAGGCGCAGATCGCGCGCCTCGCCGCCGCCGGGCACCCGAACGCGGAGATCGGCTCGCGGCTGTTCCTCAGCCCCCGGACGGTGGAGTGGCACCTGCGGAAGGTCTTCGTGAAGCTGGGGATCTCCTCCCGCCGCGAGATCGAGGGCGCTACCGCCGCCTCCGCTGGCTGACCCGGGCGGTCACAGGTGGTCGGCGTCCACCACGGCCTGGGCGAAGGCGGTCGGCGCCTCCTGCGGTGCGTTGTGGCCGATGCCGGGCAGGAGCCGGTGCTCGTAGGGGCCGGTGAAGTACTTCCGGTACCCGCTGCCGTCGGTCGTGGGCAGGAATGGGTCGAGGGCGGGGTCGACGGCGATGGCCGGCACGGTGACGGGCGGTCGCGCCGCGAGCCGCCGCTCGTACGGCTCGTAGCGGGGCTCGCCGTCGGCCAGGCCCAGGCGCCAGCGGTAGTTGTGGATGACGACGGCGGCGTAGTCGGGGTTCTCGAAGGCCGTGGCGGTGCGCTGGAAGGTGGCGTCGTCGAACTTCCAGGTGGGGGAGGTCTCCTCCCAGACCAGGCGGCACAGGTCGTTCCGGTACTTCTCCGTCTCCATGGCGACGCGGCCCCGGTCGGTGGCGAAGTAGTACTGGTACCACCAGGTGTGCTCGGCCTTCGCCGGCAGCGGGTTGCGCTGCGCGGCGAGGTCGACGATGAGGTAACCGCTCACCGCCACCAGGGCCTTGACCCGCTCCGGCCACAGCGCGGCGACGGTGGAGGCGGCCCGCGAGCCCCAGTCGAAGCCCGCGAGCACCGCCTTGTGGATCCTGAGGGCGTCCATCAGGGCGATGACGTCCAGGCCGACGGCGGCCTGCTGCCCGGTGCGGGCGGTGGTCGGGGAGAGGAAGGCGGTGGTGCCGTGGCCGCGCAGGTACGGCACGATCACCCGGTACCCGGCGTCGGCGAGCAGGGGCGCCACGTCGGCGTAGCTGTGGATGTCGTACGGCCAGCCGTGCAGGCAGATGACCACGGGCCCGTGCTTCGGCCCCACCTCCGCGTAGCCGACGTCGAGCACACCGGCGCGGATCCGCTTCAGGTCGCTGAACCCGGTGTGCGTGCCCGGGGTGATGGCCGGGATGACCGGGGCCGGACGGCGGGGTGGGGAGGCGAAGGCAGGCGAGGCGAAGGCAGGCGAGGCCGATACGGCTGTGGCGCCGGCGCCGAGACCGACCGCCCTGGTGAACGTACGCCTGTTGATCATGTCCGAGGTCCTTTCGCAGGTGTCTCTCTCTGGTTCGGTCGCCTGTCAGGCCGGACTCGCCCCGGCAACCACCGGTCACGATCCCGGAACCGCGGGCCCGTCGAGCCCGTGCCGGACCCTGGCCGGTACCCGGGCCAGGGGGACCAGTGCCCGGCACGGGCTCGACGGGATGCCCGTGGCGGCGAGCCTGAGGACAGCCGTACAGCACACGAGGAAGGGAACACCTGCCATGGCCGTCAGCCGGTGGCGCCCAGCTGGGCCAGCAGCGTCTCGTTGTCCTCGAGGTGCCAGTCCTCGACGATCCTGTCCGCGCCGACGTGCTGGATGTCGATGGCGTTGAACTCGACGCTCTGGCCCTTGCCCCGGGCACCGTCGAAGGTGCCGGTGAAGTGGCCGCGGAAGACCAGCCGGGCGGTGATCCTGTCCCCGGCGACCAGCACGTCGGACAGCTCGCAGGTCAGGTCGGGGACGGCCGCGCGGAAGTTCTTCGAGGCGAAGACCGGGCCGGCGGGGCCCTGGGGACGGCCGGCGGGCAGGGTGTCGTCCCTGAACTCCGGGCTGATCGCCGCGTCCAGGTACCGCTGCTGCCCGGTGTTCCAGAACGTGTACAACTGCTGGGCCAGGCGGACCTCCTGGGCCGCTCGCCGTTCGCCGATCGAGCGGTCCACGGTGAGCGCCTTCGGCTGGACGAGATCGGGCGAGCGGTCGACGAGGCGCTGCGGCCAGGCGTGCGACGGCCCGTGCGACGGCTCGTGCGGCCGGTCCTCGCGGGCCTGGGCGGCCGCGGCGG
Organism: Kitasatospora sp. NPDC051170; assembly: GCF_044455705.1. Classification (NCBI taxonomy): domain Bacteria; kingdom Bacillati; phylum Actinomycetota; class Actinomycetes; order Kitasatosporales; family Streptomycetaceae; genus Kitasatospora; species Kitasatospora sp. NPDC051170. The sequence goes on along the minus strand of NZ_JBITFA010000001.1, from coordinate 723,050 downwards.
TGCCGCCCGCCAGGAGCGCCAGCGCGGTGGTGACGGCGGCGGCTCGGAGCAGGGTGGATGTGCGCATGGGGGTGACTCCTTGACGTTGAAGCGGGCGGACGGGCCGGGGCTCAGACGAGCCGGCCGCCGCCGTCGACGTGGAGGACGGTGCCGGTGACGTACGGGTTGTCGATCGCGTAGAGGACGGCCTTGACCAGGTCCTCCGGCGTGCCGACGCGGCGGGCCGGGTTGCGCTCGGCCACCCCGCGCAGGAAGGCGTCCTTCTCGGTGCCCAGGCCGTCCCAGGAGCCGGTGTCGACGATGCCGGGGGAGACGGCGTTGACCCGGACGGGGGCGATCTCCACCGCCAGGGCCTGCACGAGGAAGGCCAGGGCGCCGTTGGTGGTGGCCATCACCGTGCGGGCCAGCGCCGGGCGCCAGGCGGCGACGCCGGAGAAGAAGGTGAACGAGCCGTGCTCGGACGCCTGGCCGGCCAGGTGCTTGGCCAGCAGCAGCGGGCCGATCACCTTGGCGGCGAACGCCCGCTGCACGTCGGCGAGTTCGAGGTCCTTGAGCGGGCCGTTGGCCGGCAGGGCGGCGGTCGAGACGAGGTGGTCGAACCGGCCGGTCCGCGCGGCGAGGCCCGCGATCGACCGCTCGTCGGTGAGGTCGAGCGTGACCACCTCGGACGGCCCGGACAGCTCGCCGGCCGTCCACTCCAGCTTGCGCGGGTCCGGGCCGGCCAGCACGACCGAGGCGCCGGCCGCCGAAGCGGCCACGGCCAGGGCCCGGCCGGTGCGCGAACCCGCGCCCACCACGACGAGGCGCTGCCCCTGCAGCGAGGTGTCAAGGGAGGTGTCAAGCGAGGTGTCGACGGACATGGGAGTGCTCCTTCGAGTCATCGGGGATCGGCCACCCGCCGCTTCCCGGCGGTGGCCACGTCCTCGACCCTCTCCCGGCCTGCGGTGATGAGTCCAAGGCTTGTTTTCTAGCGCTGCCATAAGATCTGTTCATGGCAAAGCCGACGCTCAGGCAGTTCGAGTACCTGGTCACCGTGGTCGACACCGGCTCCTTCACCCGCGCGGCCGAGCAGCTGCACGTCACCCAACCCGCGCTCTCCCACCAGATGCGGGCCCTGGAGAGCGCGCTCGGCGGCCCGCTGCTCGAACGCCTGCCCCGCTCGGTGCGGCTCACCCCGACGGGCCGGGCGGTGCTGCCGCACGCCCGCGCCGCGCTGGCCGAGGCCGGACGCCTGGAGGCGGTGGCCCGGCGGGCGGCCGGTCTGGAGGAGGGTGAGCTGGAGGTCGCCGCCATCTACTCGGTGAGCCTGGGCATCCTGCCGCCCGTTCTGCGCGCCTGGCACCGGCGGCATCCCGGCGTCCGCATCCGGCTGCGCGAGTACCCGCATGCCGACCGGCTCCAGGAGGCCATGGCCGCGGGCCGCGCCGACCTCGCCATCGGCCCCGAGCCGGCCGGCTGGGAGGGGCCGATCCGCGAGCTCGGCGTCGAGGAGTTCACGATCGTCCTGCCCGCTACCGACCCGCTGGCCATGGTCACGCCCGCCACCGGCCGTACGGCCACCGTCGCGCTCGCCGACCTGGCCGACCGCGCCTGGGTCCACTACGCCCCGGACAACGGCCTCGCCGAACTCCTCGACCAGGCGTGCGCCCGCGCGGGCTTCCACCCCCGGGCGGCCGTCCGCGCCGAGCAGACCTCCGCCGCACCCCTGCTCGCCGCCGCCGGTCTCGGCCCGGCCCTGGTGCCCGCCAGCATCGTCCCGCCGCAGTTCGACGGCCTCCTCCTGCGCCCCGACCCCCCGATCCGCCGCACCCTCACCGCCTACACCCGCACCCGCCCCGACCCCCTCACCGTCGCCTTCGCCGACCTCCTCGCCCACCGAACCCACGTCGGCCCGACGCCGGAATGACGCCGGCCCGACGCCGGAGCAACGCCGGAGCAACGGGCCGCGCGGGCGGCGGCACTGAGGCCGCCGCCCGCGCGGGTGTCGTGGAAGCGGCGCGTCAGACCAGCCGCCAGAGGTGGTCCGGGGTGCGGTTCCATCGAGCGCGAACTCCTCAGGATCCTCTCCACGGGCCTCACCGACGAGGGCGCCGCCAAACGCCTCGGCGTCTCCCTGCGCACCGTCAAGCGCCGCATGGAGGACCTGATGCGCCGCCTCGACGCCGGCTCCCGCTTCGAGACCGGCTTCAAGGCCGGCTTCAAGGCAGGCCGCCGCGGCTGGCTCTGAAGCCCGGTCGTCCGAGGCTCAGCGGGCGGCGCGCGGGCGTTCGCGGGCGGCTTCGGCCTTCTCGTCGTCGAGGGCGCCGTTCAGGACGGTGTCGAGCAGGCCGGGGTAGCGGGCGTCCAGGTCCTCGCGGCGCAGGCGCAGCAGGTTCTCCCGGCCAGAGGGTTCCTGGTGGATGACGCCGCTTTCGCGCAGGACGCGCCAGTGGTGGGTCATGGTCGACTTCGAGGTCACGCCCAGGAGGGTGAGCACGCTGGTGCAGTTGTGCTCCCCGCCGGCGTCCAGGACCCGGACGACGGCGAGGCGCACCGGGCTGCCGAGGGCGGTGAGGACGTTCTCGATGCGGAGCTGCTCGCGTTCCGGGTGGTGGTAGCGCATGGTCCCACAGTACCGCGACCGTCGAACCATCAAGGGCCGTTACTTGCTTCGCAGTTCGAATGTACGTGAAGATGCGTACAGTCGTACTGTCGACCCGAGAGGGGCGTGCTCCCATGTCCGCTTCGTCCGCGCCGTCCGGTGGTGCCCGGCGCCTGGGCTGGACCCTGGCGTTACTGGCCCTGGCGCAACTGATCTTCGCGCTGGACCTCAACATCGTCTTCGTGGCGCTGCCCGAGATCGGCTCCGAACTCGGCTTCCCCGGCCAGACCCAGCAGCTCGTGGTCAGCGCCTACGTCGTCTTCGCCGGCGGCTTCCTGCTGTTCGGCGGCCGGGCCTCCGATCTGCTCGGGCGGCGGCGCGTCTTCGTCCTCGCGCTCGCCGTCTACGCCGTGTCCTCGCTGGCCGGGGGCCTGGCCGGCAGCCCCGGTGTGATCATCGGTGCCCGGATCGTCCAGGGGATCGGCGGCGCGCTGCTGCTGCCGTCCACGCTCTCGCTGATCAACACCCTCTTCGAGGAGGGCCCCAGGCGCAACCGCGCCCTCGCGGTGTGGGGCGGCGCCGGAGCCAGCGGCCTGACGGTGGGCGCGCTGCTCGGCGGCGTCCTCACCGAGAACTTCGGCTGGCCGGCCGTCTTCTACGTCAACGTCCCGCTCGCCGGCCTGGTCGCCCTCGCCGCGCTGATCGTCATCCCGCGCGACGAGCCCCGCGCCGAGCGGCGCCGCTTCGACCTGCCGGGCGCCCTCAGCGTCACGGCGGGCGCCACGCTGCTGGTCTTCGCCCTGGTCGAGGGGCCCGAACTCGGCTGGCTCAGCGGCTGGGTGACGGGCGCCTTCGTCACGGCCACGGCCCTGCTCGCCGCCTTCGTGCTCATCGAGACCCGCAGCGCGGACCCGCTGCTGCCGTTCCGGCTGTTCCGCAACCGCAGCCTGAGCGTGGGCGCGGCCGTCACGTTCGTCTACATGGCCACCTTCGGCGTCCTGCCGTACTTCCTGACCGTGCTGATGCAGACCGTCCACGGCTACGGCGCCCTGCGGACGGGCCTCGCCTTCCTCGTCCCCTCCGTCGCCATCGCCCTCGGCACCCAGCTGGGCGAGCGCCTCACCACCCGTACGGGACTGCGCCCGACCCTGCTCGGCGGCTTCCTGGTCGGCGCGATCGGCACGGCCGCCCTCGCGTTCGGCTTCGACGCCGACGCCGGGTACCTCGCCCTGCTGCCCGGGCTCGTCGTCTCCGGCCTCGGCCAGGGCGTGGTGTGGACGGCCATGTGGATCGCCGCCGCGACCGGCACCCCCGCGCACGAACAGGGCGTCGCCAACGGCGCCGCCTCCACGGCGCTCAACCTCGGCAACGCCATCGGCCTGGCCGTCTTCACCGTCGTCGCGGACGCCGGAAGCGAGGGCAAGGCCGGCGACGCGCTCACCAGGGCCACCGCCGACGGCGAGTTCCTCGTCGTGCTGCTCACGGCCCTCGGCATGGTCGTGGGCCTGCTGATCACCCTCGCCCTGCGCGAGCCGCCCGCTTCCGAGGCCCTTCGGCCCGCGGCCGAGGAACCCCTCCCGGCGCACCACCGCTGAGCCCGTCGGGCGCGCCACCCGCTCCGGGGGTGGCGCGCCCGACGCGGGTCAGTGCTCGCAGGCGACTCCGTCGCCGTCGCCGTCGAGTGCGGCGCGGTAGCCGGGGTCACCGCGGTGCAGCGGGGCCGCGCCGGCGGCCTTGGCCGCCTTGCAGTTGGCGTAGTACGCGGCGCCGCCTCCGCCGGAGGTGGAGCCCGAACCGCCGCTGCTGCTGCCGCCGCTCGATCCGCCCGTGGACCCGCTCGCCGGGCCTCCCGTCGAGCTGCCGGAGGTGCCGCTGCCGGGGCGGGTTTCGCAGGCGGTGCCGTCGCCGTCGGAGTCCAGGTCCGCGCGGTAGCCGGCGTCGCCCCGGTGCAGCGGGGCCGCGCCGGCCTTCCAGGCGGCGTCGCAGTTCGCGTAGTACACGTCCGCCTTCGGCGGGGTGGTCACCGGAGGGGCGGGTGCCTGCGTCGGGGGCGGCGTGGGAGTCGGCGTCGGCGTCGGGGTGGCCGTGGTGGTCGGGCTCGGGGGCGCGGTGGTCGGCGAAGGCGAGGGCGCCTCGGACGGCGCGGAGGAGGCCGCCGCCGTGGTCGCGGCGACGGGGTGGGCGACGGTGTCCGGCTTCTTCGGGTCCGCCAGCACGGCCGCGAACCAGATCAGGCAGTAGAGCCCGCCGACCACACTCACCGCCACCTTCGCCGGGCGCTTCCACGGCGACGTCCACAGCAGGATCAGGCCCACCGGCGGAAGGAAGATGAGCGCGAGGACGATCACCGCGGGTCGACGCCACCACGGACGGGCGCCCGGAGGCACCGGCGAAGGCAAAGAGCTGGTCATCGGTGAATCAAATCATCGCCTGCACGCTGGATGTACCGGAATGCATCACATTTCAACTACATCCGTAGGTCACCTGTCCGACTGCATCCGACAGACACGCCCTAGGGTGCAGGCATGATCGAACTAGTGATCTTCGACTGTGACGGTGTACTGATCGACAGCGAGCCGATCGGCGTCGAGGTGGACAGGGTGGCGATGGCGGCGCTGGGGCTGCCGATGAGCGAGCAGGAGATCGTCGAGCGCTTCGTCGGCCTGTCGCAGCCCGCGAAGACGGCCGCGCTGGGCGAACTGCTCGGCCGCGAGGTGCCCGAGGACTGGTGGGAGGAGTACCGGCCGCTGCACACCAGGCTGACGGAGGAGCGGCTGACGCCGGTGGACGGGATCCTCGAGGCGCTGGCGCGGATCGACCTGCCCGGGTGCGTGGCCTCCAACAGCAGTCACCGCTGGCTGCGCCGGGGCCTCGGGCTGGTCGGGCTGTACGAGCGGTTCGAGGGGCGGATCTTCAGCGGCGCCGAGGACGTGTCGCGCGGCAAGCCCGCCCCGGACCTGTTCCTCCACGCGGCCCGCACACTGGGAGCCGACCCGGCCCGCTGCGTCGTGGTGGAGGACAGCCCGCACGGCCTGAGCGCGGCGTACGCGGCGGGCATCCCCGCCTTCGGCTACACCGGCGGGGTCAACTCCGCCGACCGCCTGGCCGGTCCGGGCCGGGTCCTGTTCGACGACATGCGCGAGCTGCCGGAGCTGCTCGCCGCGCTCTGACCGGAAGCTCTGACCGGAAGCTCCGGCCGGGAGTTGACGCCGCGCCGACCGCACGGCGGCCGTCGGTAGAGTGGCCGGGACGGGCCGCCGACGAACCACTGGGGTGCAGGGTGCACGAGTTGATCCTCCGTCACGCGGCGGAGCGCGCGGGGAAGACCGCCTTCACCGACGCCGACGACGCGGTCGACTACGGCGAACTCGCCCGCCGCACCGCCCTGGTGGCCGGCAACCTCCCCGTGGACCGCGGCGGCCGGGTGGCGCTGTTCCTGGGCAGCGGGGTGCCCGCCGTCACGGCCACGCTCGGCGTCCACCGCGCGTCCGCGGTGGGCGTCCCGCTGGACCCGCGGTGCGGCGACGAGGACCTCCGGTTCCGGCTGGAGGACAGCGGCGCCGACCTCGTGGTCACCGACCGCGAACACCTCGCGCAGGTCGGGCGGGTGGCCGGGGCCCGGGTGGTCACCGTCGAGGACCTGCTCGCCCCCACCCGTACGCCGCCGCGCGACGATCTGGCGCCGGACGCGCCCGCCTGGCTGCACTACACCTCCGGCACCACGGGGGACCCGAAGGGCGTGCCGTCCACGCAGGAGGCGTGGCTCCGGTCGGCGGAGCACGCCTACCGTGGGCTGCTGGGCATGGGCAGCGAGGACCGCCTGCTCTGGCCGCTGCCGCTCTTCCACGCCTTCGGGCACTCCATGTGCCTGGTCGGCGTCCTGGCCCTGGGTGCGAGCGCCCACCTGATGGACCGCTTCACGGCGGACGGCGCCGCCGCCCTGCTGCGCCGTACGCCGTTCACCGCTCTGGGCGGCGTGCCCACGGTGTTCGCCCAACTCCTGGACCTGGATGCCCCGTTGCCCCCGCTGTGCCTCTCGGCCGGGGCCCCGCTGACGGAGGAGCTGCGGGACCGGTTCCGCCGCAGGTACGGCCGGGAGCTCCACGACGGCTACGGCAGCACGGAGGCGTCCGGGAAGATCGCCGTCGACGGCGTCCTGCTGCCCGGGACCGAGACCCGATTCGTCGACGGCGAGATCCAGCTGCGGACGCCCGGCGGCGACGGCTGGCACGCCACCGGGGACCTCGGCCGGGAGGAGGGCGGCCGGCTGGTGGTCACCGGGCGGGTGAGCGAGACGATCATCCGGGGCGGGGAGAACCTCCACCCCGCGGAGATCGAACGCGTCCTCGCCCGCTGCCCGGGCGTCCGGGACGTGGCCGTGGCGGGCGAGCCCGACCCCGTCCTCGGCGAGGTGCCCGTCGCCTACGTCGTGGGCGAGGCCGACCCGGCGGCGCTGCTCGCCGCCTGCCGCCGCGCACTGCCGCCCCACCGGGTGCCGGAGGCCGTCCGTACCGTCAGCCGGATTCCGCAGACCCCCTCCGGCAAGCCGGTGCGGCGGCGCCTGCGCTTCCAGTACCTGCTCGACGTGGTGCGGCGCGAGACCGGGCGGATCACCGGCCTGCCGCCCGGCGCCGACCAGCCGTTCGCCGAAGCCGGACTCGACTCGCTCGGCACCGTGCGCCTGCGCGACCGGCTGGTCGCCGAGCTCGGCCTCGCCGTCTCGCCGTCCCTCGTCTTCGACCACCCCACGCCCCGCGCCGTCGCCGACCACCTCACCGGCGGGCCGGCCGGCCCGCCGCCGCCCGTCCGACGGGCCACCGACCCGATCGCGATCGTCGGCATGGCCTGCCGCTACCCCGGCGGGATCGACGGCCCCGAGGACCTCTGGCGGGCGGTCGCCTCCGGGCAGGACGCGATCACCGGCTTCCCCACCGACCGGGGCTGGCCGCTCGAGGAGCTGTACCACCCGGACCCCGACCACGTGGGCACCAGCTACGTCCGGCACGGCGGCTTCCTCGCCGACGCGGCCGGGTTCGACGCGGGTTTCTTCCGCATGTCCCCACGCGAAGCCCTGGCCACCGACCCGCAGCAGCGACTCCTGCTGGAAACGGCCTGGCAGGCGTTCGAGCGGGCGGGCATCGCCCCCGAATCGGTGCGGGGCAGCAACACCGGCGTCTTCGTCGGCCTGATGTACAACGACTACGCCGGACGCTTCCACGGCTCCGCGCACCAGCTCCAGTCGCAGATCGCCCTGGGTGCGGCGGGCAGCGTCGCCTCCGGGCGGATCGCGTACCACCTGGGCCTGCACGGGCCCGCCCTCACCCTGGACACGGCCTGCTCCTCCTCCCTGGTCGCCATGCACCTCGCCGCGGACTCCCTGCGCAGCGGCCAGTGCGACCTGGCCCTGGCCGGTGGCGCCACCGTCATGGCCACGCCCGACAGCTTCGTGGTGTTCAGCCGCCAGCGGGGCCTCGCCCCGGACGGACGGGTCAAGCCGTTCTCCGCCGCCGCCGACGGCACCGCCTGGTCGGAGGGCGTCGGGCTGCTCGTGCTCGAGCGGGTCTCCGACGCGCTGCGCAACGGGCACCCGATCCTCGCCCTGCTCCGGGGCTCCGCCGTCAACCAGGACGGGGCGTCCAACGGCCTCACCGCGCCCAGCGGGCCGGCGCAGGCGGCCGTGATCCGGCAGGCGCTGGCCGACGCGGGGCTGACCGGCGCCGACGTGGACGTGGTCGAGGCCCACGGGACGGGCACGGCGCTCGGCGACCCGATCGAGGCGGGCGCGCTGCTCGCCACGTACGGGCAGGACCGCACGGACCCGGTGCTGGTCGGCACGGTCAAGTCCAACCTCGGGCACACCCAGGCGGCCGCCGGGGTCGCGGGCGTGATCAAGAGCGTGATGGCGATGCGGCACGGCAGCGTGCCCGCCATGCTGCACGTCGACGAGCCGAGCCCGCAGGTCGACTGGTCGGCCGGGGCGCTGCGCCTGGTCACCGAGCGGACGCCCTGGCCCGAGCGCGGGCGTCCGCGCCGCGCGGGGGTGTCGGCCTTCGGGATCTCGGGGACCAACGCGCACGTGATCGTCGAGGAGTACGAGCAGCTGCGGGTGGCGTTCCTGCTGCGGGGGGAGGGGGCGGGGGCGGCTCAGTCGGAGGGACTGGCCGCGCGGTACCCGGAGTACGCCGAGGCGTACGCGCGGTTCGAGCCCGGGGAGGGGCTCGGCCAGGTCGCCCACTTCGCCGATTTCGCTCACTTCGCCCACGAGGTCGCGCTGTACCGCCTCCTGGAGGCCCGGGGCCACCGCCCCGACGCGCTGATCGGGCGCGGCGCCGGGCGGATCGCGGCGGCGCACGTGGCGGGCGTGCTGTCCCTGCCGGACGCGGCGAGGCTGGCCGGGGCGTACGGGAAGCCGGAGTACGCCGAGGTGGCGGAGGGCCTGACGTACGCCCCGCCGGTCGTCCCGATCCTCGGGGTCCGCCCGGAGGCGGCCGGGGAGTGGGTGCGTCGGGCGGGGGAGCCGGCCGGAAGCCTCGCCGAGCAGCTGGCCCTGGCGGGAGGTGCCACCGTGGTCGACCTCGGCTCGGGCGGCTCCGTCGAGGGCGGCTCCACCGAGGGCGGCTCCACCGAGGACAACTCCGTCGAGGGCGTCATCCCCACCACCGACCCCGAACAGGCGATGGCCCGGCTGCGCGGCACCCGCGCCTTCCAGCGGCAGCGCTACTGGCTCGACCGCGGCACCGAGCACCCGCTGATCGAGTCGACCGTGACCGTGCCCGGCACCGGCGAGGTGGTGTGCACCGCCGACCTCAGCCCGCTCTGGCTGCGCGACCACCTCGTCGACGGAACGGCCGTCCTGCCCGCCACGGCGATCGTGGAGCTGGTCGCGTACGCCGGGGAGCGGGCCGGCTGCTCCGCCATCGAGGAACTGGTCCTGCACGCGCCGGTACCCCTGCCGCAGACCCGCCGGGCCGAGATCGTCGTCCGCCAAGGGGCCGACGGCGTACGCCCGTTCGAGGTCTACGCGAACGGGATCCTCTGCGCCGACGGCCGACTCGACTCCCGGCCGGCGCCCGAGGTGGACCTCGGCGCCTGGCCCCCGCCGGACGCCGAGGAGCTCGACGTCGAACAGGCCGACCGAGGGCACGGGCCCGCCTTCCGCGGGCTGAGCCGGATGTGGCGGCGCGGCGAGGAACTCTTCGGCGAGGTCCGCGGCGAGTTCCCGGACGCGGGCCGGTTCGCCCTGCACCCCGCCCTGTTCGACGCGGCCCTGCACCCGGCCCGGCTGCTCGACGGCGGCGTGCCCTTCGCCCTGCGCGGCGTCCACCTGCTGGCGCGGGGCGCCACGGGCTTGCGGGTGCGCATCCGCGAGGGGCGGATCGACGTGACCGACCGGACCGGCCTCGCGGTGGCGCACATCGAGTCGCTGACCGTCCGGGCCACCGGGACGGGCCGGGGCACGCTCTTCCGCCCGTCCTGGCGCCGAGCCACCGGCCGACCGCAGGGCCGCATCCTCGACGTGCCCCGGGGCCAGGCACCCGAGGCCGCTCTGGCGCTCGTCCTGCGCGAACTGCAGTCCGGCCAGGAGCACATGACCGTACGGGTGCGGCCGGAGGACCTCGCCGGAGCGGCCGTCGCGGGCCTGGTCCGGGTCGCGCAGGCGGAGCACCCCGGGCGCTTCACCCTGGCCGAACTCGGTGACGGTGAAGCAGAGTTCGTGCTCGAGCGCGCGGACCTCACGCCCGTGCCCGGCGGCGGAGCGTTCACCTGGCGCGGGACCGTCCTGATCACCGGAGGCGGCGCACTCGGCCGGGCGGTCGCCGATCACCTGCGGGGCAAGGGCGTACGCGTCGTGGTCGCGAGCCGCAGCGGCGAGACGAAGCTGGACGTCACCGACCGGGACGCCCTCGCCGCGCTCCTCGACTCGATCGAGGATCTGCGGGCCGTCATCCACACCGCCGGGGTGCTCGACGACGGTGTCCTGGCCTCGATGACCCCGGCCCGGATGGACACGGTGTGGCGTCCCAAGGCCCAAGCCGCCTGGGACCTGCACGAGTTGACCGCACACCGGGACCTGGACGCCTTCGTGCTGTTCTCCTCGGCGGCCGGAGTGCTCGGCCACCCCGGACAGGCCAACTACGCGGCCGCCAACAGCTACCTGGACGAACTCGCCCGCCACCGGCGGCGGTTGGGCCTGCCCGCCCTCTCCCTCGCCTGGGGCCCGTGGACGGTCGGGATGGCGGCCGGCCTCCCCGGAGGCTCCGGCCTGCTGCCCCTCACCCCCGCCGAGGGCGTGGCACTGCTGGAGGCCGCACTCGGCACCGACGAGCCCGTCCTGGTGCCCGTCGCCTTCGACCGCAGGCCCCGGCCGAAGGCGGCCGAGAAGCCGCAACCCACCCGGCCCGCAAGCGCGTTGGAGCTGGTGTGCGCCGAGGTGGCCGCCGTGCTGAGCTACCCCGACGTCGAACCGGACACCCCGATCTCCGACCTCGGCTTCGACTCCCTGACCTCGATCGAACTGCGCAACCGCCTGGAGGAACGTACGGGCCTGCGCCTGCCTGCCACGCTCGTGTTCGACTCCGCCACGCCCAGGGCCCTGGCCGAGCACCTGCAACCGCAGCAGACCCAGGCCCCCGACACCCTCCCCGCCCTCCACCGCAGGCTGTGCGAACTCGGGAGGCCCCGCGAGGCCATGCACCTGCTCGTCTCCGCCTCCTGGGCGCTGCCCTCCTCGACCACCTTTCCCACCACCACCCCCCAACGCCTGAGCGACGGCGAAGGCCCGGCCGTCGTCTGCTTCCCCGCCTTCGTCTCCCCACCCGGCGAGTACGGCCCCCTCGCCCGCCACCTGCCCGGCCTCTGGCTGCTCCCGCACCCGGGCTACGACGGCGGCCCCGTACCCCAGGACGTGGACTCCCTCGCCCGGGCCCACGCCGCCTCCATCCGCCAACTCGACCGCCCGGTGGTCCTGTTGGGCCGCTCCACCGGAGGCCTGGTCGCCCAGGCCGTCGCCGACCTGGTCCCCGCCGAGGCCGTGGTCCTCCTCGACACCCACCCCGTCCGCGACGAGGAACACCTCACCGAACTGGCCGTCCGCACCGCCATCGACCTCACCGCCCCCGCCCTCGCCGCCCTGGGCGCCTACGCCCGCGTCTTCCTCGACTGGAACCCGCCCCCGACCACCACCCCCACCCTCCACCTACGCCCCGGCGACATCCCCGGCGACCACCACTCCCTCCTCACCGACCACGCCGCCACCACCGCGCAGGCCATCCGCACCTGGCTCACCGACACGCTGCGCCCCGGCGGGAACGGCTTTGGAGCGGCCGGATGACTCCCCACGGGGTCGACCCGGAGACGCTGACGGCGGAGATGGCCGCGCAGATCCGCACGTGGCGATGCGACGAGGGCTACTCCTGGCGTGCCGTGGCCCAGGCCGCGACCGACCTGTGGGGTTCGGACTGGGGCGGCAACCAGCTGTTCGGCGAGGATCTCTGCCTGGCCGCAGCGAAGCTGCTGGGCGAGAACATCAACCGGGAGCCATGGAGCTGAGGCTCCCTCACGGGGCCGGGCGGGCCCCGTTCCAGTAGCCGGGGTCGGCCGGAAGCCGGGTGCGCAGGTCGGCGCGGACCTCCTGGGCGAGGCGGCGGGTGTCGCGCCGGTTGATGTTGGCGCCGATGCCGGCGCCCAGGAGGAGCGGGGTCAGGGTGGGCAGGCGGCGCAGCCAGCTGCGGGTGAGGCGGTGGCGCACCCGGCGGCGGACCTCCGAGCCGAGTGCGAGGGCCGCGAAGCCGGCCGGGCGGATGAACAGCCGCGCGTCGATGCCCCGGCGGTCGGCCCAGGCGGCCAGGTAGGCGCCGGCGCGCTGGGAAGCGGTGCCGGGGGCCGGGACGCCGTAGACCTCGTGCAGTTCGGCGACGAGTTTCACCTCGACGGCGGCCACCGCCAGGATCTCGGCGGCGATCTCCATCGGCATCGCGGGCGGCACCGGCAGCATCGCCGCCGCCCCGACCCCGGCGCCGAGGGCGCCGCAGGCCCGGGTGGCTCCGGTGACCAGCAGGTCGGCCAGCGCTTCGGGGTCCTGCGCGCCGGGGTGCTGGGCGCGCAGGGTCGCGAGGCCGCGGACGGGGATGCGGGGCGCGGCCCGGATCAGCTGCTCGGTCAGCGCCCGCCCGCCGATCGCCGTACCCCGGGCGGCGGCCCGGCCACCCCGGCCCAGCGCGCGTGCACCCTTGGCCACCAGCGCCCGGCCCCGGCCGTGCGGCGGCTCCCCGGCCGGGCCTTCGGCCTCCTCGACCAGCTCGGCCAGGCCCTCGGCCAGGGTCCCGTTCGGGGCGATCTCCTCGGAATGCCCAGGTTTGCGGAATCTCGTCATGAGCTCGCGGATACCCCGTACGGCCGTCCGCCACGCCGCCATGCCTTCGTATGGCGGCGGGACCGGGCCCGGCGAACGACGTACCGGGCCCGGCCGTGGATCTCGGGCTAGAACAGCACGTCGGTGCAGGAGTAGAAGGCGTTGCTGGTGTCGGCGATCGTCCACACGGACACGACCACGTGGTGGCCCGTGCGGCCGGTGGGCAGGGTCCCGGTGTGGGTGGTGGTCGCGGCGGGCTGGCGGCCGTTGTACGGGACGGTGAGGAACGGGTTGAGGTCGAGCGAGGCCCGGGTGATCGGCTGGCCGGCGTCGTAGCCGGGCTTGGTGAGGTAGTACTTGAAGTTCGTGGTGGAGTGCCGGGCCTCGATCTCCCAGGTGAAGGTGAGCTGCTGGCCCCCCGTCACCTTGGTGGTCGGCCAGGCGCCGCCGTGCGGGTCGTCGAGCGGCGCCCACCGCCCGTCGGCCCCGGCGCAGATCGTGCCGTCCGCCGGCCCGCGGGTCGGGAAGCCCTTCGGGCCCTCGACGCTCTGCGGCTCCCACTGGATGTCGCCGCAGTCCCACGGGACGGCGTTGGCCCCGCAGAGCGCGGAACGGCTCGGCGGAAGGTTGATGAACCCGTGCGACTGGGCCGGTAAGGCCGTCGCGATCGGCAGGATGATCGCGGCCGCGGCGGCCCCGATCAGATAGCGCTTGCGCATGGTGCTCCTCCGTGGGGGTGGATGGAGTGTGTGCCCGGCGCGGGATGCACGCGTGCGCGTGGGGGTGCGCACGACGACCGGCCCGAGGGGCATGCCATGCCCACGCCAGAGCGGTTGCGCACACCGTAGGATCTGGGTTCCCTCCGCGTCAATGGTCTGAACCACTTGCGCCAATCCCAGGGAGGGGGATGATGCCCGGGCCGTCGGTGCAGCGAGCTTGCCTCTGTACTTAGATGGCTGTCAATATAGACATATGTCGAATTCAGAGCTGATCGTCCTCGGGCAGGACGACACCGTGCCGTGCTGCTCGCCGATGGTGCGTGAGCCGCTGGGAGACGAAGCCGCCGTCGACCTGGCGAGGATGTTCAAGGCGCTGTCGGACCCCGTCCGGCTGCGACTGCTGTCGCTGATCGCCTCCCACGAGGGCGGCGAGGCGTGCGTCTGCGACCTGACCGGTCCGTTCGACGTCTCCCAGCCGACCATCTCGCACCACCTCAAGGTGCTTCGGGAGGCGGGCCTGGTCGGATCCGAGCGGCGCGGCACCTGGGTCTACTACTGGGTGCTGCCCGCCGCCCTGGCCAGGCTCTCCGCGCTGCTCCAGGCTCCGGCCGGCGCGACCGCGGGAGAGGCGGGATGACCGAGGCGGCGCCGCTCGGCCGCCGGGCGGCCGTGGAGTTCGTCGGGACCGGCGCGCTGGTCGCCGTCGTCGTCGGCTCCGGCATCCAGGCGAGCAAGCTCACCGGCGACGTCGGGTTGCAGTTGCTGGCCAACTCCCTGGCCACCGTGTTCGGGCTCGGTGTGCTCATCGTGCTGCTCGGCCCGGTCTCCGGCGCGCACTTCAACCCGGCGGTCACCATGGCCGCCTGGTGGACCGGCCGCCGCAGTGGCGACGGGCCGCGTCTGCGCGAAGTCGCCGCTTACGTTCCGGCCCAGGTCGCCGGAGCGATCGGCGGCGCCGTGCTCGCCGACGGGATGTTCGCCGAGCCGTTGGTGCGCTGGTCCGTCCACGCCCGCTGGTCCGGGCACCTGTGGCTGGGCGAGGTCGTCGCCACGGCCGGACTGGTCCTGCTGGTCTTCGGCCTGGCCCGGGTGGGCCGCGCGCACCTGGCCCCGGTCGCGGTCGCCGCGTACATCGGCGCCGCGTACTGGTTCACCTCCTCCACCAGCTTCGCCAACCCCGCCGTCACGATCGGCCGCGCGTTCACCGACACCTTCGCCGGGATCGCCCCCGCCTCCGTGCTGCCCTTCATCGCCGCTCAGCTCGTCGGCCTCGTCGTCGGCATCGGCCTGGTCGCCGCACTGTTCGGCCGCACGGCCCCGGCCGTCGACGCCGAGGACGTGCGCGTGCCGCACGGCGAGCACCACCCCGCCGGCATCGGCCACTGAACCCCCTCTCTCCTGTCCCTCCCTCCTGCCCCTCCCTCCTGCCCGAAGGACGAATTCCCCGTGAGCGCTCCCGCCGTCCCCTCCGTGCTGTTCGTCTGCGTGCACAACGCCGGCCGCTCCCAGATGGCCGCCGCGTTCCTCACCCACCTCGGCGGCGACCGGGTCGAGGTCCGCTCCGCGGGCTCCGCCCCGGCCGACACCGTGAACGCGGCCGTCGTCGCGGCGATGTCCGAGGTCGGGATCGACATCTCCGCCGAGGTCCCGAAGGTCCTCACCACCGAAGCGGTTCGGGCGTCCGACGTGGTGATCACCATGGGCTGCGGCGACGCCTGCCCGTACTTCCCCGGCAAGCGGTACCTGGACTGGAAGCTGGACGACCCGGCCGGACAGGGCGTGGACGCCGTCCGCCCGATTCGCGACCAGATCGAGCACCGGGTCCGGAGCCTCCTCGCAGAACTCGGCATCGACCCGGTCGCGTGAGGGAGACTGGCACCCGGCTGGGTGTCGACGCCTGGCGTACCGTCATGCCCAGACGGTCGAAATCCCAAGGTGCGCTTCGACGTTGGCGATCAGCGACATCGAGCAGAAGTGGCCGCCCGGGGCGAATTGCCCGGCCCGGCTTCCACCCCACAGCAATCCCACGGCCGTCGGCGAGGCGCCGTCGAGTACCGGGGAGCCCGAGTCGCCGGGATCGCCGAAGACCTGGCCGTCCCCGAAGATCTCCACCTGCTCGACGAGAAGGCGTTGGGCCCTCCCCGTCCTGGCCGGCACCCGTCCTGTGGGAGCCCCCGGCTAGGGAGGGGAGCGGGCCGACGGCCGCACGACTGCGCGGAGCGGGTCAGACGGCGGAGGCCGCGAGGCGGGCGGCGGCGGTGGCGGCGTCGGTGCGGGGGAGGAGCGGGGCGAGGTCGGCGAGGAGGTGGTGGAGGCGGGTGAGCACCGGGCCGGGGGAGGTGGCGACGGAGCCGCCGAGGACGAGGGGTTCGCCCGGGCGCGCGGTGGCGCGGGCGAGGGCGGCCAGGTGGTCGGCGGCGGCGTCGGTGATGGAGTGGGCGGCCTGGTCCCCGGTGGCGGCGAGCCGGCAGACGGGTGCGGCGAGCTCGGCCAGCCGGCGCGGCGGCCCGGCGTAGGCCCAGCGCACCAGGTCGTCGGGGGTGGCGGCGCCGCAGTGGGCGTGGACGGTGCGGCCCAGCGGGTCGTCGGGTGCCGCGTGGGCGTGGCGGATCGCCTCGCGGCCGATCCACAGGCCGCTGCCCTCGTCGCCGAGCAGCCAGCCGAGGCCGCCGGTGGTGGTGACGGCCCGCAGCCCGGAGACCCGTACGCAGATCGCGCCGGTGCCGGCGATCAGGACGCTGCCCTCGCGCCGGTCGGTGCCGCAGGCGAGTGCGGGGACGGCGTCCGGGACGAGGAGCACCGGGCCGTCGAGGCCCAGTGCCCGTCGCAGTCGGGCGGCGAAGGCGGCGGGGTCGGGCAGCGCCCGGTGGCCGGCCAGGCCGATCAGGCAGGCGGCGATCAGGCCGGGCGGCCGTCCGTTCAGGGCGGCCGAGACGGTGGCCGCCAGCCGGGCGAGGGCTTCGTCGGGGCCGGTTCCGGCGGGGTTGGCGCCGGGGCCCCCGGCGCGGCCGGCGGGCGCGCCCGAGGCGTCGAGCAGGACGGCCCGGGTGCGGCTGCCCCCGGCGTCGATCCCCAGGTGGAGCGTCATCGCGGCTCACCGGCCAGGGCGCGGACGGCGGCGAACGGGCGCCCGCCGTGGTCGGCGAGCACGGCGCGGGCGCGTTCCGGCGCGGCGCCGGTGCTGAGCGCGACCAGGGCGGTGGCGGTCTCGCCGGCGCAGCGGTCCAGGCAGTCGGCAGCCTGCTCCGGCGTGACCTGGCAGGCCGTCACGAGGGTGCGCACCGCGCGGGCGCGCAGCTTCCCGTTGCGGGCGGAGGCGGCGACCATCAGGTTGGACCAGGTACGGCCGGTGCGGACCATCAGCGCGGTGGAGAAGGCGTTGAGCGCGAGCTTCTGGGCCGTGCCGGCCTTCATCCGGGTGGAGCCGGTGACCACCTCCGGCCCGGTGGCGAGCACCACGTGCAGGTCGGCGTGGGCGGCGGCTGTCGCGGCCGGGTCGCCGGAGAGCAGGGCGGTGGCGGCTCCGGCGGCCCGGGCGCGGGCGAGCGCGCCGAGGACGTACGGGGTGCGGCCGCTGGCGGTGACGCCGATGACCAGGTCCCCCGCGACCGGCGGGTCGTCCTCGGCGACGTCCGGGGCGGTGTCCTCGGCGTGCTCGGCGGTCCGGCCGGCGGCCCGGGAGCCGCCGGCCAGGTGGGCGACGACCGTCTCGGGGCCGATGCCGTAGGTCGGGCCGAGCTCCAGCGCGTCGCCGAGGGCGATCCGGCCGCCCGCGCCCGCGCCGTAGTAGTGCACCCGGCCGCCGTGCGCCAGGGCGTCGACGGCGGCCTCGACCAGCTGTTCCAGCTGGGGCAGTGCGGCTCGCACCGCGCCGGCCACGGTCGCGTCCTGGTCGTTGATCAGCCGTAGCAGGGCCGGGGTGTCGAGGGTGTCGAGCTCCGTGCTGAGCGGGTGGCGAGCCTCGGTGGGGGGCAGGTGCGCGGTGCCGGGGGCCGGGTCAGACGTCGTACGCATCGAGGCTCCAGAGCGAGTAGGCGAAGGCGGTGCCCCGGGCGGTCAGGGCGAGGCGCAGGTAGCGGCCGCTGCCGTGCAGGCCCGTGAGGTACTCGACGCCGCCGGTGCCGGTGGTGGTGGCGTAGGCGGTGGTCCAGCTGGTGCCGTCCTCGGAGAGCTGGACCTGGTACGCGCTGCCGTACCCGGTGTTCCACACCAGCCGCAGGCCCGCGACGGACCGGGTGGTGCCGAGGTCCACGGTGAAGGTCTGCGGGTCGGCGTAGGCGCTGGCCCACCGGGTGGACGGGTCGCCGTCGACGGCGTTGCCCGGCTGGAGGGCGGAGCCGTAGCTGCTGGAGGCGGCGGCGGGGCGGCCCCGGGCGAGGTCGGGGGCGGCGGCCTCGGGGGAGGCGGACCAGTCCAGGAACGCCCGGGTGGCGGGCAGCCAGCCCTGGCTTCCGGCGCCGCTCTGGCAGGTGCTGTCGCAGACGGCCGGGTTGCCGCCGCCCCAGATGACGGCGCCGGGCAGGCCCAGGTCGTGCAGGGTGGCGAGTTCGAAGCCGAACTGCGCGGCGGGGACCCAGGTGAGGGAGAGGGCGCCGGTGCCGTCGTGGTACTGCGGCCAGACGTACGGCAGCACCGGCACGGCCGGGTCGATCTGCGCGGCGGCGGCGAGGTTGGCCTTCAGGGTGGCGAGCCAGCTGTCGTAGCCGGTGGCGTAGGTGTACGCGGAGGGGAAGAAGGCGGTGTTGCGGTCCTGGGCGATCAGCTGGCGGTAGAGGCCCTGGTTGGCGGTGCCGGTGTTGCCCAGCAGGCCGTACCAGCCGATGAGTTGGGCGGGGGCCGCTTGCCGGGCCCAGCTCTGCAGCTGCGCGAGGCGGGTGAGGTGGTCGGCCGCGGTGGCGGCGTCGCCGGTGAGGTAGAGGCTCTCGCAGTCGAGGACCAGCGGGGAGTCGAGACGGGTGTTGTACTGGACGACCAGCGCGGTCCACTGCGCCTGGGTGGGCATGGCGGTGCCGGTGACCAGCGGGGTGCAGAGCCGGTTGGGCACCAGGTTGGCCGGGACGGCGCCGTGGCCGATGGGGGCGGAGGCGTAGGCGGTGTCGTCGTAGAGGGTGAATCCGGCCGGGGTGGGGGAGGCGCTCGCGGTGGCGGGGAGCGGCAGGAGGACGGCGGTGGCGGCCAGGAGGAGCGGCAGGAGGCGTCGCAACAGGAGGCGGCGCAGCAGGGCGGGTCGGCGTGGGGAGGCGGGCACGGGCGGGCTCCGTTCTGGGGCGGGGAGGCGGGTGCGGATGCTCAGCGTGGTCGGCGCAGGCTGTGGCGGCGGACGGCGTCGTGGGCGCGCTCGAGGCCCTCCAGGATGCGGGTGTGGTCGTGCTGGGCGAGGGTGACGTAGAGGGCGTCCACGACGGTGAGTTGGGCCGTACGGGAGGCGGTGCCGCCGCTTCGGAAGGCGGTCTCCCGGGCGGCCGTGAGCAGGACCAGGTCGGCGGCGGCCGCCGCGGGGGAGCGGGGGCTGCTGGTGACGGCGGCGGTGCCGGCCCGCGCGGTGCGGGCCTCCTCCAGGACCTCGACCACCTCCCTGGCCCGGCCGGAGTGGCTGAAGCCGAGGGCGAGGTCGCCGGGTTCGAGGAGCGCGGCGATCATCAGCGCGGCGTGCACGTCGCTGGCGAACACCGCGCCGTAGCCGAGCCGTTGGAGCTTCTGGGTGGCGTCCAGGGCGGCCAGCGCGCTGGAGCCGACGCCGACCACCAGGATCCGGCGGGCCCGCCGGACGTGTTCGCCGAGCGCGGCGAGAACGTCGAGGTCGAGCCCGGCGGCGGTCTCCTCGGCGGCCCGGGCGTTGGCCCAGCCGACCTTGCGGACCAGCTGGGCCGGGGTGTCCTCGGGGCCGAGGTCGCTGGAGAGGTCCAGGTCGGCGCGGTCGTCGGCGCGCAGGCGCTCGGCCTCGGCGGCGAGGGCGAGCCGGAGTTGGGCATAGCCGCGCAGTTCGAGGCTGCGGCAGAAGCGGTGCACGGTGGTCTCGGAGGTGCCGGCGGCGCGGGCGAGCTCGGTGATGGTCCGTTCGGCGGCGAGGCCCGGGTCGGCGGTCACCAGGTCGGCGATGCCGCGTTCGGCGGGCGGCAGCTGGTCGCGGCGGTGGCGGATGCGGGTGAGCAGGTCATCGGGCACGGCGTGGTCCTTCCAGCGGGTGGTGCGGCGGTCGGTGGTGCGGCGGCCGGTGGTGGGCGAGGCGCTCGCACAGCAGAGTCCAGCGGCCGGGGCCGAGGCCCTCGGCGGGGAACAGGCAGATGCTGCCCGATCCGGCGTCCAGTGTGCTGTCGAGCAGGGCGGTGAACGCGGAGTCGTCGATCGGAGGCCCCCAGTCGGCGGACGGCCCCGGTGCGGACGGCCCCGGTGCGGACGGGCCGGGTGCGGGCGGGAGCACGGCGGCGTCCGCGGTGGTCTGTACGACGGGGACGACCGTGGCCGTGGCAGCGGTGGAGATCAGCCCGCGGGTGAGCCGGGCGGGCCAGCCGGGGTCGCGGTGCAGGATGGCGTGGTACGTCATCGGCAGCAACAGGTCCAGGAATTCGGCGAGTTGGCGCGAGTCCTGGCCGACCAGGGTGCGGCGTCCGGCCTCCCCGTCGGCCGGCACGAGGAAGGCGCCGACGGCCAGCCCGGGCCGGGCCCGGCGGGCGGTGCCGGCGAGCAGCCGGGCCGCGTCGGTGACGGCCCCGGTGCGGTAGGCGGTCCACTCGGGGGCGTGCCGTTCGGCGATCCAGCGGGCGGCCCGCGCGCCGCCGCCGGGCGGGTGCAGGCCCGTGCGCTCGGCGAACTGCCGCAGGGTGGCCTCGTCGTAGGAGGCCGAGCGGGGCCGGGCTCCGGGCCGCAGTTCCACCTCCCAGTGCAGCGGCCAGCGCAGGAAGTCCAGCAGCAGCCCGTCCAGTGGCGCGTCCGGGGGCAGGGCGCGCAGGGCCGCGCCCAGTCGCGCGGCCAGCCGGGCATTCCACGCGGGGTCGTTGGGCCGTACGCCGGTGTACCACTCCATCGGC
The DNA here is from genome assembly GCF_044455705.1 of Kitasatospora sp. NPDC051170. NCBI lineage: Bacteria > Bacillati > Actinomycetota > Actinomycetes > Kitasatosporales > Streptomycetaceae > Kitasatospora > Kitasatospora sp. NPDC051170. The sequence continues at coordinate 702,371 of NZ_JBITFA010000001.1, read as the reverse complement.
TGCCAGTCCTGCCCGTCCTGGTCGACGGCGCGCGGCCCGTCCGGCCCGCGGAAGCAGGCGAAGCTCCCGTAGAGCCGCAGTCCGTGGCGGCGGACCTGGTCGAGGAGCGCGGGGGTCACCGCGCCGAGTTTGGCGACGACGCTGTCCAGCCCGGCCGTGCGGGCCCGGCCGAGGAGCCCGGGCAGGGACGGGGAGGCGGGGTCGAGGAGGTAGCAGGAGCGCACGGCAGTGACCCTAGCCAGCGGCCCACTGTTCGTAAATAACTTTCGACACCGCCATGGTTATTCCAGGTAATGCGGCATCAGTGCGCAACAGGGCGCAATATTGCGGCAATTCAGAAGGCGGATAGGAAAGATATTTACGAGATTTCGTTGACAGCGCCCCGGCGCCGTGGCGACCATGAGGCCACCCCCATCCCCTGTTCACCCCCCTCGTCCGGGAGTTCCGCCATGCCCACGTTCCGTCCGCTCCTCCCCGCCGTCAGCGCCGCCGGCGCCGCCGCGCTCGCCGCGGCGGTGCTCACCGGCTGCACCTCCGGCGCGGGCGGCAAGGCCTCGGCCGGGCCCGCGGTCGCGCCGCTGGCCACCTCCGTGCCCGCCGGCGTCACGCTGCGGATCGCCGACCAGAACGACTTGCTCAGAACCACGCTGCAGGCGGCCGGGCAGGACCAGGGCCTGCCGTACCAGATCAGCTGGTCCTCCTTCCAGGGCGGCCCGGCCGTGCTGGAGGCGTTCCGGGCCGGCGCCGCGGACGTCGGCTTCGTCTCGGACGCCCCGGTCGTCTTTGCCCAGGCGCACGGCCAGGACGCCCGGGTGGTCGGCGTCGTGCAGAACAGCCCCGACGCCGTCCACCTGTGGACCTCGCCGGGCAGTACGGCCAGGACCGTCGCCGACCTCAAGGGCAAGAAGATCGCCTACACCGAGGGCACCACCTTCCAGCCCGCCGTGCTGACCGCGCTGAAGAACGCCGGCCTCAAGCCCGCCGACGTCACCCTGGTCAAGCTCAACCCGCCGGAGATCCCGGCCGCGCTCGCCGCCGGCCAGGTCGACGCGGGCACCCTCACCGAGCCGCTGGTCAGCAAGTACGGCACCGCCTACCAGGACAAGGGCGCCCACGAGCTGGACGGCGACAAGGGCCTGACCAGCGGGCTGCAACTGCTCATCGCGCCCGGCGCCGCCGTCACCGACCCGGCCAGGAGCGCGGCCCTCGCCGACCTGGCGGCCCGCTTCACCCGGGCCGAACTGTGGATCACCACGCACAAGGACGCCTGGGTGCAGTCCTACTACGTGAACTCGCAGAAGCTGCCCGCCTCCGTCGGCGCGGCCGTGGTCGCCAACAACGGCACCGCGACCGTCCCCGACTACGCCACCGCGTCGGCCCGGCTCCAGCGGATCACCGACGTGCTGACGGAGGCCGGCGTGATCGGGAAGCTGGACATCGCCACCGCCTTCGACCGCCGCTTCGACGCCGTCCAGTCCGCCGCGGCGAAGGGCTGACCCGTGGCCACCACCACCCGCGTACCCGCCCTCCGCCGCCCCCGCACCGCCCGTACGGCGGGGCCTCGCGGCCGCAGGATCCCCTTCGCCCGCGCGCTGGGCCCGCTGGTCCTGCTCGGGATCTGGCAGCTCAGCTCCGCCACCGGGGTGCTGGACCCGCAGACCCTCGCCCCGCCCGGCGACGTCGGCGCGCGTGCCTGGGAGCTGCTGAGCAGCGGCCAACTGGGCCACCACCTCTGGGTCTCGCTGCAACGCGCCGCCCTCGGCCTGGCCTTCGGCACCGCCGCCGCCGTGGCGCTCGCCCTGCTCGCCGGGCTCTCCCGGCTGGGCGAGGCCCTCATCGACGGTACCGCGCAGCTCTTCCGGGCGCTGCCGATCCTCGCCCTGGTGCCCCTGGCGATCCTCTGGTTCGGCATCGGCGAGGAGGTCAAGATCATCCTGGTGGCGCTCGGCACCTTCTTCCCCGTCTACCTCAACACCCACGCCGCGCTCACCGGACTGGACGTGCGCTGGGCCGAACTGGCCCGCACCCTCGGGCTCGGCCGGCTCCGGTTCCTGCGCCGGATCGTGCTGCCCGGCGCCGCCCCCGGCTTCTTCACGGGCCTGCGCATGGCCGTCACGGTCTCCTGGCTGGTCCTCGTGGTCAGCGAGCAGATCAACGCGGACAGCGGCATCGGCTACCTGATGGAACAGGCCCGCACCTTCGGCGAGACCGACGTCATCGTCGTCGGCCTGGTCGTCTACGGCCTGCTCGGACTGACCTCCGACACCCTGGTCCGACTCCTGGAGAGGAAGGTGCTGCAGTGGCGCACGACCCTGGGCTGACCCCCGCCGAGGACGGCGTGCGACTGCGCGCCCTGAGCCGCTCCTTCGACGGCCGGACCGTTTTGGACGGCATCGAACTCGACATCCCCCGAGGTGAGTTCACCGCCCTGCTGGGCCACAGCGGCTCCGGCAAGTCCACCCTGCTGCGCGCCGTCGCCGGCCTGGACGAGGCGGTGGCGGGCGAGGGCCTGATCCAGGTGCCCGAGCCCAGCTCGGTGGTCTTCCAGGACGCCCGGCTGCTGCCCTGGAGCCGGGTCCTCGACAACGTCGCCCTGGGCCTGCCCGGTCCGCGCGCCGCCGCGCGTGAGCGCGGGCGCGCCGCGCTGGCCGAGGTCGGCCTCGCCGACAAGGAGAACGCCTGGCCCGCCACCCTCTCCGGCGGCGAGGCCGCCCGCGTCGCCCTCGCCCGGGCGCTGGTGCGCGAGCCCCGGCTCCTGCTGCTCGACGAGCCGTTCGGCGCCCTCGACGCGCTCACCCGCATGCGGATGCACGGCCTCCTGCGGGACCTGTGCGCCCGCCACCGCCCCGCTGTCCTGCTGGTCACCCACGACGTGGACGAAGCCCTGCTCCTCGCCGACCGCCTCCTCGTCCTCACCGACGGCCGCTTCTCCCTCGACCTGCGCCCCGACAGCCCCGCCGGGCCCGAGCGCCGCCGGCACCCCGGCTTCGCCGACCTGCGGGACCGCCTCCTCTTCGCCCTCGGCGTCCCGGAGGAGGCCCGGGTCTGAACGCGTCCCGCCGGGCCCGTGCCCGGTACCGGAGGTTTCCGGTACCGGGCACGGGGTTTCAGCTGCTCAACCCTTCGGCCGCTCGGAGGCGGAAGGGGTCGCCTCCCGTCGCGGCGGCGAGGTACCAGGCGGTCGCGCCGGTGTGGAGGGCGGAGTGGTCAGGACGGAGGCGAGCAGGCCCGGGAAGCGGGCGTCGAGTTCGGGGCGGCGGAGGGTCATGATGCGGGCCTTGCCGTCCTGGCGGGTGGTGGTGAGGCCGGCTTCGCGGAGGATGCGCCAGTGGTTGGAGAGGGTGGAGCGGGGGACGGTGAGCCAGTCGGGGCTGCAGGCGCTCTCGCCCTCGGCGGCCATCCAGCGGACGAGCGCGAGGCGTACGGGGTCGCCGAGGGCGTGGAGGACGGCGGCCAGTTCCAGATCGTCTGCCATGGCCGTAGTATGCCTCTCGTTTCGACGTTTCGGGAAAGTCGAAATGATCAGCCGTAGCCGTCTACCCGTCTAGCGTCATCTGCCGAACGGAGCGTCAACCATGACCGCACTCGCCACCCTCGCCCGCGTGTACGTGGACGACCTGGACACCGCGCTGCCCACCTTCACCGCGCTCGTCGGGGAGGAGCCCCGGCTGCGGTTCGAGTACCGCGACCTCGAACTGGCCACCGTCGGCGGGTTCCTGCTGATCGCCGGCACGCCCGAGGCGCTCGCGCCCTACCGCGACACCCACGCCACCGTGCTCGTCGACTCCCTCGACGCGATCCTCGCCACCGGCACCGTCCTCGACGGCCCCAACGTGGTGCCCACCGGCCGCAACGCCACGCTGCGGCACCCGGGCGGCGCGATCATCGAGTACGTGCAGTTCCTGCCCGCCTGAGGGCGGTGGTGAGGCTGCCCAGGACCTGGGCAGCCGGGGGCTGGCGGGGGGTCAGGGCGTCGGTGGGGAGGTCGGACCAGTCGAGGGATGACAGGTGGGCGGCCAGCAGGTCGACGCGCTCGCGGTAGAGGGTGTCGCGGTCGATGTCGGCGAAGGCGGGTGGCAGGGCCTCGCGGAGTTCCTCGAAGCGGTCGGCGGCCACGGCGATCAGGGTGCGCAGGACCTTCTCCCAGCTCACGCCGCTCAGGCCGATGGTGAGGTGCAGGGAGGACTCGTCGGTGGTGTCGCCGACGTGGACGAAGCCGTGCGGGATGTAGAGGCACTCGCCCTCCTTGAGCACCACGTCGAGCACCGGCGGCGCCACCTCCGCCGGATCCACCGCCCGGACCCGGTTGGGCCAGCGCTTCACCGGCGGGCTGACCTGCCAGCGCTTGGATCCGTGCAGCTGGCGGAGGAAGACCCCCAGCAGGTCGAAGTGCGGCTTGACGCCGCGCGCCCCGGGCGGGGTGAGGAAGGCGGTGCTGTCGACCTCGTAGCCGGTGGCGCGGGAGACCTCGGCGGCGAAGGCGGAGACCTCCGGGCTGTGGGTCTGGAGCTCCTCCAGGACCAGCGTGGCGCCCCGGGCGACCAGTTCGGTGATCCGTCCGCCGTCGGCGAGCCCCTCGCGGCTGCGGGGGCTGGTGCCGCGGTTGCGGCGGTAGAGGTCGCCGGGCAGCTGTTCGCCGTTCCTGAACAGCCGGACGGCGGTGAGCGGCAGGCCCGTGTGGATCATGCGTTCGGCGGCCGCCAGGGAGAAGACGTCGCCGAATTCGTCGAGGCCGACGCTGACGAACGGCTCGCGCTCCCAGGCGCGTCGCAGCGTGGGGAGGTCGTCCACGAGTCGGAGCAGACTGTCCACGGAGCCTCCAGGGTCGAGCGAGTCGGGTCGAGCGAGCCGGGTGGAGCGAGCCGGGTGAGCGGGGGCGCGGGAAGGCCGGTGCGGTGGGTGACCGCACCGGCCGGGAGTCGACGGGGCGCGCCGCCCCGCCGGTCCGTCAGCTCAGGCCGCGCCCTGCTGGACGCCACAGGGGGCTGCGTCCTCGTCCTCGTCGCCCGCGCTGTGCGCGATGACGTCGTCCGGGACGATGCCCTGCTGGACGCCGCAGGTCGAGGGGTTGTCGTCGTCGTCGCCGGCGCTGTGCGCCTGCACGTCGGGCTTGGTCATGGGGGATTCCTCTCGTCAGGGCCGGGGACCTCGTCCGGCTCCAGGAGGACGCTATGAGGGCGCGGTTGGGGTCCGGTATGTGCGCGGCTTCCTGACAGCTTGTCCGCGGATGCGACGCAGGGCCACCGAACCGTTACGGATCGCGCGCATCTCCTTGTCAGCCTGCGGGTTGTCCCGCAAGCTGACCGGACACGCGAACATGCCAACGAGGGGGTCCCGCATGGGCGGGGGCAATGCTGCGTCAGGTCCGCTGCGGTTCTCGGTGCTCGGGCCACTGCAGGTCCATTCCGCCGACCGGCGGCTTCAACTCGGGCCCTACAAACAGCGATTGCTGCTGGCGGCGCTGCTCTGCCGCGCCAACACGGTGCTGTCGGTGGACCAGCTGACCCAGGTGCTGTGGGACGGCGACCAGCCGCGCACGGCGAGGAAGAACCTCCAGGTGTACGTCTCCGCGCTGCGCAAGATCGTGCCCGACCACATCGACCGCCTGCCCTACGGCTACACGCTGGTCGCGGACGCCGGGGAGTCCGACCTGCTGCGGTTCGACCAGCTGGCCGCCGCGGGCCGGCAGGCCCAGCGCAAGGGCGACCCGGCCGGCGCCGCGGCCCTGCTCGGCCGGGCGGTCGGGCTGTGGCGCGACCGGCCGCTGGTCGACCTGCTCGACAGCCCGTTCGCCGTACGGGAGTCGCAGCGGCTCGCGGACCGCTTCCTGGAGGTCTACGAGGACTGGGCCGAGCTGGAGGTGGAGGCCGGCCGGGCACACGGACTCCTGGACCGGCTGGGCGAGTTGGCGGGCCGCTACCCCTTCCGGGAGCGGCTGGTGGCGCTGCGGATGACGGCGCTGGACAAGGTCGGCGGACGCCGCCAGGCGCTGGCCTGCTTCGAGGCGCACCGCCAGTTCATCGCCCGCGAGCTGGGGCTCGACCCGAGCGCCGTGCTGCGCGGGCTCTACCGCGAGATCCTCGCCGGGGAGCAGTCGCCCGCCCCGCCGCAGCCGCCGTTGGCGGCGCGCCTTCGCCCGGCCCAACTCCCGCGCGACCTCTCGGACTTCGTCGGCCGATCCGAGCCGCTCGCCGCGCTCACGGCGGCCCTGACCGCCGACGGCCCCTGTCCCGGCGTGGTGCTGGTCTGCGGCCCCACCGGGGTCGGCAAGAGCGCACTGGCCGTCCACGCGGGCCACCTGGTCGCCGACCGCTTCGAGGACGGCCAGGTCTTCGCCTCGCTCAGCGAACCGGACGGCACACCGCGGCACTGGCACGCGGTGCTCACCGAACTGCTGCACAGCACCGGGCTGGACATCGCCCCGCCGGCCGAGGAGGCCACCGCGCTCGCCCTGTGGCGCTCCTGGCTCGCCGAGCAGCAGTTCCTGCTCGTCCTCGACGACGCGACCAGCGAGGCGGACATCCGGCGGCTGCTGCCGGGGCGCGGGCCCAGCCGTACGGTGGTGACCACCGCCCGCAAACTCAGCGGGCTGGAGTGCGTCCAGCGCCTGGAACTCGGCGAGTTCACCCCGTCGGAGGCCGGCGAGCTGCTGAACCGGGTGCTCGGCACCGACCGCGTCGCCGGCCACGAGCAGGCGCTGCCCCGCGTCCGGCAGCTGTACGGGCTGGCGCCCGCGGTGGTGCGGGCGCTGGCCGCCAAGCTCACCGTGCTCGGCCACCTGTCCCTGTCCGCGTACGCCGAGCAGCTGGGCCGGATTCCCGCGGCCCTGGACGAGTTGATGGTCGGCGGGGTCTCCCTGCACGACGGCTACCGCCGCTTCCGCCGGAGCCTGGCGCCGTCCCAGCGCGCCGCCTTCGACGCCCTCGGTGCGCTGCCCCAGGCCGCGTTCGACCTGGCCGGACTGCGGGCGGTGCTGGACGGGGTGGACGGCCTGGCGGGCCCGGTGGAGCGGGTCGCCGAGGAGCTGATGGAGGCCAACCTGGTCAGCGTCACGGGCGCCGCCGAGGACGACGAGGTGACGGCCCACGCGGCTCACGCGGCTCACGCGGTCCAGCCGACCCAGCCGGCCCACCCGGCCCACGTGGTTCGCTACCGGATGCCGCCCCTGGCCCACCGCTACGCCGCCGCCCGGCGGTACGGCACCGCGTAGACACAGAGCGGGAGTTGAGCGTGCCGCTCAGCGCACCATGCCCGCCAGCACCTCGTGCAGCGAGTCGACCAGCCGAAGCCCGCTGGCCCGCCGGTCCTCCGGCAGCTCCGCGAGCAGCCGGACGATCCCGGCCAGCTGCGCGAACTCCCCGCCGCCCAGGGCTAGGGCCCCGCGCGCGGCCCGGCTGCGCACCAGCCCGGCCAGCGCCAGCCCCGCCTGGGCCGCGAAGGCGGTCAGCAGGTCGAGGTCGGACAAGCTGGAACGCGACTGGTGGTGCGGGTCGAGGACCTGGATCACCCCGAGCACCTCGTCCCGGTGCATGACCGGGGCGGCCATGATCGCGTCGGGGACGAACCCGGTCCGCTCGGCGAGGTCCTGGGCGAACAGCCCGTCCCCGGCGAGCCGGTCCACCGTCATCGGCTCGCCGGTGTCGGCCACCCAGCCCGCGATGCCGCGGTGAGCGGGGAAGCGGGTGCCGACCAGGAAGTCCTCGCCCTCCCCGGAGACGGCCTCGAAGACCAGCTCGTCGTGCTCCCGGTCGAAGAGGAAGATCGAGCTCGCGGCCGCGCCGAAGATCGCCCGCGCCACCCGCACGATGGAGGCGAGCAGCTCGCGGTCCTCCGGCCCGGGGTCGGCCAGTGCTCCGGAGATCGCGGCGACCATCGCCGTGGAGTCCGTGGGGTGGTCCATGGTGTCAGGCTCCTCGCACATTGGCGGCCGTCAGGTACAGGATGGTCTTCAGCTCGAAGCTCGTCAGGTACGGGTGCTTGCCGAGGATCAGCGCGCAGAGCCCGGTGATGTGCGGCGCCGCGAAGCTGTTGCCGGTGTTGCGGGTGGTGCCGCCCTTCAGCGCCGCGACCGGCACGGCCTGCCCGCGGGCGAAGAACTCCACGGGCGGGGAGGGGTTGTAGAGCACCAGGCCGGAGTCGTCCTCGGCGTGGCTGCCGACCGACACCACCGAGGAGAAGCGCCAGGGGAAGCTCTCGATCCGGGCGTTGTGGGCCGAGGCGACGATCACCGTCCGGCTGAAGTAGGCGCGGTCGGCGAGTTCGCGCAGCACCTGGTTGAACTGGGGGCGGGAGGTGGACAGGCTCAGGTTGATCACGTCGAAGCCCTGCTCGATGGCCCAGGCCAGGCCGGTCAGCAGGGCCTGGCCGCTGCCGCCTCCGTTCTCGCCCAGGATGCGCACGCTGGACAGCTCGCAGCCGGGCGCGACCGCCCGGACGATGCCGGCGCAGGCCGTGCCGTGCCCGCAGATGTCCGCGGCGTCCACCGGCACCACCGCCGGCTCGCCGTCGCGCTCCACGACCGCGTGGCTGCCGGCGAGTTCGCCGACCATCGGGTGGCCGGGCTCGACGCCGCTGTCCACCACGCAGACCCGCACCCCGGTGCCGTCCGCGCCGCCGTACGCCCACTCGGGCGTGACGCGGCGGGCGCCGTCGGCGGCGACCGGGATGTCCGAGGGGCGGCGGTCCAGCAGGTTCCAGGTGAGGGCGCCGCCGCGGGGGTTCCCGGCGGGCGCATCGGGTGTGGTGGTCATCGGTCGGCGCCGGCTCCTTCGCCGGATCGCCCAGGAGCCGGATCCGCCGGTTCGGCGTCCGCCAGCAGGCGATCGGTGTACGTGACAGCCACGAGGTGCCCCTTCTCGGCGAACCGGCGGCGCGCGACCCGCAGCGCGCCGCGGGCCCGCTCGGGCAGCCCCGCCGCGGCCCTGGCACAGGCCAGGTCCAGGCAGGCGGTGCCCCGGCCGGCGGGGGAGTCGGTGCGGTGGGCGAACAGCACCGCCCGGCGGGCCAGCGCCAGGGCCGGGCCGTGCTCACCGCGCAGCGCCCGGATCCTGGCCCGCACCCCGGAGGCGTCGGCCTGCACGCCCGGCTGGCCCTCGGGCACCGCGAGGCCGTCGACCAGCGCCGTCGCGGCCCGCCAGTCGCCGTCCGCCAGGTGCAGCCGGGCCAGTTCGAGCGAGCAGGTGCGGACCAGCTCCTGCGCCTGGAGCGTACGGGCCGCCTCCAGGGCCTCGCCCAGTGCCTCACGGGCCTGGGCCCGCCGGTCGGCGAGGGCGGCGAGCATCCCGTCGAGCAGCGGCCCGAACACCCGGCCCTCGGCGTGCGCCAGGGCCGCCATCGTCTGCCGGGTGGCGGTCAGGCTCTCGGCCGCGAGGTCGTCGTGGCCCCGCAGCGCGTGCAGCACGGTGAGCGGAAAGCCCAGGGTGCCGCGTACGGCGGGCCGGTCGGCGCCGTGGGCCGCTAGCAGCGCCTCGCAGCGGGCCACCGCGGAGTCGGCGGGCTCCGGGCCACGCCAGAGCGAGAGCCCCGTCGCGCCCAGGGTGTTGGCGAGTTCACGGTCGGCCCCGACGGCGAGCGCGTGGGTCAGCGCCGGGCCCAGCGTGCGCAGGGCCTCGGCGTGCCGCCCGCGCCGCCGGTGGCACCCCGCGAGCACGAGCCGGCTGCGGGCCAGGCCCAGCTGGTCGCCGGTGGACTCGAACACGGGAAGGGCCACGGCCGCCGCGCGCTCGAGCGCCGCCTCGTCGGACGCGGAGACGGCCAGGTGCAGCCGCGCGTGGGCGGCGGTGGCGGCCGCCCCCGCCGCGTCGGCCTCGGCGGCCGCCCGGGTGAGCAGGTCGCGGGCCTCGGCCGGGCGCCCCAGGGTCAGCAGCACCTCGCCCAGCCGTTGCAGCAGCTCGGGGCGGCCCTCCTCGCCGGGGGAGGTGAGCTCGGCGGCCCGTTCGAAGAGGGTCAGCGCCCAGGGCAGGTCCACCCGGTCCAGCGCACCCGACCCCGCCCGGACCAGGTGCCGCACCGCGCGCTCGCGCAGCCGCAGACCGTGCTCGTCCAGCCGGACGACGGCGCTGCGGTAGCGGTACGCCTGCTCGAAGTGGGTGCCGATCAGGGCGTCCGGCCGGCCCGTCCGCACCAGGAACCCGGCGTACCGCTCGTGGAGTTCGCCGCGCCGCAGCTTGGTCAGCCCCTCGTAGGCCACCCGCCGGGTGACCTCGTTGACGAAGCAGTAGGCCGCGCCCGCCCCGAACGGCCTTCGGACCGGCCGTACCAGGCCCCGCCGGGACAGCGTCCGCAGGACCGCCGAGCGGTCCTGGTTGCCGTCCGTCGTCAGCTCCGCCAGGTCGGCGGCGTCGAACTCGCGGCCCACCACGGACGCGTGCCGCAGGGCGGTGCGCTCGGTCTCCGCCAGCCGGTCGATCCGGGCCGCCAGCAGCGACTGCAGGGTCGGCGGCAGCTCCCGGATGCCGCCGGTCTCCTCGACGGTGACGGCCAGCTGCTCCAGGTAGAGCGGGTTGCCGTCCGCCTGGGCGACGATCTGGTCCGTCGCGCCGCCGTCGTGCAGCGCGAGGTCCACCAGATGGGCCGCCAGCACGGTGGAGTCGGCGGCGGACAGGCCCGTGAGCGTGACCGTGGTCGAGTTGGCGCGGCCCGTGCCCCAGCCCGGGCAGCAGTCGATCAGCTCGGGCCGGGCCAGGCAGAGCAGCAGCACCGGAAGCCGGCGCGTCTCCTCCACCAGCCGCTCCAGCAGGCCCAGCAGCGGCCGCTCGGCCTGGTGCAGGTCGTCCAGCACCAGCAGGACCGGGCGGGTGGCGGTGAGCTCGGTCAGCACATGGGCGAGCGCGGCGCAGGTCGCGTCCACGGACGGGGACGGCGTGCCGTCCAGCAGCAGGCCCGTGCGCAGCAGCCCGATCGCGTCGGCGGCGCCGCTGGTCGGTGCCCCTTCTCCCGCCTGCGACAGCTCGGCGATCAGCGGGTCCAGGCACTCGGCCAGGGCGTGCAGCGAGCCGCCGGTGCCGGGTGCCCGGCACCGGCCCGTGCCCACCGGGCCCTCGCACCGGCGCAGCCACTCCTCGACCAGCCGGGACTTCCCGATGCCCGCCTCCCCGAGCAGGGTCAGCACGTGCACGTCGCGCTCCTCCACCACCCGCAGCCAGGCCAGGTCGAGCTCGCTCAGGTACCGCTCGCGCCCCACGAAGGGCACGTCGGGGCGGCGCGCCTGCCCCGGGACCGGCTCCGCCACGTCCACCAGCAGCGCGGCCTCCACCTCCTGGGCCACACCCTTCAGCCGCAGCGGGCCCACCCGGTCCACGGTCAGGCCCGGTTCGGCGGCGCGCCAGGTCTGCGCGCTGAGCAGGACCGTCCCCGGGTCGGCCGCCGCCTGCAGCCGGGCGGCGATGTTGACCACCTCGCCGGAGACCAGGGCCTGACGGTTCGCCGGATCCGCCGTGGTGACCACCTCGCCGGTGTGCACCCCGATCCGCACCCCCAGCCGCACCCCGTGGTCCCGCTCCAGCTCCGCGTTGAGCCCGTCCAGCGCGGCCGGCATGGACCGCGCCGCCGCCAGCGCCCGGTGCGCGTCGTCCTCCCGGGTCGCGGTCAGGCCGAACACCGCCATCACGGCGTCCCCGATGAACTTCTCCACGATCCCGCCGTGCTCCTCGATCCGCTGCTCCATCAGCGCGTAGTAGCGCAGCAGGATGGCGCGCAGCAGCTCGACGTCGAGCAGACCGGACAGCCGGGTCGAGCCGACCAGATCGCAGAACAGCACCGTCACGACCCGGCGCTCCTCGGCGGCCTGCTCCCCGACCGCGGCCGTGGGTGCGCCGCACCGGGCGCAGAACCGCGCCCCGGCCGGCGGCCGGACGGCGCACGCGGGGCAGCTCATGTTCCCGCCTCCCCGGTCATGCCGACATGTCGCCGATGCACCAGGGCAGCTCGCCGTCGTCCTCCGCCGAGTGCAGGACCACCTCGGGTTCCTCGGGGGCGGCGGTCGGCTCTTCAGGCTCCGGGGGCTCCGCGGGCTCCGTCGTGCCTTCGCTCGGCTGCTCCGTCAACTCGATCAGCCACCTCTCTGACGCCGGGTCGGCTCTTCGGGTACCACGAGGCTAGGGCGCGGCAGTTGAGCTTCGGTTTGCGTCCGGTATGCCGTCGCGGTCCGCTGGGACGGCCCCGGCGGAAGCGCGCGATCAACCTGCCGCATACCGGCGGCAAACCGCCGCTGCCTACCCTCGCGCTGTACTGCGGACCCCCGACCGAGGGAGAAACGATGATCGGCACCAGGCTGGACGAGGCCGACGCGCCGCGGCTGATCAGGACCGACCGCGGCTGGTGGTTCATCGGCAACCGCACCTGGACCCTGCTCAAGCCCGAGCACGTCAGGCCCGACGGCACGCTGCGGCCGGACGTCGACGGATTCCTGCGCAGCGAGGGCGCCTACCGCGAGCGCACCGCGAAGTCCTTCTCGCTCACCGTCCTGACCAGCACCGCCTGCAACCTCGGCTGCGGGTACTGCTTCCAGAACACCGGCCAGGACCTGCTCGGCGGACACCGCCCCCCGCGCATCGACCGGCGGCAGCTCGACTCCGCCACCATCGACCGGATCGTCGGCTTCGCCGCCGGGCGGATGGCCGAGGCCGGGCTGGAGCGGCTCTACCTGCTGCTCTTCGGCGGCGAGCCGCTGCTCAACCCCGCCGGCTGCCTCGAACTGCTGCGCCGCTGCCGCTCGTTGGGGCCGACGACCGCCGCGATGACCAGCAACGGGGTGCTGCTGCACCCGAGGCGCGCCGTCCAGCTGTACGAGGCGGGCCTGCGGACCGTACAGATCACCTTCGACGGGAGCCGGGAGGACCACGACGGCACCAGGGTCACCCACACCGGCGGCGGGACCTTCGACCGCATCCTCGCCAACGTCGCCGCCGCGACCGAACGGACGGGCCTGCTCTGGAACTTCCGGGTCAACGTGTCCCACCACAACGTGGACCGGATCGGCGAGCTGTTCGGCCTGCTCGACGGCCGCACCGACCCGCGCCGCTGCACCTTCACCTTCGCCTGGGTCGGGGATTCCGGGATCGGCTACCGCAACGACCTGGCGCAGGCGCGGGAGGTGGAGGACCGCTTCGTCGAGTGGACGATCGAGACCCTGGAACGCGGCTACCAGCTGGTCCGGCCCTCGATGCGCACCACCTGCCAGATCTGCTCGACCCCCGGCGGCGCGCACGGCGCGGTGGTCAACGCCGACGGCACCCTGTTCAGCAGCTGGCAGTCGGCGGGCAAGCCGGGCATGGAGGTCGGCCACATCGACCACGGCTACCTCGACCCTGGCACCGTGCCCGACCGCTGGGTCACCTGCGGCTACGAGTACGAGCAGGCCGACACCGAGGTGATGAACCGGTTCCAGGACAACGTCGACGCGCGGATCCTGGACTACCTGCTGGCCAGCGGACGCCTGTGACCGGGAAACGTGCGGCGGCCGGCGGCCTGCGCAACCACGTGCTGCGGACCAACGCGAACCTGCGGCGGTCCTTCCTCGCCGACCTGACCTCCAACCTCGGCTCGGCGCTCTCCACCCTCGCCTACCCGCTGCTGGTGCTGAGCCTCGGCGGCTCCGCCGTCCAGGCCGGTACGGTGGCCACCGTCGCGCTCGCCACCCGGCTCGGCCTCAGGCTGCCCGCCGGGAGCCTGGTCGACCGCTGGAACCGGCGGACGGTGATGCTCCTCGCCGACCTGGTGCGGTGCGCGGCGGTGGCCACCATCCCGCTGGTGGCGCTCTGGTCCGTCACGCCGTACTGGCAGCTGCTGCTGGTGGCCGTGATCGAGGGCTCGGCCTCGGCGCTGTTCGGCCCGGCGAACTCGGTGCTCACCCGGGACATCGTGGCCCCGTCGGAACTCGCGGACGCGCTGGGCGTGAACCAGGCCATGCTCTCCGCGGTCAACCTGGCCGGACCGGCGCTCGGCGGCGCCCTCTTCGCGGTCGACCCGCTGCTGCCCTTCACCGTGGACGCGGCCAGCTACGCCCTCTCCGCGCTGCTGATCCGGCGGATCACCGTACGGCCGGGCGCGGGCGCCGGGGTGGAGAGCGGCCCGACCGGCCGGGACACCGGGGCCATGGCCGGGCTGCGCTGGCTGGTCGCGCAGCGGGAGCTGCTGGTGGTCCTCCTGTACGCGGCCGTGATCAACCTGGTCTCGGCCGCCATCGATGTCACCGTCATCCTGGACCTGCGCGCCGGCGGGGCGTCCGGCTCGCTGATCGGGCCGATCCTGTCCTGCGCCGGCGCCGGCGGGATCATCGGCTCGCTGCTGTCCCCTTGGTTGGTACGGAAGTTGAGCATGCGGGCCATCGTGCTCGGCATCGGCGTGGTGTGGACGGCCGTCCTCGCCGTGTTCGCGCTGGTCTTCCAGCCCGCCCTGGTCGCCGTCCTCCTCACCCTCCTGATGCTGCTCTCCCCGGCCGCCGGGGTCGTGGTGTTCAAGGCCCTGCTCGGGCAGACCCCGCGCCACCTGGTCGGCCGGGTGAGCGCCGCGACCAGCCTGCTGCTCAACGGGCTGGCGGCCCTCGGCCCGGTCGCGGCCGGCTCCCTCTACCAGTCGCTCGGCGGCGCACCCGCCTGGGCGGCGCTCGCCCTGCTGACCGGCGCGGTCACGGCGGGCGGCTGGCTGCCCCTGCGCGCCGCCCGTCCACCGGCCGTACCGGCACCGGAGCCCGCCGTCCTCGCCCACGCCGTCGAACCCACCGGATCGGAGCGCGACTGAGATGACGTCAGATCCCTCGGACTCCTCGGACGACCCCTTGGACCTCTCGGACCTCTCGGACCCCTCGGACCTCTCGGACCCCTTGGACCCCTACCGCTGGCTGGAGAACGCCGAGGACCCGGCGGTCCTGGAGTGGACGGCCAAGCAGGAGGCTGCCTACCGGGCCGCCGCCGACGGCTGGCCCGCCCGGGAGCGCTCGCAGGCCCGGCTGCGGGACCTCTACGCGCGCCTCGGCGCACGCTCCGCTCCCCGGCCCGCGGGCGAGCGGCTCTTCCTCACCCGTAACCGTCCGGGGGCCGACCACCCCGAACTGGTGGTGGTCGAGCCCGACGGCACCGTCCGGGTGCTGGTCGATCCGGTGCGGGCCGACCCGAGCGGCACCACCACCCTGGAGGAGTGGGAGCCGTCCTGGGACGGGCGGCTGCTCAGCTACCAGCTGGCCCCCGGCGGCACCGAGAACGCGGCCCTGCTGGTACTCGACGTGGACACCGGCCGGGAGCTCGACGGCCCGATCGACCGCGTCCGCCGCAGCACGGTCGCCTGGCTGCCGGACGCCACCGGCTTCTACTACGTCCGCCGCCTGCACCCCGACCTCAACCCGGGGGAGGGCCAGTACCACCGGCGGGTCCGGCTGCACCGCATCGGCACCGACCCGGAGCAGGACCCGGTGGTCTTCGGCACGGGACGGGAGAAGACCCAGCACTACACCGTCCGCATCAGCCCCGACGGGCGGTGGCTCGCCGTCAGCGCCGCCGCCGGAACCGCACCCCGCCGGGACCTCTGGCTGGCCGACCTCACCGCCGGACCGCCCGAAGCACCCCGCTGGCGCACCGTCCAGGAGGGCCTGGACGCCCGTACGGTCCTCCACCCGCGCACCGGACCCGGCGGCACCTGCCACCTCACCACCGACCTGGACGCCCCGCGCGGCCGGATCGTCGTCACCGGCCCCGGCCGCCCCACCCCCGACACCTGGACCGACCTGATACCCGAGGACCCGCAGGCCGTCCTGGAGGACTTCGTCGTCCTCGACGGGCCGGAGCTCGCCCGCCCGGTGATGCTGGTGGCCCGCACCCGGCACGCCGTCGGCGAGGTCACCGTCCACGACCTGGCCGACGGACGACCGCTCGGCCAACTGCCCGTCCCGCCCTGCAGCAGCGTCGGCAAGCTCCGCGTCGCCGCCCGCGACGCGCACCAGGCATGGTTCCTGTACAGCGGCTTCGCCACCCCGCCCACGGCGCTGCGCTACGACGCGCGCACCGGGGCCCTCGACCCCTGGCGGGCGGCGACCGGGCCTGACACCGGCCCTGCGGCGGCGACGACCCACACCGTCCAGACCACCTACACCTCCCAGGACGGCACCCGCGTCCGGATGTTCGTCATCTCCCCGACCGGCACCCCCGACCGCCCCCGCCCCACCCTCCTCACCGGCTACGGCGGCTTCGGCCAGTCGATGACGCCCGTCTACTCCCCGGAAGCCGTCGCCTGGGTCCAGGCCGGCGGGGTCTACGCCGTGGCCAACCTGCGCGGCGGCGGCGAGGAGGGCGAGGACTGGCACCGCGCCGGCATGCGGGACCGGAAGCAGAACACCTTCGACGACTTCCACGCCGCCGCCGACCACCTGGTCACGGCGGGCTGGACCACCCGGGACCGGCTCGGCATCTGGGGCGCCTCCAACGGCGGCCTGCTCGTCGGCGCCGCCCTCACCCAACGCCCGGACGCCTATGCGGCCGCCGTCTGCATGGCCCCCCTGCTCGACATGGCCCGCTACGAACTCTCCGGCCTCGGCCCCAGCTGGGTCGGCGAGTACGGCACCGCCGCCGACCCCGCCCAGCTGCGCCGCCTCCTCTCCTACTCGCCCTACCACCACGTCCGCCCCGACACCGCCTACCCCGCCGTCCTCCTCGCCGTCTTCGACGGCGACAGCCGCGTCGACCCCCTCCACGCCCGCAAGATGTGCGCCGCCCTCCAAGCCGCCACCACCAGCGCCCACCCGGTCCTGTTCCGCCTCGAACGCGGCGCCGGCCACGGCGCCCGCTCGACCACCCGCCTGACCGAGCTGTTCGCCGACATGCTCGCCTTCTTCGCCGACCGCCTGGGCCTGCCCCTCTGACGGCGCCGATCAGCGGATGCTCCTGCGCCGACGGGAGATCGACCTGCGCGGCGGGACGGACGATCAGCGCAGGACGTGGGGCCGGCACGCCGGGCGGGTCCCCGGTGCAGAACAGGGCCCGGTCGACGAAGACGCTCGGCGTCATGATCACCGCCTCCGCGTCCAGGGCCCGAGGACCCACCCCCGGTGGCCCGGCCCGCCGACGGGATGTACGGCCCGCCGCCGGAATGCACGGACCGGCACCTCGCGGTTCCGGGGTGTCAGCCGATCAGGCCGAGCCGCGGTCCGCCCTGCTCGTGCAGGCGCCGGAGGAACGCGAGTACGCCGGCGGAACCGCCGGCCCAGCCCGCGCTCGCTCCGGCCAGGTTCGCGTCCGGGAAGACCGGTCGGGAGCGGGTGCCGCCGCTGCGGGTCAGGATGATCGCGGCGACGGTCCGAGCCGCCTCCCAGAACTCCTCGGAGTCGGTCGCCAGTGCCACGTCCACCATCAGGTCGCCGACACCCGACAGGCCGCAGCACTGCGTGACCAACGGCATCCGTGGCGCCAGCAGGGCGCAGGTGCGCGCGGCTCGCTCGGCGAGGACGAGGTGCTTCGGCTCGCCCAGGCGGTCGGCGGTCCGGAGCAGCACCGCCCCGATTCCCGCCAGCCCGCGGCACCAGGAGCCGTAGCGTCGCGTCGCGGCCGGTGCGGTCGCCGCCGCGAGGATGTCCGGTGTGAGGGCCGCCAGACGCGCGCACGCCGACCGGGCCCTGTCGGTCGCCTCGGGATCCCCGGTCGCACCGGCGTACTCCGCCAGGAAGTACGCGACACCCGCCGTGCCGTGGGCCAGGCCCTCGCGCAGCGCGGCGTCACCGGCCCGCTCGGTGTCCACGGGCGTCAGCCGGGCCCGGCCTTCGGCCAGCATCCGCTCGCACTCGGCGGCGACGGCGAGGTGCCGGTCGGCCAGGCCGGGGTCGCCTGCTCCGCGCGCCTGACGTGCGAGCAGCAGGCGGCCGACGCCGATGCCGGCGACGCCCTCGATCATGTCCGCTTCCGGCGGTCCGCCGTCCGGGCCCCGGGTGGGCGGCGCGGCGCTGTCCCCCGGCTCATCGGCGCGCGGCGCTCGCGCCCTGCCGACCGCGACCGCCTCCGCCTCCACCTCCGCTTCCGCGAGGAACAGCTCGACGCCGGTGCGGCCCGAGTAGAAGCCCGTGGACAGGCTCCGGGTCTGTTGCGCCGTCCACTGCGCCAGCGCGTCCACGGCTTCGCGTACGGCGGGCCGGTCCGTGTGGCGCAGCAGTTCCAGTCCGAGTCCCGAGCTGCCGCCGTAGACGTCGATCGGTGTCGGGATGTCCGCGCGGGCGGCGAGCGCCGGATCGACGATCCTGTATGCCTCGTCGACGCAGAACGCCGTCGTGTGCTCGACGATCTCCGCGAGCAGTCCGGCGTCGAGCCGCATGCCTTGCGGGCCCCCGGACGTCCGGCGCGTCTCCCGGGTGGCGCGGGCGGCTCGGGCGGTGGGCGCGGTGGGCGCGGTGGGCGTTGTGGGCGGCTCGGTCCTCAAGGCGCGGAGCCGTTCGGCGCCGGCTCCGCGTAGGGCGGGGTCAAGGCTCGTCAACTCCCCTATCACCGCCCGGATCCACCGGTGCCGGTCACCCGGGAGGGCCCATGCCAGGCCCTCCAGGGTGCGCTCCCGGTTGACCCCGGCGTCCGCGTCGACGATCACCGGATCCAGACCGGTGGCGGCGAAGTACAGGGTCGCCCCCAGCGCGTAGTAGTCGTCGGCGGCTTCGGCGGGTCCGGACGCGCGCCGAACCGGCTTGCTGTATCCGGGAGTTGCGCCATCCGGACCGGTGCCGTGGAGTTCGCCGATCCCGAAGTCGACCAACCGGCACCGGCCGGCGGCGTCCAGCACGACGTTGTCGGGCTTCAGATCGCGGACGACCACACCCCGTTCGTGGACGTCGTCGAGGACGGACAGCAGCCCGAGGGCCAACTCGCGCAGCCCGCGCGGGGGTCGGGCATCCCCGTCGCCCGGGTGCGGCCCACGGTCCCCGTAGGGCCCCTCGTCCCGGACGTCCCGGCGCAGGTTCCGATCGCCGCAGTCGGTGAGCACCAGGTACTCGTCGGCCTCGTGCCCGAAGTAGTCCAGTGCGCGCGGCACCCCGGTGACGCCGTCGAGCGCGGCGAGGACGGTGCGTTCGTGGCGCAGCCGGTCGCGGGTGTCGGCGCCCGATTCGTCCTCGGCCACGAAGGCCCGGGCCTGCTTGATCACCACCGACGCCCCGGTGGCCCGGTCGAGGGCCCGGTAGACGTTGCCCTCGGGTTTGCGCACGATGCCGCCGGTGACCCGGTAGCGTCCACCGCCCATCCCGGGCGTGGGCGCCGACGGCCCGCCGCCGGCCCCGGCCGCGCTCGCGTTGCGCCGCCGGTCGGCGAAGGGGTCCTCGGCCCACGGGGGGCACCGGTAGGAACCGCCGGCGAGTCCGTCGAAGAGCCGGCCGTCCGGCCCGACCATGACCGACTCCAACCGTCCGCTGCGGCCGGTGCGGTAGGCGCCCGTGAAGGGCCCGTAACGGTAGTAGACCGGGGCCTGCGGGTCGACCCGTCGGTCGCTGACGACCTGCGGGCCCTCCCGGCCGCCCAGTACGGAGACGAGTTCCTCGGCGAGTTCGACCACGGTGCCCGTCACCGGGTAGACCGTGATCGCCTTGCCGACCACCCCCGCGCTCGCCGTGCCGGAGTTGATCTCACGCAGGACCTGCGGGCTCCGGGCGAACTTCGCGTGGCAGACGAACCGCTCCAGCACCGGAAGGACGAGACCGGTCACAGCCTCGAGTCCGCCGGGGCGGGCCGAGATGTGGAGCTTCCATCCGTGGTCCATCGCCGGCATGCGCGGATCGTTCAGATACGACCACTTGTCGTCCGACCACCCGCTGCGGCCGGCGATGGACCGGAGCATCCCTAGTCCCCGCAGGCGAAGCGGGTGGTGGCGGTCACCCAGGGGTCGGCAAGACAGGCGGTGGCGCCGTGGTCGTTGCGGTCGTCGTCCTCGAACACGATGGCCTCGTCGTCGACCACCAGCGGGCCGGCGTTGCGGAACTCGTCGACCTTCGGGAGTTCGATCATGGCTACGGGCATGTGACGCCTCCAAGTCCTGTCATGCACGGGTGAGGGCGCGGGTCGCGACCGCTGCGGACCGACAGCCTGCTGAGCCGTGGTCCTGATCCACGAAGGTAGGGAGGAAGGGTGTCTCTGACAAGAGGTCAGGGACTGCCAACTTTACAGCGGCTTCACAGATATGGAGGTTTCGCCACCTTCGGCCATGGTGGTCGGCGGGGCCGGAGTGGCGGGTGTCCAGAGTGCTCGCGCTGGTCGTGGACCGGTCCTGAGGAGCCTCAGCCGCCCGGGGCCGAAGGGTCCTGGGCGGCTGCGCCGTGGGCGAGGTCGAGGCCGAGGCGGGTCGGGTGGTGGTGGACGGACTGGCCGTTGCGGGTGGTGGCGATGAGGCCGGAGTCGCGGAGGACGGACGCGTGGCGCGATGCGGCCGCCACGGAGACGCCGAGGGCGGCCGCGAGCCGGCTGGTGGTCAGGGCCGGTGTCCTGACCACGGCGACCAGGGCCGCCGCCCTGGTCGGGCCCAGGAGGCACTCCAGGGCCCGGGGCGGGGTGCGGAGTTGCGGGTCGCGGGTGAGGGGGGCCGTGGCGGCCGGGTAGCTGATGATGACCTCGTCGGAGAGCGGGTTGAAGCTGATCCGGGTCGCGAGGGCGGAGGGCTGGAGGATCAGGGGCCGTCCTTCGAGAGGCTCCTCGGCCTCGACGTTGGTGTTCAGCCGCAGCATCCGGCCGTCCCAGCGGACCGAAGGGCACAGGGAGTTGAGCAGTTCGCCCGGGCCGCCGACGGCGGCGCGGGTCAGGGCCCCGGCGGCGGCCGTCGCGACGACGGAGGTGACGCGCCGTCGGTACGGGTCCAGTGCGGTGGTGCGCAGGCCGGCGAGTATCCGGGTCAGGTCGGCGACCGCGCGGGGGTGGCCGTCGGCGAGCCCCCGGGTGAAGGGGGTCAGGGCGCCGGACCGGGCGAGGTCCCGCAGGTGGGCCACGGCGGGCGGCGACTGCGGATCGATCGGGGTCGGCGCGGGCAGGGTCGCCTCTTCGAAGAAGGCCGGCAGGTACAGATCGGTGTACAGGTCGAACAGCCTGTTGTGCTGCGGGTTCCAGGTGCGGGCGACCTCGCGGCGCCACGCGGTGAGGTGTCTGTTCGGTGCCTGCCCGGCCAAGTGCTGGCCCGCCAGGGCGAGTTCGTACCCGAGGTCGGGTGTGTCGGCGACCTGGATCCGGTCGAGGTCGTCGGGCGTCAGACGAATCCGTATCAACGGCATCCCCCGTCGCGGAGCCTTTGCGTCGGCGTGCAAAAGCCTAGCCGTCGGGGTGCGGGCCGTCGATCGTTGGTGTGTCCGCAGCAACAACTCGCTTCCACACAGGGGGTACCAGCCCATGCGCTCGACCCGTATCGCCAAGACCCTGGCCGTCGGCGCGGCCCTCGCGCTCTCCGCTCTCGCCGCACCCTCGGCGACCGCCGCGACGGCGCCCGGCGCCGCCCTGTACGACTGTTCCGACTACTACTCCGTCAGCAGCAGCAACGTGAACCTCTACGGCTACGTCGGCTACGTGGACCTCCAGTACTCGCCCGGCTGCCACGCGACCCGGTCGCACTTCCACGTGGCCGACTCGTTCCGCAACGGCCACTCGGGGTGGAACGTCCGCCTCTGGGTCGACAACGGCAGGAACGCCGACAGCACCGCCCAGAACGTGCTGGTCGAGTACAACTACCCGAACAACACCTCGTACGCCGACTACTGGTCGCCCAGCACGAGCATCTACGGGAACCCGACGGAGGTGTTCACCGCCGGGGTGACCTGGACGTACAACGCCTGTCGGGGGGAGTGGATCTCCGGCTGGCACGACTACAGCAACGGCTACAACTTCAACGACGGCGGGGCGTCCTCCTACAGCCAGGGATGCCACGGCTGAGGGGCCCGGCTCGGCGGCTACTTCGGCCCGTACCCGTTCAGCTCGGTCGGCGGCTTCGTGCCCAACTACCCGACCAGCGGCGGCCGGGAGGCCCAGACCCGGCCGACCGAACACCGCTACGGCAACGCCACGGTCGCGTGGCGCGGCGGCTGTCACGGAACCTGCGGCCGAGGAGGCTTCCGTCGCCGTCTGACGCGCGGTGGGGAGGGCCGGTCGCGGTCAGGTGCGCGGCCGGCCTCCTGCGGGCGAGGGGGTCATGAGCAGCCACAGCGCCCGCGCGGCTGTGCCCTCGGCGGGAGGCTCGCCGTCGGCGGTCTCGGCGGTCTCGGCGGTCTCGATGGTTTCGACGGCCAGGCGGACGCGGTCCGCCCACGCCTGCCGTTCCGCGAACAGGCCCCGGAGCTCCCAGTACCGGTGCAGCGCCTGGGCCATGAACCGGGCGTCCTCCCAGAAGCCCCGGGCGATGGCGTGCCCGAGGGCGGCGCCGAGCGTGAGCCTGTTGTGGTGGAGCAGGGCGAGGGCGCGCTCGGCCTCTCCGCCCTCCGCCTTCTGCGTCACCCAGGCGCCGAACATCCCGCAGGTCTCCAGGAACGCGCGGTCGACGGCGCAGGAGTCGACGGCGCTGCCGTTTGCCTGGAGAAGGGCCGGCAGGGCAGCGGGGATGCGGTACCGGCCGGCGCCGAGGGAGGTGAGCAGGCCCACCCGGGCGGCGCGCGCCAGCAGGCCGTCCCACTCCTGCGCGCTGCGCCACCGGAAGGGCTCCGGGCACCGGGGGACGCGGGAGTAGGCCGCGAGCAGGTTGCTGTCCGCGACGCCCCGGAAGAGCCCGAGTACGGTGAGCGCCTGCTGGTCGGCGTCGGACAGGTGGCCCAGGGAGTAGGCGATGCTCGCGCTCAGGGAGGCGGTCCGGCTGTCGACAGCGGATCCCGGCGGGGGAGCGGCACCCCGCAGGGCGTCGAGCAGGGCGTCGAGCAGGTCCCGTGCGTCCGTGCTCTCCAGGTGGGAGAGGACCAGCCGCAGGCTCAGCGGGTGTCCGTCCAGTCGACGCAGGAGCTCTGCGAAGGAGCGCGTCTCCCGTCGGCGGCGGGCCTGCGGGTAGCGGCCGAGCAGCTGGTCGGCGTACTCGTGCGCCTCCTCGGGCTCGAGGCCGGGGACGGCGATCCGGCGGACGGCGCCCAGCCACTGTTCCTCCGTACGGCTGGTGACGAGGACGGCGCTGCGGCCGCCTGCGGCCACCCGGGCGAGGAAGGCGCGCAGCTCCGTCCGCTCGGTCTCGGAGAGCGGCGGGGTCGCCCCGGTGGGGTCGGGCATCGCGTACGCGGCCTCGAAGTCGTCCCAGATCAGCAGCATCCGCCGGGTGCACAGGGCGTGCTCGACCCGGGCGCGGCGTGCGGCGCGGTCCAGGTGCGGGAAGTCCTCGTCGCCCAGGCGCTGCCCGACGGCGTCGACCACCCCGTCCAGGCCGAAGGTGGCGACTCCGGGGTGGAAGGAGTGCCGGACGACCAGCTCCGGGGCGTCGATCGCGCCGGTGTCGCGGTACCAGCGCGCGAACGCCTTGGCGAGTTCGGTCTTCCCGGTGCCGGCCGGTCCGTGCAGGAGGACCACGCGGTGCAGCCTTACTGCCGACTCCAGGGTGTGGAAGAGGGCGTCACGTCCGACGAACTCGCCCTCGGCGGCCAGGTCCGGGTCCTCCTGCTCCTCGGGCACGGGCGCTGCGGGGCCCAGCCCCGCGCCCCGGAGCCAGGGGAAGCCGGCCTCGCTGCGGGCGTACAGGACGGGGACCGTCCAGTCGGCCAGCGGCAACTGCCCCTTCGGCGACGGCCGTTGGTCGCCCGTCGCGAGCCTCCGGCGGCCCTCCGCGACGGCCTCCGTGACGCGGTCGCCCGCCAGCAGGCGTTCGTAGAAGGTCGCCATGAACTCGGCGGCGGCCCCCGCGTCCATGCTGTAGGCCATCGTGACGACGGCCGCGGTGCCCTCCTGGAGGAGCTGCGTCGCGACCACGGCCTCCACCCCGGCACCGACCGCCGCCGATGACCGGCAGGCGTTCAGGACGACGATCGGCACCTGGGCCTGGGCGAGCACCCCGGCCGCCCGCTCGGCCGGCACCAAATCCTGCCCGCCCGTCGGGTGTTCGAACGCCAGCATGCCCTGCGGGCCCTGGCCGTCGAAGGAGCGCGGGGCGAAGCGGTCGACGGGCCGCTGGGCGTGCTCGAAGACGCCGTGCCCGTCGAAGTGCACGATCTGGAACGGCTCGCCCGCCGCCCTGGCCTCGGCCAGCACCTCCGCGAGGCGGTCGAGCGTCGGCGGGCGCAGCACGACCAGGTCGACCTCCTCCCGCAGCGGCGCCAGACGGCGGAGCAGCGGTCGGGCGATCATCCGGTAGCCGATGTCCTGCGGCCCGTCCGGCCGGGAGACCACCGTCAGGACCCGCAGGCGCGAGGCGCTGACCCGCGCCACCTCGGTGGGCTGGGCCGTGAGGAGGCCCCGGGAGAAGGTCACCCGGTCGAGGGCGACCGGCCTGGGCCGCGCCGGGTCGGTCATCAGCTCCCAGGGCAGGCCCAGCGGCCCGGTGGTGGCGGAGAGGATCACGACCTCCGTCGGACCGCCCCGCTCCCGGGCGCGGAGGTAGGCGTCACGGGCCGGGCCGGAGCCGAACACCGCCTTGAAGATGCGGGCGCCCCAGACCGGCAGCCGCGCCTCGACCGCGCTCCCGCGCTCGCCGTAGACCCCGAACGGCGAGCTCAGGTACTGCTCCAGGTACCAGCGGAGCTCCTCCAGGTCGTGCTTGTCCAGGGGCCACCGCAGGGGAGCCGCGGGAGCGGCGACCGTCGGATAGAGCTCACCCGAGGGCCACTCCCGGACCGTCACCAGCCCATCAGCCCCGCACTCGACCAGCAGACGATCTGTCACAAACCCCGCCCCGGCTACCGGAGGCGGCGACTGGCCAGCCCCGTTCGGCACAGAGCATAGGGGGTGATCGACTGGCCGGAGAACGCCTGCCCCGGAGAGCCCCAGAGAGCCCGGGAGAGACCGGGGGAGTGGAGGGCGGGACCAGCTCGCGACCGAGGGTGGCCCTCTCGGCTGCACCACCGAGGAGCAGGCCCGCCGCGAGCTGATCGCCTCCGGCGGCCGGCCCGCCCGCCCTGCCGGAGCGTGCGGTCAGTCCCGCGCGCCGGGGTCGGCGGCGAGGCGGCCGAGGAGGGCCATCACCGTGATCCGGGTCCGCTTCTCGTTCGTCACCGTGCAGTGGGCGTCGACGCCCCGGGGGTCCGGGTCCTCGTCCGGGTCGGTCAGGCCGATCCGGACCAGGTCCACGGCGTACTCGCGGCACCGGGCGTAGGCCTCCACGGCCTTCACCGCCTCGACGTGGTCGATGCGCCCCGGGTCCTCGCCACGCAGCAGCGCCGGGGTGGGCAGCGGGCCCAGCACGTCACCGATCCACTCCGCGACGCCCTCCCGCGAGCATCCCTGCTCCAGGCCCGAGGCCCGCGCCGCGGTGAGCGCCAGGTGCACGAGCAGCAACCCGAACCAGTTGGCCGCCTCCGCCGGAGGCGTGTCCACCCCGGCGGGCGGCATCACGGCCTCGTACATCGCCTCCGTGTCATCGCCACCCGCGGCGGCGATGACGGCCTTCACGGCGCTGCCGAGGGCAGCCTGGTCGATGGTCATGTCGCAGTTCTCCCCACGGTCGGCAGCGGTCAACTTACCGCTCTTTTGCGGGGATCGGGCCGGTTTGGCCGCTTCTCACCCGCTTGCCGGCCGCTCGGGCCGGGCCTCCGGCTGCGGAGATTCACCGGAGATTCACCCGAGTGAGTGACTGTCATGGACAGTACACGTGCGGTCTACTGTCCACGGGTGGCGGGACCGGTCCCGCCGCGTGGTGGAGGAGGGAGGGGATCGGTGGTGTTCATGCGGCGTCTGCTGCTGCCCGTGGTCCTGGCGGTCGCGATGGTGGTGGCGATGGCGGGCGGGACCACGGTCGCGAACGCGGTGCCCGCCGGGGCGGGTTGGCGTCCGACCGCGGTGCCGAGGAGTGAGGTGGCGGCCGGGGAGATGCGGTCGGACCGGGAGGAGGTGCCCGCCGGGTTCAGCAAGGCGGAGGCGGACCGGGCGGAGACGCTGGAGGCCCGGCGGGACGCGGCGCCGGGGTGCCAGGTGTACTGGCCGGCGCCGTACGAGGTGTGCGGGGCGATCCGGGACAAGTACAACGAACTCGGGGGCCCCAACAGCTTCCTGTCCTTCCCGAAGTCGAACGAGCTGACCAATCCGGGCGGGTACGGCAAGCGCACCGAGTTCGTCAACGGGCCCATCTACTGGTCGCCGCAGGGCGGTGCGCACCCGGTGGTCAACCACTTCTTCGCCGCCTGGGCCCGCAACGGCTACGAGGCCGGGCCGCTCGGCTACCCCACCTCCGACGAGATCGTGAACCCGGACAACATCGGGCGGCGCCAGTACTTCGAGCACGCCACGATCTACTGGAAGCTCAACGAGGCGTACGCGGTGCGCGGCGCCATCCGCGACAAGTGGGGCGAGGCGGGCTGGGAGAGCGGCTACCTCGGGTACCCGGTGAGCGACGAGTTCGCCACCCCGGACGGGATCGGGCGGGGCGCCCGCTTCGAGCACGGGATGATCTACTGGACGGACGCCTACGGCGCGCACCCGGTCAGCGGCGGGCTGCTCGACAAGTGGACCCTGTCCGGCTACGAACGCGGCCCGTACGGCTACCCGGTCGCCGACCAGCGCCCCCGCGGCTCCTCCTGGGACCAGGACTTCCAGTTCGGCACCATGGGCTTCCCCACCGACCCCGTCGCCGCGGGCGTCCCCGACGACGAGGGCGGGGACACCGACGTGGACGAACCCGAACCGGTGACCTGGCAGGACTTCGCCGACGACGCGGGCCTCGGGGTGAGCGCCAGGGTCACCCAGGACAAGGCGGGCAGCCTGGACCCCTGCCGGCCCGGCGAGTCCTGCACGGAGGAGGGGGCGGCCACCGCCGCGCCCCGCACCGTACGGGACCTTCCGATCGCTGACGGCCCCGACACCCAGGGCCGGTTCATCCCCGAGTGGTGCACCAGGGACCCGTTCGACAGCCGCTGGAAGGTGCAGCGCAAGCACGCCTGCGCGACCTGGTCCAACCTCGCGGTCAAGGTCCGCGACACCAAGGGCGCCGAGATCGGGAGGATGGAGTACGCCGTGAAGTCGGGGATCCTGAGCTCGCACAAGTCCGGCGCGCTCCAGCAGGAGTTCCGGGTCGAGTTCGGGAACTTCACGGGCGAGGTCGGCAAGCCCACCTTGGTGTACCAGCCGACGTACCTCGGCTACGGCACCGGCGCCTACAGCGTGGACGGCCCCGCCAGCGGATCGCCCGTCAGCCCCAACAGCGTCAAGACCTTCGTGGTCACCTGGAAGCAGCAGACCAAACCGGACAACACCCAATGGAGCCCCGGTCTCCAGATCACCTGGAACCTCGGCAACCTCGCGCCGAACGTCACCGCCT
Source organism: Kitasatospora sp. NPDC051170 (assembly GCF_044455705.1). Lineage (NCBI taxonomy): Bacteria > Bacillati > Actinomycetota > Actinomycetes > Kitasatosporales > Streptomycetaceae > Kitasatospora > Kitasatospora sp. NPDC051170. The sequence continues at coordinate 675,014 of NZ_JBITFA010000001.1, read as the reverse complement.
CCAACAGCGGGACGTACCGGTACAGCGGCTTCCGCTGCGACTCCACCTTCAAGATGGCCCGCAAGTACCGGCAGGGCTGCGTGGTGCCCGGCTCCACGCCCACGTTCGAGCTGACCGCCCTCGTGCCGGAGCAGACCTGGCACGTCCAGGAGGCCATCCGCTCCGGCCTGCCCGGCGGCGCCGGCCGTCCGCTGAGCCGCCTGACCGACCAGGTGAAGCGGGACATCAACCGGCAGATGTCCTGCCCCCGTTCCGGCCCGGTGTACGCCGCCCGGCAGCTCCCGGGCCGGTCCTGCGACGAGTACCCGTTCGCCTCGACGTACCAGGGCTCGGCCCTGTCGAACGGCCCGGGCCGGACCGTCCACGAGTACTGCCACGTAGCGGACCTGCCGATCGCCACCGGCTCGACCGGGTACAGCGTCTGCATGATCGACGCAGGGCAGAACTCGAGGAGCGGCAGCCTGCTCGGCGCGTTCTACCGCACCCAACGGGTCGTCGACCAGGACGACTTCACCCTCACGACCACTGGAGGGGCGCCGCCGGCCAAACCCTAGGCTTCCCCCGCCTCGCGACCCGGCGGCCGCGCACCGGTCGGTCGAGCACCGGTCGGTCGAGCAGCATGGGGACGACCTGCATGACGACCTCTTCGAGCGGCTGGTGATCGACCGCATCACGGGCTGACGCCGGCGGCGGCCCGAAAAATGGTTTGCGGGGGAGGGCCGCGGTTCGGTAGACCTACCGCTGGAACTTCGGCACAAGGGCCGGAGGCCACGACGGAGAGAGGAGGGATAAAGCCCATGAACGCCATGATCACTGTGCTTGTCTCCTCCCAGGGTGCGGACCGCGTCTGACCCCGGAGCGGACAGGCACCTTCACCGGAGTGTGCCTTGACCGTGGAAACGTACGACCTGACCATGCGTCCGATCACCGGGCGCGAAGAACTCGACCTCTTCTGCCAACTGCCGTACGCCCTCAACGGGGAGCTGGCGGACGACCTCGCCGCCGGCCGCCGACGCCCCGAGTGGATGTGGGTCGCCGTGCGCGGTGACCGGCTGCTCGCCAGGGTGGCCTGGTGGAGCCGGCCGGGCGGTGACGCGCCGCTCATCCTGGACGTGCTCGACATCTCCGAGGGCGTTCCCGAGACCCCGGACACCCGGGACGTCGGGGTGCGGCTGCTGCGCGCCGCGATGGCCGCCGTCCTCCCGGCCGGGGCGCAGCCCCCCGAGTACAGCCGCTTCGTGCCTGCCGACTGGCGCGAGAGCCCGGCGTCGAGGAGGGCCGTCGAGGACCGCATGGCCGCCGTCGAGCGGACCGGTGCCCGGCCGCTCGTCGAACGGCTGCGCCTGGAGTGGCGCCCGGGAACGGCCGTTCCCGAGCGCGACGGGCGGCTGGCCTTCCGGCCCGTCCGCGACGGGGAGGAGCTCGTGGGCCTCATGTCCTCGGCCCTGGACGGGACCTTGGACGCCCACAGCCGCGCCGACCTGACCCGGATGCCGCCGCATGAGACGGCCCTGCGGCACTACGAGGACGAGTTGGCGCGCTACACCAGCTCACGCGACTGGTGGCGCGTCGCGACCCTGCCCGACGGAGAGCCGGTGGGGTTCGTCATCCCGGCCCACAACGGCTACAACCCGATCATCGCCTACCTCGCCGTCCTGCCCCCGTTCCGGGGCAACGGGTACATCGACGAGATCCTCGCCGAGGGCACCCGCATCCTCGCCGGGCAGGACGTCCCCCGCATCCGGGCGTCCACGGACCTCGGCAACGTCCCGATGGCGAACGCCTTCCGCCGCGCCGGATACGTCAACTTCGAGCGGGAGATCACGATGACCTGGAGCTGACGGCGACGCCTCCTCAGGCCGGGACGGCCTCGACCACGGAGAGCACCGTCTCCGTCGGGAGGACGCGGGACAGCCGCAGGCCGGCCCGGCCGAGGAGCTTCGCGAAGTCCGCCTCGGTGCGCTCGCGGCCCGTGAGCGAGGTCATCATCAGCAGGTCCAGGGTCTTCGCCTGATGGGGGGCGTTGTCCCGCTGGACCACGGCGTCCAGGACCAGCAGCCTGCCACCGGGGCGCAGGGCGTCCCGGCAGCGGCTCAGCAGGGTCACGCACTCCTCGTCGTCCCAGTCGTGGGTGATCCGCTTCAGCAGCAGGACGTCGCCGCCGGGCACCGCGCCGAAGAAGTCGCCCTCCACGGTGCTCCAGCGGCCCGCGACCCGCTCGTCACCGGCGAGCCGGTGGCCGGCCAGGACGTGGGCGCGGTCCTGGAGCACGCCCTTCAGGCCGGGGTTGCGGCGCAGCACCTCGAGCAGCAGCCCGCCGTGGCCGCCGCCGACGTCCACCACCGTCCCGGTCTCCGGGAAGTCGTAGGCGGCGGCGATGGCCGCGTTCTCCGGGTCGGACATCGCCGCCATGCCGACGTGGAAGACGGCGGCGGTCTCCGCGTCCTTGGCGAAGTGGTCGAAGAACGGCATCCCGAACACGGCGTCGAAGGCCGTGGTCCCCTCGGTGAGGCAGTGCGACATCCGCCCCGCCGGCAGCCAGAACGTGGGGTCGGTGAGCATCCGCACCGCACTGCTCGCCGAGTACGGCACGTCGCTGCGCAGCGCCTGCCCCACCTCCGTCAGCGCGAACCGCCCCTGATCGTCCTCGACCACCACGCCCCGGGTCGCGAGCAGGCGCAGCACCCGGTACAGGTTGACGGTGTCGGTCCTGGTGGTGGCGGCCAGCTCGGCCGGAGTCGCCGGCTCGTCCGCGAGGGCGTCGGCCACCCCGATCTCGGCGGCGGCACGCAGGGCGGCGGGAAAGACGAAGCCGAGCGACTCGTCGATGAGGAACGCCGCCGAGCGCCGCAGCCCCTCCTCCGCAGTCGCTCCCGCCCCGTCGCCGATGCTCCGGTCCTCGTCCTGCGGCATGCGTCCTCCTCGGTGGGCCTGCGGTTCGGGCACCGGGATCCTGACCTGCCGTCACCGAATCCAAACACACCGTGATGATCGGGAGTTCGCGACGTCACACTCGATTGCCGGCGTCGACGTTCAACGAGCGGACCAGTTGGGTGAGTTCGGCGTGGAAGAGCTTGTCCGGCGAGAGTGTCCGGGCGCGCAGGTGGCCGTAGATCTCCAGTGAGACCAGGCCGTGCAGGTGTCCCCAGATCCGCAGGGCCAGGGCTACCCCGGCGGGCGGTAGGGCGGGGAAGGCCGGGCGGACCTTGTCGAGGAGGCCGGGGTCGAAGTCGGCCCAGTCGAAGTCGCTGTTCCCATGGGCTTGTTCGGCGTCTGCCCAGGCGGCGTCCGCCAGTGCGGCGATGCCGATGCAGACCCGCCGGGCGGCTTCCGGGGCGGGGCCGCCGTCCGGAGCGCGGTAGCCGGGGACGGGGTCGCCGTAGATCAGCCGGAAGCCCTCGGGGTCGGCCCCCAGGTGCGGAAGGCGTGCGCGTCGCTCGACGAGATCGGCCTGCCCCGCGAATACGCCGCCGCCGTACGCGGCCACCGAGGTGAGGGGTGGTGGACGGGGGTGTCCGAGGGGATGGGCATACTGGCGCGGTGTCGAGTGCCGAGGAATCGCAGCAGCCTTCTTCCCGTGAGCCGGAGCCGGTGGTGCCCGGGCGGGAGGTGTCCGATCCGTTCGAGGGGCTCGTGCTGGACGAGCGGTTCGTGAGGGATGCCGCCGTCAAGGAGCAGGGTGCGCGGGCGCGGATGCTCGCGGCGCGGTGGCGGGTGGAGCCGCCGGTGGATCCGGGGGGTCGTCGGTGGGTGCCGGGGGAGGGTGCCGGCGTGGTGCGGCGGCGGCGGTGGTGGGTGCCGACCGGGCGGCGGCGCACGGTGGTGGTCGCGGGTACGGCGTTCGCGGTGCTGCTGGCGGTGATGGTCGGGGCGGATCCGTACGGGGTGCTGAACTGGGACGGTCCGGGGGGTTCGAGGGCCGTGCCCCCGTCTCCGCGGCCGGTCGCGGACGTCGCGCTGCCCGGCGGCGGGGTTTCCGACGGCAGCAGGTGCGGGGCCAAGGGCTTCCACTACTTCGCGGCGACGCCCGCGTCCTTCACGTACGCCCTCGGAGGGGACATGGCCGCCGCGCCACCGCCGGGGCCGCAACTCACGCTCGGCTCCTACGGGTTCGAGCGGCTGAGGGCGAAGGACCCCGGGCACCTCGGCTTCGGTCTGAACCTTGCCCCGGGCCCCGGCGGTCACGCGCTGGACCTGTCGGCGCCGCTCGGTCCGCAGGGCGTGGCGGTGGAGATCGAGGGCCCGGACGGGCTGGTCGCCGGGGCCCACGGTCTGCCGGTCACGAGCGGGGAGGACGCTGCGCCCGGTGCGGGTGGCACCGTCCACGTCGGGCCGGAGGGCGGCGCCTCCGTGCAGGTGACCCTCCCGGTCGAGGCGCTGTGCCCGGGGTTCGACGGCTCCGCTGTCGCCCGGCAGCTGATGGCCCCGATCGACTCGCACAACACCGTCATCGGTGACCCGCCCTACCGGCTCACCGTCTCCATCTCGGACCCGGCGATCGGCGCATTCCGGCGCCAGACCGGTTCGAAGGTGCCGGGCGACGTGCTGGCGACGGACAACCGTTGGCCCGGAACGCCGTCGGTGGCCTGACCTCGTACAGGTCTCGCCGGAAACTCTTTGGACCGATACTCCAGCGGCCGATCCTGATGACGCATTCCCTACTCGGTCCACACAGGGCCGGCCATTTCTTTTCAAGGGAGATAAGGGCAGCTGAATTTCCTGTAGAAGGGGCGGACTCACACCTCGGCCGACTCAGGGACCTGGCGCTGCCGGGTTTCCGTCAGCTCGCGGTTGAATAGCCGTCGCGGATAGACGGCCGTCAGCAGCGGGCTGGTCATGGCCGTGGTGACGACGGCCATCAGCACCATCAGCGAGTACAGCGAGGTGTCGAGCATGCCGAGCTGCAGCCCCACGCTGAGAATGACGAGTTCGGTCAGGCCCCGGGTGTTCATCAGTGCCGCGAGGGCCGCGGACTCCCGGCGGGCGATGCGGCAGGCGCGGGCGGCCAGGTAGGCGCCGCCGATCTTGCCGCCGATGGCGGCGAGGAGGATGAGGGCGAACTCGCCGATCGAGGCGGGGTCGATGGCGGACAGGTCGACCTTGAGGCCGGCGGCGAGGAAGAAGACCGGCATCAGGAGGAGGTTGCCGATCCGGCCGAGGCCCCCCTCGATCTCGCGGCGGAACTGCCCGGACTCGTCCCGGGGGACGACCAGGCCGAAGACGAAGGCGCCGAAGATGAAGTGCAGGCCCATCCACTCGGTCAGGGCGCCGGAGACCAGCAGCCCGGCGAGCACGGCGGTCAGGCTGCCGGCGCTGCCGGGGCGCCGGCCGAGGGAGAGGCGGCGCAGCAGCGGGCCGATCACCGTGAACAGCAGGAGCAGGTAGAGCGGGAAGAGCACCAGCCGCCACTGGTCCGTGCCGCCGTTCCCGACCACCGCCACCACCACGGCCAGCACCGACCAGGCCAGCACGTCGCTGGCGGCGGCGCAGGTGAGGGCGAGGCCGCCCAGCTGGGTGCCCTGCATGCGCAGGTCGGTGAGGATGCGGGCCAGCACCGGGAACGCGGTGACGGACATGGCGGCGGCCATGAAGAGGACGAATCCGGTCATGTCGTGGGTGGGGTGGTTGCGCACCAGGACGAAGGCGAGTGCGCCGCCGAGCACCATGGGCAGCAGCATCGAGCCCAGCGCCACGCCGGCCGCGGCCCGGCCCCGGCCCTTGAGGAGGCTTCGGTCGAACTCCAGGCCCACGACGAACATGAAGACGGCCACGCCGACGTTCGCCAGCGCGTTGAAGAAGGGCAGCTCACCGGCGGGGAAGAGCAGCCGGGTGTGGGCGCCGTGGAACAGGGTGGGGCCGAGGATGATGCCCGCGAGGATCTCGCCGATCACCGCGGGCTGGCCCAGCCGTTGCGCGGCGAGGCCGCAGAGGCGGGCGAAGCCGAGGCAGGCCGCCAGGCCGACGAAGAAGAGGACGAGCTGGTGTGACGTCATCTTGAATGGCCTTTCACAGCGATACGGCGATACAGCGATACGGTGACGCGGCGATACCGCGATACGGCGATGGAATGGGCCTTTTCGGCCATGGAGGGGGAGGGGGGAGAGAAATTCGAATCGGACTCTTCGAAGGGAAAGGGAAAGGGGGTAGCATCGGCTGGCACGGTTGACTGTCCAGCAGGGGGAACGATGAATCGTTTTGTGGACGAAATGACAGAGGTGTCGGCCGGGGTCCGGTATTCCCTGAAGGGCCTGGACGGCGTCGCGCCGTCCGCCTCCTCGGTGGTCGAGCTGATCGACCGCCAGTGCGCCCGGACGCCCGGGGCGGTGGCGGTGGCGATGGCGACGGCGGTGTCCGGTGCGGAGCGCCGGATCGGCTACGCGGAGCTTGCCGGTGACGTGGCGCGGCTGGCCCGGCGGCTGCGACAGGAGGGCGTCGGGCCGGGGCGGGTGGTCGGTGTGTCGGCCGAGCGCTCGCCGGAGCTGGTCGTCGCCCTGCTGGCGGTCCTGAAGGCGGGCGGTGCCTTCCTGTACCTGGACCCGGCGCTGCCCGCCGAGCGGCTGGGCTTCATGGTCGAGGACGCGGACGCCGCGCTGGTGCTCGGCCCGCAGGGCTTCGCCGGACGGCCGGTCCTGCCGCTCGACGCGCAGCCGGTAGCAGGTGAGGTCGAGGAGGCCGCCGTCGCGCCCGGGGACCTGGCGTACGTCATCTACACCTCGGGCTCGACCGGGCGCCCCAAGGGCATCCTGGTGGAGCACGCCGGTCTGCTCAACTACGTGGAGTGGCTGGTCACCGAGTTCGTGGCCGCCGGGAAGCCCGTGACCAGCCTGCTGCACAGCCCGCTCGGCTTCGACTTCTCGCTCTCGAGCCTCTTCCTGCCGCTCGTCACCGGCGGTGAACTGCGCCTGGCACCAGTCGAGTTCGAGCACGAGAGCCTGGCGGAGGCGATCCAGGACCAGACCCTCGACCTGGTCCGGCTCACCCCCTCCCACATCGAGGTGCTCCGGGCCGCACTGGACGGGCGGTGCGACCTGCCCGGCGCCCGGGTGCTGCTGATCGGCGGGGAGGTGCTGAGGGCCGGCCAGGTCGCGGCACTGCGCGCGCTCTTCCCGTCGGCCTCGCTCTACAACCACTACGGGCCCGCCGAGGCCGTCGTCGGCCGCTGCTTCCAACGGCTCGACGAGAGCGAGGAGTTCAGGCTCGCCGGCTACGCGCCGGGCGACCCGCTGCCGGTGGGCCGCCCGATCCCCCGTACGGAGCTGGTGGTGGAGCAGGGGCCGGACGGCGCGGGCGAGTTGCTGATCGGGGGCCTCGGCCTGGCGCGGGGCTACCTGAACCTGCCCGAGCTGACCGCGAGCAGCTTCGTCCGGTCCGAGCCGGACGGGCGGGTGTTCTACCGCACCGGGGACCAGGCGGCGGTGGACGCCCAGGGCCGGCTGACCGTGCTGGGCCGGGCCGACGACCAGGTGAAGGTGCGGGGCTACCGGGTCGAGCTCGGCGAGATCGAGGCCGCGCTGCGGGCCGTCGACGGTGTACGGGCCGCTGCGGTGGTGCGCACCGTGCGGCCGCAGGAGGCGCTCTGGGCCTTCGTCGTGGGCCTGGGTCAATCCCGGCTGGACGAGCCGGAGTTGCGCGCCGAGCTCCAGCGCAGGCTCCCCGCCTACATGGTGCCGCACCGGCTGCTCGCCCTGGACGCGCTCCCGCTCAGCGCCAACCGCAAGCTCGACCGGGCCGCGCTGCTGGCCGAGGCCGAGCGGATCGGCCTGGCCGCGACCGTGGACAAGGTGCCTTCGGTCGGGGGCGGCCGACTGGCCGAAGCCTACCGGGCCTGCGCCCAGGTGCTGGGGGTGGCGGAGGTCCGGCCGACGGACAACTTCCTCGCCCTGGGCGGGGATTCGATCACGGCGATGAAGCTGGCCGCGGCCTGCCGCAGGCTCGGCATCGGCCTGCGCAGCGTCCGGGTGCTCGCCACGGACACCCTGGCCGAGGCGTTCGCCGGCATCGAGAACTAGCGTGCGTCCTGCGGAGGTCACCGGGCAGCCCGGTGGCCTCCGCAAGACGCTACACACGGGCCGTCAGCAGGAAGAGCTGACCGGCCCGCTCCGGGTCCCGGGTGGTCTGGAGGTGGTCGAGCTCGACCAGCGCCGCCAGGGCGTCGGCGTCCTCGTCGGGGACGCTGACGCCGACCGCCTGCGCGTCGGGGAAGGTGCAGAACGGCGTCGTGACGACCTCGGCGAAGCCGGACTCGCGCATCTCCTGGGCGAGTTGGGCGGGCTCGGTGAGGCGCCCGCGCAGCTGGGCCAGCTCCATCGGGGAGTAGAAGGACAGGAAGCTCTGGAACGCGCAGCGCGGGTCCCAGGCGCTGACCACCAGGTGGCCGCCGGGGCGCAGCGTGCGCCGGGCCTGGGCGAACAGCCGCAGCCGCTGCGCGTCGGAGAGGTGGTTGACGGTGCCCATCATGCAGGTGATGAGGTCGAAGGAGCCGTCCCGGAACGGCAGCGCCGTCCCGTCGGCGACCACGAAGCGGCGCAGCCACTCCGGTTCGACGCAGGCCCGGACCCCGGAGTCGCGCAGGTCGATGCCGACCGAGCGGACGCCGTAGCCGGCCAGCACCTGCGGGTAGCGCAGGGTGCCGCTGCCGATGTCGAGGGAGCTGCCGATCCGGGTGGGGTCGACGGCGGTCAGCAGCTGCACCATCTCCAGCCGCTTCTTGACGGTGTCCTGGACGGACGTGTTGTCGAACTGGTGGTAGAAGGAGGAATCGTAGGCGTCGATACCGCGCTGGTCGACCGAGGGCAGCAGGTCGCGCGCCGCCAGCCGCCGGACGGTGGACACCGTCGGCGGCACCTCCCGGTCCGCATCCTGCGCGGCGGGCCCGGAGCGGCACTTGCGCAGGTACGCCCAGGCGTCCTGGTAGTCGGCGTCCCAGCTCAGCAGGAACTCCAGCTGCCGCGCCGCCTCCACCGTCCGGCCGCGCTCGCCCAGCCCCCGGGCCAGGTCGTAGAGGGCCTGCTTCTGCTCCTCGGACGGGCCGCAGGCGGCCGCCCGGCGGTAGACGGAGTCCGCGGCGGCGGCCGCGCCCAGCGCCTGGAAGCAGTCGCCCATGCCGTGCAGCGCCCGGGCCCGCAGGCGTTCGGAGGCGCAGGCGGCCTGGTAGTGGCCGACGGCCTCCTCGAAGCAGCCGCTGCGGGCGAACGCCGAGGCGGCCTCGAACGCCGCCTCCGGGTCGTCGGCCGGCGGGTCCGCACGGATCGCCAGAGTCATCTCCCGGTCCGCCTCGCCCGGCTCGATCACGCCCGCGTCGGCCAGCCGCCGCAGCCGCCGCACGGCGAAGCCCGTCGAGGCGGCGCCCAGGTAGAGCTCGGCGGCGCGGGCCGCCCGCTCGGGCGCGGGCAGCTGCCGCTCGGCCGCCAGCAGCGCGGCGGCCGCCTGCGCGGAGAGCCGCGGGCGCAGCCCGTACGCGGTGCCGGAGGCCGTGGTGGCGGTGACCAGGCCCTCCTGCCCGAGGTCCAGCGCGACGACCCTGCCGTCCAGCCGGACCTGCTCCAGCACGGTGCCGTCGAGCCGGGTGAGGACCCGCTCCCCGTCCGCCGCGATCTCCAACTCGCCTGCGATGGTGGCGATCCGGCGCGCACCCGGCAGGACGGGCCCCGACTCCTCGCGGCTCCACAGGATTCTCATGCGTCAGGCCCTCTCTTTCGGATCTTGCCGGGCGGGCCTTGCTCCCTCGGCGCCCGCCTGCTCGCGCAGCCGGGCGCTCAGTGCGGCGACGGTCGGCTGCTCGATGAAGGCGGCCAGGTCCAGCTCCACCCCGAAGCGCGCGTTCAGCTGGCTCAGCAGGGTGACCGCGATGAGTGAATCGCCGCCCAGGGTGAAGAAGTTCTCGTGCACGCCGATCTCGCTCAGCCCCACCGACTGCTCGTACAGCCGCAGGACTTCACGCTCGAGCGCGTCCTGGGCGGCGGTGCGGTCGGCGGAGGTGACGACGACGGGCCGTTCGGCGAGGGCGCGGCGGTCGACCTTGCCGCTGGGGGTGAGCGGGAAGCGGTCGAGGGTGACGAAGACGGACGGCACCATGGAGCCGGGCAGCGCGGCGGCCAGCTGTTCCCGGACGGCCGTGGCCTGCCCGTCGTCGGCGAGCAGGTAGGCGATCAGCCGACGGCCCGTTCCGGCGCCCTCGTGGACGACGACCACGGCGTCGGCCGGCCCGGGCACCGCCTTGAGCGCGGTCTCGACCTCGCCGAGCTCGACGCGGTGCCCGCGGATCTTCACCTGGTCGTCGCGGCGGCCGAGGAAGACGACGCGGCCGTCCGGTTCGATCCGGCCGAGGTCGCCGGTGCGGTAGAGCCGGGCGCCGGGGGCGCCGGCCGGGTCCGGCACGAACTTCTCGGCGGTGAGCACGGGCCGGTTGAGGTAGCCGCGGGCCAGCACCGGGCCGCCGATGCCGAGTTCGCCCTCGGCGCCGTCCGGCAGGGGGCGGCCGTGCTCGTCCAGGACGTACATCCGCGCGGTGCTGATCGGCCGTCCGATGGAGGGCAGTTCCGGCCAGGTGTCCGGGTCGGGGTCCAGCCGCAGGGCGGTGACGATGTGGGTCTCCGAGGGGCCGTACTGGTTCTCCAGGGTCAGGTCCGGCAGCTCGGAGAAGAACCGTCGCAGCGCGGGGGTGACGTGGAGCTGCTCGCCGGCCGTGATGATCTCGGTCAGCGACAGCGGGTACCGCCGCTGCTCGTCGGCCGCGCGGGCGAGTGCCTGGAGGGCGACGAAGGGCATGAAGACGCGGTTGATCCGGGCCCGGTCGACGAAGCCGAGCAGCCGGTTGGAGTCGCGGCGGACCTCCTCGTCGACCAGCACCAGGCAGCCGCCGCAGGCCCAGGTGCTGAACATCTCCTGGAAGGAGGCGTCGAAGCTGGCGGGGGAGAACTGCAGGGTGCGCGACTCGGGACCGCAGTCCGAGGCGGCCCGCTGCCAGGCGATCAGGTTGGACAGCGGGCCGTGACCCATCGCGACGCCCTTGGGGACGCCGGTGGAGCCGGAGGTGTACATCACGTAGGCGAGCTGCTCGGATGCGGCGGCCTGCTCCGGACGGGCCTGCGCGTCCGGCACAGCCGTCTCGAGCAGCTCGTCCAGCAGGATCACCCGGACGCCGGTGGGGACGGGCAGCCGGGTGAGGGCGTCGCGCTGGGTGAGCAGGACGGCGGCCCCGCTGTCGCGGATCATGAACTCCAGCCGCTCGGCCGGGTATCCGAGGTCCAGCGGCAGGTAGGCGGCCCCGGCCCGGAGGATGCCCAGGACGGCGACGGGGAAGTGGAAGGACCGGTCGGTGGCCAGGCACACCACCGTGTCGGGGCCGCAGAGCCGGGCGAGCTGGGCCGCGAGGTGGTCGGCCCGGCGGCCGAGCTGCTCGTAGGTGAGCCGCTCGCCTCGGTACTCGGCCGCCGGAAGATCGGGGGTGGCGAGCCGCTGGGCGGCGAACATCGCCTGGACGCTCGGCAGTTGGGGCATCTGTGACGGTTGCGCGGTCATGCCGTCTCCCCCGGAACGGGCAGGGCGGCGGTGACCAACGCGGCCAGCTCCCGCACGTGCGGTTCGGTGAACATCGAGAAGTGGTCGCCCGGGGTGCGCAGGGGCTCCACCGGCGCCTCGGTGAACTCCTGCCAGCTGTCGGCGGCCTGCCGCTGGTAGGCCGGGTCGCCGGCGGCGGCGAAGACCAGCGAGGCGCGCTCCACCGGACGGGCCGGCCGGTAGCGCAGCAGCGCCCGGGTGTGGGACTCGAACCGCGTCAGCCGGGCGAGCAGCTGCGGGTCCTCGACCGCCTCGGCGCCGGAGGCCTGCGCGGCGGTCAGGCCGAAGGCGCGCTGGACGAAGCCCTGTAGCTCCTTGTCCTGCGCCAGCGGCCGGTACTCGGGCAGGTCGGCGCCGAGGTAGCCGTCCAGCAGCGCCAGCAGCTCGACGGACTCGCCCTGCTCGCGCAGCCGTCCGGCCATCTCGAAGGCGATCGCGGCGCCCATCGACCAGCCGAGCAGCGCGTACGGCCCGTGCGGCTGGACGGCGCGGATGCGCTCCAGGTGCCGGGTGGCCAGGGCTTCGACCGAGGTGTCCGCGTCGTCGGCCGCGCCGAGGGCGTGCAGGCCGTAGACGGGCCGGTCGGTGCCGAGGTGCGCGGCCAGCTCACGGAAGCCGGTGATCTCGCCCCCGGCCGGGTGCACGCAGAACAGCGGCGTGCCGGTGCCCTGGCGCCGCAGCGGCACGGCGCCGTCGGACGGGATCGAACCGGCCGCGCCGTCGAGCAGCTCGTGGATGCGCTCGGCGAGGTAGGCGGCCGTGGCGGGCCGGCGCCCGTCGCTCTCGGGGGTGTCCTCGAACAGGACGGAGAGCGGGAGGACGGCGCCGAGGCGCTTCCTGATCCGGGCGATCAGCTGGGCGGCGAGCAGCGAGTGGCCGCCGAGCTCGAAGAAGCACTCGTTGCGGCCGATGCCGTCGATCTTGAGCAACTCCTCGAAGATCCGCAGGAGTTCGTCCTCGACGAGGTCGTGGCGGACGGCGGAGTCCTTGGTCATGCGGAGCCTCCGGGAGGGTCGATGTGGGGGAGGAGGGTGACCTCCAGCCGGTCGAGGCCGTGCAGGAAGGCGGAGGCCGAGCGGACGGGCACGCCGGCGGGCACGATCCGGGCGACGCGGGCGAGCAACACCTCGAGCAGGGTGCGCAGTTCGAGCCGGGCGAGGGCGGCGCCGACGCAGTAGTGCGGCCCGGCGCCCAGGCTCAGGTGCGGGTTGGGGCGGCGGTCGATCAGGAACTCGTCGGGCCGCTCGAACACGGACTCGTCGCGGTTGCAGGCGGGGATCCACAGCACGACCCGGTCGCCGGCCGCCAGCGCGGCCCCGCAGAGCTCGGTGTCCCGGGTGGCGGTGCGCATCACGTGCATGGGCGGCGAGGTCCAACGCAGCACCTCCTCGACGGCGGGCCCGAGCAGGTGCGGGTTCTCCGCCAGGCGGGCCCAGGCGTGCGGGTGCTCGGCCAGCGCGAGGACGGCGCCGGAGACGGCGTGCCGGGTGGTGCCCAGGCCGCCGTTGACCAGCCCGTCGCAGTTGAGCAGGATCTCCTCGTCGGTGAGCCCGCCCGGCCCGTCCTGGCCGCGCAGCAGGCTGCCGACCAGATCCTCGCGCGGCTGCTCGCGGCGGTCCTCCAGCATCTCGGCGAAGTAGCCGAAGATGCCCGCGCTGGCCGCCTGGCGGGCCGCCGGGGAGGCGTTCTCCTCGCGGAAGGCCGTCCCGGCCAGCGCGGCCAGGTGGTCCCAGTCCGCCTCGGGCACGCCGAGCAGGTCGCAGACCACCCAGGTGGGCAGCACCTCGGCGAGGCCCGTGACGATCTCCACCGGCCGGTCGCCGACCAGGGCGTCCAGCCGCTGCGCCAGCCGTCCTCGCAGGACCTCCCGGGCGCCCTCGAGCGCGCGGCGCTGGAGCCAGGGCGCCAGGGCCGCGCGCACCCGCCGGTGCTGCGGCCCGTCGGACACCACCAGCATCCGGCCCGCGGCGGCCCGCACCGCCGCCTCGGGCGCGCCCAGGCGCATGCCGTGGGTGGAGGTGAACAGCTCGGGGGCGTTCAGCACCTGGCTCGCCGCGGCGTGGCCGGTCACGGACCAGTAGGGGCCGAAGGCGGGGGAGGCCAGCCGACGGACGGGCGCGCCCCGGCGCAGCTCGTGCCAGGCGGCTGGGTGGTCGGGGCGCTGGTGGGCGGCCGGGTCGGTGGGGTCGAAGGCCGGGCACCCGGGGGGCGGGGCGGCCGCGCGAGGGCTGGTCATCGGGCGCCTCTCCTGGCGGCGGTGGTCCTGGCGGCGGTGGTCCTGGCAGTGGTGGCGTGCTCGGCGGCCAGCCGGTTCAGGGCGGCCCGGTCGAGCTTTCCGTTGGGCAGGGCGGGCAGCCGCTCCAGCACCTGGGCGGTGCGCGGCGCGGCGGCCTGCGGCAGCGCCGAGAGCAGGGCGCGGTAGAGCAGGGCCGGGTCGAAGCCGGGGCCGGGGGCCACCACGAAGGCCACCAGCCGTACGGGCGCGCCGGGTTGGCGCACCACCCCGACGGCGGCCGCGGCGGCGCCGGCGTGCTCGCGCACCAGCTGCTCGATCTCGGGGAGTTCGATCCGCATCCCGGCGAGCTTCAGCTGGTCGTCGGCGCGGGCGAGGAAGTGGACGGCACCGGCTTCGTCCAGCCGGGCCAGGTCGCCGGTCCGGTAGCCGGGCCGCCCCTGGACCGGGGCGAACGGACCTCGCTCGGTGTGTCCCGCGTACCCCAGGGCGACGCCGGGGCCGCTGACCCACAACTCGCCGCTGTCGGAGGCGAGATGGACGGAGGCGAGATGGACGGAGGCGCCGGGGATCGGACGGCCGATCGGGACGCTCGGGCCCGCCGCGTCCTCGGGCCGGCAGGTGTGCGCCAGGGACCAGACGGTGCACTCGGTGGGGCCGTACTCGTTGTGCAGCGAGGCCCCGGGCAGCTCGGCGAAGTGCTCCCGGACCAGCGCGGGCGGGCAGCTCTCCCCGGCCACGATCACGCACCGCAGGCTCGCCAGCGCCTCCCCGTGCCCGGCGTCCAGCAGCGCCGCGTACAGGGAGGGGAGCAGCAGCAGGTGCGAGGCGTGGTGCCGGGCGGCCGCCCGGGCGATGGCCTCGGTGTCCAGCGGGTTGGCGCCGGGCACGACCAGGTGCGCGCCGGTGGCCAGGGACCAGTAGATCCCGGCCGCCGAGCTGTCGAAGGAGATCGAGGAGCAGAGCAGGAAGACGGACGGGGCCTCGCCGTAGTACGCCGTCCGGGCCTCGGTGGAGTAGCCGAGGTTGCCGTGCGAGACGGTGACGCCCTTCGGGGTGCCGCTGGAGCCGCTGGTGTACATGGTGTACGCCGGACGGTCGGCGGGCAGCTCGGGCAATTCGGCCACGTCATCAGGGGGTTCGTGAGAGCCGACCCGGAAGGTCCGGTGCTCGGCCGACTCGGGCTCCCCGGCCTCGAGCACCAGGAACCGGGCGCCGGATGCTCGCAGCACCGTCTGCTGCCGCGCCGCCGGGAACCCGGTGTCGACGGGCACGTACTGCGCCCCTGCGGCGAGCACGCCGAGCATCGCCGCCACCGCCCAGCGGCCCGGCCTGGCCCGTACGGCCACCGGCTCGCCCGCCCGGACCCCGGCCGCCGCCAGCTCGCCGGCCAGCCGGGCGGCGTGCGCGTGCAACTGCCGGTAGGTCAGCGAGCCCTCCGGGTCGGTGACGGCCGGGTGGTCGGGCCGCTGCGCGGGCCAGGGGCGCAGCAGCTCGAGGATCGGGCGGGTCGGGCCGAGGGGCGGCCCGGCGATCGTGGTGAAGGCCGGACTCAACTCCACGGCGCCTCCCCGGCGGCGAGTCGGGACAGCGGCCGGTCCGGGTCCACGAGCAGGCCCTCGAGCAGGGCCGAGATCCGGCCGAGCAGCCGGTGCACGGTCGGTTCCTCGAAGAGTTCGGCGCGGTACTCCAGGAAGCCGCTGAGGCCGTCCGGGGCGTCGCGCAGGATCAGCGCGAGGTCGCAGCGGGTGGTGTCCAGGCGCGAGGGCATCGGCCGGACCTCCAGGCCCGCCGGCGGCTCCTCGGCGTCCCCGCCTGGCGTGGTGTCCAGCACCATCTTCACCTGGAAGAGCGGCGCGTGGCTTCCGCTGCGCCGGGGGTTGAGGGCGCGCACCACCAGGTCGAACGGCACCTGCTGGTGGGCGAGCGCCTCCAGGACGGTGGCCCGGGCGCGGCGCAGCAGCCCGCGCCCGCTCGGGTCCCCGGAGGCGTCCAGGCGCAGCACCAGCTGGTTGACGAAGAAGCCGATCATCCGCTCGCTCTCCGGCTCCTGCCGGTTCGCCACGTCGGTGCCGACGGCGAGGTCCGTACGTCCGGTGTACTCGTGCAGGGCGGCGCCGAGCGCGGTCAGCAGGACGGCGAACGGGGTGGTGTTGGTCTCCTGGGCGAGCGCGCGGACGGCCTGCGCCGTCCGCTCCGGCCAGCGCACGGGCAGCACCCGGCCCGCCGAGGAGAGCCGCGCCGGGCGCGGGTGGTCGGTCGGCAGGGGCGGCAACTGGGCGACGCCGTCGAGGTGTCGCCTCCAGTGGTCGAGCTGCTTGTCGAAGTGACCCTCGTCCAGCAGCCGCCGTTCCCAGGCCGCGTAGTCGGCGTACTGGACGGGCAGCGGCGGTGTGGCGGGAGCGCGCCCGGCGCTGAACGCGCCGTACAGCTCGCGCAGTTCGCCCATGAACAGGCCCATCGACCAGGCGTCGTGGACGATGTGGTGGAAGCTCAGCAGCAGCGCGTGGTCCTCGGGGGCGAGCCGCACCAGGTGGGTGCGCAGCATCGGCCCCTCGGCCAGGGCGAAGGGCCGGTGGTACTCCAGGTCGGCGAGCCGTTCGAGCTCGGCCTCCCGCACCTCGGGCGGCAGCCCGCCGAGGTCGATCAGCGGCGCCTCGAACGGCCGGTACGGGCGCACGGATTGGAGGGGCAGCCCCTCGGGGGCGACCAGGACGGTGCGGAGCACCTCGTGCCGGGCGACGATCCCGTTCAGCGCCCGCTGGAGCGCCGCCAGGTCCAGCGGCCCGTGCAGCCGGTCGAAGGCGGGGACGTTGTACTCGATGTCGCCCGGGCGGAGCTGGTCGGCGATCCAGAGCCGCTCCTGGGCGAAGGAGGGCGCCATCTCCTCGCTGCGGGCGACACTCACGAGGCGCGGCCGTTCGGCGGCTGACGCCTCCGGGGTCGCCGTCGCGTTCAGCAACCCGTCCAGGTGGGCGGCCAGTTCGCCGAGCGTGCGGTGCTCGAAGGGGGCGCGGACCGGGAGCTCCACCTCGAACCTGCGGCGGAGCCGGAAGACCAGTTGCAGGGTCAGCAGGGAGTGGCCGCCCAGGCCGAAGAAGTCGTCCTCGGCGGTGACCTCCGTGCAGTGGAGCAGGTCCTGCCAGATGGCGGCGACGGCCTGCTCGGTGTCGGTCAGCGGCCGTGCGGCGACCTCGATGGCCGGGCGCTCGGCCCCGGCCGCATCGGCGGCCGGGTCGGAGGCGAGGCGGCGCAGCATCGCCCGGTCGGCCTTGCCGTTGGAGGTGAGCGGCAGCTCCGCGAGCACCACGAACCGGGCGGGCAGCATCGGTTCGGGCAGCTGCCTGCGTAGGTGCTCGGTGATCTGCGGGACGGCGGCGGAGGCGGCCCGGTGCCAGAGCGGGTCGTTGGCGTACCGGCGGGGTTCGAAGGCGGGCAGCGGTTCGGCGGTACGAGCGGACGGCGTGGCCGCCGTCGTGTCCTCGCGCACCAGGACGGCTTCGAGGGCGCCGTCCGCCCGCCCGGTGTGCCAGCTCAGCTCGACCCGGTACCCGTGCCGCTCCTCCAGCGCCCACAGGTCCTCGGGGTCGACCCCGCCGGGCTCGCGAACGGCGGCCCCCAGCAACTCCCCGACCGAGGCGGCCGGTTCGCGCTCGGCGAGCAGCCGGTGCAGTTCGCCCGCCGCGGTGAGGCGGCCGTTGGGGACGTTCCGCAGCCGGAGCCGCGGTGGCTTCTGCTCGTCGAGCAGCCGGGCCAGGGCTTCGAGGTCCAACCCTTCGTCTGCCCAGTCGAGTTCAGATCCGTCGGGCTCGGAATCCCCAGGGGCGCCGACGGTGAGCACCACGTCGTAGCGGAAGCAGCTCAGCTCGTTGCGGTAGCGACCGCGCTTCGGCAGGATCCGGACCTCCCGGATGCCGGGCCACCGCTGCCCGATCTCCTCGAACAGCCGTGGATCCAGGCAGAGTTCGGGCTCGTTGGCGACCGCCCGTCGCACGCGCGAGCGCAGCTCGGCGATCCGCATGGCGGCCGGGGCCTTGTGGGCCTGCACCGAGGTGTGGAAGAGCTCCAGCAGCGGCAGGCTGCGCAGGTCGCCGAGGAACACGTGGCCCCCGGCGGGCATGGCGGCCACCGCGCGCTCGAGCACCTCCAGCAGGTACTCCACCGAAGGGAAGTACTGGATCACCGAGTTGACCACCACGGTGTCGAACTCCCGGCCCTCGGGCACGCTCAGGTGCGCGGGGGCCGCCAGGAGTTCGGCGCCTTCGGCGGCCGTCCCCGGCAGGGTGCGCCGCAGGTAGGCGATGGCGGCGGGCGACAGGTCGGTGCCCAGGTAGGAGGCGCAGGAGCCCGCCACCCGACTGGTGATCATGCCGGTGCCGCAGCCGATCTCCAGCACCCGTTCGGGGCGCAGCGCGCGGATCCTGGCGACGGTGTCGTCCAGCCAGGCGGCCATCTCGCCGTCGTCGAGCGGCCGGCCGGTGTAACTGCTGTTCCAGCCAGCCAGGTTGAACGTCGCGTCGCCGTCCTCGCGCAGGTCGCGGTAGGTGTCCTCGTAGAGCCGGTGCCACTCGTCCAGCCGCTCGTGCTGCCAGTCGGCGGCCTGCGACTGCGGCCGGAGGCGGACGAAGGCGGTGAGCTGGTCCTCGCCGGAGGGGCGGGGGACCAGGTCGACGGCGCACTGGCGGACGGCCGGATGGGCGGTCAGCGCGGCCTCGATCTCGCCGAGCTCGATCCGGTGGCCGCGCAGCTTCACCTGCTCGTCGCGGCGGCCCAGGTACTCCAGATCGCCGCTGGGCAGGTGGCGCGCGAAGTCGCCGGTGCGGTACAGCCGCGCGCCCGGCTCCTCGGCGAACGGGTCCGGCACGAACCGCTCGGCGGTCAGCGCGGGCCGGCGCCAGTAGCCGTAGCCGACGCCCGCCCCGCCCACGTACAGCTCCCCGGTCACGCCGACCGGTACCGGGCGCATGGCGTCGTCCAGCACGTACACCCGGGCGTTGGCGATCGGGGTGCCGATCGGCACCCGGCCGGAGGCGGAGCACTCCTCGCCGACCTGGTAGGCGGTGCAGGCCACCGCCGTCTCGGTCGGGCCGTACTCGTTGACCAGCACCGGGCCGCCGGGCCCGCGCAGGTCGGCGATCGAGTCCTCGTACAGCCCCTCGCCGCCGATGATCACCGTACGGGCGGGCAGCCGCCCGGCGCCGGGGGCCGGTTCGCGGTGCTCCAGCAGGCGCAGGTGGGAGGGCGTCAGCTTGACGAAGGCCGTCTGCGCGCCCGGCGCCACCTGGTCCAGCAGCAGCGGAAGGGCGGTGCCCGGCGCGGCCTGGGCGGGCGGCAGCAGCAGCCGCTGGCCGACCAGCAGCGGGGCGAAGACGCTGGTGACCGTCAGGTCGAAGGCGAGCGAGGAGTGCACGGGGACGCCCGCGCCGTCCTCCGGGGTGAACCGGCCGGTCACCCAGGAGAGGTAGTTGACGAGGTGCCGGTGGGCCAGCACGGCGGCCTTGGGTGTGCCGGTGGAGCCTGAGGTGTACATCAGGTACAGCGTGTCCTGGGGCGTGGCACCGCCCGTCGGTGCGGTGTCCGGGCCGGCGGCGATGGCCTCCCACTCGGTGTCCAGCCGTACGACCTTGACACCGGTCACGCGCGGCTCGCCCCGGGTGACCAGTGCGGCGGCGCCGCTGTCGGCCAGGACGGCGGCGTGGCGTGAGTCCGGATGCGCCGGGTCGAGCAGCAGGAAGGCCGCGCCGGACTTCATGATGCCCAGCAGCACGGCGATCGTCTCCGGCGCCGGGTCGAGCAGGACGGCGACCACCTCGCCCGGCCGGGCCCCCAGGGCGCGCAGGTGGTGGGCCAGCCGGTTGGCCGTGCGGTCCAGCTCGCGGTAGCCGAGCTCGACCCCCTCGGCGCTGACGGCCACGGCCTCGGGCGTGCGGGCCGCCTGCGCCTCGAACAGCTCGGTGAGCGTGGCCTCGGGCACCGGGGCGGCGGTGTCGTTCCACTCCCGCAGGATGCGGTGCAGCTCCTCGTCCGGCACGATCGGGTACGCGCCCGCCGGCCGCGAGGGATCGGCGGCGACGGCGGTCAGCAGCAGCTCGAAGGAGCGGGCGAACCGCGCCACGGTGGCCGCGTCGAACAGGTCCGTCGCGTAGTCGATGAAGCACTCCAGGCCCTCGGGCGTCTGGAGGATGTTGAGGTCCAGGTCGAAGCGCGCGGCGTCGGAGTCGGTGTCCAGCAGCCGCACGCGCAGGTCCGCCATCGACTCGGTCAGCGGCGGCGTGTTGTGCAGGGTGAAGTTGACCTGGTAGAGCGGGTTGTGGCCGAGGTCGCGCTCGGGGGAGAGCCGCTGGGCGATCTCGTCCACCGGGACGTCCTGGTGCTCGTACGCCTCCAGGCAGGTCCGCCGTACCTGGGCCAGCAGCTCCTCGAAGGAGGCGCCGAGGTCCGGCCGGACGCGGTACAGCAGGGTGTTGGCGAAGAAGCCGATCAGGCCGTGCAGTTCGGGCCGGCGGCGGTTGGCGATCGGGCCGCCGACCACCAGGTCCCGGTCGCCGCTGTAGCGCGCGAGCAGCAGCGCGAAGGCGGAGAGCAGCACCATGTGCGGCGTCGCGCCGGAGCGGGCGCCCAACTCGGTGAGCTGCGCGCCGAGTTCGGCGGAGATCCGGAACCGGTGGGTGGCGCCCCGGTAGCTCTGCACCGCCGGGCGCGGCCGGTCGGTCGGCAGCCGTAGCAGGGCGGGCGCGCCGCTGAGCCGCTCCACCCAGAACTCGAGCTGCCGCGCGCCCTCCGCGCTGCGCGACCACTCCTGCTGCCACCGGCTGAACCCCGCGTACTGCACCGGCAGCGGCTCCAGCGGGGACGGCAGGCCCATCTGGAACGCCTCGTACAGGTCCTGGAGCTCCCGGCCGAAGACGGCCAGCGACCAGCCGTCGATCACCGCGTGGTGGAACGAGGCCAGCAGCACGGCCTGTTCGGCGCCGAGCAGCACCACGGTGAAGCGCGCCACGGCCCCGGCGGCCAGGTCGAACGGGCGGGAGCGCTCGGCGAGCATCAGCCGCCGGTGCTCCCGCTCCCGTACGGTCCGGGGCAGCCCGCGCAGGTCGACGACCGGCAGCGGCGCGGGCCCGGGCGGCACGACGCGCTGCACGGGGGTGCCCGCGACCTCCAGGAAGGCGGTGCGCAGCACTTCGTGGCGGGCGGTGATCTCGTCGAGGCAGCGGGCCAGCACCGGGAGTTCGAGCGGGCCGGTCAGCCGGTAGGCGTTCAGGTTGTGGTAGAACGCGCTGTCCGGCTCGAGCTCGCTGAGGAAGAGGACCCGGCGCTGGGCGGAGGAGAGCGGGGCGTCGGTCTCGCTGGTGTGTTCGGTGGGCTCGGTCGGTGAAGTCAGGTCGCTCATGGGTGTGCCGGGCCTCCGGTCGGCCGGATCGCCACAGGCTCGCCGCCGCCGCCCGTCCGGTCGCCGTCGCGCAACGCGTCGACGACCCGGGCGAGTTCGGCGACGGTGGCGCTGCCGAGGAAGCGCTCCAGCGGCAGCTCGACGCCGAAGCGCTCCTGGTATCCGGTGATGAGGATGGTGGCCAGCAGCGAGTGGCCGCCCAGGACGAAGAAGTTGTCGTGCCGCCCGACCGCGTCGAGGCCCAGCTGCGCGGCCCAGTCCTCGGCGAGCAGCTGCTCGGTGGCGCCCACCGGCGCGGCGTACGGCGCCCGGCCCGGGGCGGGCTCGGTGGCCGGCCGGGCGGTGGGGGAGACCTGGGCCAGCGGCAGCGCGAGCTGCGCCACGCCCTGGTCGGGGTCGGCGGCCATCGCCTCGAGCACCAGCGCCCAGGCCTCGGCCAGCTGCGCCACCGTCCCGGCCTCGTAGAGGTCGGTGGCGTACTCGAAGGAGCCGGTCAGCCCGTCGGGGCCGTCCAGCACCGTACAGACCAGGTCGAAGGTGGCGCTCTCGCGGTCCACGGCGTGCAACCGGGCGTCCAGGCCGGGGAAGGAGAGCTCCGACGCGCGGTCGTCCAGCAGCTGGAAGACGGTCTGGAAGACGGGGTGGCGGCCGGGCTCGCGGACGCCGCCGAGCTCGGCCACCAGCTGCTCGAAGGGCAGCTCCTGGTGCTCGTACGCGTCCTGGCAGGTACGGGCGGTGCTGCGGAGCACCGCGCGCAGGGAGTCCTTCGGGTCGACGGCGGTCCGCAGCGGCAGCATGTTGACGAAGCAGCCGATCATCTCGCGCAGCTCCGGGCGTTCGCGGCCGGAGGTGGTGCCGCCGAGCACGATGTCGTCCAGCCCGGTGCGCCGGTGGGCGACGACGGCGAAGGCGGCCAGCAGGGCCATGAACAGGCTGGCGCCCTCCGCGCGGCACAGCGGCCGCAGCCGCTCGGCCAGGTCGGGTGCGAGCGGGGTGAGGTGGGTCCCGCCCCGGTGGGAGGGCCGCTGGGGGCGGGGCCGGTCGGCGAGGTCCAGCTCGGTGAGGTCGGCCAGCTCCTCGCGCCAGTAGGCGATGGCCGGGGCGAAGGCGCCGCCGTCGACGGCCCGGCGCTGCCAGGCCGCGTAGTCGGCGTACTGCAGCGGCAGGGCGGGCTCGGGATCGGCCCGGCCGGAGACCCGGGCCCGGTAGCGCCCGGCCAGCTCCCGCAGGAACAGGTCGAGGGACCAGGCGTCGGCGATGATGTGGTGCAGCGTCACCAGCAGCACGTGCCGGTCCGGGGAGAGCCGGATCAGCCGTAGGCGAAGCAACGGGGCGCGCTTGAGGTTGAACGTTTCCTCGGCCTCCTGGCGGGCCAGCCGCTCGACCAGCTCCTCGGCCGTCGGCGCGCCCTCGGCGAGCGGAAGGGCGGAGAGCGCGGAGAGGTCGATGAGGCGCAGCACGGGCTGCTGGGCCGTGACGACCTGCAGCAGCCTGCCCTGCATCGTGGTGAAGCAGGTGCGCAGGCTCTCGTGGCGCTCCACGCAGTCCCGCACCGCCCCGGTCAGGCAGCCGAGGTCGAGCTCGCCGGTCAGCTCGATGCTCCGGGCGATGTTGTAGACGGCTCCGGAGGGCGCCGTGCGGTCCAGGAAGTGGATCCTGGCCTGGGCCGAGGAGACCTCGGCGGCGGTGGCCCCGGCGCTCACCGCGAACCAGCCCCTGCGCTCGGTTCGGCGCGCGGTCCGGTGGACGGTTCGGCGGTCGGCTCGGCCATCGCCACGGCGATCCGGCGCGGCGGGGTGAACGGCTCGCGCCCGTGCGCGGTCAGCATGTTGTCCACGATCAGCACGTCGTCCTCGTGGTAGTCGAACCGGGTGGCGGCCGCGCGGTAGCAGTCCCGTACGTGCGCCATCACCTCGTCCGGGATGGCGCCGCCGTCGCCGAAGTAGCTGTTGTTCGGCAGGTCCTCCTCGTCGAACATCTCCCGCATGCCGTCCCGGACGTCGGGGGAGAGCGAGGAGAGGTGGAAGATCGCGGCGTGGTTGAACCAGACGGCCTCGCCCGTCTCCGGGTGGCGGTGCACCGCCTCGCGCACCGAGCGGGTGCGCAGCCGGCCGCCGGGCAGCCACTCGGCCTCGACGCGGTTGGCGGCGCAGAAGCGGTCCACGTCCTCGCGGCTGTCGGTGTCGAAGACCTCCTGCCAGGGCAGGCCGAAGTCCGAGCCGAAGTTGCGCACCACCATCCAGCGGCGGCGGGTGAACTCCTCCAGCACCGCCGGGTCCAGCGCGCGCAGCACCTGCCGGACGTCGGACAGCGGGGTGGCCCCGCGGTCGGCCGGGGCCTGCACGCAGTGGAAGAACAGCGTCATCGGCCAGGCGCTGCGGTAGGAGTTCTCGTTGTGGAAGAAGATCTCCTCGTGCGCCGGGTACTCCGTCGAGGTGTAGACGTGCCCTTTGATGGTGGTGCGCGGGGAGGAGCGCTCCTGGTAGGCGAGCGGCTCACCGGAGAAACGGCGCACCGCCTCCGCGAAGCCGTCCACGCCGCCGACCGGGAAGCCGCGCAGCAGGATCGCCCCGTGCCGGCGCAGGCCGGCCCGCAGCTCGGCGCGCCGAGCGGTGAGCAGCCCGTGCAGGTCGTCGGTGGGCGCGCCGGCGCCGATCACCAGCGGCAGCGTCGCGCCGCCGTCCGGCTGCCCGTTCATGCCCGGGCCGCCCGCAGGTCGGCGGGCAGCTCGAAGCGCAGGTCCTGCTCGCAGAACGCGCGCCACTGCGGGGTGGCGCTGTCCCACAGCACCTCCTGGTCGGCCAGCACCGGGTTGCGCACGACCGTGAGGTCCTCGCGCAGGAACACCACCGTCTCGTCGGGCAGTTCGGCGCTGCCGGGCAGGGCGGAGTCCGCCCAGTCGGCGAAGCGGCGGACGTCGCGGAGCAGGAAGCCCCGGTAGTACGTGTTCACTTCTGCGCCTGCCTCTCCTCCATGCGGACGCGCAGGCTCAGTGGCCTGATGTCCGTCCAGACGTCCTCGATCCGGCGCAGGCACTCGGCCCGCGTGCCGCTGGTGCCCTCGTCCCGCCAGCCCGCCGGTGCGGGCCGGTCGGCGGGCCAGATGGAGTGCTGCTCCTCGTGGTTGACGACCACCCGGTAGCGGGTCCCGTCTTCGAGCTGTTCCGTCGTCACCGTGCCTCCTCGGGCAGTTGGATGGTCTCCCGCTCGACGGGGATGATCGGGCCCAGCAGGGCCGTCGGCGGCCGGGCTTCCCCTGGCTGCTCCTGGATGGCTGCGGCGAGCCCGGCCACGGTGGGGGTCCTGAAGAAGGTCCGGACGGGGATCTCGGCGCCCCACTCCTCGCGCACCTGGGCGATCACCTGGAGGGCGAGCAGCGAGTTGCCGCCGACGGCGAAGAAGTCGTCGTGGACGCCGACCCCGGTGCGCCCCAGGGCCTGTTCCCAGAGCTCGGCCAGGCGCAGCTCGTCCGGGGTGCGGGCCGGGGCGCCGTGGGCGGGCGGGGTCACCTCGGTGCCGCCGGCCGTGGCCAGGGCGGCGCGGTCCAGCTTGCCGTTCGGGGTGGTCGGCAGCGCGGGCAGCAGCACCAGCCGGTCCGGGGTCATGTAGAGCGGCAGGCTCTCGCGCAGCACCGTGTACCAGTCGGTGGGCCCGGCGCCGGGCCGCGGCACCAGGTAGGCGTGCAGCCGGCGTTCTGTCGGGTCATCGCCCTCGGTGACCACCACGGCGTCCTGGACGCCGGGCGTGCGGCGCAGGGCGGCCTCGATCTCGCCGAGCTCGACCCGGTAGCCGCGGATCTTGAGCTGCTGGTCGCTGCGGCCGAGGTACTCGATCCGCAGGCCCCCGGGGGTCGGGCGGTGGCGGACGCGGTCGCCCGTACGGTAGATCCGCGCGCCGGGGGTGGTGCTGAACGGGTGGGGCAGGAAGGCGGCGGCGGTCTGGCCGGGGCTGCCGAGGTAGCCGTGGGTCAGGCCCGGGCCGGCCAGGTACAGGGTGCCGGGCACGCCGGGGGGCACCGGTCGCAGCCGCTCGTCCAGGACGTACGCCTCGGTGCCGGGCAGCGGGGTGCCGATCAGGATCTCGGGCCCGTGCTCGGCCTGCGGGTCGACGGTGAAGTAGGTGCTGTCGATCGCGGCCTCGGTGACGCCGTAGCAGTTGACCACCCGGGTGTTCGGGCCGGCGAGCCGCTGGATGCGGGCGAGTTCGTCGCACGGGTAGGTGTCGGAGCCGACGATGAGCAGCTTGAGGAAGTCCAGGCCGTCACCGGTCGCCTCCACGTGGTTGACCAGGTTCCGCAGCACGACGGGCACGAAGTCGGCGACGTCGACGCCCTCCTCGCGCATCAGCCGCAGCAGCCGCTCCGGCTGGAGGGAGACCTCGCGCGGGCAGACGACCAGGGCGGCTCCGGAGCCCAGGCAGCGGGTGAACTCGCCGAGGAAGCCGTCGAAGCAGAAGTTCGCCATCTGCAGGTGCGCGGTGATCCGGCCGCGCAGGGCGAAGGCCCCCTGCCAGGCCAGGTGGAAGGTGGTCAGGCCCCGGTGCGCGGCCAGCACGCCCTTGGGCCGGCCGGTGGAGCCGGAGGTGTAGATCACGTAGGCGAGGTCCTCGGGCCCGGTCGACCGGGGCGGGCGGGTGCTCGGCGCCGGGGCTTCGCCCGCGAGAACCAACTCGACTTGCGCGTCCGCGAGTTCGTCGCCGAGTTCGTTCGTGAGGTCGTTCTGGACGATGACCAGGCGAGCCCCGGCGTCCTCCAGGATCAGTCGGCGGCGGGCGGCCGGGCTCTCCAGGTCCAGCGGCAGGCAGGCCGCGCCGGCCTTCCAGACGGCCAGCACGGCCACCGCCGTACGGGCCGAGCGCTCCATCAGGATGCCGACCCGGTCGCCGGGGCGGGCGCCCGCCGAGTGCAGCCGGTGCGCGAGCCGGTTGGCGGCCCGGTCGAGCTCCCGGTAGCTGAGCCGGTCGCGGCCGCTGACCACGGCCGGGGCGTCCGGGCAGCGGTCGGCGTGGGCCTCGATCAGGTCGAGCAGGGTGGGCGCCTGCGGCTCCGGTACGGGGGCTCCGGCGGCGGCCGCCAGGGCGGCGGCGTGCTCGGCCGGGCCGGTCAGGGTGACGTCGGCCAGCGGTGCGTCGGGCTGCTCGACCAGCCGGCCGAGCACCGTACGCCAGTGGCGCAGCAGCCGCTCGACGCTCTCGCCGCGGTAGAGCCCGGTGTCGTAGTGGGCCAGGAACTCCATGCCGTCGGCCCGGTCGATCGCGTCCAGGGTCAGGTCGAACTTGGCCACGCCCGCGTCCACTTCGTGCACCTGGACGTCGAGGCCGCCCGGGTCCAGCGGCCCGGCGGCGGGCACGTGCTGGAAGGCGATCTGGAACAGCGGGCTGACCGACGGGTCCCGTTCGGTGCCGAGGGCGGCGAGCACCTCGTCGAAGGGCAGGTCCTGGTGCCGGTACGCGTCCAGGCAGCCGCGGCGCACCCGGGCCAGGGCCTCGCGCAGGGTCCGGGCGCCGGTCAGGTCGGTGCGCAGGACCAGGGTGTTGAGGAAGGGGCCGATCAGCTGGTGGGTCTGCGGCTCGTCGCGCAGCGCGGCCGGGGCGCCGATCGCCAGGTCCTCGCGGTCCAGGTGGCGGGAGAGGGTGACGGCCAGGGCGGTGAGCAGCACGATGAACGGGGTGCTGCGCTCGGCCCTGGCGAACGCCCGTACGGCGTCGGCGAGTTCGGCGTCCAGGGGGAGCCTGGTGGCCGTCGCGGGGGCTGTCCGGCGGGGCTTGCGGGGGAAGTCCGGCGGCAGTTCGGTGGTGCTGGGCAGGCCCGCCAGCCGCTGCCGCCAGTAGACGAGTTGGCGGTCGTACTCGCCGGGGGACAGGCGCCAGCCCTCCTGCTCGGCGGCCACCTCCGGGTACTGGGCGGAGAGTTCCGGCAGCGGGTGCGACCGTCCGGCGGTCAGCGCGTGGTAGCAGCGCAGCACGTCGCGGACGAGGACGGTGGTGGACCAGCCGTCGGAGACGATGTGGTGCAGGCTGAGCAGCAGGGTGTGCCGCTGCGCCGACTCGCGCACCAGCACCGAGCGCAGCAGCGGGCCCTCCTGGAGGTCGAAGGGCTGCGCCGCCAACTGCCGTGCCACGCGCTCGGCTTCGGCCTCACGCGCCGCCCCGGGCAGGCCGCTCAGATCGACCAGCGGGGTCGGCCCGGCGGGCTCGGCGGCGATCCGCAGCACGGGCCCGCCCTGCACGGCGGGGAAGCGGGCGCGCAGCACCTCGTGCCGGCGCTGCACCTCCAGCAGGCTGCGGGAGACGGCCGGGTGGTCGAGCGGGCCCTCGATCCGGACGGCCGAGCAGACGTTGTACTGCGGGCTGCCGGGGGAGAGCCGGTCGAGGAACCAGAAGCGGCGCTGCGCGGGCGACAGCGGCCGGTGCGATCCGGTGGCGGTCATGCTCACACACCCTCCGTCAGCGGGCGCTCGGGAGCGGTGCGCCACAGCGCGGTGCGCAGCCCGTACAGCGCGGTCAGCAGGCTCCCGACGCCGATCAGCAGGCAGACGGCCTTGACGCCGTACGCGGAGGCCGCCGCGGTGAGCAGGCCGGCGCCGAGCGGGCCGAGCGCCGAGTGGATGGTCCAGAACGCCGAAGTCACCCGGCCCAGCAGCTTGTCGGGGGTGACCTCCTGGCGCAGCGACATCGAGCTGATCCCGCCGACACCGGTGCTGGCCAGCATCACGCAGGACAGCGCGGCGATCACCGGGACGCTCGCGGACAGGCCCAGGCAGGCGATGGCCGCGCCGCACAGCACGTTGGCGCCGATCCAGGTGGCGCCGAAGCCGATCCTCCGGCGGATCCGCGCCACCAGCGAGGAGGCCACCATGGTGCCGATGGTCGCGACGGCGAGCACGTAGCCGACGGTGCTGTCGCTGTGGCCCAGCGAGTCCTTGAGGTAGAAGACGATCAGGTCGGTGATGCCGTAGTTGAGGAAGGTCAGCACCGAGAGCAGCACGGTGAGCGGCCGCATGATCGGGTGGTCCCAGAGGAACCGGGCGCCGGCCAGGAACTCCGCCAGCAGCGCCTTGCGCCGGCTGGTCGGCGGCTGCTCGGCCACCTGCTCGTCGTCGTGCTCCTGCGCCCGCTCGCGGGTGCGCACCAGCAGCACGCCCAGCGCCGAGACGACGAAGCTCGCGGCGTCGACGCCGATGGCGACCTGGGGGCCGACCGCGGCGCAGACCACGCCCGCGACGACCGGGCCGATGACGCTCGCCACCGCGAAGGAGCCGTAGAGCCTGCCGTTGGCCTCGGTGATCTGGTCGCGCTCGACCAGGCTGGGCGTCATCGCCACGTAGCCGACCCGGAACAGCATCGCGAAGGCGCCGGCGACCGGCACCACCGTGTAGATCACCCAGAGCTGCGGGGAGAACATCCAGGCCAGCGGGATCAGCGCGTAGAGGACGCCCCGCGCCACGTCGCAGACCAGCAGCAGCAGACGGCGGTCGACCCGGTCGACGACGACCCCGGCGAACAGGCCCGTGAGGATCGAGGCGGCGCCCTGGAGTGCCGTCACCATACCCATCTGGACAACGGATCCGGTGGCGTGGAGAACCAGGAGGGGAAGCGCCACGTAGGAGAACGAATCACCGAGGGAAGACAGCGTTTGAATCGTCAGGAATAGCTTGAAATCGCGGTTCTTCCATAATGAGCCGGAAACGTTCGGCACTGCTTCCCCTTGCTGGAGTCGCTGATCTGGAACGAGGCGAGACGTCAGTAGATCAGCCCTGTCGGCGCTCCGTCAACCCTTCTTGGCTGGTCCGGACCTTAGAGCTGACACGAACTCAGGGTCACCTGAGTTCCTTCGGATTGACTGTGAGTCAGTTCGATCACTCTTGACGTGTGCGCGATGCCCGGGGTAGGAAAAGGTGGGGGCCGTCTGTGAATGGCGGGCGCCGCAGTTCGGGTGTCGAGGGGGCGGGAATATTGCCCCGACGTGAATGCGGTGGCCTGGGAATTCTTCCGAGAGGTACAGATGGAGTTTCGATGGAATTAACCAACTGGCGCTGTCCGGGTGGTGGGGGTGGCACCCTCGTCCTCGCCGTGAACTTCGATGCCGGCCGCGGTGACGCCGGGTTCTCCGACCTCGCCGCCTGCCTCGCCGGCCACACCGTCTGGGAGACCGCGCCGCTCCCCGCCACCGGCGACCTGCTGCCGGAGAGTGAGCCCGGGGCGTACGTCCGGCCCTGGCTGGACGAGGTACAGCGCCACGGCCGCCCCGTCGGCGCCGTCCTCGGGATGTGCGCCGCCGCCCCGCTCGCCCAACTCCTCGCCCGGGGCGTGCGGGAGGCCGGCCTCGGCTCACCCCCGGTGCTGCTCTACGACCCGCTGCCCGTCGACCGGGACACCCTGGTGACGGAGTTCGAACTCGCCCTCACCCCGCTGCGCGGCCGGATGACGCCCGCCGAACTCGCCGAGTTCGGCCCGCCCGCTGCCTCGCCCGCTGCCCCGCCCGGCGCCGATCTCGCCGCTGCCGACCTCGTCCCCGACGCCACCGAGCTGCTCCGGACCTACACCCGCGCCGTGCACACCGTCTGCGGACGGCTCGGCGTCGCCGAGAACCTGCGGACCCAGCTCGCCGACCGCTTCACCCGCTACCTCACCTACCTGGCGGCCGCCTCCCGCGCCGACCGGCCGAGCGGCCCCCGCCTCCTCCTGTCCCGCGACCACACCGCGCCCTGGCCGGGCGAGCCCGCACAGACCACCCGCTTCGAGGTGTCCGGCGCCGAGCTGCTCGCCGACCCCGAGGTGGCCGCCTTCACCGAACGGGCGCTGCACCGATGACCGGCGGCGGGCTCCGCGGAGCCGCCCCCGGCGGGCATCCGGCCGAACTGGTGCGCGCCGCCCGGCGCGAGCGCATAGCACGCGACCTCCACGAACACGAGAAGGACTGGCGCCTCCACCCCTTCGACGGGCTGGACCCCCGCGAGGTCTCGGACCAGGCGCTCGCCCGCGAACTGGCCCTTGATCCCTCGCAGCCCGACTCCGAGGACGCAGCCGAGGCGCGGCACCGCCGCAAGCACTTCCCCGTCCTGTTCGTCAGCGCCCCCCACGTCGAAGAGGGCGCCACCGGCTCCTTCCCCGGCATCCCCACCCCGCTGCTCTACGCGACCAGCGTCCTCGACCGGCAGCTGCGCATCGACGAGTTCCCGGCCGCCCGGGTGCCCGAGGTCGTCGGCGTCATGAACCCGCTCGCCTACAGCCCGGCCTTCGAGGCCGAACTGATCCGGTGCCTGAAGCGGCACCGGCCGGCGATGGTCGGCATCAGCAACCTCTCCGAGGGCCACCACTTCGCCCTGCGGATCGCCCGCCTGGTCAAGGAGTCCTCCCCGGACAGCCTGGTCCTGCTCGGCGGCCAGCACGAGGACGCCGTCAACGCCCGCGCCTACCGCTCGGCCTCCCTCCGGGTCGGCGGCATGGACGGCAGGAAGCGCGCCGCGCACGCCCAGTTCGACCTGACGGACACCGAGTACGGCCGCCTCCCGGCCCTGCAGACCCTCGCCGAGCCCGAGGAGCGCGAGACCGTCGACCTGGTCTTCGCCGGCGAGGCCCCGTTCGCCCTCGCCGAGGTGGTGCGGGTGCTCGCCGAACACCTGGACGAGGGCGTCGAAGGCGTCAAGCGGGCCCTGCTCGCGGGCCGCGACCGCTTCGCCCGGCTCCCGGGCACCGGAGAGCTCTTCCTCCAC
The DNA here is from genome assembly GCF_044455705.1 of Kitasatospora sp. NPDC051170. NCBI lineage: Bacteria > Bacillati > Actinomycetota > Actinomycetes > Kitasatosporales > Streptomycetaceae > Kitasatospora > Kitasatospora sp. NPDC051170. The sequence continues at coordinate 644,120 of NZ_JBITFA010000001.1, read as the reverse complement.
GACCGCGACAGCGACCGCATCGAGTCCGTCGAACTGAGCGGAGCGCCGATCGACGGCAACGAGATCCCGTTCATCGACCTGACCCGGCTCACCCACGAGAACCGCTTCTCGATCTTCGGCAACCGCCTGACCGCCCAGGTGATGGCCGCCATCGGCTGCAAGTACGCGTGCAGCTTCTGCCACGAGTCGGCCGACGCCTTCCTCTACAACCAGCCCAAGATGCGCCAGCGCACCCCCGAGAACGTGGTCAAGGAGATCGCCCTGCGCCGAGAGCAGGGCTTCGAGGCGGTCTTCTTCGACGACAGCACCTTCACCCAGAACCCGCGCTGGCTCGCCGAGTTCCTCGAACTGCTCCGCAAGGAGACCGGCGGGGAGCCGATCGAGTGGGGCTGCCAGACCACCATCAACGACGTCACCCCGGACACCCTGCGCGCCATGGCGCAGGCCGGCTGCAGCTACATCTACTTCGGCGTCGAGTCCGCCGAACCGGACAACGTCGCCGTGCAGAAGGTCCGCCAACTCCGGGTGCTCGCCACCCCGGTGGACTGGGCGACCAGGTTCCGCGAGGTCGCCCACCTCTGCCGCGACCTCGGCATCCGGGTCGGCACCTCCCTCCAGTTCGGCCTCGGCGAGACGGAACGGCAGCGCCTCCACACCCTCGACCTGATCGCCGAACTCCACCGCAGCGGCTGCATCCCCGACGGCTGCGTCGCCCTCAACATCAACAGCCCCTACCCCGGCACCGGACAGTGGCTGGAGATGATCCACAACGGCGCCGAACTCCCCGACTACCGCGTCAAGCTGGAGCGCCACCCGGGCTTCGAGACGGCGCACCAGTTCTCCTCCATCGGCCCCGCCGAGGCCGAGGAGCTCTACCGCCTGGCCGCGGGCAGACTGGGGGCCGCGATCCATGCCTCCGAGTGAGCCCGAAACCCTCATCGACCCGGCGAGCCTGGACGGGCTCAACGCGCACGAGACGGCGTTCCTGTACGAGGAGATCGTCACCCGCCGCGGCTACCTGCCCGAGGGCCTGGACCTGCCCGAGCACGCCGTCGTCCTCGACGTCGGCGCCAACATCGGCGTCTACGCGCTCTTCGTCCGGGCACACCGCCCCACCGCCACCGTCTACGCCTTCGAACCCCTGCCGCCGATCTTCGACAAGCTGCGGCGCAACCTCGCCGCACACGGGGAAGCGGTCAAGCTCTTCCCGTACGGGCTCGCCGACCGTACGGGCGAGGCCCGGTTCACGTTCTACCCGGGCTACACCACGATGTCCGCCCGTAGCGCCCTCGCCGACACCGCGGCGGACCGCGCCTACGTGCGCGACCTCGTCGTCGGTGCTCAGGGCTCCGACCTCGGCGATGCCGCCGACTTCCTCGACGAGATGCTCGACCACCGGTTCCGCGAGGAGCCGTACGACTGCCGGCTGCGCCGGCTGTCCGAGGTCATCGAGGAGGAGCGGCTCACCCGGATCGACATGCTGAAGATCGACGTCCAGCGCGCCGAGGCCGAGGTCCTGCGCGGGATCGACGACCGCCACTGGCCGTTGATCCGCCAGCTCGCCGTCGAGGTCCACGACGAACCCGGCACCCCGACGGCCGGCCGGCTGCACGAGATCACCGCCGCCCTGGAGACCCGCGGCTTCGCCGTCCGGGTCCGCCACGACGGCCCGGCGGCGAACGCCGACCGCGCGATGGTCTTCGCGTCCCGTTCCTTCACACACCCACAGGGAGACACCAGATGTCGGGCATGACACCGCGCGAGTCGCTCGCGACCCAGGGCTTCGCCGGCCCGTTCCCCCGGTTCGCCTCCCCGGAGGTGATCGCCGAACTCGCCGCCTTCTTCGCCGACCTGCTGGAGCGCCAGCCCGAACAGCCCCTCTACGGCCGCTACTCCGTCCGCGACTGGCACCTGGTCAACGAGACCCTGCGCCAGGTGATGACCGCGCCGGAGCTCGTCTCCACCCTCGCCGAGACCACCGGCGCGGACTCCCTCGTCCTCTGGCGCACCAAGCTGTTCGAGAAGTTCCCCGGCGACGGCGCCATCGACTGGCACCAGGAGTACGGCTACTTCGACGGCGAGGAGGTCGGCGGCCACCGCCCCGCCCTGTTCCCGCTCAACCACTCCGGCCAGTGGGACTGGACGCTCTGGATGGCCCTCACCGACGTCTCCGAGGACGACGGCGTGATGGAGTTCGTCAAGGGCTCCCAGCAGGCCCAGTACCCCAAGCGCATGGTCCGCCTCAGCGAGTCCGGCGCCTACGTCGACCCGCGCAACCGCGTCCGCACCAAGGAGGAACTCCTCTCCCGCGCGGCCAACAACAGCCTCATCCTCGACATCGACACCCGCCGCGTCTTCGAGGGCGTCGACGCCGACAAGTACACCCTCGAAGAGCTCTTCGACCAGCTCGAGACCCACTGCGAGGACCTCCTCGCCGTCGTCACCGAACCCTTCGAGCTCGAGCCCGGTGCCACCCGGACCGTCCCCATGAAGGCCGGCGAGTACATCATCTTCACCGAGCGCTGCATGCACCGCTCGCGCGCCTCCCTCCCCACCGCCAAGCCCCGCCTGGCCATCAACGGCCGCTACACCCTCGGCGACACCTGGGTCTACCCCCAGCGCACCACCCGCGACACCGTCGACGGCTCCAACCTCGACATCAGCAAGCACCGCTGCGTCCCCGTCCACGGCACCCGCCTCAACCCGGACAACGCCTACCTGTAACCGGCTCTTCGGGGACGCCCCTCGGGGGGCGTCCCCGCTCAGGGTTCGAAGCTCGCACCGAGCAGGCCGCGACCGGCCGCCGCCGCGGCGCGCCAGACCGGGAGGACGCCGTCGAGCAGGGCGTCGACGTCCTGCCGGTCCGCTTCCGGGTACAGGGCGTCGCGGAGCAGCTGCGCGGCCCGGGCCCGGGCCTCCTCGCCCCAACTGAAGGCCCGTTCGACGGCGGGCAGCGTGTGCCGCACCTCCTCGGGCCCGAGGACGATGTCCCCGAACCACCCGGGCAGCTCGGCGCTGCGCCGCGGCCCGAGCGCGTAGGCCAGGGCGGTCGCCGGATGCCCCTTGCGCACGGAGACCGCGAGATGGGGCAGCTCCCTGTCACACCCGCGCTCCCACGCCTCGTAGACGAGGCCGATCCTCTCGTCCAGCGCGGACGGGCCGGCATCCTCGAGGAACTGCCGCATGCCCGCTTCCGTGCTGCCCGTCCGCTCCCACCGCCGGATCAGCGTCCTGGAGCCGGGGCCTGAGGCTCGGGCTTCGACGGCCGGGGCCAGCTCCGGCGCGTACCGCGCGACGACCTCGGCGTGCATCGGCATCAGGCACCACATGCCCAGGAAACTCACGGTCCGTCACCGCCCGGGCGGTAGCAGCGGGCGTTGCTGGACGGGGGAGGAGAGGATCACCGAGGTGGTGGTGCGGCCGAGGGTGGAGAGGAGTTCGATGAGCTCCTCCAGGTGGGCGGTGTCGCGGGCGGCGATCTTGAGGATCCAGCAGTCCTCGCCGATGACGTGGTGGACCTCGAGGATCTCCGGGCGGTGGAGGAGTTCCTGGCTGCGGAGGTACTTGACGGTCATGCGGGCATGGGGGGAGACGCGGACGAACGCCTGGATGCCGTAGCCGAGGCGGGCGGGGTCGACCCGGGCGGTGTAGCCGGTGACGGCGCCGTCGGCTTCGAGGCGGCGGACGCGTTCGCCGACGGCGGCGGGGCTGAGGCTGACGCGGCGGCCGAGTTCGCTGAGGGTGATCCGGCCCTCGGTCTGGAGGAGTTCCAGGAGGTGCAGGTCGATCGCGTCGAGGGTGCTCGCGGGGCGCACCGCCGAATCGTCGGCGGAGGTGCCGTTCTGCCGTCGGTCTTTCGGCCGTAGTGCCGGAACTCCCACGATCTCCCCTTCAGTCGGTCGGCCCGCACCGTAACACTTGAGGGTATGGAAAACGTGCTCGTCATAGGCGGTAACCGCTACTTCGGACGGGGTCTGGTGACCCTCCTCCGCGACTCCGGCGTCCGGGTCACCGTGCTGAACCGGGGTTCGGCCGCCCCGCCGCCCGGGGTCGCCCACCTCGTCGCCGACCGGGAGGACGAGGCGGCGATGGCCGCCGCCCTGGCCGGGCGGAGCTTCGACGCCGTGGTCGACCAGGTCTGCTACACCCCGCGGCACGCCGAGGCCGCCGTCCGGGCGTTCGCCGGCCGGGTGGGACGGTACGTGATGACCTCCACCATCGAGGTGTACGACACCGGCGAGTGCCGGCCCCTGGGCGTGCCGCTCGCCGAGCAGGTCGTGGACCCGCAGCGCTGGCCGGTGTCGGGGGAAGGCGAGTCGTCGTACGGCGAGGGCAAGCGCCAGGCGGAGGCGGTACTGACCCGCAGCGGCGCGTTCCCCTTCGTCACCGTCCGGGCCGCGCACGTGCTGGGGGCCGACGACTTCACCGGCCGGCTCGCCTCCTACCGCGAGCGGATCGAGGCCGGGCTGCCGGTGACCGTCCACCCGGAGAACCTGCCGTCCTCCTACACCCACGACGCCGAGATGGCCGACGTCCTGCGCTGGGCCGCCGCCGCGGATTTCACCGGCCCCGTCAACGCCTGCTCCCACGGCGAGCTGACCGCCACCGACCTCTGCGACCTCCTCGCGAACGGCCGCCCGTACCGCACGGCCCCGCCCGCCCCCGGAGAGGAAGCCTCACCGTTCTCCTTCGATCGCTACTACGGCATGGACAACTCCCGTGCGGAGAAGCTCGGTTACACCTTCTCCCACACCCGCGACTGGCTGCCCGCGCTCCGCCTTCCGACGTACGAGTGATCACGGGACGATGGTGCCATCCGCACGCCTGCGCGGTCGCGACGGCCGTGGGCCGGACGCGGGCCGGGTCCGGCCGCCGGTGCGGAGCCGGTACAGGGCTCCGGCCAGCGCGGATGTGCCGGGCAGCAGCGGAGTTTGTTGCACCGAAGGTCGGACAATCATGCAAGAAGCACAGGTGGAACGACCGCGGACGGAAAACAGGACAACCCGTGTCGTCCCACCGCGCGCTCCGGCCCCTCCCAGCGCTCTGATCTGCGAAGACCCCCCTCGACCGCCCACGGTTGTTTCAAATCCCCGGGAGAGCGCCCGGCCGACCGGCCGTTCCGCAGCCCCGGTGTGTTCAAGACTTGGCGCACGGCATCCGGCGGGAGGACAGCGACCTCTCCCGGCCCCGTCGTTGTCGGTCGTGCTGTCGGTTGGAGGTCTTCGAGATGAGCGAGCCGCGTAGGCGCCGTGGGGCCAGGGGCGGTGACGGTCCGGTGTCCGCCGCCGTCGTGGTCCTCGTGCTGGCGGTGCTGGCCGTGTTCGTGCTGCTGACGGCGATGGGTCTGTCGGTGGAGACGGTGATCGCCTTATCGAGTGCGGCCGTCGTGACCGCCGCCGAGCTGGTCAGACGGCTGGTGGCGGCCGCCTCCTCCGGACGTGGGCGCGGGTGAGCGGCGGTGGTGGGAAGGCCGAAGGAGGCGGTCCCCGAGGGGGCGCCCGCCGGGGAGCTCGCCGAGTACCTGGAGCGCCTGCGGGCGCGCTGCAAGAAGACGTACGCCCGGATGGCGGTCGAGGCGGGCGTGTCGATGGCGACGCTGTCGCGGGCCACGTCGGGCAAGCGCCGCCCCCGACTGGACGTCGTGCAGACCTTCGTACGCGTCTGCGGTGGCACCCCGTCCGAGCTCCGGAAGGCGGAGCGGCTGTGGCGCCGGACCCCGGCCCGGGCGAGCGCGAAGCGGGGGAAGCCCTCCGCCAAGTGGCGTGAGCCCGACGCGCTGCGCGAACCGCAGCACCTCCGGGAGCTCATGCGGGCGGCCTGGGAGGCGAGCGGCAGCCCGTCGCTGCGCGAGATGGAGCAGCGGACGGAACACCTGGCCTCGCACCTGTCCAGGAGCACCCTCGGCCAGGCCCTGCGGCCCGGGTCGGCGCCGACCAAGCGGGTGTTCTGCCGCTTCATGGTGATGATCGCGGGTTTCGCCGGCTCGCCCGCCGCCCGGTACGAGGCCGAGACCTGGGACGCGGTGTGGGCGCGCGTCCACACCGCGTCCCAGGGCGTGCAGGAGCCTTCGCGTCGCCGCGCGGCCGCGAAGGCGCGGGCGAACGAGGCGCCCTTGACCAGGCGCCGCTCCCGGCCCGCGCCCTCGCGGCCGTGGACGCGGCCGGGCCCTTCGAGGGAACTCGCGGACTGGCTGAACACCCTCTTCGTCCGGGCGGACATGCCCTCGCTCGTGGACATCGCCGAGGCCGTACGGCTGGACGACCAGCTGGACTCCCTCCCGGGCAAGGACCTCGTGCGCCGACTGCTGCGCACCTCGGCCCTCGGCACCCAGAACGACACGGTCGCCGTCGCCGTGGTCCTGGCCCGGATGGCGGGGGTCGACCCCGGCACCGCCGCCGGGCACACCCGCGAGCTGTGGGTCCGGGCGGCGACGCAGCGCCCGTACGGTCTCGCGGTGAGCGAGGCGACGGACCCGCTGGCCCTGGGCGTCCGCGAGGCATTCCCGGTGCCCGAGGCGGGGGAGGCGCTGCCGGTGCTGCCCCCGTACGTCCCGCGCGAGCACGACCAGGCGCTGGGGCAGGCCGTCTGGCGGGCCGTCGCCGGCCAGAGCGCGATGGTCGTCGCCCGGGGGCGACGGGCCACGGGCAAAACCCGCAGCTGTGTGGAGGCGCTGCGGGCCGTCCCCGGCAGCTGGCGGCTCTGGCACCCGGCGGACCCGTCCAACGGCGAGGCCGTGGTCGAGGGACTGGGCCAGGCCGGACCGTCCACCGTGCTGTGGCTCGACCGGATCGAGCAGGTCCTCGACCCGGCCCGCTGCCACCTCGCCGGGACGGTCCACGCCGAGATCGTCGACGCGCTGCACGACCCCCGCAGGGCGCCGATCCTGGTGCTCGGCACGGTCTCCTCCGCCGCGGGCCTCCTGACCCGCTCCGACGGCCGGGCCCCCGCCGCGAAGGCGGCGGCCCGCGCCCTGATCGAGGACTCGGCCGTCGACGTCCCGGACCGCTTCACCGAGGGCGAGCTGGCCCGCCTGGCCGAACTCGCCGGTACGGACCCGAGGTTGGCCCTCGCCCACGCCAAGGCACCCGGCTCCGTCGCCCGCTTCCTGTCCGCCGACCGGAGCCCGGACACGCTGATCGAGCCCCAGAGCTTCCTCACCGCCGTCGACCAGGGCGACAGCACCACCCTGATGATGGGCGGCGCGCTCCTCCAGGAGTCCGGGCGCGTGGAGGAGGCCGCGATCTGGTACCAGCGCGCCGCCGAGGCCGGCGACACCCAGGCCCTCGAACCCGCGGCCGTGATGCTCAGCGAGAGCGGAACCCCGTACGAGGCCATCAGGTGGCTGCGCATGCTCGCCGAGTCCGGCGACGCCGCCGCCGCCGTCACCGCCGCCCGAAGGCTCCTGCGCGACGGCCGCGACGACGAGGCCGTCGAGCACTACCAGCGGGCCGCCGCCATCGACGGCACCAGCCGCACCCTGCGGGCGGCGGTGTCGCTGATGCAGCGCACCGGACGGGCGGAGGAGGCGGTGCGGTGGCTCCAGGACCTGGCCGCCGCCGGCAACCCGGCGGCCCTGCGCGAGGCCGCCTCCCTCCTGTGGGAGGCGGGCGACACGGACGGCGCCCTGCGCTTCTACCGCGAGGCCGGCGCCGCCGGGGACCTCGAGGCGTGGCGCGACGCCGCCGAACACCTCCAGGGGCTCGGCCGCGACGAGGAGGCCCTCCTCATCTACCGCGAGGCGGTGCGCGCCGGGGACGAACTGAGCCTGCTCCCGCTCGCCGACCTGCTCGCGACGCAGGGACAGCAGGACGAGGCGCTGGAGATCTACCTGGAGGCCGTCGAGAAGGACCCCGACCACCCGGACCTCGCCGTCATCCGCCGCGTGGCCGCCGTCTACCGGCTGAAGGGCTGCCCCCAGCAGGCCCTCCGCTGGTACCGGAAGGCGACCGAGCACGGCGACATCACGGCCTTCCTGCAGATCGGCCTGGTCCTGCGGGGCGAGTGCGACGTCTCCCTGAAGCCCCCCGACCTGCAACTCGTCGAGGACGCCGTGGCCGCGTTCACGAAGGCCGCCGCCGCAGGTGAGCGCCACGCCCACCGCGAGGCCGCATGGCTCCTCTGGAAGTACCACGGCCTGGACGCCGCCATCGCCTGGCTCCAGGACCGCCTCTCCACGGGCGACCGCCGCGCCGAACGGGAGATGGCCGACCTCCTCCGCGAGGCCAACCGCCCCGACGAAGCCCTGCGGTGGTACTCCCGAGCCGCCGACCGCGGCAGCCGCTACGCCGCCGGCCACGCCCTCCGCCTGCGGGACCACCTCTCCTCCGGCGGAGGAACGCCCGGCAGCGGCGAGGGGCTCGGCGATTGAAGGGAAGGGGTCCACGGGCGCTCTCGGCTACGAACCCGAGGGCGCGCCTACCCTGTCGAGGCTCACGCCTGGCCCGGGGGCACGTCGTCTCCCGCCGTGCCCCCTGCCTCCCAGCGCAGGAGGTCGCCCGGCTGGCACACGAGCACCTCGCAGAGCGCGGCGAGGGTCGCGAAGCGCACCGCTCTGGCGCGGCCGTTCTTGAGCACCGCCAGGTTGGCGGGGGTGATCCCCACCCGGTCGGCGAGCTCGCCCACGGACATCTTGCGCCTGGCCAGCATCACGTCGATGTCGACGACGATGGGCATCAGATCACCTCGTCCAACTCGGCCTTCAGCTGCGCCGCTTCGACGTCGCGCGCGACGGCCTGGGCGAGCAGCATCCGCAGCACGAGCACGATGAGCGCGACCCCGAGGATCGCCACACCGACCCCGGCCATGATGACGGTGACGCCCGGATCGTCCCGCTGGCCCGGCGCGTTGATGGCGGTGACCGTGAACCACACGAGGGCGGCGGCCACGATCGCGCCGATCACGCCGTCCACATAGCGGAAGGCGGCGTGGGAGAACACGGTGCCGCGCCGGACCATCGCCACCAGCCGCCACACGCAGACCAGGGCGACCTGGGCCGACGCCATCCCCAGGATCGTGACCAGGCGCAGCGGGGTCAGGGGGAGCGACCCCTCCACCGGTTTGGTGGCCATCGCCCACACCATCATGGCCTGGATCAACACCGTCCCGGCGAGCACCACCGCCAGCACCGCGCGCAGCGCACGTACGGCCAACTTTCCCACGGCCCATCATTCCTTCCGATCGAACTACGATCGGAATCTATCGAATATCGATAGGTGGAGCAAGAAGCCTTGCCTTGCGCATGTCTTGAACTCCGGTCGGCGTAGGTGTCAGTACTTATTTCGCCGATTGTGAGCGCTAATACGGCGCAAGTGCCTGGACGCCGAGGCCAAGGGCACGGCCAACGGCACCAAGGCGATCATCTGGGACTGCAACGGCCAGACCGACCAGCAGTGGACCTTCAACTCCGACGGCACCGTCACCGAGGGCGAGGGTGTGGTCGGCCGGATCCACGGGCACGACGCGGGCGGTCGCCGTCCTCGGCTCCTCGCAGCGGTCGGTCTCCCGCGGCCGTGTGGTCCCACGTCCGACGGACGGTCACGGTCGGCGCAGGTCCAGGTAGCCCTCCGGTTTGAGTACGTAGCGGTTGGCCTCCAGGGCAGCGGTGAAGCGTTGCAGCAGGCTCAGCCAGCCGGCGGCGGCGACGCCCTGGGGCATTTCGTGGTCCAGGGCGATCACCTGGCCGTAGCGGCCGCCCGGCCCGGGGTCGAGGTCGAGGGCGTTGATGGTGCCGCCCTCGTCGGCCTTGAGCAGGATCCAGCCCTCGCGCGGGAAGTAGTCCACGCGGATCGCGGCGTTCGGGTCCTGCGGGCCGTGGTCGACCACCGAGCCGATGTCCGCGCAGCGGTAGCGCGGCAGCCAGGCCACGTCCACCTGGTCGGGCATGCCTGTCACCAGGTCCGGGAAGTGGAAGTGCCGGTGGACCAGGCAGGAGGCGGCGAACTCCACGGGGAGCCGGAAGCCGAGTTCCCGCTCGACCTCGGCGATCTCCGCGAGGGTGGCCGGCGGGCCGTATTCCACGGGGAAGTCCGGGAACCGCTCGGCCAGCTGCTGCTCGATGCGCTGCCACAGGGCGGCGACGGCGGGCTGGACCCGGGCCAGGTCGGCGGCGTCCCACTGCTCCTGGGGACGGGGTGCGGCCGGGTCGGTGACGCCCTCGCCCGTCAGGAGGTCCTGCTCGCGCTCGCGCTCGGCCGCATCCAGCAGGCCGAGTTCGAAGGCGGCGCGCCAGCGGATCTCGTTGCCGTGGCGGCCGTCGCGGGCGATCTCCCGGAGCACGTCGACGGCGCGGTCACGATGCGAGGGCCCGCATGCCTTCACCCGGGTCGAGACCGCGTGCTCGGGCTTGAACAGGGCGGGGTCCGCGGGGTCCGGCCGGTGTACCAGGTACCGCTCCGGGGCGGCGGCCAGAGCGCGCAGTTCGCTGTCGGCCAGGGCGGGCACCAGCCGCGGGTCGGCCTCGTGCAGCGCGGTGACGACACGGCAGGGGAACACCCCGCGCTCGACAGCGCCGCGCAGCGCGGCGAGCACCTGGTCGGCGGTGCCCAGCTCCAGCAGCACGCGGACCGCGTCGGTCACGGTGTGCTCCGGCGCGGCGCCGGCGGCCCGCCGCATCCGCGAGATCACCTGGGCTCGCTCCTGCGGGCCCGCGTGGGCGTGCTCCCGGGCGAAGACCACCGCGTCGAAGTCGCCGGCCTCGGCGTAGGCGGTTTCGGCACTCTCGCGGTGGGCGGGGTCGAGCGCGGCGAGCGCGATCGCGGTGCTCAGGTGCTGCCAGGACGCGGCGCCGCCGTGGACCGGGTGGCGGGTGACCGGGTCGCTCTCCGGGTCGGACAGGTATCGGGCGAGCATCCGCACGGCGGCCGGCCCCTCGCCCCGGACCAGTTCCACGATCGCCCGGGCCAGCGCCGCCCGGCCCCGGAAGTCGTGGTCCAGGCAGTGCCGCAGCGCCACGCCGACGGCGGCGCTGCGGGCGGCCAGGCCGATCCTGGCCACGGCGCCGACCGGCGGGGGCCCGTCGGCGACCCTGCGCCGCGCGGCCGCCACCACATCGTCCACCCGCAGCGACTGCGGCATCAGTACGGCCGCCGGGCACAGGTGCCCCGCATCCGTACGTTCCCCACCCGACATCCGTGCCTCCCCGCACTCGCGCCTCCACGATCCGGCGCGGCCGACCCTACCGGCCGTCCCGGACACCCCTGCCGCCCAGGGCACCGCCCGCGTCCGAGGGGCGGTCCCCTGGGCCGGGCGTGCGCGGCGCGAGGCGTGCGCAGACCCGGCCGGGTTGCGGGCCGGCCCGTCGAGGGGGGTGATGGAGACAGGAACGTCCGACAGCCGGCCGAGGAGGCAGCCCATGTCCCACCACAAGTCGAACAAGGCGGTCGAGGGGGACCCGGACAGCGGACACGGACGCGGGCTGCCGCGCCGGCCCGACGAGCCGGAGCTGGAGGAGCGCACGCGGGAGGACCGAGAGGAAGCCGGCCTGCCGCCCGACGAGGAGGACGCTGCGGGAGCGGACCAGGACAGCGGGCCCTGATCCGGCGTTGCCGGCCGATGGTCACGGACCCAGGCGGGCCAGGAACTCCTGCGCAGCGGCCGCCACGGCGGCCGGGGACTCCAGCGGGAGCAGATGCCCGGCCTCAGGCACGACCGTCAGCTCCGCCCGGGGAAGATGCGGGAGCAGGCACTCGCGCAGCACCCCGGGCGGCTCGACCGCATCGTGCTGCCCGGCCAGCACCGCGACCGGCACGTCGATGGCACCTACCTCCCCGGTGATGTCGCGCGCTATGTCGCGCAGCGGCCACTCCTGGCGCGCATCGGGCGCGCAGCCGAGCGAGGACACCGTCCCAGGTGCGCGGAGCCGCCCCAGCAGTGGGCGAACACGAGCACCGGCCCCCGCCGTCCACGTGCTGGCCCTGGTCGCATCCGGAACCGGCACCCACGAGGTCGACTTCCGCCACTACCGGCTGCGATCCGGCAGCGTCGTATGGGTGCGTCCCGGCACGGTCCACCGGTGGAGCGACATCGACACCTGCGACGGCCCGCTGGTCCTCTTCCGCACCGGTGCGCCCGCCGACCGCCGGGTCGAGGAAACGCCCGCACCCATCTGCCTGCAGTTGGACCCTCAGCGCCTCGGCCTCGCCCTGCACGCCGCCGAGCGCCGCCTACCGTGCCGCCGTCGAAGAGCACTTCACCACCTCGCACCGGGCGGGCGACTACGCCGAAGCCCTCGGGTATGACCCGCGCACCCTCACCCCGCGCCACCCGCGCCGCCACCGGCACGGGTGCCAAGGCATACCTCGACGGGCGCATCCTGCTGGAAGCCCAGCGGCTGCTCGCCCACACCGACCTCACCGTCGTCGCCTGCGCCATGCGCCTCGGGTTCGGGGACGCCGGCAACTTCACCGCCTTCTTCCGCCGCCAGGCCGGCATGCCCCCGGCCGCGTGGCGCACGGCCTACGCCGCTGCCTCGAAGACGTCGTCCGTTCTCCGCCACAGGGGTGGCCTGCCCGGTTTGCGGCCGCGGAGCGGACGGCAGCGCGCGGGTGCGGTCCACGGTCCACGGTCCACGGTCCACGGTCCACGGTCCACGGTCCACGGTCCACGGTCCACGGTCCACGGTCCACGGTGCGCGCGAGCGGTGAGCGCACGGCGGGGCCGGGTCGCGCTCATCTGCCTGTCATCGGTCTTCGACCGACGTCGCCGACAGCCGTCGGACATTGCCCAGGCTGTGCCCGGCCCGTTCCCGGTTCGCCCGAGCCGCGGAGGAGGCCCGCGCGCAGTTCACCGCGCTGACGCCGGAGTCCGACATCGACGACCTGGACCTGGCAGCCGCGTTCCCGCGGCACGGACATCTGGAGGCCGGTACGCCCGGGATGGCCAGGTGTTCCCAGGTCAGCGGTCGTGCCCGGCCAGGAGGTCGGGCAGGGTGCCGATGGCGTCGAGGGCGACGGCGAGTTCGCCGACCACCAGCGGGTCCTCCAGCGGGCCGCGCAGGTGTTCCTGGAGCCTGCGCATGCGGTAGCGGACGGTGTTGGGATGGCAGTAGAGGGCCTGGGCGGCGTCGGCGGCCGAGCCGCGGGCCTTGATCCAGGCCTGGGCGGTGGTCAGCAGCGTGGTGCGCTCGTTCTCGGGCAGGCTCAGCAGCCCGCCGAGGACCCGGTTGACGGCCCGGCGGGTGCTGTCGAGGTTGGCGAGCACCAGGTCGGTGAGCGGGGCGTCGTCGAGCTGGCGGACCGCGGCCTGGCCCGGCGGCAGGGAGTCCAAGGCGACCTGGGCATAGCGCAGTTGGTGGTGGGTCTGGTCGAGGCGGCGGTAGCGGGGGCTGACGCCGACCCGGGCGGTGGACAGTGCCTGCAGGGCGGCCAGAACGGGCTGCTCGTCGCCGTGGGCGGGCAGGGACAGGACGCCGATCTCGCTGCCGGGCCCGGCACGCCAGGCCGTTCCCACCTCCAGGGCGCGCAGGCGGTGGTCGAGGCCGGGCAGCGGTGGTCGGCCGGGACTGAGGGTCTCGGCGACGGCGATCAGGAAGCGGCCCTGCGGGGGGAAGCCCAGCAGGCGGGCGATCTCCCAGACCTCCTCGCCGTCGGCGCCGGGTCCGTCCAGCAGGGCCGCGAGCAGGGCCGAGCGCCGCCGGTCGGCTTCCACCATCCGCTCGGCGGCGGCCTGCCGGTAGGAGTCGGTGAGCGCGGTCGAGTAGGTGTCGGCCAGCGCCCAGATCCGCGAGCCCGCGCCGAGGAGGGCCTGGGCGGCGGCGGGGCCGTAGTCCTCGGCCTCGGCGAGCAGTTGGTCCCAGAAGTAGGCGAACGTCAGCCGGTAGACCCGCAGCACGTCCGCGAGCGGCGCTCCCTGCAGCGCGCGTACGCGGCCGGTGGCGGTCGGGGCGGAGACGTCGCACGGCTTCGCAGCCTGGTCCGGCAGATGGGTCAGGATGAACTCCACGCTGCCGCGCAGCCCTTCGCGCAGTGCCTCGCCGCCCACCGTCGTGCCCCGGTAGAAGGGGATCTCCCGCACGGTGAGTTCGGCCATGGCGGCGACGAGTTCGTCGATCCGGCCCTCCAGGGCCCGGGCCAGGTCCGCCAGATGGGGGTCGGGAGCCTTCACACTGCGCACGCAGCCGAGCCTAGGGCACCAGCCGCCCGCAGCCGGCCGCAACCGCCCGCTCCTTCCGATTCCCCGGGTGCGCACCGGGTCGGTGCCCGGCCCGCCGGGCCCACAAGGGCTCGCGGCAGGGGGTGTTGTCGCCGGGGACAGGGTTCCTTGTTCGCCAGGCCGTAGCGGAGCCGGCCTGTGCGGGCCGATGATCACCACTCGTGTTGGCAGCCGCACCTGGAAGAGATACGGACCTGATGGGCAACCTGGCCACCGAGCTGACTGCCGCTGCGGTGCGTTACCCGTTCCACCCGGTGTTCCGCAGCGGGCGGGAGGTGCTCTCCTTCGTCGACCTGGACGAGTTCGGTGGCCGGGTCGCCGGTGGCCTGTACGCCCGCGGGGTGCGGGCGGGAAGCCGGGTGGTCCTCCGACTGACGGGCGGGCCGGCGCTGCCCGTCCTGTTCTACGGGGCGTTGCGCATCGGCGCGGTGGTGAGCGTGCCGGAGGCCGGGGCCTCGGGCGGGCGGGCCGGGCACCTGGTTCTCTCTTCCGTGCCTGGGATCGTGTTCGCCGGGCCGGGCACGGCGGGTGCGGCCGGCCCCCCGGCGGTTCCGGTCGGGGCGGACTTCCTCGACCAGTTGCTGTTCTGGCCGCAGCTCGCCCACAGCGTCCCCCGTGGCGACGACGACCCGGCCGTGTCCAGCCGCCGTACCCGAGCCGGGATCGGCACGCCCCGGGTGCTGACCCACGGCGGCCTGCGGGCCCGCGCCACGGCCGTACCCGGCCTGGGCCCCGGCCGCGTGCTGCCCGTCCCGCCCGCCGGGGACGACCCGCACGGGTTTCTGACGGCGCTGCACGCCTGCGTCCTGGCCGGGGCCTGCCTGTCCGAGCGGACGGTGGACGGCCCTGCTCCGGGGAACCGCTGACCGGGCCGCGCCGCCCCGAGCGGCTACGGCCCGGCGGGCGCGGTCCGCCCCGGGCTGCACGTGGACGAGTTCTCCGACTTCCTGCCGCTGCTGCACCCCCGCTTCGGTGCGGACGCGTGGGTTGTGGTGGCGACGACCAGCAGGATCGTGGCGAACACCCGGGTGAGCGTTCTCATGGCCTGCCTCTCAGCCCGTATCCGGTCGCGGGGGAGCATCAGCGGGCCCATTGCTGATTGCTCTGGCCGTTGCAGGTCCACAGGTCGACCAGGGCGCCGTTGGCGGTGGACCGGCCGGTGACGTCGAGGCAGAGTCCGGACTGGACGCCCGTGACGGTGCCGTCGGTGTTCACCTTCCACTGCTGGTTCGGCTGGTTGTTGCAGGTCCAGATCCCGACCTTGGTTCCGGGCGTGGTCTGGCCGTGGTCCGCGTCCAGGCACATCTGCTGGCCGCTGCCGGAGTAGACGGTGAGCTGGTTGGACGCGGTATACGTCCACTGCTGGTTCGCCTGGGCGTTGCACTCCCAGATGGCCACCTGCGTGCCCGGGGTGGTGGTCGAGTTCGGCACGTCCAGGCACTTGGCCGCACCGACCGCGCGCAGCGCGCCGCCCGTCGGGGCGCTGGTGCCGCCCGCGACGCGGAACATGGTGGTGCCGTGCGCCGGGACGGAGGCGCTGATGGTGCCCGTGGTGGTCGAGGTCGCGCCGGACCACAGGTCGGTGAGGGTGTAGCCGGCCGCCCCGCTCTTCCCGATCGCGGCGGCGGTGGTGCCGATGGTCGCGGTCGATCCGGTCTCGTTGAACAGGGCCACCGAGACGTCCCCGTTCGCCAGCGGCTTGGCCAGGACGTCGAGGCCGTTGACGGAGGACACCAGGGTGCCCTGCTTGCCCAGGGGGTCCTGGTCCACCGCGATCACCCGGGTGTTGGTGAGCGTGGCCAGGGTGGCGGGGCCGGCCGAGGCGATGTCGGTGCCCGCGATCAGCGGAGCGGCCATCTCGGCCCACAGGCTGAACTCGGAGCGGGCCTCGACCTCGCTGAGGGAGCCGTTGCCCACCTCCAGCATGTCCGGGTCGTTCCAGTGGCCGGGCCCGGCGTAGGCGGCCAGGTTCACGTTGCTGTGGAAGATCGACAGCATGCTGGAATAGCTCGCGTTGATGTCGTTCGTGGTGCGCCAGCTGTTGCCGACCGAGGCGCCCCAGGTCCACACGTTCTCCTCGCCCCAGTTGCACAGGCTGAACAGGATGGGCCGACCGGTCCCGGCCAGGGCGTCACGCATCGCGGTGTAGCGGGCCTGCGCGGGTGCCTTGGTGCCGTTGGGGCAGGTGTTCAGCCAACAGCCGGGCCCCGCGTAGCAGTTGTCGTACTTCAGGTAGTCCACGCCCCAGGCGGCGAAGGACTGGGCGTCGGTGGTCTCGTGCCCGAGGCTGCCGGGGAAGCCGGCGCAGGTCTGGAGCCCGGCGGACTCGTAGATGCCCAGCTTCAGGCCCAGCGAGTGGACGTAGTCGGCGGTGCCCTTGATCCCGTCGGGGAACCTGCCCGGGTCCGGAACCAGGCGGCCGTCGGAACCCCGCGAGTGGGTCATCCAGCAGTCGTCGATGTTGACGTACTCGTATCCGGCGCTCTGCATGCCGTTGTCGTGCATGGCGAGCGCGGTGGACTTGATCAGCGCCTCGGAGACGTTGCAGCCGTAGGCGTTCCAGTCGTTGAAGCCCATCTGCGGTGTGGCCGCAAGGCCGTTGCCGGCCGCGGCGGCGGGGATGCTGCCCGCTGCGGCGGCCGGCGCGGCTGCGTCCGGGGAGAACAGGGGGAGTGCGAGGGCGAGGAGTAAGGCCGACAGCACGCCGGCGAGCCTCCTTCGCAGGCGGGTGGTGCGCGGGTGGGGGTGGAGCATGTCATCGCCTCCTGACAGGCATGGTGTGGGCATGACAAACGCCGGAATGGGATCCCCCCGACGGTCTCCCGAACGGCGGTTCAGGAATGCGCCGGCATTCCAGGGGGTGGGGGAATGTGAGCGCTAACAATCCATCGAGGAGACATGCCCGTGGCGCATGTCCCCAACTCCGGCGGTTGAAAGGCTCCAGTACCCCGGACACCGCGTCAACCCTTCTCGCACAGCCCCGCCCCTGTTCGGCGCCCAGCCTCGCCGCGGTTGCGGCGTACGTCCCGCGAGAGGTTCTCGGCCGTGCGCGACGGCTGGGCGCGAACCGGTGTTACTGCGGTTCTTCCTGCCACTCGATGCAGGTCGGTCGGAGGCCGCCGGAGAGCACGAACTCCTTCACGGCCTGACGGACCAGGTCGACGGGAATCTCCGGTGACTTCCAGAACTCCCTCGGGTACGTGGCCAGCGTGTAGGTCACGTACTCCTTCTCGGCCGTGCCACTCGGAACGAACCAGCCGTCCGCGTCCGCGAAGGCGACGATGCCGACCTGTTCCCCGGGGTCGATCCCGACCAGGAACTCGTGATCAGGGAACTCCGCCGGGACGGTCGTGCGGTCCAGCGAGAACAGCCGGGCCATGTTGTGGCTCGGGTGTCCGGCGACGAGCGCTTCGATCAGCCGATCGACGGCGTCCTCCGAATCGAGGACGAGGGGCTTCTGATGGTGCTCCTCCTGGAAAATCGCCTCAGCACCCCGCACGGTTCCTGCCTCCGTTGTCTGTGCCCCGCCCTGGCCCGGCTCACCGGGGGCCGGGTTCCGCGGTGACGAACTCAGCTGTCATGCGAGCCGGTTCAGTTCTTCCGCCCGGCTCTCAGAACTCTTCCTCCTGCCATTCGATGCAGGTCGGAAGACGGCCGCCGTTCTCAAGGAATTCCTTCACGGCCCGGCGGACGTTCTCGATGGGAATCTCCGATCCGGGCATGAACTCCCGCACATGCCCGAGGAGCATGTACTCGCCTATGCCGCGATCCACCGAGCCTTTCGACACGAGGTTCTCGTCGTCCGCGAGGGTCAGTGCACCGGTCCGGGCGATCCTGTCGACCCCGACCGCCAACTCGTGATCTCGGTATCCCGACGGCAGTGTGGGGCGATCGAGCGAGTACACCACGGCGCAGTTGCGGTCGTGGCGCCCATTCAGCAAGGCGTCGATGAAGGAATCCACGTCATCCGCGCTGGAGAGCAGGCCGGGAGCTTCGGTGTGCTCGGATCGGAACTGTACCTCCAGCCCTTTGACCGTCATCCCCTGCCTCCGAAACGGTGACTCGTCACCACACCTGACTCTGCGTCGCGTCAGTGTACCGTCGGCGTCCCGCCGCCCGGGGCGGGATTCCACTCCCGCCTGCGAGAAGGCTGCAGTCCGGGTCCGGCACCCGCAAAACGGTCGAAGGCCCCTTCGGAAATTCCGAAGGGGCCTTCGACGCGGTGACGTCAACTGCCGATGTCCGGCCTGCTCATCATCCCGCGAGGAACGGCCGCGAGGGATTCTCCCTCGCCTCGGCCCACCGCTGTTCGAAGAGGTCCGACGGGATCTCCTCGACCCAGATGTCGTCGTGGTCATCGAGCTCCGCGAAGGGAGGAAGAGGGTCGGGGCTCAGGGAGATCCCGCCCCTCCCTTCGTCCGCTGCGACCCACTCGACCTTGCCGCTTCCGTAGTACGCGACCTTGCGCACCTCTCTTCCCTCGGCGCTGATCTCGCTGAGGAACTCGGAAGGCTCGCCGGGCCCATGGCTCGGGTGCGCCGTCCGCAGGTACCACGCCTTGGCCGGCGCTCCCTGCCTCCGACGCAGCTCCTGGGCGAGGGTCTGCTGGGCCCAGTGGCGCCGAACGCATTCGGGCCTCTCCGCCCGGCACGCCGGCCAGTCGCAGGCGCCGCCGCACGGCCCGCCCGGCTTCCAGCCGAACTCCTCGGCGTGCCCGGCCAGTGTCGACCGGGATGCCGCGAGGTTCTCCCGCAGCAGATCGAGGTGCGCGGTGAACGCCGAAGGGTCCGATGCGCCGAGTGCCATGACCCGCTCCTCGGCCTCCTGCCAGGACCGCTCCTGGTGTGCGAAGGCCGAGTCCGACAGGGAGAGCGGGGGCACTCCTCGCGCCTTCGCCAGATTGGTGTCGAAGTTCCGCCAGAGCGCCTCCGCCTCCATGTACGGAGACCGGGGCGTCGGGTAGTACCTCGGCCACTGGGCCTCGCTGACCAGGATGGCCACGGATGCGATGCCCGCCTGCAGATAGGCCGGATCGTGTTCGTCGATGGTGTCTGCCGCCCGCCGGTAGTCGTCGAGGACGATCAGCGCCTCCTCGGGCGCAGGACGCCCGGCGAGAGAAGCCTCGACGACGCTTTCCGTCGCAGCCTTGATCGGAGAATCAAGTGCATCGAGCAGCGGAAGTATGCGGATCAGGCAGAATGCTCCACCGTGCATAGCGATTCCTTGCATATCGGATTGGCGCCCTATTTTCAGTCGACTGGAGATGTGCCGCGTCATGGTTCTCCGCCCCCGACAACAGGGCGTCGATGAGACGATCGACGTCGGCCGACAAAGAGAGCAGAACGGGATTCTGCATGTCGGCGAGACGATATCGCGCCTCCAGTCGATTGTCAGTCTGCATGCCGAGCATTCCTTTCAGGCAAATTCTGCCGGTCCCGCACAGTTGTCACTACCTGATGGAACCCGTGAGCCCTTGCTGCCAACGGCTCTCGAAGAATTCCGTGGACGCCTCCTCGGCGTGCAGATCGTTGTTCGCCTCAAACTCCGTCCACGAGGGGACGCGCTCTGAACTGAGCGTCACTCCGTCTCGCGTCCGGTGCTCCCGATCGACACAGACGAGTCGGCCGTCCATGTACTGGGCCACCTTGCGTGACTCGTACCCGTCCGCCCCGATCTCTGTGACGAACTCGAACGGCTCGTCGTCGTCCGAGGCGAGATCCACGGACATCAGATACCAGGGCCTGGACTCCGCACCGAGTTTCCGCCGGAGTCGGGCGGCAAGGGTCTGCTGCGGTTGGAACGCGCGATGGCGTACGCAGCCTTCCGCTGACGGCGCACAGGCGGGCCAGGTGCACCGAAGGCCACAGGGCCCGGCGGGGCGCCAACCGAGTGCTGTCGCCAGCTCCGCCAGCTCAGCCGTCATCGCACCGCCGGCCAGAGCAAGTTGCTCGGCACGCCGGGTAATCGCCGTCGGATCGCCCTCACGTGAGGTCAGCGCCTGCTCGTCCTCCTGCTGAGCCGTGCGCTCACGTTCCGCGAAGTCGGCGCCGCCCGGAACGACCTCGCGGACCGGCTGTCGTACCGGGGACTCGAGTACGTCGAGCAGCGGCAGCAGGCGTACCAAGCACAATGTTCCGGTGGTCACAGCAGATTCTCGCATCCTGTCGAAGCCGCTCCATGGCGCCCAGGAGATCGAAGGCCGCGCTCTGAATTCAGCACCCGCAAAACGACCGAAGGCCCCTTCGGAAATTCCGAAGGGGCCTTCGGCGCGGTTACGTCAACGGGCGGAGCCCCCGCCGAAAGAATGCTTCGGCGGGGGCTCCGGCACCAGCGTGCGCCAATGGCTGGGCGCGAACCGGTGTTACTGCGGTTCTTCCTGCCACTCGATGCAGGTCGGTCGGAGGCCGCCGGAGAGCACGAACTCCTTCACGGCCTGACGCGCCAGGTCGACGGGAATCTCCGGTGACTTCCAGAACTCCCTCGGGTACGTGGCCAGCGTGTAGGTCACGTACTCCTTCTCGGCCGTGCCGCTCGGAACGAACCAGCCGTCCGCGTCCGCGAAGGCGACGATGCCGACCTGTTCCTCGGGGTTGATCCCGACCAGGAACTCGTGATCAGGGAACTCCGCCGGGACGGGCGTGCGGTCCAGCGAGAACAGCCTGGCCATGTTGTGGCTGGGGTGTCCGGCGACGAGCGCGTCGATCAGCCGATCGACGGCGTCCTCCGAATCGAGAACGAGGGGCTTTTCATGGTGCTCCTCCTTGAAAATCGCTTCAGCAGTCACGGCCGCCACTTACCACTCCGAATTCCAGACATTTCATGACTCCCTTGACGTCGCCCCAGTGAACTCGCATCACCTTGTCGCTGTTGAGGAGGACCCTGTTCACGACGTCACTACAGCCGAGTTTCCCGGGGCAGGGTCCGCCTGTGTGATTGATGACGACATCGACACTGTGAAGCTCGTTGCCCTCCTCGAACATCCTGGCGAGCAGTTTCTGTTCGATGTGGTCGTAGTTTCCAGGGGTGTAGTTCGTCTGCAGCTTCTGCTTGACGAAGGCGAGAGCCCGGTCCGTCATGCTACTGCCTCGGAGGCCGCTCTCGATCTCCTGAACTGCACCACCCTCCGGTGCCCACCGGCCATGGATCTTGCCCGAGCCGGACCACTTGGGCAGCTTCGCCAGTTCACACGCGGGGTTGAAGTTGTGAACCAGGACGGTCGTCGCCCCGGCCTCCACGAAGTAGGTGTGGAGGTCGCCGACGGTGAGGTCGTAGGTGGTGGTGTCGGCGTGGTAGAGGCGGACGACAGTGACCTGGGCGGTGCCGGTCGGCGTCTGGAGGACGTCGCCGGGGCGCAGGTCCTTCGCGTCGACGAAGGCGGCCTGGGTCTGGTCGTAGAAGGGGTGGTGGAAGGTGGTGTGGATGGTTCCACCGTCGGCGCTGACGGCCGGGTCGGTGGTGCTGTCACCGGTGGTGCCGGTGGTTGAGGTGCTGTAGGCGACCGGGGCGGTGGTGTCGGCCGGCTGGCTGCCGACGTTGACCAGGGTGGCGGCGGCGACGGACGCTGCCAGGGCGAGGCCGGCGCGCTGCCAGACCCTCTTGCCCAGCGGGATCCCGTCCTGCTTGGCCTGCTCGGTCTGCTTGGCCTGAGTGGCCTGAGTGGCCTGAGTGGCCTGCGTGGCCTCGGTGGTGCGGGTCTGGCTGGTCTTCTCCGTACTGGCCTTGTCGGCTCGGGTCGGGGTGACGGTGACGTCGGCGAAGTCGTGGTCGGTGGTGGTGACGATGACGTCGGTGACGGTGTGGGTCTGCGTCCCGTCCTGGCCGGGGACCGCGTTGGTGACCTGGTCACCGATCTTGACCTGGTCGATCCGCTTGCTGCTGCCGTCGGCCATCAGGACCGGGGTGGCACCGGTGAAGCTGTGGGGCACGGGAGTCGGGCAGCTTCCCCCGGACTCCGATGCTGACCTGGCTCCCTTGGACCCAGCCTGACGGGCCGCCGCCTGGGTGGCGTCCTCGGCCGCGACGTCCGCGGCCTCGGTGGCACCCTTGCCGAACAGACCGCCCACGGCCTCCATCGCCTTGGGAGCGACCTTGCCGATGATCGCGCCGCCGAGCTTGCCGAGGGCCCCGCCGACGGCGCCTTCAGCGGCACCCTCGAGCGCGGACTTGCCGAAGGCGCCCGCACTACAGGCCGAGCCGCCCTTCTGCGCGCACTGGAAGCCCTGGGTGACCAGGCTTCCCGCAGCTCCCGCGGCCGCCGCGCAGCCGATGGAGCCGACACCGCCGGTCAGGGCCTCGCAGCCGGCGAACACGGCGGTCGAGACCACGAACGAGGTGATCGCGGCGGCGTGGTGCTTGACGAAGGTCCCTGCGGTCTTCGCTGCGGAAACCGTCGCCTTGTACGCCGTGCGTGCGGCCTTGTACGCCACACCCGCTGCCTTGTGAGCGACCTGGACGACGCGCTTGGCCACCTGCTTGGCGGCGTGGTAGGCGTGTTTCACGACTCGTACCGTCGCGTGATAGGCGCGTCTGACGGTTCGTACCGCCCAGTGATGGACGCGTTGCACGTAGTGGTACGTCCGGTGGTACGCGTCCTTGACGTGGTGGTAGACCGACCGGGCCGTGCTGACCGCGGCGTGCTCCACGTACGTGGCAGCGGCCTCGACCTTGTTGGCGACCCAGGAGGCCCCGGATTCGACCTTGTCGGCGACCCAGGAGGCCCCGGTCTCGACCTTGTCGGCGACCCAGTGGGCGCCGCTGTCGACCGCGCTGACCACCTTGTTGGCGACCCTGCAGGCCGAGTCCGGCAGGTACCAGGGGCAGTGGCCGGACGGGTCACCCGCGGCGAGCGGGTTGTCGGCGACGTAGGCGAACGGGTTCGCCGCAGCCGAGTTCGGCACCGGGTTGGTCGAGACGGTGTCCTTGTTGAGGAACACGCCCGTGCGCGGGTTGTACCAGCGCGAGGCGGTGCCCACGAGGCCGGTGGAGCTCTCCGTCCAGCCGGACTGGAAGCCCAGATGACCGGGCAGACCGCTGTTGGCCGTGACGGCGCCCAGCGGGTCGTAGGTGGCGGAGGTCGCCAGCGCGGTGCCGGTCGGCGTGAAGGTGCCCACCACGTCGGTGTGCTGGTCGACCATCGCCAGCTGGCCGGTCGTGGTCGACGTGGCCCCGGCGAGGTTCAGCCCGACGAGCGCGTTGCCGGGGTCGTAGGTGTAGGCGTAGTCACCGTCGGAGGCGACGATGTTGCCCCCACCGGAGTACGAGAAGGTGCGTGTGGTGGCACCACTGGTGACGTCGGAGATGTTCCGCCCGGCCGCGTCGTGGGTGTACGACTGCGTACCGGCGACCACCTGCTGCCCGTAGGCGTCCGAGGCCAGCGTGCTGCTGCCCGCGGAGGTGATGTCGCTCTTCATCGTGCCACGCGCCGAGTACGTGTACGTGTGCACGCCGTCCGAGGTCAGCTGGTCGCGTGCGTCGTACGTGAACACGTTGGAGCCGGCCTGGATGCGGTTGCCCGAGGCGTCGTACGCGTAGGCGGTGCTGGTGGTGCCGTTGTTCCACGACGTGAGGCGGTTGGCCCAGTCGTAGCTGTAGGTGTTGTTGGCCGCTCCCGTGACTCCGGTGGTGTTCTTGGCTGTCAGGTTGCCGTTGTTGTCGTAGCCGTAGCCGATGGAGGCGAGGGTCGTCGTCCCCTTGGCCAGGGTGTCCGAGGTGAGGCGGTGCAGGGCGTCGTAGCCGTAGGTGCGCACGTTGCCGAGCGAGCCGTAGGTGATCGACGAGACCTGGTTGAGCTTGTTGTAGCCGTAGGTGAGCTGAGCACCCGTGGCCGGGTCGTTCACCGACTGCAGGCGCCCGGCCGTGTCATAGCCGTAGCCGGTGGTGCCGGCGGCGTCGGTGCGGGAGGTCATCTGCCCCGAGCCGTTGTAGGCGAACGAGGACGCACCGCCCGAGCCGGCGGCGGTCAGCAGCGACCCGCGGTCGTTGTAGGTGAACGTCTCGCTGGTGGCCGCCTGGTAGTCGGGGCTGCCCATGGTGCCGGCACTGGAGGTGGCGGCGGTCAGGATCTGGCCCGTGCTGTCGTAGGTGAACGATCGGGTCGCGGTCGCCGCTTCGGCGCCCGTGCCCGAGGCCGTGAGCAGGTTGTCGACCTTGTCGTAGCCGAAGGACACCGACACCCCGCCCGGCAGGGCCTGGGAGGTCGTGCGGCCGTTGGCGTCGTACGCGTAGGTCGTCGTGGTGTTGTCGGCCGAGTTGTACGTGCCGGTGCCGGGCTCCTGGACCGTGGCCATCTGGCCGCGGGAGGTGTACGTGTAGTACCAGGAGTTGTTGCGGCCGTCGGTGTACCGGGTGCGCTGGCCCGCCGCGTTGTAGCCGAACGACGTGGTGATCGAGGAGGTCGCCGAGACCGGCTGGATCTCCTGCGTCACCATGTTGCTGGCGTCGTACGTCAGCTGCGTGGTGCGGCCGTTGGCGTCGGTGACCGAGGTCGCGTTGCCGTTGCCGTCGTAGACCGAGGAGGTCTGCGTCAGCAGGTTGTTGTTGGCGTCGTACTGCTTGTGCGCCACAGGCCGGTCGGCGGCGGAGTAGTCGGTCTGGCTGTAGGTGCCGTCGGGAAGTGTTGACCTGTAGGCACGGCCCACGAAGTCGTACGCGACCGCGGTGGTGTTGTTCGACGCGTCGGTGATCTGGGTCTGCTCGCCGACCCGGTTGTAGCCGTAGGAGGTGGTGACGTTGGTCGCGCTGGTCTCGGAGGAGAGGAACGCGCCGTAGGGGTTCCCGGGCGTCACCGCGTAGGACGAGGTGTTGGTGAGCGTCTGGTTGGTCGGGTACCGCTCGAGGCTCGTCGTGGTGACGCGCCGGCCCATCCAGTCGTACGTGGCCTGGGTGACCGCGCCGGTGGCGTTTGTCACCGACAGCTTCTCGCCGTTGGTGTCGTAGAGCGAGCGGAGGGTGCTGCCGTCCGGCGCCGTGGTCTGGGCGATGTTGCCCAGCTGCGTGTACGTGTACTGGGTGCTTTCCCCACCCGGTCGGGTCGTCGACAGCACGTTGCCGTCGGCGTCGTACGTCCAGAGGCTCTGGCCGTTCACCGGAGTCGTCGAGCCCGGCGCCGTGTACACGGGAAGCGTCTGCGAGACCTTCTGCCCGTTGGCGTCGTACCCGAGGAAGCTCTCGTTCCCGTTCGGGTCGAGCTCCTCCACCGCCTCACCGAAGGTGTTGAACCCGCTGGTGGTCACCGGGCGGGCCGTCACCGAGGTGCCGCCGACCGCTTCCACCGCCACGGCCGGGGCCGTGGTCACCGCGAGGTTGCCCGCCTCGTCGTACGAGAACTGCGAGGTGTTGGAGTTCGGGTCGGTGACGGAGGTCGGCAGGCCCCGCTTGTCGTACGTCCAGCTCGTGGTCTGCGTGCCGGAGGACGCGACGGTGCCACCGGCGCGGCCGTTGCCGAACAGCGTGGAGACGTCCTGGGCGGACAGTGCCCGCTGGTACAGCTGGACGTTGCCGATCTGGGCGGGGATCCTGTCGGTCTGGTTGCCGTTCCACAGGTCGCGACCGATGCTCAGGGGGCCGTTGGCCGACCAGGGCGCCGTGTTGGTGGCGCTGCCCGCGAGCTGACCGTTGACGTACAGCTGCATGGCACCGTTGGTGACGTTGTAGACGCCGACCAGGTGTGTCCAGCTGCCCGCGACGGGTGACGCGGTGGAGTTGGCGAAGGTGAACGACGGGGACGAGCTGTCGCCGCTGGTGTTCCAGAACGACCACACCGGGGTCGACCCCATGTGGTTGTACGCGAGCACGAACTGGCTGACGGTGTTCCCGGACTGGGCGACCACCGCGGCGTTGCCGGCGGGCAGCGACGACAGGTTGACCCACGCGGACACCGTGTACGAGGCCGTGGTGTTGGCCACCGGCCCGTTCGTGGCGATCTGCTGGCCGGCACTGCCGGCGAACGACGCGCTGGTGATGCCGTTCGTGTCGGTGGTCCAGGTGACCCCCGAAGCGGACGCGGTGTTCCCGCTGCCCGACTGGTCGGTGACCGTCGTGCCCGAGCCCTGGTTCAGCTGCCACCAGCCGGCCGGGTGGCCGGAGGCGTCGCCGTGGAGGGTCTCGGTGAGCGGACGGCCCATCGGGTCGTAGGTCTTGCTGATGGTGCGGTCCGCGCCGGAGGAGTCGGTCTGGCGCGTGGTGGCGACCAGGTCGTCCGGCGTGTAGGAGACCTGGGTGACGCGGTTGACGCCCGCCGGGTCCAGGGTCGTGCTGGCCACCCGGGAGGCGGCGTCGACCTGGTACTGGGTGACGCTGGCGCCGTTGTTGGTGGTCTTCTGGGTCAGGTTCCCGGCGGCGTCGTAGGTGCTGGACGACAGCTGGAAGGAGCTCTGCCCGGTCGGGTCCTTTCTGGTGACGGTGGCCGGCAGGCCGTTGTCCGTGTAGGTGTAGGTGGTGGTGTTGCCCATCGAGTCCGTGATCGACGCCAGCCGGCCGGCCGGGTCGTAGGCGCGCGAGGACTCCACCAGGTCGGTGGCGGCGGACGGAGCGACCGGGTCGCCCGTGTAGCCCTTGAGGGTCTTCGACAGCAGGTGGCCGTTGGCGTCGTACTGGAAGGTGGTCGTGGTGCCCGTCGGGCCGACCTCCTTCACCATCTCGCCCATGGCGTCGAAGCTGTACGTGGTCGTGCCGCCGTTGGTGGCGCCGGGCACGTTGCCGTTGGCGTCGGTGCGCGACTGCACGTGGTTGTAGGCGTCGTACACGCTGGTCTGCGTACGGGGTGAGTCACCGCCGGTGGTGTCCGCGACCGTCTGCGAGGTGACGTTGCCGTCGTAGTCGAAGACGGTGCTGACCTGCGCCGTGTGGATCGCCCCGGTGACGCGGTCGGTGAGCGCGGGGTTGGTCTCCTGCGTCACCTGGCCGTCGCCGTCGTAGACGTACGAGGTGGCCAGACCGTTCGGGTAGGTGTCCGAGACGACGGTCTTGGTCAGCACCCGGCCCAGCGGGTCGTAGGTGTACCTGGTGACCAGGCCCGTCGGGTCGGTGGTGGAGGCCACGTCGCCGTTGTGGAAGTACGCGACCGAGTTGACCGCGCCGCCCGGTGAGGTGGTGGACACCGGCAGGCCCTTGGGCACGTTGCCGCTGTCCGCCGCCGGGTAGGTGGCGGAGCCGTCCGAGATCACCGTGGTGGTGGTGCGCCCGTTCGGGAAGCCCGGTACGGCCGCGGTGGTGACGGCGGTGTGGTTGCCCGCCGCGTCGAGGGTGTAGGAGGTGAGGTAGGTGTTGTCGGTGGCCGAGGCCGAACGGCCGTCACGCGAGGTGAGCATGACGTCGTTGCGGGCGTCCGCCGTGGTCAGCTGGGCGCTCGTGTCGTCCGGGAAGTACGTGAAGTACTGCGTCGAGCACGTGTTGGTCTGCTGGTTCTGGCAGTTGTTGACGGAGACGGTGTTGCCGCGCGGGTCGTGGCCGGTGCGGCTCATGACGCCGTTCGGGTCGACGGTCGTGCTCTGGAAGCCGCTGGTGTCGTAGCCGTAGCTGACCGTGCTGCCCACGCCGTCGGTGTGGGACAGGGTGCGGTTGCCGTTGACCACGTCGTACCGGGTGGTCTCCGTGGCGTTCACCGGGTCGGTGACCACCACGGACTTCACCGGCAGCAGGCCGGTCGAGTTCTTGCCCGCCGCGAAGTGGGTGGCGTCCTCCTGCGCGGACAGCGCGGAGTTGTAGAACGCGACCTCGGCGATCGAGCCGGGGAAGTAGCCCCACACGTTGTTCGGGGCGTTGGACCACTGGGACGAGTAGCCCGCGCCGACGTAGACGTAGTTCGACGAGCTCGGCTGGAACGTACCGGTGGAGCTGCCGGCCGACTGGCCGTCCAGGTACAGGTTCAGCGTGGTCGCGTTGCCGCTGAGCAGCACGTGGTGCCACTTGCCGTCGTTCACCGGGGCGCCGGTGGTGATCTGGGGCAGGCCCCAGAACGCTCCGCGCAGCTTGCCGTCGGTGCCCACGTACAGGGACGGGACCCAGGAGCTCTGGCCGCTGCCGAGCGGGTTGGTGGCGTAGTCGAAGAGGGTTCCGCCGCCGGTGTTGCCGGCCGGCATGTTGAACCACATCTCGACGGAGTTGGGCCCGCTGTCCAGGTGCTCGGTGTTGGGCAGCTGGATGTAAGAGCTGGTGCCGTTGAAGGCCGCCGCCGTGTTGTCCGAGAACGGACCGGCGGACCCGAGGGTGACGCCGCTGTAGGTGGCGGTGCCGCCGCGGACCTCGTCGGTCGCCGCGGCCGATCCGGCCGCGTCGCCCAGGCGCCAGTACCCGGCCGGGGCGCTGCCCAGGACGGAACCGCGGTAGGTCTGGGAGGAGCCGGTCACCGTCGGTGCGCCGATCTTCCAGACGCCGCCGTTCTCGTCGGTCACCTGGGTGACGGCGGTGGTCGCCGCGTCGTAGGTGATGCCGGTGAACGCCTTGCCGGAGGGGCGGGTGACGCTGTTCAGCAGGCTGGCCGTGTGGGTGCCGTACTGGTACAGCGCGTTGACGTCGGCCGAGACCAGCGGGCGGTTGTACCAGCCCAGGTCGGCGATCTGGCCGTTGAAGTAGCTGACCGTGCCCTTGCCCGTGTTGGGCTGGTCCGGCCAGCTGCCGCCGAGGTAGCCGGCGCCGACGTAGTTGTAGGGCTGGTTCGCGCCGAAGGCCACCGCGCTCTGGATGGACACGGTGCCCGACAGGGTGCCGACCTGGTTGTTGTCCAGGAACAGCGACTGCGTGTTGCCGGCCGCCGACAGGACGACGTGGTGCCACTTGCCGTCGGTGACCGCCGCGCTGCTGGTGATCGGGGCGGTGCCGCCGCTGTACCAGAACTCGGCGTTCAGCTTGCCGTCCGAGCCGACGTAGATCGACGGCGTGTAGTAGCCCGCCGCGCTGCCGGCCGAGAGCGGCGTGGAGGCGTACGAGTACAGCACGCCCGGACCGGTGGAGGTCTTGAACCACAGCGACAGCGCGCCGGAGTTCGCCGCGTTGGCGGTGTTCTGGGGCAGCGTCACGTACGAGGACGTGCCGTTGAACCCGGCCACCGTCGCGCTGGAGCCCGCCAGCGGACCGCCGGCCTGGCCGAGGGCCACGTTGGTGTACGTGCCGTTGCCGTTGGCCTGGTTGGCGATGACGGCGTCGGCGGCCGTGGTGGCACCGGCGGCCTCCGACATCGGCCAGTAGTTCTGCGGGCCGAGGTCCATGATCGCGTTCTGGTACTGCGATCCGGAGGTGTACCCGTAGGAGTGGCAGTGCACCGCGTCGGTGGGCCGGCACATCGCGGTGAGCTGGTCACCGGTGTACTTGTAGGTCCACGTCAGCGGGCCCGGGGTGCCGAGCGAGTCGGTGGAGACCGTGGCCACGTGGGCCGCGTTCGCCCCCGACGGGGTCGCCCAGGTCAGGTGCAGGGCGCGCCCGGAGACCTGGGAGGTCATGTCGGTGATCTGGCCGTTCGCCCAGGTGTAGTTGATCGAGCGGTTGTTGGCGTCGGTGATGGCCGTGACGCCGTAGCCGCCCGCCCCCAGCCCCTGGGTGAAGGTGTAGACGTTGCTGTTCTTGTCGGTGAGCGAGTACCCGCCCGTGACGGACTTGAAGGTGGCGAAACGCCCCGACGGCGGGCTGAAGCTGCCGTCGCCGTTCTTGCCGAAGCCGACCTGCGCGCCGTTGGGGTAGGTGATGACCACACCGGTCACCGCGCCCGCGGCGTTGTACTGCTCGGTGGCGCGGGAGTCGAAGACGCTCGACCACCCGGTGCCGAACGCGCCCGTGTAGCGCGGGTCGCGCGAGTTGTAGTCACGCACCACCGACAGCGGCGGACCGGCCGTGGAGACCTCGGCGTCCGTGTCGGAGGTGGTGTAGTTGCCGATCGAGGCGTCGAAGCCGTGCTCGCTGCTGTTCTGCGACAGCCCCGAGGTGATCAGCGGCTGCGGCACCTGGATGTTCAGCGCGTACAGGCCGTTCGACGGCGACCACAGGTTCGCGTCGTTGGACTGCACCTGCCAGTAGTAGGTCTTGCCCCAGGACAGCTTGCCCGCGGGCACCACCCAGTCACCGGCCGCGATCAGACCGGAGTCGGCGACCTTGGTGTTGGTGTTGTCGTAGACGGTGAACTGGTACTTGAGCGTGCTGCTCGCGCCCGTCGAGTTCGCCCCCGCCGACCAGGCGGTCAGCTCCGGGGTGGTCGTGTAGGCGACGGCGTTGTTGCTCGGGTACTGCGAGTACACCTGCGGGCCGGAGTTGCCGGTGTAGGTGACCTGCATGTACGGGCCCTTGTTCGGGTCCATGAAGGAACCGAACTTCTTCCAGTGCAGGGTGTCGTTGGTGGCCGCGTAGACCGCCAGGCCGTAGTCCGGCGTGGTGCCGTTCATCCAGCCCTGCAGGGCCGAGGTGGCCAGCGGCACCGACACCCAGTCACCGACCGCCGGGTTGGCGGTGGTGTTGGTGCAGGCGTTGGTCAGCGTCGGCGAGGCGTTGCCGATCGACGCGCCGAAGCTCGGGCCGGGGTAGTCCTGGACCTGGCTCGGCGTCCACGGCTGGGTCACCAGCGCGACGTCGAAGCGCTGCGGCGACGCACAGGTCGAGGCCCAGGTCTCGAACAGCTTCAGCGTGGCCGAGGTGACCGTGACGCCGGAGCCGTCCCAGCTCTGGTACCAGTGGTTGATGAAGCTGTTCGCCTTGTTGGTGCCGCTGTCGTACGAGCCGATCTTGATGAACTGCTCGTACGAGTGGTCGCTGTTGTTGCCGCTCTGGGCGTAGGCGGTCGTCCAGCCGTCGGTCACGGTCGGGTCGACGGTGATCGGGAACTGGCGGTCCTTGCTGCGCAGCCAGGACTCGTCCAGCGTCACCTTCAGCGCGGTGCCGCCGCTCGCGGACTTGACCAGCTCGTAGCGCACGGCGTTGGTGCTGGCCGCGTCGCCCGAGCGGGGGTCGACCTTGGAGTCGTAGGCGTAGGCCGGCGGGATCTGCTCCACCGTCTTGCCCGCGGCGTCCGTCAGGTTGATCGAACCGTCCTGCTGCTGGTGCGGCGCCAGGCCTTCCAGGTTCAGCGGGAAGGTCCAGGTGTTGCCCGCCTTCGCCGAGTGCAGGACGATCGATTCCTTCAGACCGTTCGGCGTGGTGGTCAGCACCAGGTCGGTCTCGGGCAGGACGCCCGGGTAGGAGACGTCCGACCCGTTCGCGTTACCCGTGACCGGGGCCGCGCCCTCGAGCGCGTAGCTCAGGGCGTGGCCGCCGTTGGTCTTCAGGGTCGCCAGCGAGGCGTCGGCGGCCTTCGGGGCGAAGTCCACCGCGACCGAGTTGGCCGTCTCGTGCCAACGGCCGTCGCCCGCACCGTTCTTCAGACTGGTGTCGACCTTCTGCCAGTTGCCCGAGGCGTCCTGGTAGTTGATCGGCGTCTGAGAAATGTTCCGGGTGACTGAACCGTCGGCGTTGTCGAACGCGTCAGACGTCTTGGAGGACTTCGCCGCGTTGCGCTTGCTGCTGCGCGCGTCGAACCCCGTCTTCTGCGTGGCGCTCGCCCCCTGGTCGGGCTTGCGCTGGTGGGGGGCGTAGTCGTCGAGCTCGTTGGGGGACTTGCCCGGAGCGTGACCCTGGCCGCCGGAGGCCCGGGTCTCGTCGGTGGTGGCCTTGTGGCCCTTCCCGGCGGCGCTGCCTCCGTGCTGGCGGGGCGTCGGGCCGAAGCCCGGTTTGCCCGGATCGTCCGAGAACCAGTCCTTCACCTGGTCCCAGGACAGAGACAAGGCCGGGAATCCGCGTTCTGCGGCCCCGGCCGTGGATATGCCTCCGACGGTGGAGAGGGTCACGATCAGCGTGACCGCTAGCAGTCTGATCAGAGGACGGAAGCGGTGTCGCTTCCGGAATACGGTGAACCGGCGAACCGGCTTCCACGCGCGCATGAGATACCCCTAAGTCTCGGTCGGTGACCGACGCTCAGATGAAAAAAATCATGCGGAGTGCATCATGCTTGTCGACTGCCGGTCAAGTACGAGTCAAGCCCTTTGACCTGCGGATTCGTGGATGTTCGGCAGGAGGCGGGAGAACAGACACCCGTTCGTCCCGGAACGTTCGTCAGCTCTTCGTGAGCTGCTCGACCTCCGAGGCCACCTGCGTCCGCGCCTCGGCAGGGCTCGACACCGTCAGGCCCTTGGTGTTGCCGCCCGCCGACGCGGTGGCCTGGGCCTGGAGGAGCAGGAACTGCACCTTCGGGAACGAGTGCGCGCTCTGCACCGCGGCCTGGACCCCGGTGTCGCCGGCCACCACCACGGCCTGGCAGCCGCCCACCGCCAGCGAGGCGAGGTACGGGGCGGCGTTGCCCGGGGTGTCCTCACCGGCGGCCGCGAGGTACCGCACCTGCACGTGGGTCTTGGCCGAGGCGTCCTGGAGACCGGCCCACGCCTGGGCCGACTGCGCGTCCGCCAGGCCGCCCGCCGGCGTCAGCAGGCAGACCTGCGTGGGCTTGTACTCCCGCGCCCGCACCGGCAGCGGGTCCTTCCCGTCCTCCGGCCACAGGGCCACGACCCCCGCCACCACCACGGCGAGCAGCACCGCCACCCCGCCCCACAGCATGCCTCGTCCGTATCGGCGCATCGCCTCGTCCCTTTCAGCCATCGGTACCGCCGACGCCGAACCGCGCCGGTCGTCAGCCGTGGCAGCATAGGCGCATGTGCGCGACAAGTCGCAGCCCAGCCCCCTGACGGGACGTGGACGGGCGCGTGAACGGGCGCGTGAACGGGGGCTGCATTGGTGGGCAGTCGATCAAGGCGATATCGTCGCGCCCGGCCCGCCGTGACCCCGCTTCACACCCTTCCCCAGCCACCTCCCGAGGACGGTACGTGTCCCACCAGCACAACCCCGGCAGCACCACCCGCCGCAACCGGACCATCGCGCTCAGCGCCGCCGGCGTGATCCTCGCCGCCGGAGCCACCACGTTCGCCGTCACGGCACTGGCCGGGAGCTCCACGCCGAGCAGCGGCGCCACGGCAGCCGCCCCCGCCGCCGGGGACAGCGCCACCACCACCACCGTTTCGCCGAGCCCCGGCGCGTCTGGCACCCCGAGCGCCTCGCCGTCCGCCTCACCCACGGCCACCAAGTCCGCCTCGGCCTCCGCGACCCCCTCGCGCCCGGGCTCCTCGACCACACCCCCTCCCACCCCCGGCGCCCCCGGCCAGCCTGCCGCCGCCGCCCCGGCCGACAACGTCCCCGCCCCCGCCCGCGGACCGGCCGTCTTCACCGGCAAGGCGTTCGACACCTGCACCGCCCCGCCCGCCGCCACCATGCAGGCCTGGCACGGCACCTCGCCCTACGGCGCGGCCGCCGTCTACATCGGCGGCCAGAACCGGGGCTGCGCCCAGCCCAACCTGACCGCCCCCTGGGTCCGCACCGTCCACGCCGCCGGCTGGCAGCTCATCCCCCTCTACGTCGGCGCCCAGCCCCCCTGCCAGACTTCCAACAACCCCGAACGCATCACCGCCGCCAACGCGGCCACCCTCGGCACCACCGACGGCGCCGACGCCGTCACCCACGCCGCGGCCCTCGGCATGGGCGCCGGCAGCGCCGTCTACCTCGACATGGAGGCGTACAACGCCGCCGACACCGCCTGCAGCGCCGCCGTCCTCACCTATGTCCAGGCATGGGACGCCGCCCTCCACTCCCGCGGCTACTTCGCCGGCTTCTACGGCTTCAGCAAGTCCAGCGCCCTCGCCATGAGCCAGGCCGCCACCACCGGCGCCCCCAACCTCCCCGACGCCCTCTGGTACGCCCTCTACGACGGCACCGCCGACACCACCAGCACCTACCCCTTCCCCGCCGCCCAGTGGAGCGGCGCCCGCCGAGGCCACCAGTACGCCGTCAACAAGCAGGAGACCTACGGCGGTTCCGCCCTCACCATCGACCAGAACGCCTGGAACGGCCCGGTCGCCGTCATCGGCTGACACCTGTGTGGCCGCATCAACCCCGGCCGCCGTCCTACCACATCAGGAAGTGCCGGACCTCGGCCGCCAGGGCGGACATCTGCTCACCGGCCTCGAGCCAGGTCGTGACGGACGCCTCCCAGCCCCCGGCCGCACCCCGCCACGGGCGAAGAGCCCAGGTCAGCCCGACATGCCCGCCGGAGCGGAAGACCGCGTCGACGGTGAGGTCGCGGTCGAGGGTCCGCCAGACCCGCCGCCCCTCCCACCCGCGGAAGTCGGCCGCGAGCCCTCCAGAAACGGCGCCAGCCCTTCCCCCCGGCTCCAGGCGACCACCTCGTCAACGCGCACGGCCAGCCCCGGCGCCGCCGCCTCGACGGCGTACAGCACGCGGTCCTCGTCAGGCCGGGAGGAGTCGCGGAGCCGCACGCTGACGGCGTGATTGTCCCGGCAGCGGACGGTCACGCCGGCCGGCGCGTCGAGGTCGGTGTCAGAGGAGCTCACCGCCCGAACGGTAGTCCACAAAGGTGCCACCCACCGCGGAAATTATGCCTTCGGGAGGCGTCCTGGCGGGGCGGCGTCGCGATGGCCCGCTCCTGGTCAGCGGTGGAGGCGGTCGGGTCGGCTGACGAGCCGAAGGCGTGGGGACGGCAAGAGGAAGCCCACGAAGCCGAGTTGGAACAGGATCAGACCGAGCAGGCACCAGACGCCGAGGAAGAATCCGGCGAACATCGCTGGTCCACACAGGGTGATGGCCAGTACGGGCCTGTGAAGGTCGCCCTCACGCATGGGGGCTGTCAACAGGAGCAGGGCCAGCGAGGGGAGGCCGACAAACGTCAGCAGGAACAGTCCCAGACCGGCGAAGTCCCCATCGATCTCCCTGAAGGGGGCGAACCCGCCGACCACCGCTGCGCAGCCGCACGCGAGGGCGGTCAGGTATCCGGCCGCCGCGCGAAGGAACCACGCCAGGGCGCTCTCGGCCCGCAGGACCAGCCCCATCGGTACTCACCCCCTCGCTCCCCTGAGGTCGATATCGTCGCAGGAAAACTGAACGCGTTCAAGCGGGGGGCGGATCCAGTTACGGTCGAGGGCTGCGAGGGCAGCGTGGAACCGGTTGGTGGCGACATCCCGGCGGCTGCGGGAATCCCGTGCCGCGTCAGTAGTGGAAGCGGAGTCGGACCACCAGGCAATCCCCGGGCAGGGCCTCCAGGTACTCGTCCGCGAACCGGTGGTAGTCACCGGACAGGCCCAGGTCCCGGCCCCAGTGGTCGATGGTGCCGTCGATCCACCGGCCGTCCAGCGGCAGCAGGTAGTTCGTCGGGATGACGAGGTCCGTCTCGCGGCGGACGAACTCCGCCCGGCTGCCCCGGAAGTGGCTTGCGGCTGCCGTTCCGGCTCGACCGCCCCCGCACCGGTGCTGCCCGGGCGGGCCCTCAGGAGTGCCCCGGTGGGGGCGAGATGTGCGCGAATGGCCCTTCACGTCGGGGGTGCGGCGGCGGTATGCAGGAGTGGTGTCGCCTGCCTCCCCGACGAAGGGTCAGCCTCCCGTGCGCAGCAACGTTCCCGACAAGGCGTCCGATCGCGAGGCCCCCGACCGTCCGACGCGCCATGCCGCCGTCGATTCGTCCGCCCCGATGTCGCTGCTCGCCCTGCAGCGCATGATCGGGAACGCGGCGGTCGGGCAGAGGCTCCGCCAGGCCGTGCAGCGCTCGGCCGTCCCCGAGGTGCTGCGCTCCGCCGGGCGGCCTCTGGACGCCGCGACCCGCACCGAGATGGAGGCCCGGCTGGGCGCGGACTTCGGGGACGTCCGCGTCCATGACGACAGCACGGCGCAGCGCTCCGCCGCGGAGGTCGGTGCCCGGGCCTACACCAGCGGCAGTCATGTGGTCATCGGCGCCGGGGGAGCGGACAAGCACACCCTCGCCCACGAGCTGACCCACGTGATCCAGCAGCGCCAGGGCCCCGTCGCCGGTGCGGACAACGGCTCCGGCCTGCGCGTCAGCGACCCCGGCGACAGCTTCGAGCGCGCGGCCGAGGCCAACGCGACCAGGGTGATGGCCGGCCCGGCCCCCGTACAGCGGGTGGCGGAGATGATCGAGGACGGCCACGGCCACGGCGCCGCCGAGGGATTCGTCCAGCGGGCCGCGACTCCGGCCAGGATCGGCTTCGAGTTCCAGCAACTGGACAGCGAGGTGACCGTCAAGACGTCCGGCGGGTCGGAATCGGAGTCCGACTCGGACACCGAGGTGTACGAGGTCGCGGTCAGCCACTACGGCGCGGACAGCGGCCTCTGGTACGTCGTCCAGGACGGCGAGAACCTGGAGTTCGTCACCAAGCCCTTCAGCAGCGGCGAAGAACTTGCCGTGGCCATGAAGGAGATCTCCAAGGTGGCACGGCAGTTGTGCGTGGTGGCCGCGCGCGACCTGGCGGCGGACGCCGAGACGCCCCCGGCGTTCGAGATCGGCGATGTGTACGTGACCGTCCACAGCCCCGACACCAAGGGCCAGCCGCAGGTCAACCCCGACGTGCCGCTGGACTCCCTGCCCGCGCTGTACCAGCGGGCCGCCGGCGACGACGAGCACTTCGACGAACTCTACGGCGCCAACGAGAAGTTCTGGCGGTCCTCCAGGACCAAGAACGAGATCGCCGTCAACGGCGAGGTGGCCGCGAAGATCCAGGGACTCGACCCCGCCCGCCTCGCCGAGACGTTCAGGATGGCGCCCGACCCGTCCGGCGAGAAGCTGGGAAGTGTGCAGGGCATGCTCCAGGCCATCGCCGCGGCCGTCGTCCACCAGACGATGTACAAGACCAAGCTCCCCAAGGACCAGCCCGTCCTGCTCAAGACCCACATGGGCCACCTCTGGCAGAGCCTGGCGGACGACGGCGTGATCGGCGCCGGGGTCAACGCGGCGGCCGTGGTGAGCCTGCTCACCGACCTGGGCGACGAGCTCGGCGGGGAGCTGGAGGAGGACGAGCAGTCCATGCGGATCGCCCGCAAGATCGTCACGGACATCATGGGCGGCAAGGACCCGGTCTGGGCCAGCATGCTGGACCCGGTCGACATCGGCGCCCCCACCCAGGAAGGCGGCCCCGCGACCGGCGACCGCAAGCAGATCCTGGTCGAACTCCGCCGCGTCCCGATCCTCGAGATCGGCGCCTGGACCGACTTCGCCGCCAGCTCCTTCGACCACTTCATCACCGACCTGGAGCGCGCCTACCACCAGGACCTGTAGCGGCGGGGCCTTGACGGGCGGGCGCGGCCGCGCCCGCAGGTCGCCGGCCGAACCGGGTGCTCGGCGCCGTCCGGCCGGCGGCGCCAGGGGTCGACACCGGCCGGGCCACGTGCTACTGAGGAACGACCGCCCCCACAAGGACGCTTGGAGGGGAAACGCATGCCCGTGCCCGACCGTGCGGCCGACGATCCCGGGGCTCCGACATTCGTCGTGTCGCCGCTGGCCCAGTTCATCCACGCACTGCACGACGGCCCCTGCAGCCGCCGCTCCCCACTGCGACAGCGCTGGTGGCAGACCGTCCAGGGGCAGCTCGACACCACCGGACGCCGCCTCACCGCCCTGGTCAACCGCGCCCAGCCCGACCGCGCGGTCTTCGTCCCGCTGACCACCCTCAGCAGGGCCGGGAGACCATCCCTGAGCCACGAACTGGAGCGCCTGCGCGAAGCCCCGCCCCACTTCCTCGGCGCCCGCCTGGCCGCCGACTGCGGACCCACCTGCCCCGCCCACTCGGCCCACTGCGACTGGGCCAGCCGCCTGGTGAAGGCCCTGCGCAACGACGAGGACCGCGCGCTGCGGAGCATCGTCGACGGGATCGCCGACACCTTCCGCGCGACCATGGCCGACCACTGGCGGCCGCGCATCGCCCACCACCTGCACCACGACCTGGCCTACCGCACCCAGCTGGAGGAGGACTTCGGGCCGCTCGCCCTGCTGACCTCCGTCGACCGCGACACCCGGCCGAGCACCGGCATCCCGAGCGAACTCGTCCTGATGCCCTGCGCGTTCGGACACCTGAGGACCCACGCATCCGTGACACCGGCCGGCTGCCGCGTACTCGTCTACCCGGCCCGCCTCGGCACCGCCGAGCGCCGCCAGACGCGCGACCCGCTCGCCACCCTCCTGGGCGCCGGCCGGGCGGCCGCCCTACGGGCCCTGCGCGTGCCCACCTCCACCTCCGGCCTCGCCCAGCACCTGGGCACCACCAGCCCCGTCGCCTCCCGCCACGCCCAAGTCCTCCGCGAGGCCGGCCTGATCACCACCGCCCGCAACGGCAGAGCCGTCCTCCACCAGCTCACCGCCGTCGGCGAAAGCCTCCTCACCGCCAGCCGCGACCACCCGCCCGGCACGGTCATCGGCCTGTAGCGGGCCCCCGCCTGCTCGGGCGTGACGGGGTGGAGATTGCTGCCTGCTGACGTTTACACGTTGTCACACATCGTTCACCGTCCGGGGTCTGACGCCGGCCGCCCGCCCGGTGCTGAGATGGGGTCCAGTCGCCCGGCGCCCCGGCCGGGCCGGCCAAGGAGTCGCGTCCTCATGATGAACCGTCAGCGTTTCACCGTCGTCGCCTCGGCGACCGTCCTCGGTCTCGCCCTCGCCGGGCTCGCCGGCGGCACCGCGCAGGCCACCCCCGCGAAGGCCGCCCCGGTCAAGGCCACGACGCTCAGCGCCAGTTGCTCGCAGGCGTACCTCCCGCTGCCCGACCCGACGTGTACGCCGGGCGCGTACAACCCGGACGTCACCCAGTCGACCATCAACTCGACCATCTGCGTCTCCGGCTGGACGGCCACCGTGCGCCCGCCGACGAGCTACACCAACGCCCTCAAGGTGCAGCAGATCGCCCAGTACGGCTACTCGGACACCAACACCGCGGACTACGAGGAGGACCACCTCGTCCCGCTCGAGCTCGGCGGCGCCCCGCGCGACCCCAACAACCTGTGGCCCGAGCCGCGTTACGGCACCCAGACCGCGACGAGCAAGGACTCCGTCGAGACCAAGCTGAAGAACGCGGTCTGCGGCGGCCGCGTCACCCTGTCCGCCGCCCGCAGCGCCATCGCGAGCAACTGGACGACGGCGCTCGGCAACCTGGGCCTGTAGCCGCCACCTGAGCCCGCCCCGCCGGATCGCCTCCGGCGGGGCGGGCTCACGCGGTGTCGGCGGGGCGCGGAGGGCCGGAGCCGATCCGGGTGCGGACGAGGTCGACCGGGCCCCGGAACCAGCCCAGCTTCTCCACCCACCAGGTGAGCCCCGCCGCCCGGTACGGGGCGACGACCCTCGCGTCCTCGTCCCGCCGGAGTCCGGACGTCCGGCCCTCCATGACGACGTCGAACCGCCCCTTCCGGACGGCCTGTTGGGCGCGGACGTACGCGACCACGGCCTCCAGGTCCGCCGGGGGCATCATCTCGGTGTGGCCCACCCCCGCCCGGGTGGGGAAGACGCCGTCCCAGCGCGCGGCCCGCCGCATGGGCCGCCGCGAGGGCCAGGTGCCGGCGATCCACACCGGGATGCGCGGCCGCTGCGGACTCACCGGCTGGAAGGTGAGGTCCGTGACCGTGAACCAGCGGCCGTGGAAGGTGAACGGGCGGCCCGTCCACAGCCCTTCGAGGACCTGGAGCGCCTCGTCCAGCTTCTCCGCCCGCACCCGCGGGTCCGGATCCTCGCCCAGCGCCTCGAACTCGGCGGGGGAGGACCCGAGTCCGGCGCCGAAGACCAGCCGTCCACCGCTGAGAAGGTCCAACGCGACGGTGGCGCGGGCGACTTCGGCCGGGCGCTTGAGCGCGAGCACGTTCACCATGACGCCGAGCCGCAGGCGCTCGGTGCCGGCGGCGACGGCGGCCAGGGTGGTCCAGGAGTCGGTGAGGTGCTCGTCGGGGTGCTCCGCGACCTGGCCGTCCCAGAGGAAGAAGCCGTCCCAGCCGGACCGCTCCGCCAGCACTCCCAGGTCGCGGAGCAGGCGGGGATCCGCGTACTCGCGCCGGTTGGGCAGTCCGACGGCGTAGCGCAGCGGCTGTTGTGGCGTGGCGTGCATGGTCGTCGCCTTCCTGCATGACGTTCCCGCAGGGCCTTCTCGTACGGCATCGCTCTTCTCGATGATGTCGGCCGCGCGACGGCCGGAGCAACCCGAAGCACTCTCCGCAGGCCGGGTGCCGGGCCCGGTGCTACGGTCCTCTGGGAGCCTGAATCGCCTGCGGCGGTCCCCTGTGAGCTCCCCATGTGGCGGTGTCCCCCTCGGCGGGACGGTACGCCCCCCCGCTCCTTCCACACCTCCCGTAGTACCTCCCGTACCCATCGCCTCCGGACGCGACAGCGCACCGGAGGAATCGAGGGGAGCAGCGATGCCCGAGAACAGCGCACCCCCGGCGCCCGGCGACGAGGTCCTGGTGATCGGCGGCGGGTTCACGGGCCTGGCCGCCGCCCATGAGCTGGCCCTGGCCGGGGTGCCCTGCCGGGTGCTGGAGCGTGAGCCGTACGTCGGCGGCCTGGCGGGGTCGTTCGAGGTCGGGGGAGCCCGGCTCGAACGCTTCTACCACCACTGGTTCTCCTCCGACCTGGAGATCCGGGGGCTGTGCGCGGAACTCGGCTGCTCCCACCTGCTCGAGCCGCACCGGACCAGGACGGGCGTCTACTACGCGAACTCGGTCTACCGGCTGTCGAGCCCGTGGGACGTGCTGCGGTTCGCGCCCCTGCCGCTGCCCGACCGGGTCCGGCTGGGCTGGTCCGCGGTGCGCGCCCACCAGGTGAAGCACTGGCGGGACCTGGAGGACCTCACAGCGCGGGAGTGGCTGCTGGAGCTGAGCGGCCCGCAGGTCTACGAGACGGTCTGGCGCCCGCTGCTGGAGGGCAAGTTCGGCCAGTACGCGTCCGAGGTCGGCGCCACCTGGATGTGGACCAAGCTCCACCTGCGCGGCGGCAGCCGGTCGCACAGCGGCCGCGAGGTCCTGTACTACCTGCGCGGTGGCTGCGCCGCCCTGCTGGACGCGTGGGTCGCGCGCCTCACCGAGCTGGGGGTCCGGATCTGCACGAGCACCCCGGTGCGGCAGGTGCTGACCGACGCCCGCGGGGTGTGCGGGGTCCGCACCGACGGAGGCGTCCTGCCCGCACGGCGGGTGCTGGCCACCACGGCGCCGGACCTGCTCGCCGGGTTCCTCGCCTCCGCCCCGGCCCCCGCCCCGGCCCCCGCCCCGGCCCCCGCCCCGGCCTCCGCCCCGGCCCCCGCCGGGCCGCCGCCCCATCCGGACGTGCCCGCCGTCCGCCGGCGCCTGTCCGAGATCCCCTACCTCGCCAACCTGTGCCTGGTGCTGCAGACCGACCGGTCCCTGTCGGACACCTACTGGCTCAACGTCACCGACCCCTCCTTCCCCTTCGTCGGCGTCATCGAGCACACCAACCTGGAAGGCTCCGGCGCCTACGCCGGGCGTCACCTCGTCTACCTGTCCGCCTACCTCCCGACCAGCGCCGAGCTGTACCGGATGGACGACGAGGCGGTGTTCCGGGCCAGCCTCCCGCACCTGCGCCGGATGTTCCCGCAGTTCCGGCGCGAGTGGGTCCGGGCCCACCACGTCTGGCGCGCCGACCACGCCCAGCCGGTCATCACCCCGCACTACTCCGACCGCATCCCGGCGACGGAGACCGACGTGCCGGGGCTCTACCTGGCCAGCATGGCCCAGGTCTACCCGCAGGACCGGGGCACCAACTACGCCGTACGGCAGGGGCGCCACGTCGGCCGCCTGATCGCCGACCGGATCCGGACCGCCCGATGCGTGGCCGCCGTCGGCAGCTCGGCCGTCACCACCTCGGCCGTCACCAGCTCGGCCGTCAGCACCGCCCGCAGCAGCGCCCCCGAGGAGTGGACGCCATGAACTCCCTGATCAGCACCGAGGATTGCGAGCGGATGCCCATCGAGCGCGTGCACGAGCTCTACCGCCGCCACGTCAGCCGGGGCCAGGTGACGCTCCTCTCCGCCTTCGGATTCGGCCGCGACGTCGTGGACAGCGCCTCCGGCTGCTGGATCACCCTGCGCGACGGGCGGCGGGTCCTGGACTTCACCGGCGGCATCGGCGTCCTGAACCACGGCCACAACCACCCCCGCATCCTGGCAGCCCGCCGGCGCTTCCAGGAACTGCGGCGCATGGAGGTGCACAAGAACTACTTCTCCCCGTACGTCGCCGCGCTCGGGCACAACCTGGCCCAGCTGCTGCCCGGGGACCTCGACGTCAGCTACTTCCCCAACTCGGGCGCGGAGGCCGTCGAGGGCGCCCTCAAGATGGCCTACAAGTACCACCGCGGCCATCGCGGCACCGTCCTGCACTCCGACATCGCCTTCCACGGCAAGCTGCTCGGCGCCGGGAGCCTGACCGCCTCCCCGGAGGTGCACTTCTCCTTCCCGCGCATCCCCGGCACGGACGGCTTCGCCTTCGACGACCTCGCCTCCCTCGAACTCGCCCTGGAGCGGCACACCACGCCCGAGGGCGGGAGCGACGTCTACGCGCTGGTCCTGGAACCCTTCAGCGCCTCCAGCCTGCGCGAGTGCTCGGAGCAGTTCCTGCGCGAGGCCCGCCGGCTGTGCACCCTGCACGACATCGTCCTGATCTTCGACGAGGTCTACACCTCCTGGGGCAGGACCGGATCGCTGTTCCACTTCATGCGCCACCCCGGCCTGCTCCCGGACGTGGTGACCACCTCCAAGTCCTTCGGCGGCGGCAAGGCGTCCATCTCCGGCTACGTGGCCAGGGAGCCCGTCTTCCGCCGGGCCTACGACTCGCTCCCCGACGCCACCCTGCACAGCACCACCTACTACGGCTTCGGCGAGGAGACGGTCACCGCGCTGGAGGCCGTGGCGATCGCCGTCGAGGACGACTACCCCGCCAGAGGCCGCCACCTCGGCGAACGGCTGCACCGCGGC
Organism: Kitasatospora sp. NPDC051170; assembly: GCF_044455705.1. Classification (NCBI taxonomy): domain Bacteria; kingdom Bacillati; phylum Actinomycetota; class Actinomycetes; order Kitasatosporales; family Streptomycetaceae; genus Kitasatospora; species Kitasatospora sp. NPDC051170. Next base: position 601,155 of record NZ_JBITFA010000001.1, on the reverse strand, counting down.
CTCACCGCCCTCGCCGCCGGCCACCCGCACCTGATCGCCGACGTGCGCGGCACCGGCGCCCTCCAGGGCGTCGTCCTGCGCCACGGCCCGGCCGCCCTCGAACACGTGCTGCACCTGCTGCCGTCCTCCTTCGCGCGCGACCCGCAGGCCGGGGCCAAGCTGGCCACCGCCGCCGTGGTCGGCGCCCTCTACCGCGACCACGGGGTGCTCACCTACTACGGCTCCAACCACGACCTCCCCCTGATCGCCGCGCCCCCGCTGGTGGCCGAGGACTCCGACGTCGACGTCTTCCTGGAGGCCCTGGACGCCGTTCTGGCCAAGGGGATGCCCCGACTCCTGGCGGGCCTGGTCCGGGAGAAGGCCACCGCATGAGGGCCCGTCCGCCCGCCGAGGAGCACCGCCGCGTACGGGCCTGGGAGCGGCGCGTACGCTCCGCCGGGCTCCCGCCGCTCTGGGCGGGCCGCTGCACGGCCCTGGGCGAACCGTCCCGCCAGGCCGCCGCCGTCCGCCACACGGCCGCCACTCTGGCCGCGCTCCCGAGGCCGTACCGCCTGGTGTTCGCCCTGCTGATGCGGCTGTTCCCGGCGGCCGCCCTCCTCGCCGACCCGACCGGCCGGCTCCCGGGCACTCCGGACCTGGCCCGTACGCGGCGGGTCGCCGACCGGCTGTCCACGGTGCCCGGATTCGCCGAACTGCTGCGGGTGAGCCTCGTGTTGGCGCTGCACGGAGGCCTGGACGGAGCCCTGGACGGACCCCTGGACAGAGCCCTGGACGGGCCCCCTGCCGCGGCACGGCAGGAGCGCGCATGACCAGGGACACCATCCACTGCGACGCCCTGGTGATCGGCTCCGGAGCCGGAGGCGGCGCCGCCGCCCTGGAACTCGCCGGTGCGGGCCGGGAGGTCCGCGTCCTCGAGGAGGGCCCGCTCGTCCCGCAGGAGCGGATCACCCGGGCGTCCCCGGCCGAGAACCTGCGCCTGCTCTACCGTCAGGGCGGCCTGGTGCCCATCCACGGCGCGCCCACCATCCCCTTCGGGGAAGGCCGTTGCGTCGGGGGCACCACCGTGGTCAACGGCGGGCTGTTCTGGCGCCCTCCCGACCACCTGCTGGAACACTGGGCCTCCACGGGCGTCGACGGCTTCCGCGCCCACCACCTCGCCCCCCACCTGGCCGAGGCCGAACGGCGCCTCGGCGTCATCGACCAGCCGCCCGGCCGGGGGAACCACGACTCGGTGCTGCTCGCCCAGGCCGCCGACCGGCTCGGCTGGCGCTGGGCACCGGCTCGCCGCGCGGTCCGGGGCTGCCGGCACGCCAACCGGTGCGTCACCGGCTGCCCCACCGGCGCCAAGCAGAGCATGCTGGTCACCTACCTGCCCGCCGCCGAACGGCTCGCCGCGGTCATCGAGCCCGACACCCGGGTCCTCCGCCTCGAACACGACGGCACCCGCGTCACGGTCGTGCACGCCCTTCACCACGGCCGACGACTGCGCTACCTCCCGCAGACCGTCTTCCTGGCGGCAGGCCCGATCGGCAGCCCGCTGCTGCTACGGCGCAGCGCCATCGGCGGCCGAGGCCCGGGCCGCGCCATCGCCCTCCACGTCAACTTCCGTACGGTGGCCCGCTTCAGGGAGCCCGTCCGCGCCACCGAGGGCACCATCTTCACCGCCCAACTCCAGGAGTTCGCCGACCAGGGCGTCCGGGTGATGCCGGGGAACCTCACCCCGGGCTCACTCGCCGCCGCCCTGGCCGCCCACCCCGCCGGCACCGTCGACCGGATGCTCTCCCACCTGGACCACCTCGCCGTCTACACCACCCAGGTGAGCGTCCAGGGCACCGCCCGCCTCCTGGCCGTCCCCGGCCTCGGCGCACTCCTGCGCCACCACCTCACCGACGCCGACCGCGACCTCCTCCGCACCGCCTTCCGCCACACCGCCGACCTCCTCCTCACCGCCGGCGCCGTCGAACTCCTCCCACCCGCCCCCGCCGCACTCACCACCCCCGCCCAGGCGGCCGACTTCGCCCTCCGCACCCGCCCCGAGACCTGGGACCTGATCTCCGTCCACGCCATGGCCTCCTGCCGCATGGGCCCACCCGCCCACGGCGGAGTCTGCGACACCCACGGCCGCCCCCACGGCTTCACCAACCTCCACCTCTGCGACGCCAGCGTCCTCCCCGGCGCCACCGGCATCAGCCCGCAGGAGACCATCATGGGTTTCTCCCACCTCCTGACGGCCCGCTACCTCGACCGGCCCACCGGCACCTGAACCTGCGCAACGAGGACGGGCCTCAGCCGGCCGGGAGCGTGAGGGCGTAGGTCTTGCGCAGCGTCTCGTGGACCGTCCAGGTGGTGCGGTCGCCCTCGCGCAGGACGACACAGTCCCCCGGCCCGACGTCCAGGGTGGGACCACCCTCGATCTCGATGGTGGCGCGGCCGGTGACGACGGTGAACATCTCCTCCGCCTCGACGTCGGTGACCACGCCGGGGGTGATCTGCCAGATGCCGCGAAGGTGCCGGCCGTCCGGGGACTCGTAGAGGATCCTGCCGCTGACCTCCGGGCTGCCGGAGACGATCTGGGCGGGGTCCAGGGGGTCGGGCCGCAGATCGGCGGTGGGGGTGTGCGTACGGAAGCTCGGCGTGGTCATGGGGGAGAGGCTAGCCGGGTGGAGATCCTCGGGCCGTTGACAGAGTGTGTCGGGGGAGGGCTTGAGGGCGACACTGCGTAACTTCGCAGGACCACGCGGCACCTCCGCCCGGTCCTCAGAGCGAAGCCTCGCGGGTCAGGAGCTCCTTGAGCAGGTCCGTGGCCTCCTCCCGGGTCACCACGTGCTGCGGGACGTACGGTTCCGTCGACGGGCCCGATCCCCCGGTGTAGACGGCCAGCGCCCGGTCGCCCGGCGGGATGGTGCCGTCGTCGATCGCCTGGAGCGTTCCGGCGAGCGAGTACAGGCCCGCCCGTTCCACCGGCTGCCCCTCCGGGGTGGGGGTGACCTCGACGCCGGCCCCGGACAGCAGGTCGATCGCCTTCGCCTCCCGGCTCAGGTAGTCCTGGTTCGGCAGGCAGTGCACCGCGCCGTCGGTCCGGTGGCAGATGTCCCGCACCTGGGCGATCAGTTCGGGGGTGAGGACCTTGCGGAACAGGGTGGGTTCGAGCATCTCCGCTCCCGGTTCCGTGACGGTGCCGGTGAGCGCCCGGACGTACGGGGCGACGGCCTCCTGCTGCACCCCGAGGAAGCGCGGCTCCGCGTGCCCGGCGGGATACGCCTCGGCCAGGCCCCGGTAGAAGCCCAGCGGCCCGTAGGCACTGGACAGCGCCTGCACGTGCCAGTCCCAGCCGTGGCCGACCGCCCGCCCGGCGTCCCGCAGGAAGTGGGCGCGCAGCTTGTTGCCCTCGAACTGGTCCCGCAGGACCGGCAGCGACGGGGTGGCGGTGGCCCGCGTGGCGTCGCGCAGGATCTCCTTGATCTCGTGCTCCGTAGCACTTACCTCGACGAAGGTCACCCCGGGACGGCGGGCCAACCGGGGGTGGATCCGGCGCCGGGAGGCCGGCGGGTGCAGCGCGACGAGGCGGATACCGGCGCGGGAGGCGTAGGTGGCGAGGGCGTTCGCGGTGTTGCCGGAACTCTGGGCCGCCACGACGGGGTGGCCGTCCCGCACCGCGCGGGCGACGGCGACGCAGGCCACCCAGTCCTTGAAGGTTCCCGTGGTGGACAGGGTGGACAGGTCCAGCACGTCGATGCCGACGCGTCGGTACGAAGGCAGCCGCACGATGCGGGCCCCTTCGCGCAGCGAGACCCGGCGCAGGACGTCGGGGTCGACGCCCTCCAGGTGCTCGGCGTAGCGCCGGACGACGCTCTCGTCCTCTCGGTAGAGCTCCATGGATCCGCTACGCGTCCTCTCCGGCCAGTTCCCGCTCGCCGATCAGGGAGAGCAGGGTGTCGTTGGGGGTACCGATGATCGGCAGGGCCAGGGCGTCCCGGTAGTGGCGGCCCAGGCAGGCGAGGGGGCCGGCGTAGCCCGCTCCGCCGCACAGCACGGCGGCCGCCCGGACGAGCTCCTGCAAGGCCGCCGTGGTGATGACCTTCGCCGCGCCCGAGGTGAGCGGCGGGTGGCCGCCCTCCGTGGGCTGCACGAGGCACTGCCAGACCGCGTGCATGGCCGCCCGTCGGGTGGCCAGCTCGCCGACCCTCAGCCCGATGGCCCCGCCGGCCCTCGGCGGTCGGCCGGGGGCGGACTCCCGGACGAAGCGCAGCGCGCACTCGTAGACGGCGTCGGCCGAGCCCAGCGCGCGGGCGACATAGCTGGTGACGTCGTAGCCGCGCAGCGCCTCCGTGAGGTCGTGGCCCGCACCGCCGATGACCTCCGTGTCCGGGTCGAACTCGTAGTCCTGGTAGGTGACTTCAGCCAGTGAGACGCCCAGCATCCCCGGGCGGGGGAGTTCCGCGCCGATCTCGACACCGGGCCGCCGGGGATCGGTCAGGACCCCGATGGTGGCCGCGCCGGAACGGACGACGGCGACGATGACGTCGGCGTGCCGGGCGTTTGTCACCCAGCTCTTGTGTCCGTTCAACCGGCCGGTGCCGCCGTGGAGTTCGGCCGTGCTCCGCAGCGCCGCCGGGTCGGTGACGCCCTGCTCGTGGAAGGCGCGCGCGAACACCCGCTCGCCACCGGCCATCAGCGGCAGCCACTGCCGCCTCTGCTGCTCGGTGCCGTGCGCCAGCACCTGCCGGCAGAGCTTCAGGTGCGTCCCCACCAGCGCGGCCAAGGACTGCCATCCACGGCCCAGTTCGTACCCGAGCCGGGCCACCTCCCGCGCGGGCCGCTCCGACCCGCCGTACTCCTCGGGCACGGTCACCCCGAACACCCCGAGCTGCCGCAACCGCTCCACCAGCACATCGGGGTAGCGGTCCTCCGGGTGCGAGGCCAGGTAACCCTCCACGTCCGTGCGGACGAAGGCGCCCACCTCGGACAACCACGAGTCCGTCCTCGTCGTGCTGCCCGGCATTCCGGTCCTCCTCACGGCACGGTGGAGGCGCGAGTGAGTGGTGCGCCTCCGGAGGTCAACGACCGTGCACGCAGGGGGGTTCGTGTCCACACCGCACTTTCACCAGGTCGGGTGACTGCCCGGACCCGCTGGGCGAAGGTCCGGCAGCTCCGGCGCGGGGAGGCTGCGGGGCACTCGGGGCGGTGGGGTCAGGCCCCGGAGTGGCCTCCTGCGGGAGTGCTGCTTCGGATGCTCGCCCGGTAGGCGGCCAGCTCCTCGGCGGTCGGTGGGTTGGCGCCCGGCCGGGTGCAGGTGAAGGCGGATACCAGGGACGCCGTGTCCAGCAGCTCGGCGAGGGTGGCGGTGTCGATCCCGTGCAGGCGGTCCGCGTTCTCCGGGCCGAGCAGGTCATGGCGGTGCAGCGCGTCGAGCAGGCCGGCCATGAACGCGTCGCCCGCGCCCACGGTGTCGGCGACCGTGACCCTCCGGGCCCGCTGCTCCACCGTTCCCGCGCGGCAGACCCCGACGGCGCCGGCCGCACCCCGGGTGACGACGACCAGCGACGGGCCCAGCGCCAGCCACCGCCGGGCGACGTCGACGACGTCCTGCCCGGGCCGTAGCCACGCGAGGTCCTCGTCGCTGGCCTTGACCACGTCGGCCGAGGCGACCAGCGACTCGATCCGGGTGCGCGCCTGCTCGGGGTCGCCCATCAGCGACGGGCGGCAGTTGGGGTCGTACGAGACGGTCCGGCGGCCGCGGGCCCGCTCGACCAGGCGGCGGACGGTGCTCGCGCCGGGCTCCAGCGTGGCCGCGATCGAACCGGTGTGCAGGCAGGGGCTCCCCGCGAGCAGCTCGTCCGGGTCCAGGTCCGGGAGCTGCCAGGTGATGGCGAACTCGTAGGTCGCGGAGCCCGATTCGTCGGTGTGGGCGAGTGCGGTGCTGGTGGGGTGCTCGTCCACGGCCCCCGCCGCGAGGGTGACGCCGCTGCCGACCAGATGGCGGGCGAGCCGGGTGCCGTGGGCGTCGGGACCGAGGCGGGTGAGCAGTGCGACGTCGTTGCCCAGGCGGCCGAGGCCGACCGCGACGTTGGCCGGGCTGCCGCCCGGGTGCGCGGTGGGTTGACCCTGGCCGGACCGCACCAGGTCCATGACGGCTTCGCCGACGACTGTGATCACGTTCGGTCCTTCTCGGGTCGGGGCATCTGGATCTGACGGGACGTCAGGCGAGCTTCCGGCGCAGCGCCTCGGCCATCGCGGGTGCGGCGGGAAGCCGCGGGATCAGGGTGGCCTGCACGGCGTGGTAGACGTCCGGCTTGCCGGGCCAGACGGTTGCGGCGGGGGAGTTCTGCGGGTCCAGCTCGTGGTGCCAGCTGCCGCGGGCGCGGTCGAGGATCGCCTCCTCGGCGTACTGCCACCAGGTGCGGTACCAGCGTTCGTACTCGGCCTTGCCGGTGACCCGGTGCAGGACGGCGGCGGCGGCGATCGCCTCGGCGGCGACCCAGTGCATGCGGGCGCGGACGGCCGGAGCGCCGTCCCAGCCCACCGTGTAGACGAAGCCCGGCGAGCCGTCCGCGTGCCAGCCGTCCCGGACGCCGGCGGCGAACAGCGCCTCGGCGTCCTCGAGCAGCCAGCCGGGCGGGTCGGGCAGGCTCGCGCGCAGCCCGAGCATCAGCCGCGCCCACTCGAACCAGTGGCCGACGGTGGCGCCGTACGGGCGGAACGGGTCGTCGGGCCGCTCCTGGTTGTAGTCGTACCGCGGGGTCCACCCGGTGTCGAAGTGCTCGACCAGGCGCCAGTCGGCGGCGCGGGCGTGGACGTGGACGATGCGCCGGACGATCCACAGCGCCCGCTGGTGCCAGATCGGGTCGCCGGTGACGTCGCCGGCCGCGAGGAACGCCTCGACGGCGTGCATGTTGCTGTTGGCGCCGCGGTAGGGCTCGCAGGCATCCCAGGGCAGGTCCCAGGACTCGACCAGCAGGCCCTGCTCCTCGTCCCAGAAGTGGCGCTCGATCACGTTGAGCGCCCCGGTCAGCAACTCGCGGGCGCCGGGGCGTCCGGCGGCGGTGGCGCCGGAGGCGGCCAGCACCACGAAGGCGTGGGCGTAGGCGGACTTCTCGGCGGTGAGCGGGGTGCCGTCGCGGTCCACGCCGGTGTACCAGCCGCCGTGCTCGCGGTCGCGCAGCAGCCCGGTCAGGGCGGCGAGGCCGTGGTCGACGAGGGCCGCCGCGTCCGGGTCCCCGAGCAGGTGCGCGAGGGCGAAGACATGGGTCATCCGGCAGGTGATCCAGGTGTGGACGGCTCCGTCCTGCTGTACGGCTCCGTGCTCGTCGAGCCATCCGAAGCCACCTTCGGGCAGCCGGGCGCCGCGGGCGAAGCCCAGCAGCCGGTCCTGCTCGGCCACCAGCCATGCCTCGTCGCCCGGCTGGGGGAGGCTCTCGGCCTGGGGGGACATTGTTCTCCTCGGTGGGCTGGGCTCGCTGGTGCGCTGTGGCTCTGTGGCTCTGTGGCTCTGTGGCTCGCTGGTGAGCTGGGCTCGCTGTAGACAACGTTGTCAGAACGCTGCCTGTGTAGCATCGCCCGCCGTTCCGTGACCTGTCAACAACGCGAGGAGGCCGCCCGGGCCGGCCCCGGGGTCAGAGCGGCAGCTCGCCCGAGCCGCGCGGGACCAGGCGGGTGGGGATCTCCAGGCGCTGGACCTGGGCCTGCTCGCCGCGCAGGCGCCGGAAGAGGAGTTCGGCGGCCATCCGGCCCATCAGCGCGGGGTCCTGGGCGACCACGGTGACCGGCACGGGCAGCATGTCGGCCAGTTCGAAGTCGTCGAAGCCGACCAGGGCGGGCCTGTCGGGGCGAGTGGCCAGACTGCGGAGCACGGCGACCGTGGTCCGGTTGTTGCCGCACATCAGCGCGGTCACCGGATCCGGTCCGGACAGCATGCGGTCGAGGGCGAGGTGGATTCCCACCGGCTCGGGCTTGCCCATGGCGACCCAGGACCCGGCGACCTCGTAGCCTTCCTGCGCCATGGCCTGCCGGTAGCCGGCGAGGCGTTCGGCTGCGGTGAAGATCGCGGGGTTGTCGCCGAGGTAGCCGATTCGCCTGTGGCCCTGCCGGATCAGGTGGCCGACCCCCTCCGCGGCGCCTCGGCGGTTGGCGGTCAGGACGGTGTCCACGGTGAGGCCGGTCACCGGGCGGTCGACGCTGACCACGGCGGTGCCCGCGGCCAGCTCGGGGGCGAGGAAGCCGTGGTCGAGCGCGGCCGGGACGACGATCAGGCCGTCCACCCGGCGGGCGCAGAAGTCGAGGGCCAACTCCCGTTCGCGGGCCGGGTCCTCGGCGGAGGAGCCGGTGAGCAGCAGGGACCCGTGGGAGCGGGCCACGTCCTCGACCGCCCGGCTGAGCTGCGAGTAGAACGGGTCGGCGAGATCCTCCAGGATCAGCCCCACACTGCTGGTGCGGCTGCCCTGGCGCAGCAGCCGGGCACCGTCGTTGCGGCGGAAGCCCAGCTCCTCGATCGCGCCGCGGACCCGGGCGGCGGTGGCCTCGCTCACGCCGGACTCGCCGTTGACGACGCGCGACACGGTCTTGAGTCCCACACCCGCGGCAGCGGCCACGTCCTTCATGGTCGGCCGTGCGGGGGCATCGAGGCCCCGCTGCTCCGCGTTGTCCGGCATCACGTCAACCGCTCCTTCTGGTGCCTTGCCCATCCCGTGAGTCTACTGACAGCGTTGCCATGTAGATAACGTTGTCGAAACGGTCCCGCATCATCCGGCGGCATGGCAGGTCGGGTTCTCCGGTACGGCTCCGGCGTGACCCCCGGGCCTTCGCCGGCACCAGGATGCCCGATGAACTGCGGCTTTATCCGTTCGGCGGGAGGGTTCCACGGCATGAGGGGCAGGGTCGGAGAGCGCCGCCGTACGGGCGGGCGATGACGAACCACCCCTTGACATGGGGTTCCGTGCGTGAGTTCAATCCCCCAACGCCGACAACGTTATCCATCCGAAGTGGTCGGTCGGCCCGGACCGGTCGCCGCCTCCCACGGAGAGCCGGCTCGGCCACGTACAGGCGTGTGAGCATTCCCCGCGTCATCGGACGACTTGTGGACGGTGATTGATGATTCTGGACTGGAGACCCTCGTGAACCCGGCGCCGCGCCCTCTGCTCCTCCCCGACGGCCGTCCCGCCGCGCAGGCATGGACGCTGGACCCGGCGATGAAGCACCTCAACCACGGGTCCTTCGGGGCCGTCCCGCTGGCGGCTCAGCAGGAGCAGCAGCGGCTCCGCGCCGAGATGGACCGGGCGCCGGTGGTGTGGTTCCCGGCGCTGCCGGGCCGGGTGGCCGGGGCGCGGGCGGCCGTCGCCGAATTCCTCCGGGTCGACGTGCGCGACCTGGCGCTGGTCCCCAACGCCAGCGGCGGGGCCAGCGTCGTCTACGGCAGCCTCCCGGTACGGCGCGGCGGCGAAGTCGTGGTGACCGACCACGGTTACGGCGCGGTGACCATGGGCGCCGAACGGCTGGCGCGCCGCTGGGGCGGCAGCGTCCGGACCGCCCGGGTGCCGCTGGACGCCACCGCGGAGCAGGCCACCGAGGCGGTGCTCGCCCGACTCACGGATCGGACCGGGCTGATAGTCCTGGACCACATCACCTCCTCCACCGCGCGCTGGATGCCGGTGAAGGAGATCGGTGCGGCCGCCAGGGAGCGCGGCATCCCGCTGCTGATCGACGGGGCGCACGTGCCCGGACTCGCCGAAGACCCCCTGGCCGGGCTGGAGTTCGACGTCTGGATCGGCAACCTGCACAAGTTCGGATGCGCCCCGCGAGGCGCCGCCGCGCTGGTGGCCGGCAGTGGGCTGCGCGACGAGCTCCACCCGCTGATCGATTCCTGGGCCGCCCGCGAGCCGTTCCCGCAGCGCTTCGACAACCAGGGCACCGTCGACGTCACCGGCTACCTGGCGGCGCCCATCGCGCTGGACTTCATCCAGCGGACCTGGGGCTGGGAGGCCGCTCGCGGATACCTGCGCGAGTTGGCCGACTACGCCGAGGAGACCATCGGAGCGGCGATGGCGCAGCTCACCGGCGAGAGCGCCGCCGTCGACGTCGGGATGCCGGTGAACGCCCTGCGCCTGGTGCGGCTCCCCGCCGGGCTGGCGGCCACCCGTGAGGAGGCCGACCTCCTGCGCGACCGGATCGCGGCCGAGTTGGGCGTCGAGGCGGCGATCACCAGCTTCGACGGCGTCGGCTACTTCCGCCTGTCGACCCACGTGTACAACACGCCCGCGGATTTCGAGGACTTCGCCGAGCGCTGCGTCCCGGTGATCGGCGAATGGGCCCTCAAGGCCCGATCGGCACGCTAGCGCGCCCCCACGAAATCCCCCCGAAGTCCTCTCCCTGAAGTCCCCTTCCCGAAGTCCCCTCCCGGAAGTCCCCTCCCGGAAGTCCCCTCCCGGAAGTCCCCCTTCCGGAATCCCCCCGGATGCGCCCGGCGCATCGACCCCCCCCACGAAAGAGGACAGCGATGAGAACCAGGAACGCAGCCATCCTCGCGGTGGCCTCGGCACTGGCCCTGAGCGCGTGCGCCGGCGGCGGCTCGACGAGCGCCAAGGACGGCAAGGTGCACATCTCGATGGTCGAGAGCCTGACCAACCCGAGCCGCACCGCCGTGCTCAAGAAGCTGATCGGCCGGTTCGAGGCGCAGAACCCGACGATCAAGGTCGACCTGATCTCGCCGCCGACCGATCAGGCGGACCAGAAGATCCAGCAGATGCTGCAGTCCGGCACCGGCATCGACGCCCTCGAAGTCCGCGACACCACCGTCGGCGCGTTCGCCACCAACGGCTGGCTGGACGACATGGGGCCGGCACTCAAGGACTGGAGCGGCTGGGCCGGCCTGACGGACAACGCCACGAGGTACTCCAAGGACGCCAAGGGCCGTACCTTCTACATCCCGTACGGCTTCTACGGCCTGACCCTCTACTACCGCACCGACGTGACGGCCAAGGCCGGCTTCAGCGCGCCGCCCGCGAGCTGGGACGACCTGCTCGCCCAGGCCACGGCCGTCCAGAAGCCCGACCAGCACCAGTACGGCTACGCGTTCCGGGGCGGCAAGGGCGGCAGCAACCTCGCCGTGCTGCAGATCGAGGCGTACGTGGCCGACACGATCGATCGGGCCGACGCCTACAAGCTGACCGACGGCCGCAGCATCTTCGCGGCGCCCGAGGCACTGACCGCCCTGGACGCCTACCTCAAGCTGTTCCAGCAGGCCGCACCGCCGTCCTCGGTCTCCTGGGGCTTCCCGGAGATGGTGCAGGGCTTCTCCAACGGCTCCACCGCCTTCCTGCTCCAGGACCCGGAGGTGATCGCCACCGTGGCCCAGTCGAAGGCGATCACCACGGGCCAGTGGAACACGGCCCCCCTGCTGACCGGTCCGGGCGGGAAGGCGTGCCAGCCGGTCGGGAGCGCGGGCTGGGGGACGGCGGCGAGCAGCAAGCACAAGGGCGAGACCGCCAAGCTCGTCAAGTTCCTCGCCGAGGGCGAGGCGTCCGCCACGTTCACCAAGGAGAACGGCCTGGTGCCGGTCGTCAAGAGCGCCGCCGACGACCCCTTCTACAAGACCGGGCCCTGGGCGAGCTACCTGGCGATGAACCAGAGCCCGGACAAGTACCTCGCCGTCGTCCAGCCGCGCTCGGTGGCCTGGTGGTCGGAGTGGACCCAGAAGGCCGACGCCGACGTCCAGCGGATGCTGCTCGGCAAGGTCGGCACCAAGGACCTGCTCGCCGACTGGGACGCGTACTGGACCGCGAAGTGGAAGAACCAGCCGAGCCAGTAGCAGCCCGAACCACATCAGGAAGGCGGGAAATGACGCTGTCAACTCCCGAGCACACGGAGCGCCCCGCCACGCCGGGGGGCGCCCCGCGCGCCACACGCACCGCCCCCGGCGGCCCCACCCCGCGCAGGCGGGTGTTCAACGTCCGCCGCGGACTCACCATCGCCGGCTTCCTAGCGCCGGCCGTACTGGCCGTCGCGGTCTTCGTCTACTACCCGATGATCACCGGCAGCCAGATGGCCTTCCGGAACTGGAACCTCAACGACCTGACCGACACCGAGTGGATCGGCCTGGGCAACTTCCGGGACATCTTCGCCGACCCGGCCTGGGGCACCGTACTCAACAACACGGTCTTCTGGGTCCTCGCCTCGATCGTGCCGCAGTTCGTGATCGGCTTCGCGATCGCGCTGTGGCTCAGGCGCCGGTTCCGCCTGCGCGGGCTGTACCAGGCGCTGGTCTTCTTCCCGTGGGCGATCTCCGGCTTCCTGATCGGCGTCCTGTTCCGCTGGATGTTCAACGGCGAGTTCGGTGTGGTCAACGACCTGCTGGAGAAGGCGGGCCTGATCAGCGAGCCGATCGCGTGGCTGGCCGACCCGGAAACGGCGATGACCGCCGTGGTCGTCGCCAACGTCTGGTACGGCGTCACGTTCTTCGCGATCATGATTCTGGCCGCCCTGCAGTCCGTCCCGGACGAGCTCTACGAGGCGGCGGCCCTCGACGGGGCCGGCCGGGTCCGCACGCTGTTCAGCGTCACCATCCCCTCGATCCGCGGGACGCTCAGCCTCACCGTGCTGCTCCGCGTCATCTGGATCTTCAACTTCCCGGACCTGATCTTCGGCATGACCGGCGGCGGGCCCGCGGACCAGACCCACATCGTCACGACGTGGATGATCTCCATCGCCCAGCAGGGCAACTACGGCAAGGCATCCGCGCTGGGCCTCATCGTGATGGCGACGCTCTTCGTCTTCTCGTCCTTCTACCTCATGGCCACGCGCGAGCGGAGAGGATCCACCTCATGATCAACAAGCCCTCCGCCGCCGGCCGCGCCGCCCGCGTCGCCTTCCTGGGCACCTGGCTGGTGATCACGCTGTTCCCGCTCTACTGGATCGTCGTGACCTCCCTGAAGAGCCCCGGGACGATCTTCAGCTTCCCGATCTCCTACTGGCCGGACCAGATCTCCTTCGAGAACTACACCGGCCTCTTCTCCCACGCCCACTTCGGCACCTACCTGGTCAACAGCCTGATCTGCGCCACCGCCGCCGGCGTGACGGCCACCGCCATCGCGATGCTCTCCGCCTACGTACTGGCCCGCTTCGAGTTCCGCGGCAAGGGCGCGACCGTCATGGCGGCCCTGGTCACGCAGATGATCCCGTCCTTCATCGCGCTCGGCCCGCTCTACCTGCTGATGACCGACCTCGGCCTGGTCGACAACCGCCTCGGGCTCACCCTGGTCTACACGGCGATCTGCATCCCCTTCTGCACGGTGATGCTCCGAGGCTTCTTCGAGAACATCCCGGACACCCTGGAGGAGGCGGCCATGATCGACGGCTGCTCGCGGTTCGGGGCGCTGTTCCGAGTCCTGCTCCCGGTGATGCGGCCGGGGATCATCGCCGCGTTCATCTTCAACTTCGTGAACTGCTGGAACGAGCTGTTCCTGTCCGTCACCCTGATGAACAGCGATGCCCGGAAGACCGTCCCCACCGGGCTGAACGACTTCATCTCCAGCTTCAACATCGACTGGGGTTCGATGTCCGCCGCCGCCGTGCTGACGATCGCGCCGACCATGGTGCTGTTCGCGTTCGCGAGCCGGTACATCGTGCAGGGACTCACGTCAGGAGCGGTCAAGGGCTGACGGGGCTCGCCTGGTGGGCCGAGGGCCGGGGCCCGGTCGAGGTTGATGACGGCCAGTCCGATTCCTCGCCTTCCTCGCCTTCCTCACCGGACGGCCCGGACGGCCCGGACGGCTCGGTCGGCAGCGTGCGGGGGCGCGTTGCCGACCGGGCCGTGGAGGGGATCAGTACGGGCTCGGGCGGTTCTCCCGTGCCCAGTGCTGTTCGGCCTCGCTCTCTGGCGGGGGCGGGGTCAGGCCGTCGATCATCCAGAGGTCCTGCGGCGTCTCGTCGACGTGGAACTCGCAGTACAGCCCGCGGTCCGTGGTGTGCGGCGCGAGCAGCCGGGCGAGCGCCTCCCGGGTGCGTCGGCGCATGGCCGGGTCGCTGACGTGCCGGGCGATGTGCTCGACGACGACGCGTACGGCGTCCGGGGTGGGCTCGCCGCCCACGTAGAACGAGTCGGCGTCGATCTCGTGGAAGAGCACGACGACGTAGAACTTCGGCAGCCCGAAGCGGGTGTAGAACCCAGTGATGTCGTCGGCGAGTTGCTTCCTCTGCGGCGGGGTGTAGGTCCCGGGAGGGTGGTAGACGTGCCAGAGCGGCATGGTTCTCCTCGGTTCGGGGTCGGATTCGGATTCGGAGGCGGGCTCGGGTGCGCTTCGGCGGCCGGTTCAGCGGCGGACGGTGATGGCGAGTCCCTCCACCGGACCGGACAGCGCGGCCTTGACGGCGCGGGTGGCGTCGTCGACGAGGATTTCGGTCTCCCCGCGCTCGACGCCGTCCAGGACGATGCGGGCGACGTCGGCGACCGCGATCTTCTCGACCGGGATGGCCGCGACCATGTCGGTGTCCGCGAAGCCGAGGTGCACGCCGACGACCTGGGTGCCCTGGGCGGCGAGTTCGAGGCGCAGGGAGTTCGTCAGCGACCAGAGGGCGGCCTTGCTGGCGCCGTACGCGCCGGCGCCGGCTCCCCAGGACAGCAGGGAGTGCATGTCGATGAGGGCGCCTCCGCCGCGGGCGGCGAGCGCCGGGGCGAACGCCTGGGCGATCCTCAGCGGGCCGAGGACGTTGGTCTCGAACGTCTCCCGGACCAGGCGCAGGTCCGCGGTCAGCAGTGGCGCCGGGTGCAGGACCCCGGCGTTGTTGAAGACGAGGTCGACGTCCCGGACCTGCTCGGCCAGGGCGGCGACGGAGGCGTCGTCGGCGACGTCCAGGGGGAGGACCTCGACCCGCCGGTCCGGGCTCGGGTCGGGCTTGCGGGCGGTGGCGTAGACCTTCTCGGCGCCGCGCCGGAGCAGTTCCTCGACGAATGCCTTGCCGAGGCCGCGTCGGCCTCCGGTGACCAGCGCGACAGAGCCTTCGATCACGGTCATGTGCGTTCTCCTCGCTCGTAGGATGGCCTTTAGATTACTATCATCATCTAAAGGGGGTGCGGAAGTAGGATCCTCGGGACGAAGAGACCACGAAGGGACCGTCGACCATGCCCCGCGTATCACGAGCCGAGGCCGAGCGGCACCGGCAGCAGGTGATCGAACACACCTCCCGGCTGGTCCGGGAGAAGGGCGCCGACCAGGTCAGCGTCCCCCAGGCGATGGCCGCCGCCGGGCTCACCCACGGCGGCTTCTACCGCCACTTCGCCTCGAAGGACGACCTGATCGTCCAGGCCCTCCAGGCCGCCTTCGCCGAGCGCCGCGAGGCCCTCGACCGGCTCGCCGAGGCCGACTCCTCCGGCGGGTCCGGCCGCGCCGAGTTCCTCGCGCGCTACCTCTCCGACGTGCACCGCGACAATCCGGCCGGCGGCTGCGCCGCTGCCGCACTGGCCGTCGACGCCGCCCGCGCCGAGCCGGGGGCCCCGATCCGTACGGCCTTCACGGAGGGCCTGGACGATCTCGTCGACGGCTTCCGGCAGCTCGGCGGCAGCGCGGACAGCGCGGATGGCACGGACAGCACGGACAGCACGGACAGCGCGGACGACCGTGGCACCGCCCTCGCCGAACTGTCCACCCTCGTCGGCGCCATCCTCCTCGCCCGCGCGAGCGACGATCCGGACCTCTCCCACGAGATCCTCGCCGCCGCCCGCCACCACCTGGGCGTCGTTCCGGCACCCGACCCGACCGGAGCCCCACGGCTCTGACCGCACTCCCCCAGCGCCGGCCCCTCAGCCCCTTCCGGCAGCGCCGGCGAAGGGGCGACGGCGGGGTGCCCCGGGGGTGAGCCCGGCTTCGGGCGCACCGGAGAGGTGCGGGCGGGGCGCGGATGTTGCCGGTCGTTGCGCCGGGATCTCATTCCTGTGGAGCACCGGGTCCGCGGCCCGGAGCGCGTTGACGCCGGTGGCGGGGCCCGGCTAGCTTCCACGGCATGCAGCAGCGCCCCCTCGCCCTGACGACTCGCGGTCACATCGACCTCCAGCGAGTCTGTTCCGCTGCCTGTCGCTCCTGCTGAGCGCCTCCGCCTCCCGAGAGCCTCGTCCCGCCTGACCGGCCCGGCCGTACGCATGCGTGCGTGATTCCAACCTGCCCTCGCACAAGGGCGGTTGACGTCGGCCCGGCCCATTCGCCATCGGCCCCGATCCGCTTCGGATCCCATGTGAGGATTGCCATGCGTAAGAGCATCCTGGCCCTTCGACTGCTGACCGTCACGGTCATCGCCGCACTTGCGGGCACGCTGCCCACGAGCCCCGCATCGGCCGCCCCGGACGGCCCACCGCTGCCACCGCTGACCGTCCTGACCGACGAGGAGGGCGCCGGCGGCGGTGACATCTTCGTGTCGCCGAACTCGACCACCGGCCAGTACGCCAGCGGTGTCGAGATCCTCAGCCCCGACGGCCGGAAGGTCGTCTGGTCGCACCCGGTCCCGGCCGGCCAGCAGGCCGCCGACTTCCGCAAGCAGACCTACCGGGGCAAGCCCGTACTGACCTGGTGGCAGGGTACGGGCCTCGGCGGGCTCGCCAAGGGCGTCAACTACGTCTACGACGACCAGTACCGGAAGATCGCCGAGGTCAAGGCCGGCAACGGCTACTCCGCCGACGGGCACGAGTTCCTGATCACGCCCCGCAACACCGCGCTGATCCTCGCCTACGCCGAAGCCACCGCCGACCTCACCTCCATCGGCGGCCCGGCCGACCAGAAGGTGATCAACGGGATCGTGCAGGAGGTCGACATCCGTACGGGCAAGGTCCTGTTCGAGTGGAACAGCGCCGACCACGTGCCGTACGCGCAGAGCGAGCAGCCGCTGCCCGCCTCGGCGAGCACGCCGTGGGACTGGTTCCACGTCAACTCCGTCAAGCCGGACGGCAACGGCAAGCTGCTCATCGACGCGCGCAACACCTGGACCGCCTACGAGGTCTCGCAGCACAACGGCCGGATCCTCTGGCAACTCGGCGGCAAGGCAAGCTCGTTCAAGCCGACCGCCGCGCAGGGCCAGGTCCTGAACGACGCCGGGAGGATCTTCGCCTGGCAGCACGACCCGCAGCCGCTCGGGAACGGCCTCTACCGCGTCTTCGACAACGAGGCCGCGGGCCGGGCGAACACCGGCACCGGGGTGGTGTCCCAGCTCCCGTACAGCCGAGTGGTCACCCTACGCCTGGACTTCGGGACGCACGAGGCGGTCCTCGTCGACTCCGTCGACCAGCCCGACGAGCTCAGCGCCTCCTCCCAGGGCAACGCCCAGACGCTGCGCAACGGCGACCTCCTCGTCGGCTGGGGATCGCAGCCCTACGTCTCCGAGTTCAGCCGCTCCGGCGACCTGCTGTTCAACGCCCGCTTCCCCGAAGGGGTGAACAGCTACCGCGCCTACCGCTTCGACTGGAGGTAACCGAGCCCGGCCCGCCCGCGCCCCGGGTGATGGGAGCACGGACGGGCCGGACTTCGTGAGGGATGCTCAGCCGGTGATCGGCTTGACGTCCAGACGGATGTGGTCCACCGCCCAGTACCAGTTGTTGCCCGCGTCGTACATCCGGAACTTCAGGGTGACCGTCCGGGCGCCGGCCGGGACGGCGAACTGCCGGGTGACGAAGGCGTTCTGGACGTCCTTGCCCGCGTTGTCGTTGCCGGTCGCGTCGGAGCTGTAGAAGACCAGCCGGGTCTCGGCGCCGGTGTCGAAGACGGCGGTGACGGCGGCCTTCTGCGGCGCCTCCTGCCGGTAGTGCGAGTCGAAGGCCAGGTGCAGGGTGGCCGCGCCGGCCGGGACGGGCACGGCGGGGGAGACCAGGGTCGAGTCGAAGACGCCCTTGCGGGACGGCGAGCCGGTGTCGTCCCAGTCGTCCGGGTCGGCCACGGCCAGCACGCCGAGGCCCCGGGTGAAGCTGCCCCGGTCCTGGCCGGCCGGGGTGGACCAGGCGCGCTTGGTGTGGAAGGTCCAGCCCTGGAGGCGGACGGTGCCCTGCGGCATGGCCGGCGCGTTGACCACCGACCAGCCCTGCGGGGCCGTGGGCGTCCAGCCGAGCACGCCGTCGAGCGGCTGGAGCGCCCCGGCCAGCGACTCGAAGTCCTCGCCGAGCAGGTGGCCGGCCATCACCGGGGCGGTGCGGGCGGCGAGTTCGCCGTCGGCCACGGCGCACCGGCCGCCGGCCAGGGCCCGGGCGGTGACCAGGATCCGGTGGGTGGCGCCGTCCGGCAGCCGGGCGGGCGGGGTGACGTCCCACTCGGCGGTGGCGGTGGCACCGGCGGCCAGTGCGGCGGGCGGTGCGGTGACGGCGGCGACCGTCCAGCCGGCCGGGACGACCGGCTGCGCCTCTACCACGGTCAGCGCGGCGGTGGCGGTGAACCGGGCGGTGATCCGGGCCGGGCGGCCGGGCAGCAGGATCGCCTCGTCGATGGTCGGCGAGGCGGCCCGGAGCGCGACGTCCACGGTCATCGGGTCGGCCAGGCCGTGCGCCGGGTCGGTGAGCAGGTGATCGCCGTCCCACGGGAAGCGGCCGGCGATCCGGCGGCGGAAGCCGAGTTCGCCGCGCACGCCCACCGCGACGTCGTACCAGCCCTCGGGGCCGACCTTGACGTCGACGGTCCTGTCGTCGCCCGCCTCGACCCGGACTTCGCGCAGCCCGTCGCCGTAGGCGAGGTCGCCGACCAGGAAGGTCTGCGCGGTGCGCGAGCGGTTGATCACGTCCACCTCCAGGACCTTGCCGCCCTGCTCCTCGGAGAGCGAGACCTCGTACGCGGAGGCGGTGTCGCCGCGCAGGTGCCACAGCGCGCCGTCGGGGCCGTGCACCCGCAGGTCGTAGCCGTCCGGGCCGACCGTCCAGACGTCGGAGAGGCGGGACTTGGCACCGACGGTGTAGTGGCGCGGGGCCGTGCCGGGGGCGGGGTAGACCGCGAAGACGGCGCCCTGCCTGCCCTGGTTGACGAAGTCGAGGGTCAGCTGGTCGCCCTTGAGCCTCGGCTTCACCAGCAGGTTGTACGGCGCGGGCCGGGCGGCCCGGGTGCCGCGCTCCTGCTGCGGGAGCGCCTGCGGGCTGGGCACCGTGGGGGCGGGCAGCTTGCCGGTGTCGACCACCTTCTGCCGGTTGCCGCTGGTGTCCGGCAGCTGCGGCCAGCGCGGGTCGCGGCCGGAGAAGTCGAAGACGTTGGTGAGGTCGCCGCAGACCGAGCGCCGCCAGGGGCTGATGTTGGGCTCCTGGACGCCGAAGCGCTGCTCCAGGAAGCGCAGCACCGAGGTGTGGTCGTAGACGGTGGAGTCGACGACGCCGCCGCGGGTCCACGGCGAGACGACGACCATCGGCACCCGCACGCCCAGGCCCATCGGGTACGGGCCGGAGACCAGGCTCTCCCCGGCCGGCAGGGTGTCGGACCAGGTCAGCGAGCCGTCGGCGGCCTTCACCCGGTACTTGCCGTCCTGGCTCACCACGCGGTGGTAGGTGGCGGAGCCCTTGCTCACCCGGACGACCACCTCGCCGTCGACCGGCACGGTGGACTTGCCGCGACCGGCGGCCAGCGGCGGGACGGGCGGCAGGTGGTGGTCGAAGAAGCCGCCGTGCTCGTCGTAGTTGAGGATGAAGACGGTCTTCGCCCACACCTCGGGCTTGGCCGCGAGCGCCGCCAGCAGCCGGGCGGTGAGGTGCTCGCCGTTCGGCGGCGCCCAGTTGGCGTGCTCGGACAGCGCCTCGGGGGCGACGATCCAGGAGACCTGCGGCAGCCGGTCGGCCTGGACGTCGGCGGAGAACGCCTCGACCAGGGCGTCGCCCATCGCGAACGGGTCCTTCCTCTTCGCCGGGTCGCCGACCGCGCTCATGCCGCGCTCGTACAGCGGCTCACCGGGCTTGGCCTTGACGAAGGGCGCGAACCAGGCGAGCGCGTTGTCGTCGAAGTTGTCCAGTGCCTGGTAGGTCTTCCAGCTGACGCCGGCCCGCTCCAGGCGCTCGGCGTAGGTGGTCCACTCGTAGCCGCCGGGGATCTCGGTGTTGTCGGTGACCGGGGTGTCGCGGACGGTGCCTCCGCTGGTGCCGGTCATCAGGTGCTCGCGGTTGGTGTTGGTGTTGCACTGCACCGAGGCGTAGTAGGCGTCGCAGGTGGTGAACACCGAGGCGAGCGCGTGGTAGAAGGGCATGTCGGCGGCCTCGTAGTGGCCCTGGCCGAGCCAGCCGCCGGAGCGGCGGGTGACCGAGCCGTCGGCGAGGCCGTCGTTCCACGCCTTCATCGAGTCGACGAAGCCGAAGGCGGGGGCGCCCTGCTGGTAGGCGCTGGTGTGGGCGGCGTTCATCGGGAAGGGCAGCAGGTACCCCTCCTTGCGCCCGGGGTCGGGCTGGTGGAAGACCGAGCGGCCGTTGACGCCACGCACCGCCGTACGGTCGCCGAAGCCGCGGACGCCGGCCAGGGTGCCGAAGTAGTGGTCGAAGGAACGGTTCTCCTGCATGAACACCACGACGTGCTCGATGTCCGCCAGCCGCCCGGGCCGGGCCGGCGCGGCGAGCGCCTCCTGGACGCTGAGAGGGAGGGCGGACAGGACGGCGGCGGCCGCCGCGCCACCCAGCAGGGTGCGGCGCGACAGTTCGGGCTTCGGACTCATCGGGGGGTGGCTCCTCGTACAGGGCGGGTGGGTGGACGCAGTGGTCCAGACCCTTGGTGCGATCCGGCTCCGCATATGTGTACGGGCCCTAGGTGGACGGGAGCGGCGGGTTCGATGGCGGCTCGGTGACGGACAGTGAACCCAGAGCTGTACAGACAACTTGGTGGGAAGTGGTCGCTTGCCAGGTACTGGCCAGTAGGCGTTCCTCCTGAGATGATCTTGAGCTTTGGTTCGGATCAACGCCCGGGAGTGCCCCATGAGTCGGACCAGCACGCTGCCCCCCGACGACCTTCAGGAAGGCGTCGCCCCTGACCGCCGGCCCTGGCTCGTACGCCGGGGGCTGCTCCCCGACTCCGGCCCCCGGCGCAGACTGGCCCTCGGAGGCTTCGTCAACCAGCTCGGCACCGCGGCCTTCCTGGCCACGGCGCCGCTGTACGCCCTGCGGGTGATCGGCCTGCCGATCGGTCAGGTCGGCCTCGCCCTGGGGGTCGCGGGCGTGGTCGGCCTGCTCGCCGGCCCGCCCGTCGGGCACCTCGCCGACCGCCGTGGCCCGCGCGGCGTCTTCCTGGTCACGCTGCTCGTCCAGACGGCGTCCATGCTGTCGCTGCTGTTCGCCCACTCCTTCGTGGCCTTCACGGTGTCCATGGCCGTGACCGACCTGGCCGGCGCCTCGGGAGGTGCGGCACGCGGCCCGATGATCCGCCGCTTCGGCGGCGACGAGGTGCCCGGGTTCCGCTCCTACCTGCGCTCGGTCGCCTTCCTGGCCGGCACCTTCGGCGCGCTGGCCGCCGGTGCGGTGATCCAGCTCGACTCCGCCTCCGCCTACCGCGCGCTCATCGTCGCCAACGCCCTCACCTTCCTCGGCTGCGCCGCCGTCATGCTCCGGGTGCCGAGCCTGGAGCCGCTGCCCTCGCCGACGGAGGCGGACCGGTGGCTCGCGCTGAAGGACAGGCCGTACATGGCGTTCGTCGTGCTGGACGGCATCCTGTGGATCCAGGGCGAGGTGGTGACCTACGCCCTGCCGCTGTGGGTGGTCCTGCACACCCACGCACCGCGCTGGTTCACCGGTGCCGCACTCGCCGTCAACACCGTGATGGTGGTCCTCCTGCAGATCCGCACCAGCCGCGGCATCAAGGGCGGCCGGGTCGCCGGCCGGGCCACCCGGCGCGCCGGGCTGGCGTTCCTGCTCGGCATGGCGGTCATCGCGACGGCCGCCGGCCTGCCCGGCCCCGCGGCCGCGGCGGTGATGACGGCCGGCGTCGCCCTCCACACCGTGGGTTCGCTGTGGCACGCGGCCGGGTCGATGGAACTGCGGTTCCGGCTGGCCCCCGCGCACGCGCAGGGACAGTACTCCGGCGTCTTCGGCCTCGGCATGGGCCTCTGCTACACCGTCGCCCCCGGTCTGCTCGGCCTGCTCTGCCTGAGCTGGGGCGCCCCCGGCTGGCTGGTCATGGGCGGCGTCTTCGTCGGGGCCGGCCTGGCCGTGCCGTTCGTCGTCCGGTGGGCCGGACGGTCCCGCGAACTCGAGGCCTGAGCGGGTGCGCCCTGCGCGAAGCCGCTGGTAGGGGGTGGTGCCGCGGTTGCCGAAGCCGGTGGGGTGTGCTGCGATGGAAAGGGCTTGCAGGGCTCTGCGAACACGGCGCGGACAGGGGGATCGACGGCTCCCGCGCCCGGCGGCGACGGGGGCGGTTCACCCCATCGGCGCAACGACGCGAGGCCGATGACGCGAGCCTGAGCAGGATCAGAGGTGGACGATGTCTCCCATCGACGACAAGTGGCAGTTGATCCAGTGGATCGGCGCTCCGGTGGACGCCGGAGGCGGCAGCAACGAGATGCCCAACCCAGACGGACGGGGCCGCTCCCGCGACTTCCAGAACGGCACCATCGAGTGGTCGCCCGAGACCGGCGCGTGCGAGGTGCACGGGGCGATCCGGGTGCACTACGCGCAACTGGGCGGACCCGAGGGCTTCCTCGGCTACCCGAAGACGGACGAGACCGGCACGCCGGACGGTGTCGGCCGCTTCAACCACTTCGAGAACGGGTCGATCTACTGGACCCCGAACACCGACGCGCACGAGGTGCACGGCGCGATCCGTGACTACTGGTCACAACACGGCTGGGAGACCGGCCCGCTCGGCTACCCGGTCTCGGACGAGCAGGGGCCGTCCGACCACCGGTTCAGCAGGTTCCAGAACGGCACCCTCGAATGGACGCCGGCGGGCGGTGTGCGGGTGGCGAACGACTTCTGAGCCCGCGGCGCGGCCGGGCCCCGGCTCCCACCACCGACCGGGACCACGGTCCCGGCGCCCGCCGCCCGCAGCGCCTGGCTCCCCGTCAGGTCTCGTCCCGGACGAGGACGAACCGACCTGGTCGCGGATGGTCTGCTGGAGTCAGCCGGAAGTCACCGGCGCCACCCAGCAGAGGAGTTGACCCGTGCGGGAGCACGCATCACCCAGCCGTACCCCCAGCCGTACCCCCAGCCGTCGCCCGTCCGCCCGTCGTCACCTGACGGCCGTCGTCACCACCCTGGCCGCTGCCGGTCTCGCGGCCGGCGTCATCGCACCGAGCACCGCCTTCGCGGCGCCCCGGCCCGACCGCGTCCAGTCGAGCCTCGACGCCCTGGTGGCCAAGGACGGCGTGCCCGCCGCCCTGGCCACCGTCACGACCCGTGACGGCCGCACCCGTACCTACACCGCCGGTGTCGGCGACCTCGCCACCGGTACCCGCGTCCCCAAGGACGGCCAGATACGGGCCGGGAGCAACACCAAGCCCTTCACCGCCGTGGTCGTCCTCCAGCTCGTCGCGGAGGGGAAGGTCGGCCTCGACAGCCCCGTCGAGACGTACCTGCCCGGTCTCGTACGCGGCGACGGCATCGACGGGCGCACCATCACCGTCCGCCAGCTCCTCCAGCACACCAGCGGCCTGCCCGACTACGTGGACCAGGCGGCGTACCTCAGCGACCCGAAGCGGTACTACGAGCCGCGCGAACTCCTCGACGGGGCCCTCGCCAAGAAGGCCCTCTTCGCACCGGGCACCAGCTGGACGTACAGCAACACCAACTACCTGCTGGCCGGGCTGATCGTCCAGAAGGTCACCGGTCGGCCGCTCGCCGAGGAGACCACCAGGCGCGTCATCGACCGCGTCGGCCTGCGGCACACGTACTTCCCCGCCCCCGGCGACACCACCATCCACGAAGCCCACCCCCACGGCTACGCCCCCGACGCGGGCGGCACGGTTCGCGAGTACACCGAACTGGACCCCTCCTGGGGCTGGGCGGCCGGGGCGATCGTCTCCACCAACACCGACCTGAACACCTTCTTCACCGCCCTCCTCGACGGCCGCCTCCTGCCCGCGGCCCAGCTCGCCCAGATGCGCACCACCGTCCCCGTCGACGCCCTCGGCCCCGGAGTCGGCTACGGCCTGGGGCTGTTCAAGACGCCTCTGTCCTGCGGCGGCGTGGCCTGGGGCCACGGCGGGACCATCCCCGGCTACGCCACCCTCGGGGGCGTCACGGAGGACGGCCGCGCCGTCAACATCGCGGTGACGACGATCCCGGGGGACCAGGCCAGGCAGCACCAGGAAGCCGCGGTGGACGCCGCGCTGTGCAGCTGAACCGATCCCTACCGGCCTGATCGGCCGGGCCTTCCCGGGCATCCCGTCGCCGTCGCCGTCGTCGGGGTGCCCGCCCATCTTCCCCCTCCGACCGAGGAGTTGACACGTGCACGAGCATCGCCCCGCCACCCGTCGTCGCAGGACGGCCGTCGTCACCGCCGTGGTGGCCGCCGGTCTCGCAGCCGTAGCCTTCGCACCCGGCACCGCCCTCGCGGCCCCCCGGACCGACCACGTCCAGGCCGGCCTCGACGCCCTCGTCAAGGACGACGGCCTGCCCGCCGCCCTCGCCAGCGTCAGGACCGGCGACGGCCGTACCCGTAGCTACACCGCCGGTGTCGGCGACCTCGCCACCGGCGCCCGCGTCCCCAAGGACGGTCAGATACGGGCCGGGAGCAACACCAAGACCTTCACCGCCGTCGTCGTCCTCCAGCTCGTGGCGGAGGGGAAGATCGGCCTCGACAGCCCGGTCGACACCTACCTGCCCGGTCTCGTACGCGGCGACGGCATCGACGGGCGCACCATCACCGTCCGCCAGCTCCTCCAGCACACCAGCGGCCTGCCGGACTACATGGACGCCCCCGTCCTCGCGGACTACACCGCCGTGCAGTACCGCTACTTCGAGCCGCGCGAACTCCTCGACGGTGCCCTCGCCCAGAAGGCCCTCTTCGCACCGGGGACGGGCTGGATGTACAGCAACACCAACTTCCTGCTGGCCGGGCTGATCGTCCAGAAGGTCACCGGCCGACCCGTCGGCGAGGAGATCACCAAGCGCGTCATCGACCGCGTCGGCCTGCGCCACACGTACTTCCCCGCCCCCGGCGACACCACCATCCACGAAGCCCACCCCCACGGCTACTACCAGCGCACACCGGACACGCCCCGGGTCGACTTCACCGACATGGACGCCTCGATGGCCTGGGCGACAGGCGCGATCGTCTCCACCAACACCGACCTCAACACCTTCTTCACCGCCGTCCTCGACGGCCGCCTCCTGCCGGCGGCCCAGCTCGCCGAGATGCGCACCACCGTCCCCGCCGAACTCCTGGGCCCGGGCGTCCGCTACGGCCTCGGCATCCAGAGCCGCCCGCTGTCCTGCGGCGGCCTGGCCTGGGGCCACGGCGGCACCGCCCCCGGCTACCGCACCCGCGGCGCCGTCACCGAGGACGGCCGCGCCGCCTCGATCGCCGTCACCACCGTCCCGGACGCCAAGGGCGCGCAGCACATGTCGGACGCGCTGGACGCGGCCCTCTGCCGCTGACGCGGCTGCCCGGACGCTCGCCGACCCACCTGATCGGCAGGGCGCCGCCGGGCCGACGCCCCGTCGGTCAGTACCGGATCGGCGGCCGGCCGCTCGCACCGGTGGCGCGCAGTTGGTACGGCTGCCGGCGCCGGTGCCAGAGGGCGCTCGTCCCACAGGCGCCGAGGACCTCGCCGAGGGCGTGCAGCATCGCGTTCCGGACGGCCGTGCGCGACTTCACCGCCGACGCGGCGGCCGGGGTGTCGCTGTCCGCGAGGGCGGACAGCCGGCGGGACGGGTTCCAGCCGATGCTGGCGACGGTGGTCCCGCCGTCCGCGAGATCGGCGGGCGAGCACGGGTTGAGCGTGATGCCGGGTTCCCCGGGGAGGGCGGCGACCGGCAGGGCGGCGAGTGCGGCGCTGCGGTGGAGGGCGGTGACGAGGTCGCGGCCGAACCCGTGCCCGGCCGGTGCCCGTCCGGCCGAACTGCGGGGGAGCGCCGCCGAGTCGGCCGCCGGGGCGGGGCCACTGGTGCCGTGCACCCGGGTCTCCCCGCCCGGCTTGCCGCGCTCCACGGTGATGCCCAGCGCCGGTAGGAACTCGCCCAGCGCGTTGACCATGCTGGCGGACACGACCTGCCGGGCCCGGAAAGCCGGCTGCTGCGGCTGCTCCATGGCGGCCGCGGAGGCCAGCCGCGCGGACGGCTCCCAGTGCAGGGCGATCAGCCCGGCACACCGGTCCCGGTCGTCCAGGGGCTCCGCCGGCCGCAGCCGAACCCCGGGGCCGTGCCCGCCGAAGGCGACGGGCAGCCCCGCCAGCAGAACCGCCTCGATGACGCGATCGGCGAGCAGCGGATCGAATCGCAGCCCTGCGGCGGAGGGCCTGGCCGATGGGATGGCCGCATCCACGTACGTCCTCCTCCATGCCCGAGTAGCCCCCCGCTCCGTCCGCGAGAGGCTACCGCCGCCGGTCCCGATCCGTCGGCGAATCCTGGAACTGCCCGGTTCTGTGCAGCATCCGAGGCGTGGAATCCAGTGGCTCACAGCCTCGCGCGCCCCGGGCGGGACGGCCGTGCGGCGGGCTCAGTCGGACGCCAGGATCTCGGCGAGCCGGGCGGTGTCCGCGAGGTAGCGCTCGTAGGGGAAGCCGGCCGCGAGCAGGCCCTCGCGCAGTTCGTCGTAGAGGGGCCGCCCGGTGTCGTGGAAGGCCGCCCGGCCGGTGTCCGTGAGCATGACCAGGCGGCGGCGGGCGTGGTCGGGGTCGGTCTCGATCCGCACCAGGCCGTCGGCTTCGAGCGGTCGCAGTGCCCGGCTGACGGCCGGGTCGGAGACCGACAGGGCCTGGGCCAGCCGGTGCTGTGTCGTCGGCTGGATCTCCTCCAGCGTTCCCAGCAGGCGCAGTTGACTGTACGTCAGCCCGTCGTGCCCTTCGGCGCGCTTGCGTGTGGCCTCGCCGAGCAGCATGACCACCCGGTGCAGCAGATCCGCGAGTCCGTCGTCCATGATCCCAGCATACTTAAGTGTTGACGCGTTAATGTTAACCATGCAAGATTGAAGTCATGGACAGCCTCGAATACCTCGCGAAGTCCGCCTTCCCCCTGACCTGGATCCTGGTACCCGCCCTCGGCGCGGCGCTGCGCGCCCGCCGGGCCCGCACGCGGCGGGAAGCGCTGGAGACGTGGCAGCGCTGGTGGGCCGTCGGCGCCCTCGGCTGCGGCAGCCTGTGGATGACCATCGCGTTCCTCGCCACTCCCGACGGGATGGCCGAGGCGATCGGCTTCGGCCGTACGCCCTTCGAGTTCGAGATCGCCTTCGCCAACCTGGGCCTGGCGGTCATGGGCTTCCGCGCCGCCCGTGCCGGCGCCCGCGAACGCGTCACGATCGGGCTCGGCGCCGGGATGTTCCTCTGGGGAGCCCTGGTCGGCCACGTCTACCAGTGGTTCGCCAACGGCGACCACGCCCCCGGCAACACCGGCGGCGTCCTCGTCTACGACCTCGTCATCCCCGCGGTCATGATCGCCCTGGCCCGCCGCTCGCGCCGGTATGCCCCCTCGCCGCAGCCCGTCCCGGGCCCGACCGCCTGACGCCCCGGAGCCCGGGCGCTACCGGCCTTCCGCCGTCCCCGACGCCCCGGCCGGGACCAGCCGCCGGTTGATCCGGTCGAACAGGTCCAGCAGCGGTTCGCGGATCTCCAGGCCGAACTCGGTGAGCCCGTAGGTGACCTGGGGCGGCGCCGTCGGCTCGACCGTGCGCCAGACCAGGCCGTCCTGGACCAGCGCGCGCAGCGTCTGGGCGAGCATCTTCTCGCTGACGCCCCGGATGCTGTCGCGCAGCTCGTGGAACCGAAGGCCGTCGGGCCGCAGGGCGATCAGCACCCAGACGCCCCACCGGCTGGTCACATGGCCGACCATGTCCCGCGCCGCGCAGTCGGTGTGAAACACCTCATACCGCTCGGTGGTCGGACCCGGCTCCGGCTGCAGACTTTCCGTCACGTTCGGAGCTTACCTCCGGGTACGTCCCTGTCGGCCGCGAGCCCTCCCGGCCTAGCGTCGGCACCGCACGACGACCCAACACCCGAGCAGGGAGCAGAACATGATCGTGGTGACCGGAGCCACCGGGAACATCGGCCGGCCGCTGACGCGGGCACTGGCCGCGGCGGGGGAGCGGGTGACGGCGGTGTCGCGCCGCCCGGCGCCCGTCCCGCACGGTGTCCGCCACCTGGTGGCCGACCTCGCGGGGCCCGCCGGCCCCGACGCCCTGGAGCCCGCGCTCGACGGGGCGAAAGCACTGTTCCTGATGCTCGCCGGCGACCTCCACGGCCCCGCCACCGCCCCGGCCGACCTCGTCCGCCGGGCCGTGGCGTCCGGCGTCCGGCGGATGGTCCTGCTCTCCACCCAGGGCGTGTCCACCCGGCCGTTCGGCCCGACCAGGGTGGCGATGAAAGCCCTGGAGGACGTGGTCCGCGAGTCCGCCCCCGAGTGGGCGGTGCTGCGCCCGGGCGGCTTCGCCTCCAACACCCTCTGGTGGGCCGACTCCATCCGGACACGGCAGACCGTCGTGGCCCCCTACGGCGACGTCGGCACCCCGGTCATCGACCCCGCGGACATCGCCGACGTCGCGGCGGCCTGCCTGCTACGGGACCGCTGCTCCGGCGGTGTGTACGACCTGACCGGCCCGGAGGTCATCACCCCGCGCGGCCAGGCCCGGGCCCTGGCCACCGCCCTGGGCGTACCCCTCACCTTCCACGAACTCACCCGCGAGGAGGCCAGGGAGGCCATGGCCCGCACCATGCCGGTGGTACTCGCCGACGACACCCTCGACATCCTCGGCGCCCCCACGGAGGCCGAACTGACGGTCAGCCCGGACGTCGAGCGGGTACTCGGCCGCCCGGCCCGCACCTTCGCCGACTGGGCCGGCCGCAACGCCTCCGCCTTCCGCTGACCTGCGGGAAGCAGCCCGGGCGCCCCGGTGGGTCTCGACGGCGACGGTGACGGCGACGGCGATCCGGACGGCCGCGCCCGACCGCGCTTCCGCGCTCGAGTCGAACGCGGGTGGCCGGTCATGAGCGGAGTCCGCCGGCCGGGAGGGCGGAGAGCAGGGCCGCGGCGGCCCTGTCGAAGGGCTCGACGCTGCTCGCGGCGCGACAGAGGATGTGGGCGCCTTCGAGCGTGGTGATCATGAGGGTCGCCAGGTCGGCGGCCCGGGACGGGTCCATTCCCGCGTCGGTGAGCTTTCCGGCCAGTTCGCCCTCCCAGCCGGTGAACGCTTCGGCCGCGACGGCGCGCAGGCCGACCTGGTCGGTGATGGCCGCACCGCCGTCGACGGTGACCGCCGCGATCGCGCAGCCGCCGCCTCCGGCGGACGCCTCCACGACGGGGCGGACGTTTCCGAGGAACGCCTCGACGACCTCGCGCGGGCTCTGCGCCGGCAGTGCGTGCAGGTGGCCGCGGACGTCCTCCCCGTGGCGGCGGGCGGCTTCGAGCGCGAGCTGCTGCTTGCCGTCCGGGAAGTGATGGTAGATCGCCCCGCGCGCGGCGCCGCTCTCGGCCAGGACGTCGCTGAAGGTCATCGCGGCCAGGCCGTGGCGCTGCAGCAGTCCGATCGCTGCGCGGATCATGCGGTTCTTCGTGTCTGCGGCCATCGCAACCCCCTTGACTAGTACAGCCATCCTAGTCCATGCTCACACCACTAGGACGCACGTACTAGTAGCGCGGGCCGGACAGGCCCGGAACCGGAGGTTCGTGATGGGCAAGACGTTTCTCTACACCGAGATCCAGGCGGCGGTACCGTTCGACCAGTTCGACTGGCAGCAGATCAACGCGGCGCTGAAGACCGCACCGGGACTGATCCGCAAGACCTGGCTGTCCGGGATCGGCACCCACACCATCGGCGGCTTCTACGAGTTCGACAGCGCCGAGAACGCCCTGGCCTTCGCCCAGGGCCCCTTCGCCGAGGAAGCCCGCCGGGCAGGTTCCCCGGCCACGACCCGGCTCTTCGACGGCGAGGTCGTCAAGGAGGCCAGCATCGACCTGAACTCGCCCTACTACGCCTGACGGTCGCCTCGGCCCCGGACGCCGCCTCGCCCCATGACCCGGGGCGAGGCGGCCCGACGGAAAGTCCTCGCGATGACCACCACGCGGTAGTGCCCAGCCGGCGCCCGTCGGTACCGGATCGGCGGCCGCCCCGCGGCGACCTCCCCGTGCCTCAGCGGGCGGCGTACACGTCCTGGACGTACCGGCCGGCGTCGATCAAGGACTGGAGCCAGGCCTCGGCGTCCTCCTCCCGCGCGCCGGGTGTGTGGCCCAGGTGGAGGGCGCGGAAGGCGGCCCGTACGCCGGGGGCCATGCGGGCGCCGTCACCGCAGACGTAGACCCGGGCCCCGGCATCGAGCAGGGACCAGACCTCCTCGCCCTCCGCCGCGATGCGGTCCTGGACGAAGCGTGCGCCCGCCACCGGCCGCTCGCTGAAGGCCGGGCGCAGCGAGACCGCGCCGTCCTGCTCGGCGGCCTCCAGTTCCGCGCGGTGGAGGTAGTCGGCCTCGGGGGCGTCGCAGCCGAAGTAGAGCAGGGCCGGGGCCAGGCCGGAGGCGGCGGGGAGGGCGTGGCGGTCGGCCACCGCGCCGCGGAAGGGGGCCAGGCCCGTGCCCGCCGCGATCATGATGACGGGGGCGGCCCGGTGGTCGATCCGGAAGGCGTCCCGGCAGGGCTGCACCCGTGCGAGCACGGTGTCCCCGACGGCCGCCCGGGCCAGGTGGCCGGAGCCGGTGCCGCGGTAGGTGCCCCGCCCGGAGCGGGCCGGGGCGTCGAGCACCGACACCATCAGGTCCGCGTGGGCGGGGCTGGATCCGGGCGCGGAGGAGATGGAGTAGTGCCGGGTCCGGATCGGCGGCAGCAGGTCCAGCAGCGCCGGCCAGGTCAGGACCTCCCGGAGCGCGGGGTGGTCCTCGACCAGGTCCAGCAGGGTGCGCGGGTCGTCCTCGGCCAGGGCCCGCAGCGAGGCCTGCTCGGGCGGGCACGGGTTGAGCGCGGCCAGCGCCGCGCGCTGCTCGGCGCTGGGGCGGTCCTGCAACTCCACGTGCCGGGTGAGGAGTTCGCGCACCGTCAGCGGCCGGTCCACGGCCAGGCCGCCGCGCCGGTGGGCGACGATGCTGAGCACCGTGTCCAGGTCCGCGCCGAACAGCTTCGCCGCCCGCTCGACGAGCGCCGGGTCGTTGGCGGGCAGCACGGTGAGGTGGTCGGCGGTGCGGTAGGTGACACCCTCGGGCAGGGCCAGCCGGACGAGCCGCTTGACGCGCGGGTACTCCGGGGCGGTGAGGCTCTCGACGGCCGTGACGGTGAAGGCCGCCAGGTCGTGCCGCGCGGCCAGCGCGTCCAGCGGGCCGCCGGTCACCTCCGTCACCGTGTACGAAGCCTCGGGCGCGGCGGCGGTCGGCGCGCCCGCGTCGCCGTAGCGCTCCAGCAGCAGGGTGCGCAGCGCCGTCGTGAACGCCCGGACTCCGCCCGCGAGGTCGCCCGAGGCGTCGGCCTCGCCGGGGGCGAGCAGCCGGGTGGCGCCGAGGGCGGCGAGCCGCTCGTCGATGAGGGTCGGGATGTGCTGATACGTGGCGGCGTAGGTGCGGTCGCCGATGCCGAGCACCGCGTACTCCACGCCCCGGGCCAGGCCGCCGTCCTCCGCCTCCCGCAGGCGCCGCACGAAGAGCGCCGCGTCGTCGGTCGGCTGGCCGTTGTAGGAGGCGGCGGTGATCACCACCGGGCGGTCGAGCGGCAGCCCGTCCGCGTACGCGTCGAGCGGGGCGACGGCGGTCTCGCAGCCCAGGTCGGCCGCCGTCTCGGCGAGCTGCCGGGCGAAGTCGCGCGAGGCGCCGTAGTTGGAGCCGTGCAGGAACAGCACCCCGGTGCCCTGTCGCACCCGCCCGGGCAGGTCGGCGGCGGCCTGCGGGCCAGGGGCGGTCGTGGCGGGGGCGGGGGAGGAGGGGGTGCGCGGGGCGAGGGTGAGGGTGAACCCGTCCGGCTTGATGGTGAGCGTCTGCTTCAGCTCCAGCCGGTAGTCGGCGTGGTCGATCAGCCGGTAGCGGTGGACCAGCATGCCGAGCAGCATGGTCGCCTCGTGCAGGGCGAACTGCCTTCCGATGCAGGCGCGTTCGCCGGTGCCGAAGGGCTTGAACGCGTGCGGGGAGCGGGCCGCCTCCAGCTCGGGGTCGAACCGGGACGGGTCGAACAGCTCGGGGTTGTCGCCCCAGACCGGGTCCCGGTGCAGCATCGGGGTGACGACCATGACGGTCTGCCCGGGGCGCACCGGGATCCGGCCGCCGAGCAGGGTCTCCGTACGGGCCTCGCGGCTGAACGCGGGCGCCGTCGGCCACAGCCGCAGCGCCTCGTTGAGCACCTGGCGGGTGTGGCGCAGCAGGCCGACGTCCTCGAAGGACGGCTCGGGGTCGGCCCGGTCGCCCCAGAGGGCGTCCACCTCGCGCTGCACCTCGCGCAGGACGGCCGGGTTCTTGGTGAGGTGGTGGAGGGCGAAGGAGAGCGCGCCGGAGGTGGTCTCGTGCCCCGCGATCAGGAAGGTGATCACCTGGTTGCGGATGTTCTCGGCGTCCAGCCCGCCGCCGTCACCGGGGTGGACGGCGCTGAGCATCAGGCCGAGCAGATCCTCGGCGGGGCCCTGCTGCGGGCCCGCCGCCCGGGAGGCGGCGCGGGAGGCGATCACCTCGTCCACAACACGGGCCAGATAGTCGGCGTCCGCCCGGAACGCCGCGTCCCGCACGCTGTGGTCGAGCTCCGGCGAGCGGGAGAGCTTCGTCATCGCCCACTCCAGGCAGTTGACCATCGCCTCGACGAACGGGTGCGGCTCGTCCCGCTCGAAGGACCCGAAGTCGAAGCCGAAACCGGCCAAACCGATCGTGTCCAGCGTCATCCGCGTCATGTCGCCGGGCACGTCCACCGGCGTCCCCGCGTCACGGGCGCGGTCCCACGCCTCGATCAGGCGACGGGCGACGCGCAGCATCACCGGGTGGTAGGTGCGCATCGAGCCGAGGGCGAACGCGGGCATCAGGATGTCGTGCGCCCGGGCCCAGTTGGGCTCCTCGTTGTACGCGGTGAACAGGCCGTCGCCGGTGAACTGCCGGACGTTCTGCAGACCGGGCCCGATCGTCTTGGCGAACCGCGCCTCGTCGGCCAGCTCCTCGACGAGCTCCAGGCTGCTGACCATCAGGATGTCCCGGCCGTGCAGCCGCTGCACGAAGGCCGGGCCGTGCTCCCGGACCAGGTCCAGGGTCCGCAGCAGCGGGACGGAGGCCGGCGGCAGCTCCGAGATGTCCACGACGGGAACGCTGGCGGAGGCGGAGGCGGGCACGGGGTCCAGGATCTCGGTCATAGGTGGGGTCGCCTTCCGTGACAGGTGCGGGTTGAACGGTTCGACAGCTCTCATAACCACTCTGCGCCCACCGGGCCCGCCGCCCAGCCCCCCTGACTACACGATGATGTAGTACGGAGAGCGACGAGAGGCTTGCCAACGAGCCGTCAGATGTGCCTGGAGGGGAACCGGCATGCAACTGATCGACTGCGGTACCGGCGCGGAGAGCTGGTACGACCGCGCCGTCGTCTGGCGCAACCGCACGCTGCGCCTGCTCGACCACGTCCCGGTGCCGATCGCGGTCTGCGAGTACGGCGGCCGCATCATCCTCGCCAACCGCGCGATGGCCGCCGAATTCGGCCTGATGACCGGCCAGTTGCTCCACCGGAAGATCCTCGACCTGTTCACCCTCCAGGACAGCGCCACCCTGCCCGCACTCGCCGAAGCCGTCCGCCTGCACCGCCGCTCCCAGTACGACGCCCGCGTCTCCTGGACGGCCGCCGGCGACATCGAGCGCCACGGCGAGATGAACGTCGCCCTCGTCAGCGACACCCCCGAGGAACAGCCCAACCTCCTCCTCTCCCTCCGCACCCACCCCGACCCCCGGACCCCACCACCCGCACCCCCGCCCGCCCCACGCGCCGAGGTCAGCCCCACCGAGGCCCGCATCCTCGCCGCCGCCGCCCGCGGCGCCACCACCGCCCGCATCGCCAAGGAGATCGGCCTCACCACCGACGGCGTCAACTACCACCTCACCCGCCTCACCCGCCGCTGGCACGTCCCCAACCGCACCGCCCTGGTCGCCCGCGCCTACGCCTACGGCGTCCTCGCGGCCGACACCTGGCCCCCGGAGCCCGCCCACCGCACGTGACGGGGCGCTGTCGAGCGGGGAACGGGCGAGCGGGGAACGGGGAGTCCGCGTCGCAGAACCCCAGAGTTCTGGGGTACCGCACGGACCGGGAGAGTCGAAGACTGCCGGTATGGACACCATCGAACAGAACAAGAGCACGGTCACCGCGTTCATCGACGCGCTCTTCGGCAAGGGTGACCTGGGGGCCGTCGACGAGTACCTCGCCGAGGACTTCGTCAACCACGACCCGCCGTTCGGCGGCAGCGCCGATCGCGAGGGGATGCGCCGGGCCGGAGCGCTGTTCCGGGCCGCCTGCCCCGACTGGCACAGCGATCAGGACCTGGTCGTCGGGGAGGGCGACCTGGTGGTCGAGCACTTCACCGCGAGCGGCACGCACCGCGGCGAGCTGCTCGGCGTGGCCCCCAGCGGCCGACCGCTGACGCTGCCGGGAATCAACATCTTCCGGCTCCGCGACGGGCGGATCGTCGAGCGGTGGGGCCGCCTCGACGAGCTCGGGCTGCTCCGGCAGCTCGGCCTGGCTCAGGAGTAACGTCGGTCCCATGGCGGTATCGCCGGTGGAACGCCGCACGGCCGGACTCGTCGCCCGCTGCTACGCCGGGTCGGACCCGGCCCGGCTGCGGGCGGACGTGCTGCCGCGCCTGCGGCGGCTGGTCCCCGCCGACGCCGTGTTCTTCGCCACCGTCGACCCCGCCTCCCTGCTGTTCACCTCCGCCGCGACGGAGGACCCGCTGGCCGGTGAGACCGCCCGCTTCCTGGAGAACGAGTACGGCCGGGCCGACGTCAACAAGTTCGCCGACCTGGCGCGCTCCGCCGATCCGGTGGCCACTCTCGACCGGGCGACCAGGGGCGATCGCGCGGCCAGTCCCCGCTACCGGGAGATCATGGCGCCGCTCGGACTCGGCGACGAGCTCCGGGTGGCGCTGCGCCTCGGCGGCTGCTGCTGGGGCGTCCTGTGCCTGCACCGGGAACATGCGGACGCCGGGTTCGCCGACGAGGACCTCGCCGTGCTGCGGGCCGTCGCCCCGCACCTGGCCGAGGGGATCCGGCGCTCGGTCGCCCTCGGCCTGGCCGGTTCCATCTCGGCCCCGCCGCGCGCCGCCGCCCCCGGTGTCCTGGTGCTGGACGCCGGACCGGTCCTCCTGTCCGCCAGCGAGGAGGCCCGCGACTGGCTCGCCCGGCTGGACCCGGCCGACTTCCCGGCCGGAGAGCGGCTGCCGATCGCCGTCAGTGCGGTGGCCGCACGGCTGGCCCGACTGGAGCGGCTGGAGCGGGAGCCGGTCGACCGGGTGCCGCCGCCCTCGGTCCGGGTGTGCGACCGCTTCGGCGAATGGTGGAGCGTGCACGCCACCCGGCTCACCGGAACGCCCGGGGCCCAGACCGCGGTGATCGTCGAACCCGCGCCGCCGCAGCAGCGCTCCACGCTCCTGCTCAGCGCGTACGGGCTGAGCCTGGCGCAGAACAGGGTCGCCACCCTGGTCCTGCGCGGCTGCTCGACCCGCGAGATCTCGGCCGAGCTGTGCATCTCGGCCAACACCGTGCAGGAGCACCTCACGGCCGTCTTCGACCG
The DNA here is from genome assembly GCF_044455705.1 of Kitasatospora sp. NPDC051170. Classification (NCBI taxonomy): domain Bacteria; kingdom Bacillati; phylum Actinomycetota; class Actinomycetes; order Kitasatosporales; family Streptomycetaceae; genus Kitasatospora; species Kitasatospora sp. NPDC051170. Next base: position 565,388 of record NZ_JBITFA010000001.1, on the reverse strand, counting down.
CCTCGGCGTCCGCAGCCGCCGGGAGCTGGTCGCGCTCGCCCTGGCGGGCGCCAGGGGCAAACGACCGGCCTGACCCCGGACCCGGCCGCCGGGCCTGGCCCGGCGACCACCGGGTTGCGACCTGGGCCGGGACCGTACGGCCGGACGCGCGCCGGGGCCGCCGCTCAGCCGGCCAGGCCGGGCAGGACCTCGACGCCGGGCAGCCGGGCGAAGGCCCAGCCCGGCAGGATCAGCTTGCCCCGACGGCGTCCGCTGCCGACCAGGACGTACGGGGCGGCGGTCACCGCCTCGTCGACCAGCAGCGGCCACACGGCCGGCAGGCCGACCGGCGTGATGCCGCCGTACTCCATGCCGGACTCGCCCACCGCGACGTCCGTCGGCGCGAAGGACGCCCGGCGCGCGCCGAGGTGCTTGCGGACGGTGGTGTTCACGTCCACGCGGGTGTGCGCCAGGGCGAGGCACGCGGCGAGGGTGCTCTCGCCACCGCGCTTGGCGGCGACCACGACGCAGTTCGCGGAGAGCTCCGGCGGGACGGCGTAGACCTCGCAGAAGACGGCCGTGTCCGCCTTCTCGGGATCGGTGTCCACGAAGAGCACGGACGCGGCCGCCTCACGGGAGGACCAGTTCTCCAGGGCCCCGACGACGGGCTCCGGGAGGAGTTCCGGGACGTCCATGGCACGGTAGGTCGCGGTGAAGTCGCCGAACGGGGGCTGCATCTGCTCGCTCACAGCCGTGACTCTACCGGCGCCCTGGCGAGCGACGGGGTGCGGTTCCCGGCCGGGGCCGCGTGGCGACGGGTCAGCGCACCGGGCAGGCGATCCGGGTGCGCTGTTCGGACACCGTCCATGGGCGATGGGCGACGTCCTGGTCCTGGGCGGCCCCGTCGGGCTGGACCACGGTGGGGTGGCCGCGGAACTCACCGAAGCCGTCCGGGCCGATGAACTGCCCTCCCCGTACATGGGGAATGACGAGGTCGAGCACTTGCACGGGGTGCACGGGATGCACGTGGTTCACGACGGTCCGCCGGAGGCACCGCCGTGGGTGCTCATCCACGGATCGGGGGCTTCGAGCGGTTGCTGGAGTTCTCCGGTGTGCCGCCCCTTGGGCGGCTCGTGTCGCGGGAACCGACACTGTTGCTTGATCGTCATCACTGGCATGTCGTCAGTTCTGGTCCTCGGAATCGATCCACACGCAGTGCCCGGCATGGACGGGGATGTCATTCGCGCGGCCCTCGAGCAGGAGTTGACGCGGTTCGGCGATCACGCCATCGACGCGTCCATGGTGTTGATCTCGTTGGACGAGTCGGCCGAGTCCACGATGGTCACCGCGCTGTCCGAGCGTGCGTGGGATGTCGTGGTCATCGGCGGCGGAATCCGCAAACCGGAGCCACTTCTGCCGCTGTTCGAGCAGGTCGTGAACCTTGTCCGCCAACATGCGCCGAGGGCTGCGATCGCGTTCAACACCAGCGGAGGCGACAGCATCGAGGCGGCCGAGCGGTGGTTGTGAACCCGGGGCGGGGCAGGCGGGTCGACACTCTCCCGTCCTGCGCCCGCGCCAAGGTCGCATAGGGTGCCTCTGCTGCGGTGAGGCCCGCCGCTGCCAGGTGCGCGGATCGGCAGGCACAGCGCGGGGTCTACGTCGACAGCGTGTGCCCCATGCCCGCACCGCGAATGCGCTGGCTGAGGAAGAGCGCCGCGCGGTCGAGGGCCTCATCCGCCTCGTCCAGGACGCCGGCGAACGCCTGGAACACGTGCGGCACATGGGCGGTGACGTCAAGGATGACGTCCACCCCGGCCGACCGGGCACGCGCGGCGAGGCGCGTCGAGTCGTCCAGAAGGATCTCGTTGGTACCCACCTGGATCAGCATCGGTGGGAATCCGGTCAGGTCGGCGAGGACAGCCGGGCTGAGCAGGGGCTGGAGTGCGCCATCAAGGTTTGACGGTGACGTGGGCTGACCAGCCCTGGATCTCCGAGCGTCGGACCGACGGCGCCAATCGTCTATGCCCCCATACGATCACTGGGTGACCGACGACGAGATCATTGAAGCCTTCCGAGAGGTTGCCCAGGAACGGCAGTGGCCTCCGCCCGCGCCAGCAGAGGCCGTTGCCGAGACGGAACGTGTCATCGGCTTCGCCTTCCCCCTGCTCCTCAGGCGCCTCTCCACGGAAGTGTCGAACGGCGGCTTCGGCCCGCTCGACGGAGTCCTGCCGATCGACGTGGGGCAGCGGCTGGACCACATAGCCGAGGCATATGAAGACGGGCCGGATCCCACCGGCGGGGTACCCGCCGGCGTGGTGCCGCTCTACGACTGGGGCTGCACGATGTGGTCCCTGGTCGACTTCCGGGACCCGGACGGCATGATGTGGTCCAACGCGGAGGGGGAATGCTGGCCACAGGGAGTCAGCCTGGCCCAGTGGCTGGTCGCCGCGATGAACGGCGAAGTGTGTTTCGCCTGGCCGGACGGAGTGGCCTCCGAGTAGCGCGTGGCACCGGCCGACTGCATCGACCGGCCGTCAGGAGACTGACTGACCCTCGGCAGGGCCGTGCGTCTGGCCCATGGCTTTGACGATCTCTTGTCGTATCGGCGAACTGCTCGGCCGAGCGGATGTTCGACGCGGGGTCAACCTCGGTTTCATGGCCGACCGGCTCATGCGCGGTCGTCGGCCGCGCGGGTCGGGCGGCCTGGCGGGAAGCGGTGAAGGGTTGACGCGGGAAAGTGTGAGTGGTTTATTACTCATATGGCGACGACGGGACGGGTGCTCAGCACCGCGGAGGAACGCAGGGAAGTGGTGCTCAGCACCGCGGTCAGCAGCTTCGCGGCCCGTGGCTACTACGGCACCAACACCACCGAGGTGGCGAAGAGGGCGGGCATCTCGCAGGCGTACGTCTACCGCCTGTTCCCCAACAAGGAGGCGTTGTTCGTCGCGGTCGTCGAGCACTGTTTCGACCTCGTGCGGGACAGCTTCGCCAGGGGGGCGGCCAAGGCGCGCGGCAGCGAGCCGCAGGAGGTGCTGATGGCGATGGGCGACGAGTACGCCCGGCTCATCGCCGACCAGGACGTGCTGCTGGTCCAGGTGCACGCCCAGGCGGCCGCGGCGTCCGAGCCCGCGGTGCGCGAGGTGGTGCGGCGCAGCTACGCCAGGACCGTCGAGTACGTGCGCAGCGTTTCCGGCGCGGACGCCGACGCGGTCCAGCACTTCATGGCCAGGGGGGCGTTGTGTCACCTGGTGGTGGCGATCGGCGCCACCGAGGTCGACGCGCCGTGGGCGAACACGCTCTCGGCGGGCCTGCGCCACTACTGAGTTCCGTCACCAACCGAGTTTTCGCTGTGAGAACGGCCGCGTCACGCGGCCTTTTCTTTCGACCTAAGTGTGAGTGGTTAACCACTCAATCCTTGGAGGAGAAGTCATGACGCAGGAACTGCACGTCGTCCTCGGCACCGGACCCGTCGGCCTGACCCTCGCCGAGCGGCTCGTCGCCCAGGGCCACCGGGTGCGCACGGTGAACCGGTCCGGCGGTGGGGAGCAGATCGCCGGTTCGGTGCGGGTCGCTGCCGACGTGACCGACCGGGCCAAGCTCGCCGAGATCGTCGAGGGCGCCGAGGTCGTCTACAACTGCACGCACGTGCCGTACCGGCTGCAGCCGCAGGTGCTGCCCGTGATCCAGGACGCGCTGCTCGACGTGGTCGGCCGCAGCGGCGCGAAGCTGGTCACCGTCGAGACGCTCAACCAGTACGGCCCGACCGGCGGGGTGCCGATGACCGAGCGGACGCCGCTCGCCGCGCCGGGCCCCAAGGGCAGGACGCGCGCCGCGATCACCGAGCGGTACCTGGCCGCGCACGAGCGCGGGGACGTCCGCGTCGCCCTCGGCATGGCGGCCGACTTCTTCGGCCCGCGCGTCCTGCTGTCCTCGCTGGGCGCGGCGGTGTTCCCGGCCGCGCTGGCCGGCGCGACCAGGCTCGGGCTGGGCGACATCGACCTGCCGAGGAGCTACACCTACGTGCCTGACCTCGCCGCCGGGCTCGCCCTGCTCGGCTCCGACGAGCGCGCCCTCGGCAGGCTGTGGCACCTGCCCGTCGACGGCCCGTACACGACCCGGCAGATTCACGGCGTCATCGGCGACCTGACCGGCGAGCCGACGCAGATCACGGTGCAGCGCGAGGCGGAGCCGTTCGGCCCGTACGACGAGGAGTTCATGGCCGAGTACCGCGAACTCTTCTACTGGCACACCGAGTCGTTCGTCATGGACGACTCGCTCTACACCGGCACCTTCGGTGTCCGCGCCACCCCGATGCGCGAAGCGCTCGCCAAGACCCTCGACTGGTTCGCCCACTCCGTCCAGGAAGGACAGTGACCGTGCAGACCCTCTACACCACCGAAGTGACCTCCAGCGGCGACGGCCGCAACGGCAGGGTCCGCTCCAGCGACGGCCTGCTGGACACCGCACTCGCGCTCCCCAAGGAAGCCGGCGGCTCCGGCGCCGCGACCAACCCCGAGCAGCTGTTCGGCGCGGGCTACGCGGCCTGCTTCCACAGCGCGATACGGCTGGTCGCCCGGGAACGCAAGATCACACTGTCCGGCGACACGGTCGTCGCGCGGGTGGGTCTCGCCCGGGACGAGGCCGGGTTCCTGCTCGACGTCGAACTGTCCGTGGTGCTGCCCGGGCTGTCGCAGGTGGACGCCGAGTCGCTGGCCAGGGACGCCCACGGGCGCTGCCCGTACTCGCGGGCGATCCGCGGCAACGTCGACGTCACGCTGCGCGTCGCCGTCTGACCGGCAGGCCCCGGCATCAGCGAGCACAACGGTCGTCAGCGCCCCGCGAGGCAGAGCGCCCCGCGAGGCGGAGCGCCCCGCGAGGCAGGGCGCCCCGGGTTCAGGCCGGGTCGGTGTGAAGCGGACCCGACGGCGGCGTCGGGCATGCGAACGAGGTCGGCCACGCGACGTCGTCGATGGCGAGCCACGGCGCGGCGGCTACGGCGGTGGGCGTCGTCCCCGTGAATGCCTGGACCTCGCGGTGGAGGTGGGACTGGTCGGCGTAGCCGCTTGCGGCCGCCACCCAGGCGGCGGGGTTGCCCGCTGCGAGAAGGTGGGCGGCGTGGTCGAAGCGCACCAGCTGGGCGGCGCGCTTGGGGGTGAGGCCGATCTGGGACCGGAAGCGGGACCACAGGCGCTTACGGCTCCATCCCACCTCCGTCGCCAGGGCGTCGACCCGTACCCGTCCCCGGCTCGTGAGCATCCGCCGCCAGGCGAGAGCAACCTCCGGGTCGGGCGACGGGCGGGTGTCCAGCCGTCGGCCGAGGAGATCCGCGGCGATGGCGAACCTCTCGTCCCAGGACGCGGCGGCGCGCAGCATGTCCTCGGCCCGCCCGGCGTCGCGGCCCCAGAGTTCCTCCAGGGAGGCCACCGTCCCGCCGAGTTCGGCCGGTGCCCCGAGCACCGCGGCCGCCGCGACCGGCGACAACCGGATCTGGAGGCACTCGATCCCCCCGGCCGCGCGGCCGCTGACCCGGAGCGCGCCCGGGGCCAGTCCGACGACCGTGCTGCCGCCTTCGCGCCGGCCGTGAGCATCGTAGACGAGCGCGTCTCCCTCGCTCAGGTCCACGAACAGGGTGACCGACGGGTGCGCGACCATGGTGATGTCCGCAGGCGCCGGGACACGTTGCCGGAACCCGGCCATGCGGATCCCCGGCCGACGTTCCGACGGCCGCGGGACTGCGACGTCCACCGACGTCCAGTCAGGCGGTGACTCGGGGGACCCCATGGCAGCAGGCTAAGCGATCGGTGTCAGTGGAGTGCTGCCGTTGCCGTTGCCGCGAAGTCCAGCAGCAACTCGGCGGTCTCCTCCGGTGCTTCGAACATGGGCAGGTGCCCGACGTCGGGCAGTTGCTCGACGCGCGCGTTCGGCACCGCGTCGTACTGGTGCGCCGAGGACGGATCCCAACGGTGGTCGGCAGCACCGAAGATCACCAGGACCGGGACGTCGAGGGCGGTGAGGCGCTCGGGCACGCTCCGCTCGGTGATGTACGCGGCGTTCCTGCGCAGCGCCGTCCTGAACGTGCGGTAGCCGATTCCCCGAACCTCGGCGACCAGATCGTCCGGGATGTCCACCGGGCGGTCGCACACCGCGGTCAGACCCCTGCGGAGCATGGCGTCCGAGCGGATCGGCCAGAGGAGCGGACCCAGCGGCGGGGCGATCAGGACCTGAAGGACGACGGGCTGCGGAAGGAGGGCGTCGAGGCTCGGGCCGCTGCTGACCAGGGCGAGCGAACCGACCAGGTCCGGGCGCCGTTCGGCGAGCGCGGTGGCGATGTACCCACCGCTGGAGTGCCCGGCCACGGTGACCGGACGAACGCCGAGTTCATCGAGCACCCCGGCCAGGCGACCCGCCTGCTCCGGCACGTCGTACGACGGCGCGGGCAGGGACCGTCCGTGACCCGGGAGGTCGACCCGGATGACGTGGTACCGACCGGCGAGTGCCGGCACCACCGGGCTCCAGAACCCGCCCGAAGCCCCCGACCCGTGGATGAGCACCAACGGCGGTGCCCCCTGCGGGCCGTCGTGGACCACGTGCATCCCGTGCATCCCGTGCAACTGCTTGACGTCGTCATTCCCCATGTACGGGATGATGCTCGAGCCCCGACCATCGGTCTTGTACGAATGTCGTCGCGCGGCCGACGATCGTCGGACCTCCTGTCTCCACGGCGAGCGGGAGGCAGCGGGACATCCGCGACTGCCGGGTCGTTCGAGAACGTCAGCCAGCGGGCGTCTCCGATCGTCCGGCGTTCACCCAGGTGCAGAACGATGCCCGAACCGTGCTGCTCCCCGCACCGTCAGCGCCGGGCCAGGCGGCGTTCGCCGCCGGCGCCCGTCGCGTAGGCCAGCTGGTAGTGGGCGAAGACCGCCGGTTCGTCCTCGGCGGGCAGGACGTCGTCGGTGCCGATGGACGGGGCGTCCTTGACCAGGCTCCTGGGGAAGGCGACCTTCAGGTACCCGGGCCCGGCGACCGTGCCGTCCAGGGGGACGAACACCAGTCGGCGCCGTCCGAGCACACCGACGGTGACCGTCGCGAAGGAGGGCTCGTCGGTGGCGGTGTCCACGTAGACGGACTCCAGCGTGCCGATCTTCTTCCCGTCCGCGTCGACGACGTCGTGCTCCCGCCATTCCCGCAGGTCGGCGATCTCGATCATCCGTGCCTCCGCTTGGCTCCGGAGTCCATCCTGCACCGTCCGCCGCTACCCCGCACCTGGCCCCGGTACCCGGCACGGTGCCGCCGGCGCGCGAGAGGCCGCCCGCCCTCCTCGCCGGAGCAGGCCGGGGGCAGGTGCGCCGTGATGAGGCGGTAGGACCAGGCCGCCGTGCTCGCCGAGGCCGCCGACGCCACCGACACGTGGGCGATGGAACAGCCCTGGCCATCGAGCCGAGCCGAAGGCCGGGGCGCCCTGCTGCGGGCGCCCCGGCCCCGGGGTCGCGACGCCTCCGTGCGTCGTTCAGATGTTGGGGAAGACCTGGCACCGCAACGTGCCGGTCACCCCGGGCGTGCCGGCCCAGGGCTTCGGCGGCACGCTCCTGCTGTTCGACAAGCTCGACACCAACGTGCGCAACCCCCTGGTGGAGGTCGACACCGCCGTCCCGACCTGTGCCGCCTTCGGGATCGCGGGCGCCACCTCCGTCGCGCCGCTGGCCGCCGTCGACGCCGATCAGGGGTGGGTCGGCGTCACCGCCTCGCCGGCGCCGGCCGAGGGCCGGTAGGGGCGGCAGGTGGCGGGGCCGGAACAGTTCGCTCCGGTCCCACAGGGGTTCGGCCGGGGAGCGGTTGTGCCTTGACAGCCTCCTGCGGGGTTGGTCTCGCTCAGTGTGCGGCGACTGACGTACCGGCCGCTCGGTGCGCTGCTGACCCGAACGTCTCACAGCGCGGGCGGCAGGGGGCCGCCAGCCGTAAGTTGGCGCTGGTACCGGTCTGAACCTGTAGCCGGAGGACCCGCATGGCCACCATGGACCCGGAGATCGCGGCGCTTCTGCACCAGTTCGGCGTCGACGGTCCGCCCCCGGACCAGGCGCCGACGATCGAACAGATGCGTCAGGGCAACCGGATGCTGTCCTTGGCCGTCGCCCCGGACCCGCCGCTGCCGGTCGGCTCCGTCGCCGACGAGCCGCTCGCCGGGGTCCCGGTCCGGATCTACCGCCCGGAGTCCGCCGTCCGGGCCCCAACCGTCGTCTTCTGCCACGGCGGCGGATTCATCGTCGGTGACCTCGACACCCACGACGGCGTGTGCCGCCGCCTGGTACGTGACCTGGGCGCGGTCGTGGTCAGCGTCGGCTACCGGCTCGCCCCCGAGCACCCGTTCCCCGCTGCCTACGAGGACTGCCTGCTCGTGACCCGCCACGTCGGCGAGCACCTCGACGACTTCGGCGGCGGCAAGCTGGCCGTGGCCGGCGACAGCGCGGGGGCCAACCTGGCGGCCGGCGTCGCCCAAGCCTGCCGCGACGAGGGCCGACCGCTGGCCGCACAACTTCTCGCGTACCCCGCGACCGACCTCAGCGGCACCAGAACGTACCCGTCGCGCACCGAGAACGCCACCGGCTTCCTCCTCACCACCGCCGAGGCCGAGCACAACGCCGGGATCTACCTCGGTGTCGACCGCGAGGCAGGCAACCGCCCCCCGGCCTCCCCGCTGCTGGCCGCGGACCTCACCGGGCTGGCCCCCGCCGTCATCGGAACCGGCGAGTGCGACCCGCTGCGCGACGAGGGCCTGGCCTACGCCGACGCCCTGGCCGCCGCCGGCGTCCCCGTCAGGAAGCACGTCTACCCGGGGCTGATTCACGGATTCCTCAACTTCGACACCAAGTCGAAGGCCGTGAATGACGCCGTCACCGAGATGTACGCCGAACTGGGCGAGTACCTGCACGCCTGGTGACTCGATCAGCCGGGACTGTTCGAGTCCTTCGGTGGCCGGGTGCTGTCGGAACTCGGCCCCAGGGCGGTCGCGGCCCGAACGAGCATTGACGAGGTCCGGGGATTCGGGGCCTACATCAGGTCGCTGATCACCGGGTGATCGGCCGAGACGGGGCAGACGAAAACGCGCATGGCTTCGTGCCCCCCGAGAACGACGCCGGTCGGCTCGTGGTGTTGGCGCCACGTGCTCGAACTGCCGTCGCGGAAGCCGACAGGTGCCCAGCTCTCCGTGCCGCCGTCCCATTCCTTGCTGTCGATCGCGGCCACGAAGCGCATCTCGCCGCCACACGTGACGCACCGTACGGGTCCGTCGTAGCCCTGGTAGTTCCAGGGCTCGTGACCACCGAGCTTCCAGCCCGGGGCGGTCGAGAGGTCCCAGGAGAAGCGGGGTTCGTACTCCTCGGGGTCGTCGGGGTCGCCGAAGACCGCCCTCTCCCACTCCTCGACGCGCGTCTCGAACTCCTCGCCCAGAGCTCCTGGGTGCGGGTACTCGATCACCGGCTCCGGCCGCAGCAGGCACGGGGTGGGCAGATAGCCGGGTGCACCGATGAGCGCCGGTGTCGGCGGGGTCAGGAATCGGTCTCCCAGGTCAGCGCTGCGGCGGTAGCAGACCTGGACCCACGGGCCGGCGATTCCGTTGTAGGGCGCCGTCCGATCCTCGTACATGTGCTGGAACGGGCACCAGAGGATCTGGAGAAGGTCCGTACCGTCCGGGTAACCGTCGTACCAGGGCACATCGTGCGCGTAGACCTGTACCACGGGCAGCAAGGGCCACGCCCCGTCCACGGTGAACTCCTCCGAGGGGACCCGACCGTGATCGGCAGAGCTTGCCTGCCGTTCGCCTCGGACGTCGGCGAGCCGATGCGGCTGCCCATACGTCAGATGACGGCCGCCCGGGCAGCTCGGCCACACCTCATCCTCCGGCCAGGCCAGCGGTCCTCCCACGGAGCTGTCCCGCGGGCCCGGATTCGCCGGCACAGGATGCAGTCGGACCGCTGTCCTCGCATGGGCGGCGAGCTCGGGAAAGACCGAGGTGACATCCAACGGCCGTGGAGGAGACACCGGGGCTTTCATCGCCGCCCCCGACGGCTTCCCGTGGAGGCGCCGTGGCCGACACCGACAGGAAGACAACCGGACAGCCATGGTGTCTGGACCGGACGAGCAGACAGTTCCTCGATCACAGAGGGCATCGTACGGAGGAGCGACCGCCCGCAACAGGAGGTCCGCGGGATCACACCGGAGTGGTGGTGCCGCCACCGTGCCGGCAGCGGCTTCGAACAGTCGGGCTTACCGGCACGGAGGCGGCGCCGGTCACGGCCCGACGAGGCGTCGCCCGTCGAAGCCGTGGGTGGAGAACGCGGGCCCGCCGGCCAGGTACGCCTCCACCGTGGCCTGGGAGGTCGGGAACATCGGGCTGGGCAGGGCGTCGGCTACGGGGTGCCAGCGCACGTCCAGGTGCTTGTCCGGTTCGGCGTTGACCAGCTCGCCCTTGAACTCGCTGGTGGCGAAGACGAACAGCAGGAATCCGCCGAGCCCGTCCCAGCCCTGCCTGGCCTGGATGGTGTGCACCAGGTGCAGATCACGGGGCGGACGATGAGCCCGGATTCCTCGCGCAGTTCCCGGACGGCGGCGTCGGGGAGCTCCTCGCCCGGCTCGACGTTGCCGCCGGGGAAGTTCCACACGTCCGGGTTGATGGCGGAGCGCATCCCGAGGACGCGGCCCTGCGGGTCGGTGACGAGGAAGCTGCCGTAGACACTGGGGCGGGCGATGGTGGTGAGGTAGCCGCCGACGGGCCGCCACCCGGGGATGGCGAGGCGGCCGGTGAGCCACTCGATCACCGAGCGCTGCCTGTCGCTGGTCGGCGGCAGCCGGCCGGGGACGGCCCACTGGTGGGCGTCGTGCTCGGGGGAGAGGGCGAGCGGGGTGCCGTCCGGTACTTCGGTGGTGAAGACGAACTGCCGTACCTGCTGCCCGTTCTGGTTGCTGAAGTCCAGGTGCCGCACGTAGTCGAGCGCCCCGGTGAGCCCGGTCTCCTCGGCCAACTCCCGGGCCGCACCGGCCGGTACGGGCTCGCCGTCCTCCAGGGAGCCGCCGGGGTACTCCCACAGACCGGGCAGCACGTCGTGCGGGGCCCGGCGGATCATCAGGACCTGCCCGGAGGCGTTGCGGACCACCACGCCGACGGCGATGCGCTCGATGCCCTCGTCGGCGGCCAGCCTGATCAGCACACTGAAGTCGATCACCGGAGTGCTCCTTGTTCGCCGGGGCCGGTGCGGGGCGGCCGGTTCGGGGCATGGCGAGGCTGCGATCACACGGGTGATCGGCCGTCGTATGCGGGTGCTCGGGCAGGTGCTTCACCGTAAGCGCCCCGGCCGGGCCGCGTCGGCGTGTCGGCCCGGAAGCCACACGATCCGGTGAACGTCACCAACTCGCCGAACCAGTCGGGTGGTTGAGGGCAGAACCGGATAGCGTCCCACAGGGGGCTGGCACCCGCCCCGGGCTGGGGCAGCGCCGAGCGCCGACCGTGCCGCACGAGCCAGGGCAGGCCGTCCGGTGTGGCGAGGGCGGGAGCGAACTCGGCGCGGGCACGTTCGGTTCGGACGTCGGTGGTCCGGCTACTGCCCCTTGACGTTTCGCCGGGCCGAACCCGTCAGGAACACCACCGCGAGCATCGTCGCGGACAGCGCCGCGATCAGCAGCGGAGCGGGACCGGCCGGCTTGCCGTTCAGCCGGACGGCGCCCATGAAGTCCACAGCCGCCACGTGGTTGACGAGGACGTACCAGATGGGCAGGTAGACCGCCTGGAAGACCCGGTGGGTGCGGCTGACCACGCCCAGGGACATGGCGAGAGAGGGGATGAACAGTACGCCTCCGAACCAGCAGGCCACGCCCGCGCCGTCGCCGGCGGCCAGCATCCGCAGCAGTGGGGAGGCACCCGTGACTGCGGTGAGCAGCAGCCCGGACGTCCACTCCGCCAGCAGCCTGCGTCGGGCCGTCGGATAGGCGCCGAGCAGCACCTCCAGGCCGTTCTCGACCTGCTGGCTGCCCAGCCGCGACCAGATCAGCACCGGCCAGAGCCATACGCCGGGCAGCAGCAACCCGGTCACGGTGTCGATCGGCAGGGCGAAGCCGGCCACGGTGAACGCGCCGGCGACCGCCCACCACCAGGGGGAGATCCCTTGCAGGAGGATCCGGACCTCGCCGACCAGCAGCCGGCCGAAGGCCCCGGCCCGGGCCGGCTCGGTCCGCGGCAGCGCGCCCGGGGCGGTGGACCAGGTGGACCAGGCGGACCTGGCGGACCAGGTGGACCAGCTGGACCAGGCCGAGCCGGGAGCAGGCGCCGGGGCGTCGGTGCCGAACGGCTCGGCCGCCGTGGCGGTGGGCGACCCCTCCGCCGCCGACGACTGGGCCGGGAGCAGGGAACCGGCAGCGCGGGCCGGGTCGAAGCGGGGGAACCAGAGTGCCGGAAGCAGTGCCACCGCGAAGGCCAGCAGGACCAGCACCACCCGGCCGAGGACGAACCCTGCGGACAGGTCGAAGCCGTCCCAGAGGAAGGTGCCCAGCGGCTTGCTCACCTTGGTCAGGCCGAGGCTGAATCCGCCCTCGCCGGACTGCGGGTGCTGCTCGCCCATCGCCGTGTTCATCGACTGCGCGACGTGGTGCACACCGAGGCCGCCGAAGGGCGCGCCGCCCGACTGGCCGCCGATCGAGATCACCACGGCCAGCACGAACCAGACCACGTTCCCGAAGCCGGCCCGTAGCAGCGGCACCGTCTCGAACAGGATCGCGGCCGCGGCGGTCAGCGCCATCACCGGCAGCGACAGGAGCAGGAACGGCTCGGCCAGGGCGACCGGGTCGACCGAGCGGTTCTCCCCGCGGGCCAGCTGCATCAGCAGCGCGGTGACCGCCAGCACGCCGATCATCGAGGCGAGCACCAGCAGGTTGCTCAGGAACTTGGCGGTCAGGTAGCCGGAGGTGCGCAGCGGGGTGGCGGCGAGGATCTGGCCAACCCGGCCGGCCTCGTCCCGCGCGATGCCGCCGCGCACCACGTAGAAGCCGCCGAAGGTGAGCCAGAGCGCCCCTGCCAGGGCGGTGACCGCGCCGACGTAGGCGCTGTTGTAGATGCCCCGGTTGCCCCCGACGTCCATGATCACCCAGGTGCTGTCCACGTCGGGGACGGCCAGGTAGCCGAGCCCGGTCGCGGCCAGCAGGGTCACCGCGTACGCAGGTCGGCGCGTCCGGTCGCGGAAGTCGCCGGCCACCAGCCCGGCGAGGGTGCGCACCGTCACCGTCCCACCGCCTGCTGCGGGGCGGGAGTCCGCGCGGCGGACCGGTGGACGATGCCCAGGTAGGCGTCTTCGAGGTCGGGCTGGACCAGGGCGGCGTCCCGGGTCGGCGGGGCGGCGGCGAGCAGCCGCAGCCGTACGCCGTTCGCGGTCCGCATCGTGCGGCTGACCACGTGCCGGGCCTGGACGGCCGGGACCTCGGCGGGGGCGACCATGGCCTCCCAGACCTGCCCGTCGATCTCGCGGAGCAGTTCGTCGGGGGCTCCGCGGCGCAGCAGCCGCCCCTGGGCGACCACGGCGATGTCGGAGGCGACCGACTCGACGTCCGAGACGATGTGGGTGGAGAGCAGCACGACGCGGTCGGCCGCGAGGTCGCTGAGCAGGTTGCGGAAGCGCACCCGCTCCTCCGGGTCCAGACCGGCCGTCGGCTCGTCGACCACGATCACCTTGGAGTCGGCCAGCAGGGCCTGGGCGATGCCGATCCGGCGGAGCATGCCGCCGGAGTACGTGCCGAGCGGGCGCTTGACCGCCTCGGTCAGGTTGACCAACTGGAGCAGCTCGTCGATCCGGGCCTTGGCGGAGCGTGCGGACAGGCCCTTGGCGGCCGCCAGGTAGGAGAGGAACTCCCGCGAGGTCAGGTTCGGGTACACCCCGAAGTCCTGTGGCAGATAGCCGAGTTCGCGACGCAGACGGTCCGGGTCGGCGACCACGTCGGCGCCCTGGTAGCGGACCTGGCCGCTGGTGGGCCTGGTGACCGTGGACACGATCCTCATGAGCGAGGACTTGCCGGCGCCGTTGGGCCCCAGCAGGCCCAGCAGGCCCGGGTTCAGGTGCATCGTCATGCCGTCGACGGCGCGCTTGCCGCCCTTGTACACCTTGGTGACGTCGATCAGTTCGAGCATGGTCGTCTTCCTCCCCGCCGAGCCGGTCGGCCTCAGCCCTTCAGATCCGTCGCTTTGCCGTCGCGCGTCACGGCGACGCCGCGCGGCACCTCCACCCGGAACTTGGCGTCGCAGTTGGCCAGTCCGTTGCACCCCGCGCGGAGTTCGAGCGTGCCGTCCTCCAGTTGCCAGAGCTCCCTGGTGGTGCCGACCTTGGGGCCGACGTCGAACCAGCGGGTGACCTTGACATCCTTGCGGTCGGCCGGGACGAGGTCGGTGGGGATGCCGTGTGACTTGACGTTCAGGCTCTTGCCGCTGAACTCGAAGGTCCTGTCCTCGGGCGTGGCGTCCCCGGCCGTGGCGCAGGCGGTGAGCGGGACGAGAGCGGCGATGGCGAGGGCGAGCAGGGCGGGTGCGGCTTTCTTGCGCGGGAGCACCGGTTCCTCCGGGGAGTTGGGATCGGGAATGGTTGAAAGATTCGCCGATCCGCGCCCGGCTGCCATCTGCCGTTCGGCAGATATTGCCGCCCGGGTTTCGGGCCTGACGCGCTGACCCGGTCAGGCCCGCCCTGTCAGACCCTGTCCGTCTTGTCCGTCAGGTCGGGACGCAGCGGCAGCACGCCGCGGACGCGCCAGCCCCCGGCGTGCGGGCCGGCCGTCAGGTCGCCGCCGAGGGCGGTGATCCGCTCGGTCAGGCCGGCCAGGCCGGTGCCGCCGCCATCGGGACGGCGGGCCGCGAGGCCGCCGGAGCCGCCCTGGCGTCCGCTGTCGGTGACGGTCACTCGAAGGGCGGGGCCGGGGGTACGGACCACCTCCACCTCCAGCCGGTCGGTGCTCGGGGCGTGCCGCCGGACGTTGGTCAGTGCCTCCAGGACGACCCGGTACGTCGCGTCCTCGATCTCGCGCGGCGCCGTACCGGCCAGGCCCGGTTCCAGGTCGAGGGCGCCGCCGATGACGCCCGAGGCCAGGAAGCGGTCGACCAGCTCCGGCAGGTCGGCGAGGCTGCGGACCCTGGTCGGCGGCGGTTCGGCGGCGGCCGACGTCTCCGGGTCGCGCAGGGTCCGCAGGGTGTGGTCCATCGAGTCCAGCGCCCGCAGGCCGGCCGCCTCCAGCCTGCTCAGCAGTTCCCCGACCTGCTCCTCGTCGTACGCCTCGACCTGGGCCGCCTGCACCTCCAGCAGGATGCCGGTCACCTCGTGGGCGACGAAGTCGTGGAGGTCCCTCGCCACTTCGAGCCGCTGTTCCCGCCGGGCCCGCTGGACCGCGCGGGCCCGGCGGTCGTCGTTCGCCCGCAGGTAGAGCCCGACGCCCACGGCGCCGGCCGCCGGGAACATCGCCATCGCGACGGCGACCACGGAAGGCGCGAGCACCGCATGGGGCAGCCGGAGGGTGAAGCGCAGGGGGAGCGCCAGCAGTGTCAGGGTCAGCGCCGAGCCGACCACCGCCGCGCGGCGGACGTCCGCCCGCCGGATCACCCGCCCGACCAGCACCAGCACGGACGCGAACTCGAAGGGGAGCCACGGCAGTACGAGCCCCTGCCGACCGGCGTAGCCGATGTCGACCGCGATCGAGAACGCCGCGACCAGGCCGGCCGCCAGGACCGGGGAGGCCGGGCCCAGCGGCCGGCGCAGTATCGCGACCGTCATCGCCAGGACGGCGACAAGGGCCACGAGCCACACACTCGGTGGGGCGATCGCCGCCGGAGCCGCGACCAGGATCGTCGCCGTCGCGCACACCGTGCGGCGGCGACGCGAGTCAGGCATCAGTTCGGTCTGCACGGGGCCGAGCCTACGCACGGCGCAGAACCGGTACGCCCTCGGGCAGATGACCACCGATCAGGCATCTGCCGTTCGGTAGATCCTCGGACCTGTCCGCACGACGGCCGGTCGGCACCCACGCCACGGGCCGAAGGAATCCCTCACTCGGCCAATCGACCGGTCGCAAATCCCATCTCGAAGGCGCGCACGGCGATTCCGACCCGGTTCCTGACGCCCAACTTGCGCTGAATGCTGGCCACATGGGTCTTCACCGTGCCCGCCGAGATGAACAGTTCCCCGGCGATGTCGGCGTTGGTCATCCCCTCGGCCACCTTTCCGGCGATCTCCGTCTCCCGGTCGGTGAGCGGCTCGACCAGGGCCGGGCCGCCCGGCCGGGCGCCGGTGACGTGCTTGAGCAACCGGACCGTGACGGACGGACTGATCAGGCTGTCGCCCGCGACCGCGGCCCGGACCGCCTCGACCAGCAGCGCCGGGCCCGAGCGCTTGAGCAGGAATCCGGAGGCGCCGTGGCGCAGCGCCGGGTACACGTACTCGTCGAGGTCGAAGGTGGTGACGACGACCACCTTGATCGGGTTCGCCGCCGCCGGGCCGGCGATGAGGCGGACCACCTCCAGGCCGTCCATGCGCGGCATCCGGATGTCCACCAGCGCCACGTCGGGCCGGAGCCGGCGCGCCGCTTCCACGGCGGCGACGCCGTCCGCGGCTTCGCCGACCACCTCCATGTCCGGCTGATTCTCGAGGATCCGCCGCATGCCGCGGCGGACCATCTCCTGGTCGTCCGCGAGCAGTAGCCGAATGGTCACAGCCGGGAATTCTGTCATACGGGCTGACCGGGGCGATCCGGTCCCGCCGTGTGCCGGACCGGGTCGAGCAGCCTCTCATGACGGTGCTCGACCCGGCCCGGCGCAGAAGCCGCCGCAGTGCGCCGCGGTGTCGCGATGCCCTGGCCCCCGCTCAGCTCCTGGGAGCACTCAGGACGCAGAACTCGTTGCCCTCCGGGTCGAGGAGGGTCACCCAGTGCTGCCCGTCCTGCACGGCGTCGACGCGCCGGGCACCGAGGGAGAGCAGCCGGGCGACCTCCGCCTCCTGGTCGTCGGGGCGGAAGTCGGGGTGGAGCCGGTTCTTCGACGTCTTGCCCTCCGGGACGGTCACGAAGAGCAGTCCCGGCATCCGGTCCGGCTCAGGCCGGATCTCTATGATCTCCTCGGTTTCGTCGACCACAACCCAGCCGAGAGCCTCGGCCCACCAGTGCCCGAGCGCGATCGGGTCGGCGGAGTCGACCATGATTTGTTCCCATTCCAGTGCCATGGGCCTGAGCATAGGCAGACCAGTGGCCCTCCCCGCAAAGCCGCCACCGGCAAGGACGGCGCTGACGACCAACCTCGTTGCCCCCGTCCGCGCCGGCCGAACTTCGGTCGGCACACCTGGGCCGGCGGGCGGCGGGCCGCGCCACATCCGGGGCCACACCTGCCGGACCAGCACGTCCATCTCGCGGTCGTGCCAGGCGGTGTGGGCGTAGTCGGCGTCCGCCTGGGTCTTGCCCACCCGGCCGGCCCCGCCTTGCTCTCGTGTCCGCAGAGCTTCCCCCAGAGAATGTGAGGATTTGACGAGGCGTTCGCGGGTGTCGTTTCGCCTGCGACCTTCCTTGGCGTCAACTCATGCTTCGCAGAGAGGACTTGGAGCGTGGAGTGGGATGGGGGCGGTGAGGTCGGGGCGAGGGTGACCTGCCGCCCGGGGGAGACGGGGGAGGTCGGTACGGTCACGACGTCGATCTGGCACTGGCCGGCCGGGCAGGCCGAGGCTGTTCGATGTCGCCTCGGCCTGCCCGGCCACCAGGTGGAGAGGCTCCATGGAGGCGATCGTCTCCGTTCGGGTTTCGGGCGTGGTTGTTGTGCCCGGTGTGTGCCGTATCGTTCCTTGCGGTTCGCCGGCGCCGTGAGCAGGCGGGGCCGCGCCGCGTCGCACCTGAACGTCCGAGAGGGGCTGTCCGTCCGTGTCCTCGTCCAACCCGGTGGCTTCGTCTCCGGTTCGCGTGCTGTTGGTGGAGGACGACGAGCTGATGCGGCGGTCCTTCGCGGTCGCGTTGGAGCGCTACGGGTACGAGGTGAGGGTCGCGGCGGACGGGCTCTCCGGGCTGGAGCTGTTCCGTGACGAGGAAGACGAGGAATTCGACCTGCTGATCCTGGACGTGATGCTGCCCGGCCTGGACGGGATCGGCCTGTGCCGCCGGGTGCGGGAGACCAGCCTGGTGCCGGTGCTGATGATGTCGGCGCGGGGTGACGGGCTCGACGTCGTCGCGGGTCTGGAGGCCGGGGCGGACGACTACGTGGTCAAACCGGTGGACACCTTCGTGCTCGTGGCGCGCATCCGTTCGCTGCTGCGGCGGGCGGCCTACGCGCCTGCCCGCGCATCCGGGCCGGCGGGGGGCGGGGAGCAGCCCGCGCAGGGGGAGGTCCTGGCCTTCGGAGACCTGGTGATCGATACGGCCGCGCTGGAGGTGTCCGTCTCCGGGAGCCAGGTGGCGCTGACCCCGACCGAGTTGAAGCTGCTGCTGGAGTTCGCCGCCAGTCCCGGGATCGTGCTGGAGCGGCACACCCTCCTGCGCAACGTCTGGGACTACGGCTGGGACGGCGACAGCCGGGTCGTGGACCTGTGCGTGCAGCGGCTGCGCCGCAAGCTCGGGCGGGAGCGGATCGAGACGGTCCGCGGCTTCGGCTACAAGCTCAGGCGCTGAGGCGATGCGATCGCTGCACCGGCTGCGGCCGGCCCGCGCGTCCCTGCGCTGGAAGATCGCGGCGCTGGCCGCAGCCACCGCCTGCCTGGTCGCGGTGGCGGTCGGCGTGCTGGTGCACCTGTGGACGGACCAGGACATCCGGAACCGGGCCCACGCGCGGGCCTTCAACTCCGTGTACTCGGCCATGGAGACGTACCGCCGTACCGGCACGCTGGCGGACGGGGCGATGCTCGACCCGGCCGGCCTGCCCGCCGTCCTGCGCGATCCGGCCGACGGCGACCGGCACGTGGTTGTGGCCGGGCCGATGGTCTGGGCGGCGCAGCGGACCGGCGGTCCGGGGAGTCCGGTGCTCGCGTTCGAGGTCAACATGGGTCCGGAGCTCTCCGGCCTGCCCCGGCTGGACGCGGCGATGGCGGTGGCCTCGCTGGTCGCGCTCGCGGTGGCCACGCCGCTGGCGGTCTACGCGGCCGGGCTGCTGGCGCGGCGGCTGCGGCTGGTCTCCGAGACCGCGCGGAGGATCTCCGCCGGGGACCTGGACGCCCGTACCGGGCCGACCAAGGGCCAGGACGAAGTTGCCGACATCGCCGCGACGGTCGACCTGATGGCCGACAGCCTGAGCCGGCGCCTGCAGACCGAACGGCGGTTCACCGCCGACGTGGCCCACGAACTGCGCACGCCCGTCGGTGGTCTCCTGGCCGCCGTCGACCTGCTGCCGCCCGGTGAGACGGAGGACCTGCTCCGCGACCGGGTACGTGATCTGCGGGCCCTGGTCGAGGACCTGCTGGAGATCTCCCGCCTCGACGCCGGGGCCGAGGAGGCGGTCCGCGCCCGGGTGCCGCTCGGCGCCGTGGTGGCCGAGGCGGTGGCGCGGACCGGTCTCGACACCGAGGTCGCCGAGGTGGAAATCTCCGCCGGGCAGGTGGTGGAGACCGATCCGCGCCGCCTCGAACGGATCGTCGGCAACCTGGTCGTCAACGCCCACCGGCACGGGGGCGCCCCGGTGGAGGTTTCCGTCGAGGGCCGCACGGTCGTCGTACGCGACCACGGCCCCGGCTTCCCCACCGAGGTGCTGCGGCACGGCCCGCGCCGCTTCCAGACCGGCACGGCGGAGCGCGGTTCGGGCCACGGACTGGGCCTGACCATCGCCCTCGGGCAGGCTCAACTGCTCGGAGCAGAGCTGCAGTTGGCCAACGCTGCTGACGGCGGCGCGGTCGCCACCCTGCGCCTGCCGGTCTGACCCGCGGCCCCGCTGCTGCACAACCGATACACGGCGGCGCGTCCGCCGATACACGACGGCCCAGGGCTGGATACAGAGGCACGGCAGTCTTCGAGGTGCACGCTTCCGCACCCGAAGAGGAGACCCGTGACCGTCGCCCCCCAGTTCCCCCACCAGCCCCGCACGACGCCCGGCATCGCGGCCGCCACCGCCGACCTGACCAAGGTCTACGGCAGCGGCGACACCCGGGTCACCGCACTGGACCAGGTCAGCGTCGGCTTCCGAGAGGGCGAGTTCACCGCGATCATGGGCCCCTCCGGCTGCGGCAAGTCCACCCTCCTGCACTGCGCCGCCGGGCTCGACACCCCCACCTCCGGCTCCGTACGCGTCGGCACCACCGAACTGAACGGCCTGGGCGACCGGCAGCTCACCCAGCTGCGCCGGGACCGGATCGGCTTCATCTTCCAGGCGTTCAACCTGCTGCCCACGCTGACCGCGTCGGAGAACATCACGCTGCCGCTCGCCCTGGCCGGACGCAAGCCCGACCAGCAGTGGCTGGACCGGGTGGTCGCCATGGTCGGCCTCTCCGAGCGCCTGGGACACCGGCCCGCCGAGCTGTCCGGCGGGCAGCAGCAGCGCGTCGCCGTCGCCCGCGCCCTGGCCTCCCGGCCCGCGATCGTCTTCGGCGACGAGCCCACCGGCAACCTCGACTCCCGCGCCGGGGCCGAGGTCCTCGGCTTTCTGCGCGACAGCGTACGGGAGTTGGGGCAGACGGTCGTCATGGTCACCCACGACCCGGTCGCGGCCGGGTACGCCGACCGGGTGGTCTTCCTCGCCGACGGCCGCCTCGTCGACGAGATGGCGCACCCCACCCCGGACCGGGTGCTCGACGCCATGCCGCGGCTGAACGGAGGAGGGCGGTAGAACCCGCCCCGACCGGCCATCGTCCCATCCGTTCCTGAAAGTTGACCATGCTGAGCACAGCCCTGCGCAACGTCCTGGCGCACAAGGCCCGGCTGCTGATGACCGTCCTCGCCGTCTGTCTGGGGGTCGCGTTCGTCTCCGGCGCCCTCGTCTTCGCGGACTCCACGGCAGCGGCCTACCGGGCGGCCGCGACACGGGACTTCGCCGACACCGCCGTCCGCGTCACCGCGAGCCGACCGGACACGCTCACCGACGCGCTCGCGCGGAAACTCGCCGACGTCCCCGGTGTCGCCGGGGCCAGGCCCTCCGCCGACGGCTCCACCACCGTGAACGCGGCCGACGGCACCCCGCTGCGCGTCCACCCGGGCTCCAACCTGGGCGCCGCCTACCTTCCCGGCAAGGACGGCAAGGATCCCCGCCACCCGCTCGCGGACGGCCGCGCCCCGACCGGCAGCGACGAGATCGCCGTGGACCGAGGCACCGCCGCCGCAGGCCACTTCCGCCTCGGCGACACCATCACCCTGGCCACCGACGGCCCGGCCATGACCAAGCGCCTGGTCGGCATCGTCACCACCGGGGACACCCGGGTGAGCGCCGCCGGCACCCTGGTCCTGTTCGACCGGGCCACCGCCCAGCAGCTGTTCGCCGCTCCCGGCCACTACACCGGGATCGACCTCGCCGCCGCGCCCGGTGCCGGCCAGTACGCGCTGGCGCAGCAGGTCACCGCGGTGCTCCCGGCCGGGGCCGAGGCGACCACCGGCCAGGCGCTGGCCGACCAGCAGGCGGTCTACGTCGGGACACTGACCCGTGGGTACGCGAAGCTGCCGCTGGTGTTCGCCGCCGTCGCCCTGTTCATCGGCTCGTTCCTGATCATCAACACCTTCACCATGCTCGTCGCCCGGCGCACCCGGGAGATCGCGCTGCTGCGGGCGATCGGCGCGACGCGCCGTCAGGTGGTGCGCTCGCTCCTCACCGAAGCCCTGCTGGTCGGCCTCGCCGCCTCGGCGGCCGGGTTCGTCGCGGGCCTCGGCATCGCGAAGGCGCTGCCGGGTCTGCTGAGCAGTGACCTGCCCACCGGCGCGCTCGTGATCGGCCCCCGCCCGGTCGCGGCGGCCCTGCTCGTCGGGGTCGGCGTCACCGTGCTCGCCGCCTGGCTGCCCGCCCGCAGGGCCGCGAGGATCGCCCCGATCGAAGCCCTGCGCGCTGAGGCGCAGCAGACCGAGCGCTCCCGGCTGCGCCCGATCGCCGGAGCGGCCCTGCTCGCGCTCGGCGCCGGCCAGCTGACCTACCTCGCCGCCACCGCGAAGGACGCGGCCCAGGACAATCTCAACACCGGGGTGCTCGGCTGCGGCCTCCTCGTCGTCGGCCTGATCGCGGTCGCCCCCGTGCTCGTCTCCCCGGTGCTCCGGCTGGTCGGCCGTTGCACCCGCCGCTCCGGCATCGTCGGCCGGCTCGCCCGGCAGAACGCGCTGCGTGACCCGCGCCGAACCGCCGCGACCGCCGCCACCCTGTTGATCAGCACCGCGATGGTCACCGGTCTCGCCGTCATCGGCGACTCCACCGGCCGGACCCTCGCCGACCAGGCCGCGGCCGGGCTCGGCGCCGACTACGTGATCAGCACCAACGCCACCATGAGCGGCATCGATCCGGTGGCCGTGCAGCGGGTGGCCCACACCCCCGGCGTGCGGACCGCCAGCGCCGTCGCCGACTCCACCCTGGTCATCGGCGGCAGCGTCCGGACCGTCTCCGGCATCGACCCCGACACCGTCCACGACGTCTTGAAGCTCGACTTCCTCAGCGGCTCCACCGAGGACCTCGGGCCCGGCAGGATCGCGCTGTCCGCCGGCGTCGCCAAGGGCACCGGTCTGACCACGGGCAGCCGGGTCAACGCCCGTGTCGGACGCGCGCAGGGCCTCACCGAGTACACCGTCGTCGGCGTCTACCAGGACAACCCCGCCGCCCACGACGTCCTCGCCTCGCGGGGCGAGGTCCAGCAGAAGAGCCACCTGCCGGGCTCCGTCCAGCGGATCCTGGTGCGCGCGGACGGCACGGGCGAGCACGACCTGCGCACCGCCGTGGGCAGCAACCCCCTGCTCAAGGTGCAGGACCGCGCCGATCTCGTGCACGAGGCCGCCGGTACGGTGAGCAACCTGCTCACCCTGATGTACGGGCTGCTCGGCCTCGGCGCCGTCATCTCCGCGCTCGGCATCGTGAACACCATGGCCATGTCGGTCACCGAGCGCACCCGCGAGATCGGCGTCCTGCGCGCCATCGGCATGGACCGGGCCGGCATCCGCCGGACGATCCGCCTGGAAGCGCTGACCGTCGCCGCGTTCGGCACCCTCCTGGGCCTGGCCGGCGGCCTGTTCAGCGCGTGGGCCCTCAGCGCGCTGGCCAACGGCGCGATCAAGCAGTACACCCTGACCGTGCCCTGGGGGACACTGCTCCTCGTCTGCCTGACCTCCCTCGCCATCGGCGTCGCCGCCGCGGCCGTCCCGGCCCGGAGGGCCGCCGCGCTGAGCCCGTTGGAAGCCGTTGCGGACGCCTGACACCTGACGCCCGCCCGGGGCCCGGCCGGCTCGGGCCGGGCCCCGGTACAGGTCAGTGGGCCGGGGTGGGCTGTTCCGGGGTGAGGGAGTTGCCGGGCGGGATGTGGCCGCAGTCGGAGGGGGCGGGGTGGCCGGCGAAGCGGTCGTTCAGCCAGGTGAGGGCCTGCGGGGCCCAGACGACGGGGACGGCGAAGTGGCTGAGGGCGTCGTACTGCTGGTACGCGACCGGGCCGGCGCCGGTCGCGCAGTACTGCCGGGCGAGCGCCCGGACGTCTCCGGCGACCATCACGCCGTCGCCCGTGCCGATGCCTGACGGGTTGTTGAAGGTGCCCTCCAGGATGCCGCCGGCGCCCTGGGCGATCTGGCCGGGCACGGTCGGGGTCGGGGCCGAGCCGAGGTTGTTGCGGTTGACCGCCGTGACGAAGTCCGCGATGGAGTCGGGGTCGGCGTACTGGGGCTTGGCCATCGCCTTCCAGGTCAGTCCGGGGTAGTGGCCCAGGACGTCGACGATCGAGGCGTGCTCCAACTGCCGGTAGACCGAGCGGCCGTAGTCGTTGAGGTAGGGCTGGAGGTCGATGCCGAAGGAGCGCGAGACGCCGATCAGTGCCATCGGGGTGATCCCGCTCCACACCAGCGAGCCGTCCACGTACCTGAGGTTGTGCGCCGGGTCCACCAGCAGCCCGCCCTCGGTGTAGCCGACGAGTCTGGCGTTCACCTCGGGTGCGTAGCCCGGCGCGAGCGCGGCCGCCCAGGAGGTGGCGACGGCGCCGCCGGAGTAACCCATCAGTCCGAAGCGGGTGTTGGAGTCCAGGCCGGTCGCCGGGGAGGCGGTCGCGGCCCGGATCGAGTCCAGGGTGTTGGTCCCGTACTCCGGCCCGGCCGCGAAGTCGGCGTTCTGGTCCTCGGTGTCCGGGATCACCACGCTGTAGCCCTGGGCGAGCAGCGGCACCAGGAAGAGCGCCTCGGCGTTCGGGATCACCCCGCCGAGGGTGAGGTCACCGGCCACCGCCCGGGAGGGGCTGTCCGCCGGGTCGAGCGAGTCGTAGAAGGACTGGTAGGAAACGGCCCTGCCGCTGTCCCCGGTCAGGCTGCGCACCACGGTGGTGACGTTGGCCGCCGGGCGGCCCTGTACGTCGGTGGTGCGGTAGAGAATCTGGATCGCCGTCACCGGGGTGGGCAGACCCAGGACGTGGTACGGCAGGGTCCGGGTCTTGAGCACGGTGCCCGGCGCGAGCGAGGCCAGCGGCGTGCCGCCGTCGTAGGTGGAGAACGGGTCGCTCGCGGCGGCGGCGGGTCTCGCCGAGGAGCGCACGGCCGCCGAGGCCGAGCCGGCCGTGACGGCCGTCGCGGTGGCGGCCAGGGCGGCGGTGACGGCGGCGGCGAGCAGCCTGGACGTACACGTGCGCATGAGTCCCCCAAGGTTCGCGGATTCCTGACGATCCGTCGCAGGACGTGTGTTACCAACTGGTAGGTGGCGTCCCGGAGAACATCATGACAGCGACCCGACAAGCTGTCCCCGGGTCGGACGCCACAAATTCTCGGGGCGCTTTCCAGCTCGGCATCTGAGCTACGTCGCGCCCTCGACCGCCCCGGATGCTGGGACTGGCCTGGATCTCGCAGGGTGATCCAAGGTCACCTGGCGTATGTGGCACGTATGCTGACGGTTGAGGACAGTAGTTCGAATACAGGGGGAGCCGTGCCGAGTCCGTATTCCCGTTCCGGGTACACCGTCAATCCGTCCGTACTGGACAGCTGCGGGCAGGCGGCCCGGCACCTGGGTGGCCTGATACCCCCCGAGACGGCGAAGATCACCGAGCCGAGCGACAACGCGGCGTCGGGGTTGAAGGGCTGGCTCACCGGGCCGGCGATCCACAGCTGCGCCGCGAACTGGAAGACGCTGCTCGACAAGCTCGCCGGGGACATGGGCACGACGGGCACCAAGCTCTCGACCGCTGCCGCCACCTACCGCCGCACCGAGCAGAACGTGTCCACGTCCCTGACCGGCGACCCCGCAACCGGCCCTGGTCCCGGCTCCGTTGTGAAGGATCCGTTCAACACGGTCCTGACTACCGACCTTTCCCCGGCTGCTGAGGCCCGCCGAGCCGCGGCGGCCGGAAAGGACCGGTGACGGCCGTGGACATCGCCACCCTCAAGAACGCCAATCTCAACAACATCACCACCGCGAAGACCGCCTACGACACCCTCATCACCGCCTTCGGACAGCACAGCGAGTCCTGGCAGCACGACGTCGCCAACCGGCTCGGCCTCTACGTGTGGAACGGGGTCGGAGCCGAAGGCGCCGCAGCCGAGATCACCACGATCACCACCAAGCTCGAGAACGCCAAGAAGGAGCTCTCCTTCATCAGCCGCGCCCTCGCCGACGCGGCCGAAGGCTTCGCCGCCGCCCAGTCCCACCTGATCAGCGCTCTGGACGACGCCGCGGCGAAGAAGTTCACGGTCGCCGCGGACGGAACCATCAGCTGGGACAAGGAGCCCACCTCCGCGAACTACGCCGGCGACAAGGCCGAGGAGACCGCCAAGGAGCTCAGCAGGCGGATCACCGCCGCCCTCAACGAGGCCGCCCACGCCGACGCGGAGATCGAGAAACGGCTCGGCCACCTCTCCCAGAACGGGAGCAACGGCACCGGACTGGACTCGGCCACCGTCACCAAGGACGGGAACGACGTCGCGGCCCTCGACAAGGCACCCGCCCCCGGAACCGACCCGAACACCGTCAAGACCTGGTGGAACAGCCTCACCGAAGCCCAGCAGCAGCGCTACATCCTCAACCACCCCGACCAGGTCGGCAACCTCGACGGCATCCCCGTCGTCGCCCGCGACCAGGCCAACCGGATCAACCTGGAGCGCAGCAAGCACGACCTCCGGCTCCAGCTCGACCACCTGGGCCCCGAGCCCAAGCCGCTCCTCGGGTCCGTCAAGGGCGAGCCGGTCTCCAACCCGGAGTACGAGGAGTGGCACCGCAAGAAGAAGGACCTCGAGGAGAAGCTCGCCTCGATCGGCACCATCGAGAGCCGGCTCAACGGCGACAAGCTGAAATCCCGCGACGGCGTGCCCGCCTACCTCATGGGCTTCGACACCAACGGCAAGGGCCGCGCCCTCATCTCCGTCAACAACCCCGACACCGCCGACAACGTCGTCACCTTCGTCCCCGGCACCACCTCCCGGTTCGCCACGGCCGGCGGCGACGTGGACAAGGCGGACGAGATGGTGAAGGCCGCCAGGGCCGCGGACGGGGGCAAGACCACCGCCGCCATCGCCTGGGTCGGTTACGACGCGCCCCAGAGCCTGCCCGAAGCCGTGGCGGACTCGTACGCCGAGAACGCCGAGAAGGACCTGGCCCGCTTCCAGAACGGGCTGCGCACGACCCACGAGGGCGGCCCCTCGCACAACACCATCATGGGCCACAGCTACGGGACCGTCGCCGTCGGATTCACCATGCGCGACCACAAACTGCCCGTCGACGACGTGATCCTGGTCGGCAGCCCCGGCGTCGGCGTCGACCACGCCAGGGACCTCAACATCGATCCGTCCCACGTCTACGTCGCCCGGGGCAGCGAGGACACCCTGATGCACTACGCACCGGCCACCAGCCTGCTCTTCGGGCTCGACCCCATGGACACCGGCTTCGGCGCCCACCACCTCCAGGCCGGGGACAGCGACCACAGCCACTACTGGGTTCCGAGGAAGGTCGCGGTGCAGGAATTCGGCAAGGTCATCGCCGGAACCCCCGGGGCCCTGAAGTGACGCGGCCCCGCCCCGGCGTCCTGCGGACCGCCGTCCCGCTGCTGGCCCTGCTCGTCGCCGCCTGCGGGCATCCGGACGACAGGCCGACCATCACCCACGACGAGGCGAAGCGGCGCACCGAGTCGTACTTCACCGACACCCTCGCCGCCCTGCCCAAGCCCGTCACCGTCGTCCCGGACCGGGACTCCGACGCGTCGTGCTTCAAGAACGACGCCCCCTCGGAATACGACGGCCGGACCGAAGCCGTCACGTCCCGCTACCTTCGCGACGTCCCGGCCGACCACCGCACCGCGCTCCTCGACGCCTTCCGGGAGCACCTCCTCCAGGCCGGCTTCACCGTCACCAGCAGCGACTCCCGCAGCATCCTCATGCACAACCCGAAGGACGACTTCGACGGCAGCATCGACGCCGGCGGCGACTGGAACACCACCCTGACCATGGGATTCGTCTCCCCCTGCGTATGGCCCGACGGCACCAAGCCACCCTCGAAGTGAACCACCGGGCCCGGCCTGGGCAGGAGAGCCGCTCACCTGCCCAGGGCCGGGATGCCCGAAACGCCGAGGGGCCCGCACCGCGCGTGTGCGCGGTGCGGGCCCCTCGCTGCTTGGCGGGTGCCGTGGCAGAAAACTACAGCGGGCGAATGTTCTCCGCCTGCGGGCCCTTCTGGCCCTGCGTGACGTCGAACTCGACCTTCTGGCCCTCGAGCAGCTCACGGAAGCCGTTGGCGTTGATGTTCGAGTAGTGGGCGAAGACGTCGGGGCCGCCACCCTCCTGCTCGATGAAGCCGAAGCCCTTTTCCGAGTTGAACCACTTCACAGTGCCATTAGCCATAAAAAATCTCCTTCAAGGGCTGTCCGAAGCCCGCACAGCGCGGACTTCGAGTCGCCGCGATGAGCACCCACCCGGGAAAATCCGGGTAAAGAAAAATGCGCCCGCGAAACATCAGCAGGCGCACACAAAATTCATGGGAACCACTACTGCAACTACGGCAAGAGTAGCAGGCCGCGGCCCGTCGTGGCGGGATGTTTCCGCTCGGATTCTCGGGACCCCACCCTGGAGCTGCCGGACCAGTGCCGACGGACCCGTCAACGTGCTTGGAGCGAGCGCCGGTTGACCGAGTGGATCAGTCTCCGGGCCGACCGCCCCTACCGCGAGGATCGCGGGTGCGGCGTGTCCGCCCTCACGGCGGCAGCCGGCCTGGGGATGGATCACGCCTGTCGGCGCCGTCGAGGGGGCGGACCGGACGCGCGCACGCGTCGCTGCAAGATCCCCGGAAATCGATGGCGCCGAGAAAGCCCGACCCCGCGCCTCCGGGGCGCATACTGGCGAGCAATGACGAAATACGGAGCAGTCCCCCGCCATCTGCCCACCAGCCCCTTCAAGGCCCGGGCCGAGGCCCCGCCCAAGCACTTCGCCGTCGGCGACCGGGTCACTCATGACGCGTACGGCCTCGGCCGGGTCATCGGTGTCGAAGGCGACATCGCCGTGCTCGTCGACTTCGGTTCACGGCAGG
The DNA here is from genome assembly GCF_044455705.1 of Kitasatospora sp. NPDC051170. Classification (NCBI taxonomy): domain Bacteria; kingdom Bacillati; phylum Actinomycetota; class Actinomycetes; order Kitasatosporales; family Streptomycetaceae; genus Kitasatospora; species Kitasatospora sp. NPDC051170. Next base: position 536,791 of record NZ_JBITFA010000001.1, on the reverse strand, counting down.
TACGCATCACTCAGCCCTTCACCGCGATGTTCACACTCTGACCCCGGGCGTCGCCCCGTACCGCGCGGCGTCCGGCCGGGTCGCGGGCCGGGGCGTCCGTGCGGGCGGCTTGCGGCGGGCACTATCCTCTGGTTCATGTCGAACCCTGATGGGCTGCTCGTCGACATCGCCGCAATGGTGGAGTCCGAGCGCAGCAACCAGATGCCTTTGACCGTGGTCGTCCCGGGGGCGGTCATCACCGGCCGCCTGGCGCCGGAAAGCCTGTGGAACGAACGGGTGGCCGAAGTCCTCGCCGCCTCCGAACACTTGAAGCCCTTCGCCGTACTGTTCACGGCGCCCGGCACCGGCGACGACGCCGGTGACGCCGGCGACGTGGCGCCGCCTGTCGCGCGACCGACGCATCTGCATCTGCACGTCGCCCGCATCCTGCAGGGCAGCTACGGTCTGCCCCACACCGGGGGCATGTACCGGATCGCCATCGCCGACGTGAGCAGCTGGACGGTGGGGGACCTCAGCTACTCCGACCAGTGACGCCCCTGACCGGATCGGCCGTTCGCCGGGTGGCGGGGCCGGACCCTCGGACGATCGGCCCGGTCGATCTCGGTCAGGGGGGTTCGTGCGGCACCGGCTGCTCCTGCCGGGCCGGGTCGTGGGCCCCGGATGCCCCCGTCACGTCACCGGGACGGGCGGGGGCCGGCCGGGTCAGTCCTTTCCGGCGTCCTTGACCTTCTCGGCGGCCTGCTTCAGGTCGCTCCCCATCTGCTCGGCGCGGCCCTTGGCCTCGACGACCCGGTCGCCGGTGGCCTTGCCCACGGCCTCCTTGGCCTTGCCGTGTGCCTTCTGCGCCAGGTTGCGCGCCTTGTCCTCGGTACCCATCGGTTCACTCCTCGTCTCGTCGGCGGTCGGTTCCGTCCAGGCCGCGTGTGCCCGCAGGCGCGCGGTTCACACCGGGCCGTCCGCCGTTTCGGCGCGTGTCGGCAGTGCGGGGACGTGAGGACCGGGCCCGGTGCGGCCGGGCGCGGCGCGGGGCACCCGCCGGGCGGTGAGCAGGCTCGTCGCGAGTGACCCGTACGGTCCTGGGCGGCGACGTGTGCGCCGGGGGCCTGCCGAATCGCTCACGGAGAGCCCCTGCGCTGCGACGAGGTGTCGTGGCCCGTGAGGTGGTCCCGAACGGCGGCGATGGCCCCGGTGCCGGGCGGAAGACCCCACACGGGGGAGGCCGGCGGTTCGGGGCGCCCCGCGTGCAGGCGGCGCTCGCACCGGCGCAGCTCCTCCGGCGCGGCACGGGCCCGAAGCGCCGGGAACAGCCGCTGCTCCTCCCCGTGCAGGTGGGCTCGCAGCACGATGAGCAGCGCGGCGGTGGCACGCCGCCCCGTGGGGGACGTCTGGGCCTCCAGGGCCTGTTCGAGCAGCCGGCGGATCGTCGCGTGGGTGTGGGCCCCGACGTCCGCGAGCGGGCCACCGGCCGACAGGTGCCGCCGGACCAGCGGATACAGGTGCTCCTCCTCGGCGGCGAGGTGGGGGATCAGGAGGCGCTGGAGGCAGCCGAGGAGCCGCAGGTCCTCGAGGGGAGGCCCACCTGCATCCAGCCGTCCGAGCACCGCCTCGATGGCCCGGTGCTCGGCGTACAGCCTGGTGGGGAAGTTCTCCGCTCCGACCATGACCTCTCCGTTCGGCGGCGTGGCGGTCCGGCCGACGCGCTTACCCCCGATCGGCGGTGTCATTCCCGCGGGACGGCGGACGCGTTTGCCCCTGGGACGAGCGGGACCCCCGTCGCTACGAGGTGCGTTACGAGCACGACCGCGTCGACCCGCAGGTCGACGGACGGGCGGCGGCGGCCCTGCGCGGCGACGGCGAGGCCGCTCACGCAGCCGGCCGACTCCGCGCTGTGTGCGACCCCGCATCGACGACGGGACGGGCCGTCCACGGCGGCGTACCGGGCTGATGGGGTCCTGCTGGAAGCGCGCTTCGTCGTCGGGAGACAGCGGTAGCGCGGCACGGAGCCACCCCCGCAGGAAACGACCAGGACCGGCCCCGGGTAGGGGAGCCGTTCGCCTGCCCAGGGCCGGGAAGTCCGAAAGCCGGGTGCTGCACCGGATCTGCGTGCCAGGATCGGAACGGTCACGTTGAGGGAGGGCGCTGTGGCGCTGAGTCAGGACGAGTGGGCGATGCTGGAAGCCGCCGCTGCCGGGGGCAGCGACCGGCCGACCGGGGAGCTGCCCTTGGAGCGTCGGGTCGCCGCGAACGCGAACGCCCGGCGGCTCGTGAAGGCGGGTCTGTGCGAGGCTGCCGGCCCCGAGTCGCTCGACGCCCTCGCCGCCGACGGCTCCCGGCCGGCGTGGGCGCTGCGCGCGACCACGCTGGGGCGGGACCTCCTGCACTACCGGGCGCTGCGGGACCGCCCGAGGACGAAGCCCGCCCCGCCCGTGACCGACGATGAGTACGACACCGTGATCAGCGTTCGCAGCATAGACCTGCCCGTCCTGCGCGCGGTCTGCGCGGGCGCGGAGGCCGGCGCCCTGCCCGGCGTGGACGCGCCCGCACTGGGCGCCGCGATCGCCCGAGCACGCCGGGCGGACGGTTCCACCCGATACCGCATGAACGTCACGACAGCCGAGCTCACGGCAGTCCTGCGAGTGATGTACATGGAGATGATGCGCGGCGGCGGTGCCGCGGGCTACAACCACCTCCTGCGCTCCACGCCCCTGAGCGACACGTACCGCCCCGACCCACTGGAGCGCCCGGAGGACGCCGTCGCTCGGGCCCGCATTGCCGCGGCCGCCGTGAGGAACCGCTGAACAGGCCCTCGACCTGGTTGGGGAGCGGCCGCCGCGGAGGACCTCGTGGTCCCTCTAGTGCCGCGTCAGGCAACCTTTGCCCTCCTCAGCCTCCGGCCGGGAGGTGCCCCCAGGGAGCGGCGTCCGGTGTGTTCTCTCGTCGTACCAGCGCAGGTTCCCCTCCTGACTGACGATTGCGGCGCGTCAGGCAGCGGTGTTGATACCGAGGGGGAGGTCGTACTCGTCGTGCCAGTCGACGGCCAGGCGGGTCAGCAGCCACAAGGCGTCGAGCCGGGCGCCGGGCGGGCCGGCGACGGCGATCCGGGCGAGGTGACAGAGGCGGTCAGGTTCGATCAATATGCGCCTCTCCATGGCCAAAAAGCGGAAAGTGATACTCCATCAAGGGCGATGTGAATAGTGTGAGTTGAACCGGAACGAATGCTTCCGGTCAGTTCCCTCCGAGAGGTGGACCTCATGCGACTGGCCCTTGGCCGGCGACCCGCGCCCGAAGGACGCCCGCGCCTCCTGCGGCGCGGCGTGGCGGCGACGCTGACGACCGCGATCCTCGGCACCGTCGGCGCGGTGCTGCCGGCCGTGTCCGCGCACGCGGCCGACTCCGCATCCGTGCTCTACGCCCCCTCCGGTTACGCAGGCGTCCTCGCCGTCGACCCGGCCAGCGGGGCGACGGTCTCCACCCTCGCGAGCGGTGGGGCGTCTCCGTACGTGGCGGTCACCCCGGACGGCTCCCAGGTGTGGACCGGCACCGGCACCTACACGGTCTCGGTGGTCGACACCGCCACCAACACCGTCACCGGGACCATCGACCTCGGCACCTACCACTCGCCGACGGCGATCGCCTTCTCACCCGACGGCAAGTACGCCTACGTCGACTACTACGAGGGCGGGGTGGCGGTCATCGACACGGCCACCCGGGCGATCACCGCCACCGTCCCGACCGGTGACCAGGCGGCGCAGATCGCGGTCTCCCCGGACGGCCACCAGGTCTACGTCCCCAGCCCCGCCCGCAGTGCGGTGACGGTGATCGACACCGCCACCAACACCGTCGCCGCCACCATCCCGGTCCCGGGTGCGTTCGGGGCGGCGTTCAGCCCGGACGGCTCGCGCGCGTACGTCAGCAACAGCCGGAACCGGAACCTCGAGGTGGTCGACACCGCCACCGCCACGGTCATCTCGACCGTCACGGTCGGCTGGCTCCCGCAGGGCGTGGCCGTCTCGCCGGACGGCGGCCACGTCTACGTCGGCAGCGCCCTGGGCACGACGTCCGTGGTCGACACCACGACCAACACCATGGTCGCCAGCATTCCGACGGGCGGCTGGTCGACCGCCGTCCTGGCCAACCCCGACGGCAGGCACGTCTACGTCTCCAGCCTGACCACCGACACCGTGTCGATCATCGACACCGCGACGCTCACCATCACCTCCAGCTTCCCCGTCGGCCAGAGCGTCTACCAGCTGGGGATGGCGCCCCCGCCGCCCACCGGTACCGGCCTCGCCCCCGACCACGGTCCGGCCGCGGGCGGCGCCACCGTCACCCTGACGGGCAGCCACCTGTACGGCACCATCGGCGTCTCCTTCGGCGGCACCCCGGCGAGCAGCTTCACCGTCGTCAACGACACCACCGTCACCGCGACCGCCCCGGCGCACGCCGCCGGCGCCGTCAGCGTCTCCCTGACGGCCCGGGGCCGCACCGTGACCGCCGGGACGTACACCTACCAGGCCCCGGCGCCGGTCGTCACGGGCCTCGCCCCCGCCCAGGGCCCGCTGGCGGGCGGTACCACGGTGACCGTCACCGGCGGCAACTTCACCGGCGCCACCGCCGTCAGCTTCGGTGGCACCCCGGCGGCGGCCTTCACCGTCGACAGCGACACGCAGATCACCGCGACCGCCCCCGCCGCGAGCGCCGTCGGCGCGGTCGGCGTCACCGTCACCACCCCGGCCGGGACCAGCGGCGCCGCCCAGTACGGCTACGTCTATGCGTTCAGCGGCTTCCGGGCGCCGGTCGCCAACCCGCCGGCGGTCAACGCGATCAACGCCGGGCGCGCCGTCCCGATCGTCTTCGGTCTCGGCGGCGACCGCGGCCTCGGTGTGCTCGCCGCCGGCCAGCCCACCGTGCAGCAGACCGACTGCACCACGGGTGCGGCCATCGGCGCCCCCGTCCCGGCCCAGAACTCCGGCGGCAGCACCCTGCAGTACGACGCGGCGAGCGGCAGCTACACGTACGTCTGGAAGACCGACAAGGGCTGGAGCGGCACCTGCCGGACCTTCACCCTCGGCCTGAACGACGGCACCACCCACAGCGCGCTGTTCCAGCTCCGCTGACCCGGGCCCGACGCCAGGAGGCCGCCACCGCAACGCCGGTGGCGGCCTCCGCGTTTTCTCTTACGGGGTTCCCCTGAGTCGGGCCGGGGGAAGACCCGGCGTCATGACTCAGGACCCGACGGGCCCGGCCCTCGCCAACGCCCCGTTGATCGACGGTACTTCGGCCCCAGCTGTCCCCGGCGCGACCGTCGTCGTCACCGGCAGCGAGATCACCGCCCTGGGCGTCGGCGTGCTTGTCCCGGAGGTGACCCGGAGCGGTCAGCGTTCCTCGCGGAAGTCGACGTGCCGTCGGGCGACGGGGTCGTACTTGCGCAGGACCAGCCGGTCGGGGTCGTTGCGGCGGTTCTTGCGGGTCACGTACGTGTAGCCGGTGCCAGCGGTGGAGCGAAGTTTGATGATCGGGCGCAGTTCGTTGCGGGCCACGGCGGGCCTCCTTGTCGGTTGGGGGTGGGGGCGACATTAGCAAATGAAATCCATTTTCATCTAGGCTACTGTGGGCAGGCCGCCCGGGCCACCGAGCCCGGGGCGGGCCACTGCCATGTCCCCGTACTCGCCCACCGGAGTAGCCCATGTCCGCCCACTGCCAACTGACCGGCCGCAGGCCGGGGTTCGGGAACGCGATCTCGCACTCGCACCGCCGCAGCAGCCGCCGCTTCGACCCCAACATCCAGCGCAAGCGCTACTGGCTGCCCAGCGAGGGCCGGTACGTGCGGCTCTCGCTCAGTGCCAAGGGCTTGAAGACCGTGGACGTGATCGGCATCGAGGCCGCCGTCGCCCGCATCCGTGCCCGGGGGGAGAAGGTCTGATGGCCAAGCAGAGCAAGATCGCCAAGAACGACCAGCGGCGCGCGATCGTCGCCCGGTACGCCGAGCGCCGCGCCGAGCTCAAGCGGATCATCGCCCACCCGGGCACGGCACCCGCCGAGCGCGCCGCCGCCCAGGCCGAGCTCGCCCGCCAGCCCCGCGATGCCAGCGCCACCCGGGTCCGTAACCGCGACGCCGTCGACGGACGGCCGCGCGGATACCAGCGGGCCTTCGGGCTCTCCCGGATCAACCTGCGCGGTATGGCCCACGCCGGACAGCTGCCCGGTGTGCGGAAGTCGAGTTGGTGAGCGCGATGCCCGCACACGTCAGGCTTCCGGTCGTCGTGGTGGCCGGGCTGCACCGCGCCGAACGCCGCCGCGCCGTCCAGGAGTTGCTGGACGGAGGTGTCGACGGCATCGTCCTCCACCACGACCTGCGCGACGCCTCGCGCCGTACCGTCCACCGTGAACTGCGCGACGCCGGCGGCACGATCGCCGCGACGGACGTCCCGCTGATCAACGACTGCCCCTGCTGCGCCCTGCGCGAGGACCTGCTGCCCGAGCTGCGCCGGATCGCGGAGGCCGGGCAGCACGGGCTGGCCGTCGTCGAGCTGTGGGGCGGCAGCGACCCGCACCCCGCCGTCGAGGTGATCGCCGCCGGGGAGGTGGACGGCCGTCCGCTGGAGGAGTTCGTCGAACTGGCGGGCGTGGTGGTGGCCGTCGACCCGGACCGGCTGCTCGGCGAACTCTCCGTCTCCGACGGCCTCGCCGAGCATGGCGAGCACACCGCCCCGGAGGACTCCCGCAGCCGCGCGGAGGCCCTCGCCCACCAGATCGAGTACGCCACCACGATCGCCGTAGCCCGGGGCGGGGAGACGGGCCTCGCGATGCTGCGCCAGCTCCACCCCACGGCCCGGCGCGTGCTGCTGGGCACCGGAGAGCTGCTGCGGGCGGCCCTGGGCGGCTTCGACGTCGCGGCCGCCCGGGACCGGGTCAACCCCGCCCTCGCGCTGCTGCCGCAGCAGGCCGACGAGGCGGGCGTGGCCACCCTGGTGTGGGAGCGTCGCCGCCCGCTGCACCCGGGCCGGCTGTACGAGGCGCTGGAGCTGCTCGTCCCGGCGGCGCAGCGCAGCCGCGGACGGTTCTGGCTGGCCAACCGGCCCGAGCTGATGCTGGCCTGGGACGCGGCCGGGGCCGATCTGGCCGTCGAGGAGTGCGGCCCCTGGCTGGCCGGACTGCCCGACGCCGCCTGGGAGTTCTACCCGCCCTCCCGCAGGGCGGCCGCCGCCCTCGACTGGCACCCCGTGCACGGCGACCGTGTCCAGCAACTCGCCTTCACCGCCGAGGGGTTGGACGTCGACGGGATCACCGACCTGCTCGACTCCTGCCTGCTCACCGACGCCGAACTGGCGGCGGGGGAGGCGGGCTGGAAGACCCTGCCGGACGCGTTCGAGGACCTGCTCGAACCCGTCTCCTGATCAGAGAGAACAAACTGACATGGCCAAGCGCCCCGCCGGCGGCCGTCCGGCCCGTCCGCGCCCGAACCCCCTTTTCGAGGCGGGCATCACCTACGTCGACTACAAGGACACGGACCTGCTGCGCAGGTTCGTCTCCGACCGCGGCAAGATCCGCAGCCGCCGGGTCACCCGGCTGACCGTCCAGCAGCAGCGGGCCGTGGCCCGCTCGGTCAAGAACGCCCGTGAAATGGCCCTGCTTCCCTACTCCTCGACCACCCGATAGCCGATAGGAGCCCGACATGGCCGTCCCCAAGCGGAAGACCTCCCGCAGCAACACCCGGCACCGCCGTGCCCAGTGGAAGGCGAGCGCGCCGCAGCTCGTCCCGATCACCGTCGAGGGGCGCGAGCACCTCGTCCCGCGCAACCTGGTCCGGGCGTACGAGCGGGGGCTGCTGAAGGGGTGAACGCGGGAAGGAGCCGCGGCGCGTGGGCGCCGCGGCTCCTTGCTGGTGCCGGGGTGTCAGCTGGTCTGAATGGCGGTGTCGTCGATGACGAAGCTGGTCTGGAGCGAGCCGTCCTCGACGCCGTTGAACTTCACGGTGACGCTCTGGCCCGCGTAGGACGAGAGGTCGAAGGTGCGCAGCTGGTACCCGGCGGCGGCGTCCACGTTGGAGTAGGTCTTCAGCGCGGTGCCGTTGACGGAGACCGTCAGCTTGTCGTACGCCGTGGAGCCCGTCTCGGCGGTGTCGATGTGCAGGTAGAAGCTGAGCGACGCCCGGCAGCCGGCCGGGATGGTCACCGTCTGGGTGAGGGAGTCGGTGTGGGTGGTGCCGTAGCCGTCGAGCCAGGCCTTCCAGCTGCCGCTGTGGGCGGCTTCGCTGCTGGAGTTGTCGATGACGCCGGAGCTGGCCGTCCACGGGGCGGCGCTGCCGGTCTCGAAGCCCTGGTTGCCGAGCAACTGGGCGGGGGTGCAGCCGCCGCCGGCGCCGGTGACGGTCCAGCCGAAGGTGGTGGAGCCGCTGGCGCCGGTGGTGTCGATGGCGGTGACCGTGGCGGTGGAGTTGCCGGCGGTGGTCGCGGTGCCGGTGATCAGGCCGGTGGAGGAGTTGACGGACAGGCCGGCGGGCAGGCCGCTCGCGCTGTAGGTGAGGGTCTGGCCGGAGGCGGAGTCGGTGGCGTGGATCTGGAGGCTGACGGCGGAGCCCTGGGCGGTGCTCTGGCTGCCGGGGTTGGTGACGGAGACGGTGTTGCCGCCCGTGCTGCCGGAGGTGAAGGCGGCGGTGCCGTTGGGCGTGCCGAGGCCGGTCGGGCCGTCGTAGCCGGTGGCGGCGGTGCACAGGTAGGACGGGGAGCAGCTGCCGTTGGCGCCGCTGGTCACGTCGTAGAGCGAGCCGGTGTGGGCGTACGGGTACGAGGCCGGGGTGGTCCCGGAGGCCGGGGCGCCGGCGAGGGCGTACACGGCGGCGATGATCGGGGCGGAGGCGCTGGTGCCGCCGTAGACGTTCCAGCCGGAACCGCCGTAGGTCTGGTAGACGGCGACGCCGGTGGCCGGGTCGGCGACGGCGGAGACGTCGGCGACGGTGCGCTTGCCGCAGCCGGTGTCCTTCTGCCAGCTCGGCTTGGGGTCGTAGGCGGAGCAGCCGGAGCCGGCGCCGTTGCCGCCGGCGCTGCTGCCCCAGACCGACTCGCTCCAACCGCGGGCGGTGGAGGCCCGGTTGAGGCTGGTGCCGCCGACGGCGGTGACGTACTGGGAGGCGGCGGGGTACTCGACGCCGTAGCCGGAGTCGCCGGAGGAGACGGTGATGGCGACGCCCGGGTGGTTGAAGTAGCTGGCGTCGGAGGCGGTGTCGGTGGAGTCCTCGGAGCCGCCGTAGCTGTTGGAGACGTACTTGGCGCCCATGCTCACCGCCGTGTTGACGGCGGTGCCGAGGTTGTCCATGGTCGCGCTGTCGGCCTCGACCAGCAGGATGTGGCAGTTGGGGCAGACGGCGCTGACCATGTCGACGTCGAGGGAGATCTCGCCGGCCCAGCCGGTGTCGGCGGTCGGGTAGCTGGTGCCGCCGCGCTGGTCGACCTTCTTGAAGCAGCCGTTGGCGGTGGTGCAGGCGGGCAGGTTGTACTGGGAGCGGTAGGCGGCGAGGTCGGACTCCGCGTTGGGGTCGTCGTTGGAGTCGACGATGGCCACGGTGGCGCCGGAACCGGCCGAGGTGGGCAGGTTGTAGGCGGAGGCGAGGTCGCTGGGCCCGTACCCGGACGGGTTGATGGCCGGGGAGAGCGTCAGGTGCTGGGCGAGGTCGGTGCGGACGAGCGCCAGGCAAGCCATCTCGCCGGGGTGGCTCGGGGCGGCACAGACCCGCTTGGTGGTGGCGGCGGGTGCCCCGGTCTGGGCGTCCGCGCTCGGCGCGGTGGTCGCGAGCAGGCCGGTGGCGGCCATGGCCAGGGCGGGCAGGGCCGCGAGGAGTCTGCGCGCCCGGGAGCGCGCAGCGGTGGGGGTGTGGAAGCGCAAGGTTCGACCCTCCGTGGGGGGACGAGGGCGCGGCCGGTGCCGGCGATGGGGGTGCGCGCCGGTACGGGCTCGGGCCGGTGCTGACGGATCGGGGCACGTGCTGACCGGCCCCGGCGGTGGCCGCGGGCCGGCATGGTGCTTGCGCTGTACGGCGGTTGGACGCCCAGGTGAGGACGGGCGTCAGGCTCATGACAGACGGGTTCCGTCGATGGGCCACAGGTGCAGAAGTCGGGCAGTCGCGCCGACTGGTGAGGCCCTGAGGCTACTGACGGGTCGTCTCGGGCGACAAGGCGGAGGCCGACGGCTTTACCGCCCCTTGCCCGTGAATTTCCGAGGACCAGAGCCGGGCACCGGGGGCCGCGCGCGAGCGTCGCCCCCGGGCGCGGCTACTGCTCCGCCGGTGGTTCGTCCCGGTACGGCGCCCGGGGCTGGGGGACGGCGTGCTGCTCGGAGACCTCGATCCGCGGCGCGGCGGTGGCCGGGGCACCCGGGCTGGGCCGCCAGGTCCCGGTGAGGTCCACCCAGCTGTCCGCGGCCGGCGCCGGGCCGGTGGTCTGCACCAGGACGCGCAGCCGGCGGGCGTCGGCCGCGCAGCAGCTGACGACCAGCCGGTTGAGGTACCACTCGCCGGGCTGCGCCCCGGGCGAGACGAACCCGGTGAGCCGGACCTTGCGGTCCGCCAGGCTCTTCTGGGGGTCGCGGCTGCGGCCGATGAACTCGGTGAGGGACATCGGCGTCGCCACTGTGACGGAAGCGCCTGCGCCGCCGCCCGCGCCGCCGCCCGCGCCGCTGCCCGGTGCGGTCGGCCGGTCGGACAGGCCGCCGTAGGAGACCGGTTCGACGACGGCGTCCGAGCCGTCCCGGGAGGCGGTGAACGAGCCGAGCGGGGGCGGGGTGAGGCAGAGCAGCAGCACGGCGGGTACGGCCAGCAGCCAGGCCACGCGCGGGCCGTGGTCGTGCCCGTGGTCGTGGGTGTGGCCTTCCTCCTGGGCGGGGCGGACCCAGACCGCGTTGCCCTCGGCGTCCCGCCCGAACCGCATCACGGGCTCCTGCCGGCGGCCGGTCGCGTGGCGCACCACGCCCGCGACCCCCAGCCCGAGCAGGACGATCCCCGAGGCGATCAGCGGGATCCGCAGGCCCTCCTTGACGTACTGGAGGAACACGTCGCTGCCGACGGTGATCCGCAGCAGGGCCACGCCGACCAGCGCGACGAGCAGGGACGGGGCGAGCCCCCGGACGGTGGCCTTCACAGGAGCACGCCTCCGATCACGACGCTGGCGAGGACGGCGACCACGAAGGTCGCACCGGAGAAGCGGAGCGCGAACGCCCGCCCGAAGGCGCCCGACTGGAGGGCGATCAGCTTGAGGTCGACCATCGGACCGACCACCATGAAGGCCAGCCGGGCGACGGGGGAGAAGCCGGTGAGCGAGGCGGCCACGAAGGCGTCCGCCTCGGAGCAGACCGCCAGGATGACGGCGAGGCAGGCCAGTACCGGTACGCCCAGCCAGGGCGAGTCGGAGAAGGTCCGCAGCACCGAGGGCGGCACGAGCACGTTGAAGGTCGCGGCCGCCGCCGCGCCGACCACCAGGAAGCCGCCCGCCTGGAGGAAGTCGTGCTGCAGGCCTCGCCGGAACTCCTCCAGCGGGTTGCGCGCGCCCTCGCCGTGGTCGGCCGGCGCCTTCGGCAGCCGTAGCCACTCCGGCCGGCCGAACGCCACCCACAGCCAGCCCATCACGACCGCCGTGGCGAGCGAGGCCACCAGCCGGGCCAGCACCATCTCCGGCTTGCCCGGGAAGGCGATGGCGGTGGCGACCAGTACCACCGGATTGATCGCGGGCGCGGAGAGCAGGAACGCCAGGGCGGCCGCGGGAGCCACCCCACGCCGCATCAGGCTGCCCGCCACCGGGACGGACGCGCACTCGCAGCCGGGCAGGACGGCGCCGGCCACCCCGGCCACCGGCACGGCGAGCGCCGGATTCCTCGGCAGCACGCGGGTGAACACCCGTTCCGGGACGAAGGCGCCGATCGCGGCCGACACCACCGTGCCGAGCACGAGGAACGGCACGCCCTGCACCACGATGGCCACCATGACGGTGCGCCAGGTCTGCACCCCGCCCGCGTCCCACACCCACGCGAGCGCGGCGGCCGTGGCGACCGCCGCTCCGCCGATCAGCAGTGCCGGTCTCCAGCGCGGCGGAGTCTCCGCCGGTGCCACCTGGAGGTGCCGGGCGCTGCCGAGACTCGTCTCCACCACAGGTGACCGCCCCTCAAGCCCGTTCAAGCTCGTTCAAGCCCGCTCGCCGCCGATCCGCCGGCGAGATTGTCTGCTCACCGTCATGGGGGAGCGGAGGACAGAGTAGCGTTGATAATCATCTTCATCTAGGCCCCAAGTTTTGGCAATGATTTCCATCTGGGGCCCAACGGGTCTGGTTATGAAAATCGTTTCTATCTAGGCTGGGCGATGTCCACCAGCGCCGGACCCCGCCCACGCGGCGGGGCCGGCAGGTATGCGAGGAGTAGCCCGCCATGAGCACCGCCCAGTCCCGCCGCAAGCCCCTCAGAGTCGTCCTCGGCGCCGTCGGTGTCGCCGCCCTAGCCGCGACCGCCGCCTGCTCGACCTCCTCCCCGGCGAAGACCGCCTCCTCGGGAGCCAGCGGCACCGGCGGCAGCTCGAAGGTCATCCAGGTCACGGCGGCGGAGAACTTCTGGGGCTCGATCGCCACCCAACTCGGCGGTGACCACGTCAAGGTGACCAGCATCATCGCCAACCCGGACACTGACCCGCACTCCTATGAGCCGACCGCCGCCGACGCCCGTACGGTCGCGGGCGCGGACTACGTGATCAGCAACGGCATCGGCTACGACGCCTGGTCGGACAAGCTGCTCGCCGCCAACCCCGCGTCCGGCCGCACCGCGCTGAAGGTCGGCGACCTGCTGGGCAAGAAGGAGGGCGACAACCCGCACCAGTGGTACTCGGCGGAGAGCGTCACCAAGGTCATCGACCGGATCACCGCCGACTACCAGAAGATGGACCCGGCCGACGCGGTCTACTTCGACGCCCGGAAGCAGACCTTCACCACCCGGACCCTGGCCAAGTACACCCAGCTGGAAGCCGACATCAAGGCCACGTACGCGGGCACCCCGATCGGCGCCTCGGAGTCGATCGTCACCCCGCTCGCCGAGAGCGTCGGCCTGAAGACGCTCACCCCGGAGACCTTCCTGAACGCGGTGAGCGAGGGAACCGACCCGACCGCCGCCGACAAGGCCACCATCGACCAGCAGATCTCCGGCAAGCAGATCAAGATCTACGTCTACAACAGCCAGAACTCCAACCCCGACGTCGTCGCCCAGGTCGACGCCGCCAAGGCGCAGGGCATACCGGTCGCCCAGGTCACCGAGACCCTCACCCCGGCGAACGCCACCTTCCAGGACTGGCAGACCCAGCAGTTGCAGGGCATCGCCGACGCGCTGAAGCAGGCGACGGGCAAGTGAGCATCCACCCGATCGAGACGGTCCGTACGGAGATGGAGCGCACCGCTCCCAGTGGGGAGCCGGAGCCGGAGCCGGTCCTGTCGCTGCGCGGCGCCGCCGTGCGCGTGGGCGGGCGGACCCTGTGGTCGGGTGTCGAACTGACCGTGGGGGCCGGGGAGTTCACCGCAGTCCTCGGCCCCAACGGCGTCGGGAAGTCCACCCTGGTCAAGGTCCTGCTCGGGGTGCTGCCCGCGGCGGCCGGCGAGGTGCGCGTCCTCGGCGAGGCGCCCGGCGGGCGCAATGCGGCCGTCGGCTACCTGCCGCAGCGCCGCACCTTCGACGCGAGCCTCCGCGTCCGTGGCCTCGACGTGGTCCGGCTGGGACTGGACGGGGATTCGTGGGGGATCCCGGTCCCGTTCCTGAACCGTGCCGGGCGCCGGGCCGCGCGCGAACGCGTCGAGGAGGTCGTCGAGTTGGTCGGCGCCACCGCCTACGCCCACCGGCCGATCGGGCAGTGCTCGGGCGGTGAGCAGCAGCGGCTGCTGATCGCGCAGGCGCTGATACGGCGCCCGCGCCTCCTGCTGCTGGACGAGCCGTTGGACAGCCTGGACCTGCCCAACCAGGGCGCGATCGCGGCCCTGCTGGGGCGGATCTGCCACCGGGAGGGTGTGTCGGTGCTGATGGTCGCCCACGACGTCAACCCGATCCTCCACCACCTGGACCGGGTGCTCTACCTCGCCGACGGCGGCGCCGTCGGCGGCACCCCGACCGAGGTGATCACCTCCGAGACGCTGACCCGCCTCTACCGCACGCCCGTCGAGGTGCTGCGGACCTCGGACGGGCGGCTGGTGGTCGTCGGCCAGCCGGAGGCCCCGGCCATCCACACCGACCGGCGCCCGCACGGGGGCTCCTGATGCTGCTGGCATCCGACGCGACCTCGCCGGTCCCCACCTGGGACCTGATCGCCGACGTCCAGGACATGTGGTCCTACGCGTTCATGGTGAACGCCTTCCGCGCCGGCCTGATCGTGGCCGTGGTGTGCGCGGTCGTCGGCTGGTTCATGGTCCTGCGCCGGCAGACCTTCGCCGGTCACACCCTGTCGGTCGCGGCCTTCCCCGGGGCGTCGCTGGCCGTGCTGGCCGGCTTCTCCACCTCGCTCGGCTACTTCGGGTTCTGCACCGCCGCCGCGCTCGTGATCGCCGCGCTGCGGCGCAGCGGGTCGGAGGAGTCCGCCGTCACCGGGACGGTGCAGGCGTTCGCGCTGGCCTGCGGGTACCTGTTCATCAGCCTGTACAAGGGGCTGCTGGAGGGGCCGACGGCGCTGCTGTTCGGCAGCTTCCTGGGCATCACCACCGGCCAGGTCGTGGTCCTGGCGGTGGTCGGCGCGGCGGTCCTCGGCGTGCTGGCGGTGATCGGACGGCCGCTGCTGTTCGCCTCGGTCGACCCGGAGGTGGCGGCCGGTCGCGGCGTCCCGGTCCGCGCGCTGGGCACGCTCTTCCTGGTGCTGCTGGGCGCGGCGACCGCCGAGGCGAGCCAGATCACCGGCACGCTGCTGGTCTTCGCGTTGATGGTGATCCCGGCGGCGACCGCCCAACAGCTCACCACCAGGCCGGGGTTGGGCATGCTGCTGTCGGTGGCCATCGGGCTGGCGGCGTGCTGGGCCGGGCTGATCGCGGCGTACTACCGGCCGTACCCGCTGGGCTTCTTCGTCACCGGCTTCTCCTTCGTCGCCTTCGTGCTCGCCCACCTGTACCGCTTCGCCCGCGAGGCCGTCGGCCGCCGGGCGCCACTACGGACGGGGATTGCCACGTGAGTACCGTCATCACCCAGCCGTTCTTCCAACACGCCCTGCTGGCCGGGACGTTCATCGCGCTGGCGTGCGGCCTGGTGGGGTACTTCCTGGTGCTGCGGACGCAGATCTTCACCGGCGACGCGCTCAGCCACGTCGCGTTCACCGGCGCGATGGCCGCCCTGGCCGGGGGCTACGACCTGCGGCTCGGACTCTTCGCCGCGACCATCGGCGTGGGCCTGCTGATCGGCGGACTCGGCCGCAAGGGGCGGGCGGACGACGTGGTGATCGGCAGCGTCTTCGCGTGGATCCTCGGCCTGGGCGCCTTCTTCCTGACCGTCTACACCACCTCCCGCAGCGGCGCCCAGGGTGGAGCCGGCACCAGCGTGCTGTTCGGCTCGATCTTCGGTCTGCACGGTGATCAGACCGCGACGGCCATCGCCGTCGCGGGCGTGATCTGTCTGTGCGTGCTCCTGATCGCCCGGCCGCTGGTGTTCGCCACCCTGGACGAATCGGTGGCCGCCGCCCGGGGTGTGCCCGTACGGTCGCTCAGCCTCGCCTTCCTCGCCCTGGTCGGCGCGACCGCCGGCGAGGCCACCCAGGCGGTCGGGTCCCTGCTGCTGCTCGGCCTGCTCGCCGCCCCGGCGGGCGCGGCGATTCGCCTCACCGACCGGCCGTTCCGCGCGCTCGCCCTGTCCGCCGCCCTCGCCGTCGCGGAGATGTGGGGCGGGCTGCTGCTCAGCGCGGCGGCGCCCAAGCTGCCACCGAGCTTCGCCATCATGGCGACCGCCACCGCCGTCTACGCCGCCACCTTCCTCGTCCGCCCGGCCCGCACCGGGCGGCCGGTGCCCGCCTGAGCGGGCCGCGAGAACCGGGGGTGACACCATGACCGAGGCGAGGACCAGCGGACTGACGGCGGCCTTCCGCCGCGCGACCGACCGGCGTACGGGCGAGGCTGACCAGCCCGGGGGAGACGGTCTCGGCCGCCTCACCCCTCAGCGCGCCGAGGTCCTACGGGCGTTGGCCGGATGCGAGGACTTCGTCAGCGCCCAACTCCTGCACGCGGGCCTGCTCGCCACCGGCTCCCGGGTTGGCCTGAGTACCGTCTACCGCACCCTGACCGCGCTCGCCGCTGTGGGCCGCGCCGACGTCGTGCGCGACACCAACGGCGAACGGCTCTTCCGCTACCGCCCGGGCACCGATCACCGGCACTACCTCATCTGCCGCGAGTGCGGCCTGAGCCAGCCGGTTGAGTCGAACGAGGTCGAGGCGTGGGCTGACCGCATCGCCGCGAGGTCAGGGTTTGCGGACGTCCACCACACCGTCGAACTCACCGGCGTCTGCACGACATGCCAGGGTGACCAGGGCCTGTCTCCTTGATCGGGCCGGGTGGGCGGCCGGGTCGGAGCAGGCCGGCGGCCCGGGGCGGAGGTGTGTCGGTGTGGTGCGGCAGGATCACCTGTATGACGGACGGAATCGCCTGGCTCGCGGAGCCACAGAGCATCGCCTTCGGCGGCTACAGCGTGACGCTGGCCCGAGGGCTCGGGGTCGAGGCGCTGGCGGCGCGGATCGCGGCCTCGGCCCAGTGGTCGGAGCGGACGGTGGAGCCGGTCGGGGAGCTCACCGGGGGCGGGCTGGTCGAGGCGCTGGAGGAGGAGTTCGGGGACGCCTGGGACGGGATCGGGCTGCGGTTGGGGGTGAGCGGCGGGTGGACCTTCGCGGTGGCGTACGGGGGCTGGTTCGGTGAGTTCGGGGACGGTCCGGCGATCTCCGAGGGCGGGGCCGAGGTCTTCCTGGTGGAGTACGAGGAGGAGAACGGCAAGCCGGTGCCGCCGACCTTCCACTACCACCGGGACGGTCGGACGGTGTGCTCGTTCAATCTGCACCTGGACGACTCATGGGGCAACGGCCAGGTCGTCGGAGACCCCGAAGTCGCGGGTAAGGTCAAGGAGTTGCTGAGCGCCGAAGGTCTGCCGGACGAGGAGCGAGCGGGCCGCGAGGTGCACCGGACCACCCTGGGGGTGCTGGAGCGGCACTTCGGTCTGACGCTCCCCCGGACCCTGGTGCTGGAGGCCCCGCTGCCGGCCGTCCTGCTCGCCGACTAGATGATCAATTCCAAGGGTCGCTGGACGGGGCAGTAGGCAGTTTCGTTCCGGCGGATCGGCCTGCGAGAGTGTGGCCATGAGTGACGTAGTTATCCGTCAGGCCGACTCTGATGACGCGCCCGCGCTGGCAGCCATGCGCTGGCGGTTCAAGGTGGAGGACGGCGGAGATGAGGTCCCGCAGGAAGAAGAGGAGTTCACCGCCGAGTGCACGCAGTGGCTGCGTTCCCGGATGGCCGGGCCGTGGCGTGTCTGGGTCGCGGAGGCGGGCGGCCGGCCCTGTGGGCACGTCTTCGTGTGTCTCGTGGAGAAGGTCCCGAGTCCCTACCCGGGCTCCGACGCCCTCGGCTACGTGACCAACTTCTACGTCGTCCCCGAACAGCGCAATCGCGGTCTGGGCAGGGCCCTGCTTGACGAGGCGACCGGCTATGCGCGCGCTCACGGCCTGGATACGTTGATCGTGTGGCCCTCCGAGCGCAGTGCGCCGTTGTACCGGCGCTGCGGATTCGACGGACCGGAGGAGCTTCTCGAACAGCCCGTGGCGCCCAGCTGAGCGAAGATCTCGCAGTGACTGCGCGGACGATGCGAGGGCGCCCAAGGTCACTCTGTGACGAACGCCCTGGACACCCCGCGTCGGGCACACCTTCGCCCGCATGAAGAACTACAAGATCCTCCGCGACTGCCGACAGAAAGGCGACGGCCTGCACCACGCCGTGCAGGCCGTCGCCCACATGCACAACCTCGCCCGAACCGCATGAACCAGCAGGTCAGACCACACACCGACCTGTCAGCATCCACCCTTCTGCAACAAGCTTTAGCTCAGACCTGCTCGAAGTGGAACGCCTTGATGAAGCAGTCACGGGGCTGGCCGACGGCGAAGAGGATGGAGTTCACCAGCCGGTGGTCAGAGATCGCCGAACTCACCGGAGTTGACGGCGGCGACGAACGCCCGCCAAGCGTCGGCCCGGAAGGACAGCGTCGGGCCCTCGGGGTCCTTGGAGTCACGCACAGTTCCCGGGCGTGAGTCGTCGACCTCGACGCACCCGCCTTGCCCGTTGCTGTGGGAGCTCTTGCGCCATCGGGCGGCGGTTGGGTGGTCACCGTGCAAGCCGTTCATAGTACTTCCGTGCCTCCCGGATCATGGTCGCGCTGTCTGCCCGGCTGAGGGCGTCGACCTGAAGGCGATCGTACTGGCCGGCCCATCTGGCCACGACCTCGGAGTCCCGTTCCAGAAGACCTCGGCCCAGAGTTTCGGTGTACCCGACCATCGTGCGGGTGGGCAGGGTCAACAAGGTGACCGAGTGCGAGAACGGGCGTGCCTCGCCCAGCGTGTACGGCGCGATCTGGAGGATGAGGTAGGGGCGCGCCGTCAGGTCTTCCAGATACTGCAACTGTCGGGCCATCACAGCCGGTCCGCCGATCTGGCGCCGCAGAACGGACTCATCGAGAACCGCATGGACGATGGTGGGACGGTCGAGCAGCCGTTGGCGTTCGGCCAGGACGATCAGCCTCTCGTCGGCCTGCTCCTTCGTTGTTTCACCGCGTCGAACCGGCGCCATCTCGTACGCGGCACTGTAGTCCGGGTGTTGGAGTATGCCGGGCACCATGTCCAGCTCGAAGATTCGGATCGAAACGGACTCCCGCTCCTTGACCGCGTACTGGTCGAAGCCCTCGAAAAGAACCCCATGTCCGGACTGGCGCCACTCCCGCTCAAAGGAGTCCGTGCCGAAGGCACCATCAATTCTCTTCGAAAAACGCCCGGTTGGAGGCTTCCGGCCAGTTTCCACCGCGGAGATGTGGACGGCCGAGTATCCGGTGACGGTCGCCAAGTGATCCTGTGTCCAGCCTCTCGCCTCTCTGGCGTTGCGGACCAGGATGCCGAACTTCGCAGTGGGTGAGGAGTCGGGGTCAAGTTCCTTGCGATTCATGATCGTTAGTAACTATCCCTTCTATAGCGAAACGTTGAAAGCATGGCCGATGCTATTCCACAGTGGGCACCACGGGTAGTCGTAGCGCTACGGATCGGAGTGACGCTGCGCATGGCGCGACCCGCGCACCACCCCCGCGCCCCCCAACACCCCCCTGAGGAACATCGCCATGCTCGAAAGCACCTGCCGCCCCCGCCCGTTCGCCGCCCGCCTCGACTCCCTCATCGAATCCACGCCCCAGGCCCGGTGCTTGCTCCGGGCCTACCTCTCCGGGCTCCCCTCCGGCGATCGCTACTTCGACACTGCCGAGCTCCTGCTCGGTGAGCTGTTCGCCAACGCGGTCCAGCACTCCGACGCCCCCGACGACCGCCGCATCGAGATCCGCATCTCCCTCACCGGGGACCTCCTGCGTCTCGAAGTGCACGACGCGAGCACCGGCCGTCCCACCCTCCGTCCGTCGAGCCCCGACGACGAGTGCGGCCGTGGGCTGTTCCTCGTCAACGAGCTTGCCGAGCGCTGGGGTTGCTGCCCCCGCGTCGGTGGGATCGGGAAGTTCGTCTGGGCGACCATCGCCCCCGCTGCCTGAGAGGCGACACCCCCATGCGACTCGCCCTCACCGCCCGCCACCTCTTCGACGCTGGCTCCACCCCCGCCGAGGTCTACGCCAACCTCGCCCGGCGCACCCGCCAGCCCCTGCGCTCGGCTCGCGCCGTCTGCGCGGCCCTCGCCATCCCCGCCGCCGAAGCCAACCGCCGCCTCGACGAGTGCTACGACGCCCTGCTCGCCAACCCCCGCCCGGGCTCCGAGGCCGACACGGGCGAACTCCTCGAAGCCCTCGGCACCTTCGACGTCCCCAAGCCCCTCGACGACCGCGAGCTCGCGATCGTCGATCTCTTCCTCACCGCCATCGACGCCATGGGCGGCATCCGCGCCGGCCACCAGCACGGCCTGGCCCGCTGGTTCACCACCGGCAACCTCACCACCGCCTACCTCTCCCTCACCGCCGCTCGCCCCCTCGCCCGCACCGGCGACCCCTCCCGCTACTGGACGACCCTCGTCGCCGCCGGCGAACTCCTCCTCGCCCAGCCGTCCCCGGACTCCCGCATCAGGTACGCCTTCGAGCAGTGCCGCATCCGCGCGGCCCGTGCGACCGCCACGTAGGCTGCCGGCAAGCCGCCGTCCCGTCGAAGGAGCGCCGTGTCCACCACCCCTCGGCCGGAGTCGGCCGTCACGCCGGAGGCCAGTCGGGCCGCGTGGCGACAGGTCCGGGAGTACCTGAACCGCAGCCGGTTCGAGCTGACCCGGGCGGCCGTGGCCGACCGGTCTCCAGGTGAGTTCGCCTGCGGCGGGCGGGTGTTGGCGCGCGGGCACTGGATTCCCGATGCGCCCGTGCCCCTGGAACGGGTCAGGTTGCGGTGGCGGGAGGAGACTCCTGCGGCCCCGATCGACGGCAGCGGCGCCGAGTTGGACGCCGTCCGCCCCCGGCGGGACGACGGCACGCCGTACACCTTCTACGCCGACGCCGTCCGCGAGCTGGCCAGGCCGCGACTGTTCGAGAACCGCGGCTGCTACCGGCTGCTGGAGGTGGGGGAGGACGCGGCGGTGCCGGTGCTGACCTTCGGGCGCGGCCGGTACTTCGACGTCATCAACGTCTGCGAGGCCGCCGCCCACGAGTACGCCGCCGCGACCCTGGTCGCGCCCAGTTCGGGTGCGACGCCGTTCCGTACGGCGATCGGTGACCCGACGGACCTCGGCCGCCGCCCGGTCGTCACCGCCGTCAGCACACTCGTCATCCGCCACGACCGGCAGACCGGCCGGGCCGAGTTCCTCCTCCACTGGCGCGATCCGGCCAAGGTCGCGAGCGGCGGCGGGCTCTTCCAGGTCATGCCGGTGGGGATGTTCCAGGCGTCCCACGACGCCCCCTGGAACGAGGCCAACGACTTCGACCTGTGGCGGGCCGTCGTCCGCGAGCTGAGCGAGGAACTGCTCGGCGGCAGCGAGGACTACGGCAGCGACACCGCCCCGATCGACTACGACGCCTGGCCGTTCAACCGGGCCCTGAACGAGGCTCGGGCGGCCGGCATGCTGCGGGTGTACTGGCTGGGCCTCAGCATGGACCCGCTCACGCTCGTCACCGACATGCTGACCGTCGCGGTGTTCGACGCCGAGCTGTTCGACACGACCTTCGAGCGGATCGTCTCCACCAACGACGAGGGCCACCGGGTGCAGCTCGAGGACGGCACCGGGCAGGCCGCCGGGATCCCCTTCACGGCGGAGCAGGTCGAGCGCCTGACCGGCCGTGAACCGATGCAGCCCGCGGGAGCGGCGCTGCTCCAACTCGCCTGGCAGCACCGCGAAGTGCTCCTCGACGGGCCGGGCACCGCGTTCGGTGACGCGGAGGCTCTGGGCCAAACCCGGTGACAGGCGTGTGCCGTACAGGGAGACTGGCGACGGACATGGACGAGCAGCCGAAGGGCGAAGAGTGGCACTGGTGAAGAAGGGCTCCCGCCGCATCGTCGTCGACGGCGTCGAGTACCGCTGGCGAGTGAGCAGGAAACACTGGTGCTGCGACTACGAGGTCAGCACCTTGGGTTACCTGGTCGAGGACGCGGCCCGTCCCGGAACGACGCTCGTCGTGGAGACCGGCCGACCGGCCGTCTTCCCGCCGAACATGGTGCCGGCCGAGGTCGTCCTGCCGCGCGAAGTCGCCGCAGGTATCCGGGTGGCGCGGTCGAACGGCTGGACGCCCAGCTCCAACGGTTCGCCGTTCAAGCTGCACCTCTCCGCCGTCTGACCGGGCCGTAACGGACCGGTCGGCCGATCGCCACGACCCGATTACGTCGGCTTCGTCGTCACTTCCAGGGCGCTGGAACAGATGGGCCGGGTGCGGGCGGCATAGGAGCGAGCGG
The DNA here is from genome assembly GCF_044455705.1 of Kitasatospora sp. NPDC051170. Classification (NCBI taxonomy): domain Bacteria; kingdom Bacillati; phylum Actinomycetota; class Actinomycetes; order Kitasatosporales; family Streptomycetaceae; genus Kitasatospora; species Kitasatospora sp. NPDC051170. The sequence continues at coordinate 514,710 of NZ_JBITFA010000001.1, read as the reverse complement.
CCACGATGAGGCCGACGCCCAGGCCTCCGAAGGCCAGGCCGCCGAACTCGACGAACCAGGTGATCCCCGAGCTGGAGGTGAACGGCGGGGACGGCTCGATCCCGGGCAGCACGCCGACGGCGATGAGCGGGGCGAGGACGGTGAGGACGGCCCCGTACATGGCCAGGGGGATGCCGGTCAGCCAGGCCGGAACCAAGGGCAGCAGGCGCGGGACCCGTCGTCCGGACAGGAACAGCGTCCAGCGGGGGAACACCTGCCCCCACGCGTACAGCAGCCCGAGCAGGAGGAAGATCCCCACCATCGCGGCCAGTACGGTCACGTCGATCCCCGCCGACGCGGTTGCCTTCGCCGGTCCCGACGCGTCGGCGCCCGACATCCTCTGCCAGTCGGCGCCCGCGACGCCGAGCGCGTTGCCGCCCAGCGTCCAGACGGTCTTGGATCCCGCCCACGGCAGGAGTCCGCACATGAGCAGGTACACCGCCACGCGGGTGCGCCTCGGGGCCCGGGAAGCGGCTGGGTGCGTGAGCGGGCCGTCGACGGCGCCGGCGTGCGGCCGTCCGCACCGCGGGCAGTCGCCGCGCAGCCGTCGGCGGTACGACAGGCCGGCGAGGAGCACGAGGGCGGCGCCGGCCGTGTTCAGCAGCACCTGGGCCAGCCCGGTGGCGCTCTGGACCCCCGAGAGCGTCGCCATCGTCACGAAGTAGATGGGCAGCCCGTTCGTTCCCACGACCAGCACCGGGAGCGCTGTGACCAGCGCCGTCGCCACCGCAGCCCGGCCGAGCCGGGAGAGCGCTCGGGTGCCGGCCAGGCAGGCGCCGCCGACCAGGAGCGCGAGGGTCGCCAGGAAGAGCTGGACCCCCGAGGCGTACGCGGAGTGGTCCTTCCACGGCACCGTGGTGCCCGTCACCGCCCAGGTGATCTCGACAGCGGCGTACAGCACGCCCCACAGAGCAGCGGCCGTGGGAACCCACACGGGCCACCGCCGCCACCATGACGTCCGCCCCGGGCTGGTGATGGGTGGCCGAGAGACGTCGCCCGCCTCCGAGTTCGCAGGAACAGCCACTGTGACCCCCGTACATCCGGATTGCAGATACACGCCAAGGCTCCCCGTCGCCCGCGCCGATCACATCCGTCCCATGGATCATCCGGCCTTCCCCCGCCCGGGGGAGGGCGGGAGCGCGAGGTCAGCCCAGGCGCTCGGCAGCCGAGGCCGCCTCCTGCTGGTGCACGAGGCCGTCGAGGATGAGGGCCAGGCTGGCCTCGAAGGCCGACGCGTGGTCGATCACCGGCATCTCCGCCCTGTCCTCCTGCGGGCCGGAGCCGTCGTCCGCCTGTTCCTCCAGGACGCTGCCGACCGTGAAGCGGCCGGCCGTCAGCATCGCCATCTGCGCCTCCCCGAGAACCCGACGCCGACAAGCGCGCGGCTAGGCTGAGCAGGCTTGATCGGATGAGGAGACTCAGACTCAGATGGCGGAACACCCGGGCGTCGCAGCGCTCATGCAGATCATGTCGCCGGAGCACGGTGCCGACGAACAGGTCGACTGGGCGGCCGTCGAAGCGGCCTGGAGCATCCGCTTCCCCTCGGATTACAAGGCATTCATGTCCGTCTACGGTGGCGGCTCGATCAACAGCGAGGCCAGCGTCCTCCTGCCCGTCCCCACAGAGGGGATCCAATGGAATCCGGGCGATGTGGCGGGGGAGACCGAGGAGGTCCGCTACGGCTGGGAGATGGAAGGGGGCAGAACCGCTCTCGACGTCGACCCGAAGCACATCCTGGCCTGGGGAGTCACGTCCGGTCCCGACATCCTCTGCTGGCTGACCGAGGACAGCGACCCGGACTGCTGGCCGGTCCTGGTCTACGGACGACACACCCACCCGACCTTCACGGTCCACCCGTTCGGGATGGCCGAATTCCTCCGCCGACTGGTCAACGAGGACCACGACGGCTGGTCGCGCCGGCCGATCAGCATCGCCGGCGAGCTGTGGGACTGCTCGCCACCGACCTTCGTCCACTGGCGAGTCGAGCAACTCCGCTGGAAGGCCGGCCTCAAGCCCGAAACCGGCGAACCGGACCCGTACGCCGACCAGTTCCCTCGCTGACCGTCATCGGTGCCGAGGGCCCGTAGAACGTGCGGAACGCCCGGTGTCGGCCCGCTGACCTCTGAGGTTCGGTGGGGCGGAACCGGGCGTTCTGGCCCCGCGCGAAGCCGCGGGGAGGGCCGCTGCCGACGGGCAGGTAGCGCTGGGTGGATATGGCATGTACGCTGCGTGTCGCCGGTCGAGCGGTAAACGGGCCTGGCCGTTGCTCCGTGGGGGGAGTCACGCCCAGGCCCGGTCGCCGGTTGGGCCTGGTTGCGCTTCGTGGGGGAGTCGCAGCCAGGCCATCGCCGGATGAAGGTCATATGCCCGCCCCGTGGGTCCTCCAGACGTGACAGTCGTCCAGCGGCGGGGCGAATCCAGGTCCGTCCGTCCAGACGGGGTGGTGTCGGCGGCGCGTCACGGGGTGGGGCTTCTCCGGTTCGAGGAGGGGAACTTGACGAGGCCGTAGAGGAGCATCGCGGAGCCGAGGATGTAGGCGTAGGCGCCGCCGCCGAGGGGTGCGATGTGCGGGCGGCTGGCGATCATGCTCACGTAGAAGACGACCAGCCCGGTGTTGAGGAGTGCGGCGAGGGCGTGCACGTACCGGGGCCAGCGGGGCACGGGAGCCGTCCGGGTGCTGCGTGCGAGGAACAGGGCCGTCGCGCAGGTGGCGATGCCGAAGGCGACGGCCACGACCACCGGCCAGGAGCCCCGGGACATGCTCGTCAGGGCGACGGAGGACCCCACGACGGGCGGGAGGACCGTGGCGAGTGCGAGCGCCGGGATGGCCAGCCAGTGGGGGAGGAGGGTCTGGAGGCGGGCGGGTGAGGGTGTGGGAGTGGTCGGCGGGAGGACCGGTGGCGCCGTGACCGGGCCGGGTAGTGGGCGGGCCCAGGGGGTGGTCGGGGTGACGACCTCGGTGGGTGGGTGGCTGTCGACGGGGACGGCCAGGGCGAGTTCGGTGATGAGGGCGGCGACGGACGGTCGCTGCGCGGGGTCCTTGGCGAGGCAGCGGGCGACGATCTCCAGGCCCGGCGGCAGCGCGGAGAGGTCCGGTTCCTCGTACGCGATGCGGAAGTTGAGCGCCTGTGCCGAGCCGGTGCCGAACGGGCCGGTGCCGGTGGCCGCGTAGGCCAGGACGGCGCCGAGGGCGAACACGTCGGTGGCCGGGGTGACGGGCGCGCCGGTGAGTTGCTCGGGGGCCATGAAGCCGGGGGTGCCGACGATCATCCCGGTGCGGGTGAGCCCGGTGGCCTCGGCGGCCACGGAGATGCCGAAGTCGACCACCCGGGGGCCGTCGGGGGCGAGCAGGACGTTCGAGGGCTTGAGGTCGCGGTGGACGAGGCCGGCCGCGTGGATGGCCTCCAACGCCTCGGCGAGGCCTGCGCCCAGGGCCCGTACCGACTCCACCGGCCAGGGGCCGTGGGTGGCGATCGCCCGGTCGAGGGGCAGGCCGGGGACGTAGGCGGTGGCGAGCCACGGAGTCTCGCTCTCGGGGTCGGCATCGACCACGGTGGCCGTGAAGAAGCCGTTGACCCTCCGGGCGGCCGCCACCTCGCGGGCGAAGCGGCGCCGGAACTCGAAGTCCTGGGCGAGTTCCGGCCGTACGACCTTCACGGCGACCGCGCGCCCGCCGGGCGACTGCCCGAGGTACACCCGGCCCATGCCGCCGGCGCCCAGCAACCCGGTGATCCGGTACTTTCCGACCTGCCGCGGATCGGTCGGCTGCAACTCGTCCACCAGGCTCTCCCCTCGCCCTCGCCCTCGTGCGTCGATGTGCTTCGACTTGCGCGATTACACACCATGGCACCGGGGTTGGCGAAAGGCGGAGGGGCGGCCGTAGATGACTGTCGATCGATCAGCCTGATCGGACCCGGCTACGCCCGGTCGGTGGCGATCCGGTCGGCGAGGTCGTCCAGGATGGTGGCGGTGGCGGTGGCGCCGAAGCGTTCGGCTCCGGCTTCGACCATCTGGAGGAGCAGGTCGAGGGTGCGCACGCCGCCTGCGGCCTTGACCTTCATCCGTGCTGGGACGTTGGCCCGCATCAGTCGGACGTCGGCCAGGGTGGCTCCGCCCGGGGCGAAGCCGGTGGAGGTTTTGACGAAGTCGGCCTGTGCTTCCTCGCTGAGCCGGCAGGCGCGCAGCTTCTCCTCGGTCGTCAGGTAGGCGTTCTCGAAGATGACTTTGACGATGGCGTCGGCCTGTCGGGCGACCTGGACGACACCGGTGATGTCGGCGGCCACGGCGTCCTCGTCACCGTCGCGCAGGCGGCCGATGTCGAGCACCATGTCGAGCTCCCGTGCGCCGTCGGCCAGGGCGGCCCGTGCCTCGGCCTCCTTGACGGCCGTGAGGGAGGAGCCGTGGGGGAAGCCCACCACGGTGCCGACCAGGACGTCGGTGCCGGCCAGTTCCTTGGCGGCCCTGCTCACGTCGGACGGTTTCACGCAGACCGAGGCCACGTCGTAGCGGGCGGCCAGGGCGCAGCCTTCGAGCACGTCACGTGCCGTCAGTTCGGGGCGCAGGAGCGAGTGGTCGATCATCTTCGCGACTCGGGCGACGTCGGTGCCGGTGTGGTCCATGAGTCTCTCCCTCGGGTGGGCGTGAGATCGCGCTCCTCGCACCGTAGCAACAACCTGTCTATACGGCTAGACGGCTTACCGCCGGTGCCGGACCGGGCGTCAATGGTGGTGCATGGAATGTGACACGGATCACAGGAGATCGGGTTGTGAGCGTGACCATATGCGCACGCTTCGTGTATGCGTGTCCTAGTATGGGACTAGTTGACTATACAGATATTCGGCATACTCTTTCTTCATATGGAGGCCCAGTGGGAACCGATTTCTCACCCAGGTACTACCAGATCGAGCAGGCGCTCCGAAGGCGAATCGCCGGCCGTCGACCCCATGATCCGCTTCCCTCGGAAACAGAATTGTGCGCGGAATTCGGCGTGAGCCGAATGACCGCGAGAGCGGCCGTGCAGCGGCTCGTCGCGGAGAATCTCGTCTATCGGGTGTCCGGGCGGGGTACTTTCGTGGCGGAACCGCCCACGCGCCGTAGAGCCGAGAACCTCGTCCGTTTCAGTGAGGAAATGCGACGACAGGGGCGCAAGCACTCGTCAACGCTGATCAGTGCCGAACTGCGCCCGGCGACGGACCAGGAAGCCAATCGGCTGATCCTGCCCAATCCCGCGACCGTGGTGGAAATCCGCCGGGTCAGACTCGCCGACGGAATCCCGACCGTGCTGGAGACGGCGGTCTTCCCGTCGGAACTGTCCGAGCTGCTCCGGGTGGACTTCGCACGGGACTCCGTGCACGCCACGCTCATCGCCCTCGGCAGAACGCCGACGCGCGGTCACTCGTCCATCCGGGCGGCCGTGGCCGACGAGGCCGAGGCCGGGCTCCTGGACGTGAGCCCGGGGACCGCCCTGCTCACCGAAGTCAGGCTGATCACGGACCAGAACGGTCAGCCGCTCGAACTCACCGAATCACGGTACGTGGGCGACAGGTACGCGCTCGATGTCGCTTTCGAGGTCGATTCGTCCGGGGCCTCCACTCCGTGACACCCAAGACCCAGCAGAAACACAGAGGGGGAATCCGTGTACGCCTATCTCATGAATGCGCCGGGCGAACTCGAACGTGCCGCCGTTCCGGATCTGACCTGCGGTCCGGATGAAGTCCTGCTTCGCACCGAAGCGGTTTCCATATGTTCGACGGACGTCTCGTACTTCCGCGGGCACCTCTTCCCCGAAGCCTGGCCGATCATTCCCGGCCACGAATACGTCGGCCGGGTCGTCGACGTGGGGAAAAGGCTGCGCGACGACGTGAGGACGGGGGACCGCCTCACCTACTGGGGGCAGACGGACTTCGGCGGAATGGCCGAGTACCGCGCATTGCGGCCGCTTTTCGCCGGACGGCGCGGAGTCGAGACCTCCTGGTACACCGAGCGCAACTTCTACGACGCGGACCAGGCGGCGGCGGTCGTCCTGCCCCCCGGCGTCACCTCCGACCTCGCCTCGGTGGTCGAGCCCCTCACCTCGGTGCTGCGCTCCCTGCTGCTCAACCCGCCCCGGCCCGGCGACACCTGCGTGGTCCTCGGCTGCGGCCCGAGCGCCCTGCTGGCCGTCCAGGTGCTGCACCGGTACCTGGGCGCGGGCTCGGTCACGGTGCTGGACCGCAACGCCGCCCGGCTGTCCATCGCGCTGGACAACGGCGCCTCGACCGCCTTCAACACCGAGACCCAGGCCCCCGAACTCGAAGCCTTCGCGCACGAGCACCACGACCACTACGCCGACTACGTCTTCGACGCCCTCCCGCATGTCGCGGCCCCGGCCGCCGGCGGCGCCAAGGACATCAGGGAGCAGGCCATGGGCCTGCTGCGCCCGGGCGGGACGTACGTCATCTACGGCGCGACCGCGGTGCCGCAGCTCATCAACACCTGGATGATCCTCGCCAAGGGCCTCAAACTGCGCTCCACGCCCTTCGACGTACGGCTGTTCCCCATGGCCCGCACCGCGAGCGTGACGAACGTGGCGCTGCGCCTGATCGAGACGGGACTGGTCGACGCCCGGCCGCTGATCACCACGCGGGTCGCCCTCGACGACGAGGCCGGCGTGCGCAGGGCCTTCACCGAGTACGGTGCGGGCGCCTCGATGAAGACGTCCATGCTCGCGCCGGAGGTCCTCGCCGGGCTCGCGGAGCACCACGGCGCCGTCGCGGCCACCGAGCGGGTGGGAACACCGGCGTGACGGACGGCCGGCAGGGATCGCTGGAGCACGGACCGCCGCAGCACTTACCGACGCAGCACTTACCGACGCAGCACTTACCGCCGGAGCAAGGACCGTTTCGGCGGGACCGCCTGACGGCGGCGGCCTACAGCGGGCTGGCCGTCTTCGCCTACCTGCTGTACGCCCTCGGCCCGGTGCTGCCGCTGCTGCGCCAGGACCTGCGCCTCAGCTACCAGACGATGAGCCTGCACTCCACGGCGTTCGCCGCCGGCGCCGTGGTCACCAACCTCGTCTTCGAGCGACTGCGCGGCCGGTTCGGTTACCGCCGGCTGTTCTGGCCGGCGGCCTGCGCCCTCGCCCTCGGTGGGGCACTGCTGGCCACCGGCGCCGACGTCGCCGTCACCTTGGCCGCCGCCACCGTGGGCGGGATCGGCGGCTCCCTGCTGCAGACCACCGCGCTGGCCGCACTGGCCGAACACCACGGCGAGCTGCGCGAGCGCGCGCTGCTCGAGGCGAACGCGGGGGCGAGCGCCACCGCGCTCCTCGCACCGCTGGTCATCGGCGCGCTCCAGGCGTTCGGCGCCGCCTGGAACTGGAGCCTGCTGCTGCCGGCGCTCGCCGTGGCGGCCCTGTACGCCCTCCTGCGCACCGAGCCGCTGCGCCCCGGCGTGGGCCCCGGCGTGGGGACGGGACCGCAGCGGCAGCAAGCGCAGGAGGACGGCGGCGGCAGGCTCCCCGGGGCCTTCTGGATCCTCGGCACCCTGTGTGCGGTCGTCGTCGCCACCGAGTTCTGCGTGGTCTTCTACGGCTCACCCCTGCTCAGCGACATCACCGATCTGACGGATCATCAGGCGGCCACCCTGATGGCCCTGTTCTACGGCGGAACCCTGCTCGGACGGCTCGCCGGCAGCCGGCTCACCGGCACCCGGTGGCCGACGCCCCGGCTGGTCCTCGCCACACTGGCCGTGACCGGTGCGGGAGTCCTCGCCCTCTGGACGGCCGCCACGACCTGGATGGCGCTCGCGGGCCTGTTCGTCAGCGGCCTCGGCATCGCCAACCTCTTCCCGCTCACGCTCGCCCTCGCGGTGGGCGCCGCCCCCGGGCGGACCGGACGGGCGACCGCGAACGTCCAACTGCTCGTCGGCGCCGCCATCATGCTCGCACCGCTGTTGCTCGGCTCGCTGTCGGACCGGCTCGGTATCCGGTCGGCCTTCAGCGTCGCCGGGGCCCTCGTCCTGCTGGCCGTCCTGCTGCTCTCGCTGAGCGGCCGGGACGCCACAGGGCGGGCCCCTGCCCCCCTTCACCATGCCGCCCCGACCGACCCGCGAGGAGCGACCGAACATGCTGACCGGTAACGCCCCGGCCGAAGCCGTCGACGCCGCCCGCGCCACGCTGCGCGGCAACCGACGCACCGGATTCTCCAAGGGAGCCGGGCGATCGTACGACTTCACCTGCCCGTCCCCGGACTCCTACCCCTTCCAGTGGGCCTGGGACAGCAGCTACCACGCGATCGCGCTCACCCGCACCGACACCCGCCGGGCCCGCGACGAGCTGCGCTCCCTGGTCGGCGCCGCCACGCCCTCCGGCTTCCTGCCCCACATGCTGCTCTGGCAGGACGACCTGCGGCCCACCGCGACCGCGGAGTTCCGGATCGACCTGTGGGAGCAGTGGCGATCCGTCACCATCGCCCCGCCGGTGGTGGCCAGAGCCGTCGAGCGCGTCCACCAGGCGACCGGCGACCAGCTGTGGCTGCGCCGGGTGCTGCCGCCCGTGCTCGCCTTCTTCTCCTGGCTGAAGGAGCACAGGACCAGCCCCGCGACCGGCCTGCTCGAGATCTACCAGCCCGACGAGTCCGGGCTCGACTGCAGCCCCAAGTACGACGCCGCGCTCGGCATCGAGGGCCTCGCCCCCGGCAAGGTCAACGACGCCTGGCACAGCGCCATGCGCACCCTGATCGAGGACTACTCACCGGGCCGGACCCCCGAATCGCCGCTGCGCGCCCGCAACCTGTTCGTCTGGAACGACGTCCTCCTCAACACCGTCTACGCCGACGGACTCGCCTGCCTGGCCCGGCTCGCCCGCAGCGCCCAGCTGCCCGAGCGGCTCGTCACGCGGCTCACCGAGCAGTCCCGGGCGATCGGCGCCGCGCTCCTGCGCCACTGCTGGGACGAGCGTACGGGCGCCTTCTACGACCTCGACCTCGTCTCCGGCCGACGGGTGGAGATCCTCACCGCCAGTTCGCTCTTCCCCATCCTCCTCGACTCCGTACCGCGTGGGCACGCCCAGCGCGTGATCGAGCAACACCTGCTCGACGAGAGGGAGTTCTGGCGTCCGTACCCGGTGCCGAGCGTGGCCGCCAACGAGCCCTCGTACGACCCGGAGTTCGCCACGAAGGCGATCTTCCGCGGGTCCAGCTGGGTCAACCTCAACTGGTACCTGTACTGGGGCCTCAGGAAGCACGGCTACCACGCCGAGGCGCGCACCCTGGTCGAGCGCACCTGCCGACTCGTCGCCGCCTCCGGCACCCGCGAATGCTACGGACCGGAGGACGCGGCCGGCCACGGCGCGCGCTCCTTCGGCTGGAGCTCCCTCGTCTTGGACCTGGTCGCGGCCGAAGACATGGACACCGAGGCCGAGGACCGGGCGACGGCGGAGGCGAGCTGACCATGGCGAACTGGGGATTCCTCGGGGCCGGTTCGATCGCACGCTCCAGCCTCGCGCCCGCCGTCCTGGCGACCGGCGGCGCCGTCCTGCACGCCGTGGCCGCCGGCGACCTCGACCGGGCCCGGGCGCTCGGTCCGCGCCGGACCTACGCCGCGTACGAGGCCCTGCTCCAGGACCCGGACGTGGACGTGGTCTACATCGCGCTGCACAACAGCGCGCACCTCCCGTGGGTGACGGCCGCGCTGCGTGCCGGAAAGCACGTGCTGTGCGAGAAGCCGCTCGGCCTGTCGGCTGCTGAGGTCGACGCGATGGCGCAGACCGCCCGTGAGGCGGACCGGCTCCTGGTCGAAGCGGCCTGGAACCGCTGGCACCCCCGCACCCGGGCCATGGAGGCGCTGTTCGAAGCGGGAGAGCTTGGTACGGTCCGCGCCGTCACCGCCCGGTTCGACGGCCTGGCCCCCGCCGAGGGGAACTACCGCCTGGACCCGGCGCTCGGCGGCGGCGCCCTGTACGACGTCGGCTACTACGCCGTCTCGGCCGCCCTGGCGGCCTTCGACTGGGCCACCCCGCAGGTCCGGTGGGCCGAGCAGAGCCGGTGGCACCCCGACTCCGCCGACAGCGAGACCGCGTTCGTCCTCGACTTCCCGGGCCGGGGGAGCGCCGAGATCCACTGCTCCCTCGACGGCGCCTCGGCCGAGGAGTTCACCGCCACCGGCAGCACCGGCAGCCTGCACCTGTCCTCCCCGGCCTTCTGCGCCGGCGCCGCACCCGCGCAGCTCACGGCGGCGGCCAGCACGCGCACGTATCCCGCCGTCGACCCCTACCAGCTGATGGTCGAGGCCCTCGACCAGGCAGTCGCCGGCCACCCCCGCTACCTCGTCCCCCTCGACCAGACCCGCCTCATCGCGGCCACGATCGACCTGGTCAGGAGCAACTGCGCACAGTTGGCGCAGAGTTGACGAAACGACGGTAATGGGCTGGTCGGCGAATGGCCGGCCCGATGATCCGGGCCGGCCATTCGGGTGGGGCGTGTCAGGGAGCGGTGTCGGCCGCGATGTTGCTGGTGGGGACGTAGTACTTCCTGGACCAGCACGGGATCCCCCGGCCGAGGTCTTGGCGGTCCGCCAGAGACTGAGCGGACCGCCAAGATCCCCGACAGAGTCAAGCTAACCGAACGACGGCGAAACAAGCACGCCGCCGACGAGCGCCTACGTGAAGTAGTCGCCAGGGCGAACGTTGCCCGATGCGGCACCAGCGACCACGGTGTGAGCGAGAGGGCTGATTCACAGGTGGTTCATGAGGCCGCTCTCGTAGGCGGCGATGACGAGCTGGGCTCGGTCCCGGGCGCCGAGCTTGGCGAGGAGTCTGCTGACGTGGAACTTGACGGTGGAGTGCGACAGGTGCAGTTCGTCGGCGATCTCCGTGTTGGACAGGCCGTTCGCGATCAGGACGAGGACCTCGCGCTCCCGGTCGGTGATCCCGGCGAGGCGGCGGTTCGCTCCGACCGCCACCTGGGGGCGCCTGGTGAACTCGGTCACCAGTTTCCTGGTGACGCGAGGGGAGAGCAGGGCCTCGCCGTCGGCGATGATGCCGATGGCCGAGAGGAGGTCTTCCGGTGGGGTGTCCTTCAGGAGGAAGCCGCTGGCGCCCGCGTGGAGCGCGGTGAACACGTAGCGGTCGAGGTCGAAGGTGGTGAGGATCAGTATCCGCACCGGTGGCGGGTCTTCGCCGCCGAGCAGTCGCCGGGTGGCCTCGATCCCGTCCATCCCGGGCATCTGGATGTCCATCAGGGCGACGTCGGGCCGTTCCCGTCGGATGACCTCGACCGCCTCGGCTCCGTCGCCGGCCTCGCCGACCACCGTGAGGCCCGGTGTGGTGTCGACGAGTACGCGGAAGCCGGCGCGGACGAGGGCCTGGTCGTCGCAGATCACCACCCGCACGTCCCCGCTCGTGTCCGCGCTCACCCCGGTTCCCCGGTGGGGAACCGGGCCCAGACGCGGAAGCCGCCGAGCGGGAGGTGGCCGGCGGCGAAGTCGCCGCCGGAGAGCGCGACCCGTTCCCGCATGCCGATCAGGCCGTGACCGACATGGCCGCCAGGGCTGTCGGGCGCGACGGCGGGGCCGGGGCGGCCTTCGTCGGTCACCTCGATCTCGATGCCGTCCGGGTGGTAGCTGACCCGGGCCCGGGCGCGGGCGGTCGCAGCGTGCTTGACGGAGTTGGTCAGCGCCTCCTGGACTATCCGGTAGCAGGCCAGGTCGATCGACGGCGGGAGCTGCCGGGCGGCGCCCCTGATCCGCAGCTCGACCTGGAGCCCGGTCCGGCCGGTCTGCTCGATCAGGACGGGGAGGTCGCTCAGCCCGGGTTGCGCCGGCTCCGAGGTGGTGGCCGGGTCGTCGGCGGGTGACTCCTCCCGCAGCACGTCGAGCAGGGCCCGCACCTCGCGCAGCGCCGTGCGGCTGACCGTCTCGATCGCGGTCAGCGCTTTGGCGGCCTCGTCAGGGTGTCCGGTGATGACGTGGCGGCCGACGCCCGCCTGTACGGCAATCACGCTCATGCTGTGGGCCATCACGTCGTGCAACTCGCGGGCGATGCGCAGACGTTCCTCGACGACCGTCCGCCGCGCCTCCTCGATGCGGGCCTGCGCCTGGCGTTCCGCCTGGGCCCGCAGCCCGGCGTTGTAGGCGCGCTGTGACCTGATCATCGTGCCGGCCGCCCAGATGGCGACGAGCGGCGCGCTCTGCCCCAACCACATCGCGGCCCACGCGTTGTCGAAGAGCACCGAACTCCCGCCCATCGCCATGCCGACGCCGACGACGGCCTCGGCGAGCACCAGGCCGGCCACGGCCCGGGACCGCGGCTGCGAGAGCGCGAACTGGTAGAGGCAGAACGCGACCGCCAGGGACGGGCCCTTGGCGAACCCGTAGGCCGCCATCGTCGCGTACGCCGCCAGCGACACCCCGAGGGCGAGCCCGGGCCACAGCCGTCTGGCCGCCACCGCGCCGGCCAGCGGGGTCAGCAGCGCGTACCAGCCCGGGAGGGAGAGTCCGGCGGTGGCGAGCTGGGCGTCGGTGGGGCGCCCCCAGAGCAGGAGCGCCACACCGACCGCGACGTCCAGCCCGACGAGTTGGTCGCGGGTCAGCCGTCTGGTGAGCGGGGGCCGAAGGTGCACGTCCTGACGGTAGTCGCGGGTGCGGGGGAGGGTCATCCGTCTTCGGTCGCATCTTCGGACCTGTACCCCGGACCAGGTGCGCACCCGGTGTCCGGGCGTGGGACCGGGCACCGATTCCGTGCCGCGGCCTGATCCGGCGGACCGGCCGCGACCGCCATCGTGGAAAGCCGTCCGACACCTGACGGCCCTCGAAGGATGGAGCATCCGCATGACCCTCGACCGAACCCTCGACCCGGATCAGCCACCGGGCTCCGACCGGACACCGGCCCCCGTGTCCGAGCCCGCCGCCCGCGGCGAGGGGATCACCAAGGTCCACGGCGCGGGCGACGCGAAGGTCACCGCTCTGGACGGCGTCGACATCGAGATCGAGGGCGGCGCGTTCACCGCGATCATGGGCCCGTCCGGCTCGGGCAAGTCGACCCTGATGCACTGTCTGGCGGGCCTGGACTCGGTGGACGGCGGCCGGATCTGGATCGACGACATCGAGCTCACCGCGCTGCGCGAGCGCGAGCTCACCGAGCTGCGCCGCGACCGGATCGGCTTCATCTTCCAGTCGTTCAACCTCATCCCGGCCCTGACCGCCCTGGAGAACATCACCCTGCCCATGGCGATCGCGGGCCGCACGCCCGACCGGGCCTGGCTCAACGAGATCCTGGTGACCTTCGGCCTGGTGGACCGGCTGCGCCACCGGCCCTCGGAACTGTCCGGCGGGCAGCAGCAGCGGGTCGCCTGTGCCCGCGCCCTCGCGGGCCAGCCCGAGATCGTGTTCGCCGACGAGCCCACGGGGAACCTGGACTCCCAGGCCGGGACGGAGGTCCTGCGGCTGCTGCGCCGGAGCGTGGACACGCTCGAACAGACCGTCGTCATGGTGACCCACGACCCGACCGCCGCGTCCTTCGCCGACCGCGTGGTCTTCCTCGCCGACGGCCGGGTGGCCGGCGAGCTGCGGTCCCCGACCGCCGAGGCCGTCCTGCACCGGATGAGCCAGGGCGGGGGGAAGCGCTGATGCTGAAGGTGGCATTGCGCGGCATCTTCGCGCACAAGGGACGACTCGCGATGTCCTGCCTTGCCGTGGTGCTCTCGGTGGCCTTCGTCACCGGCACGATGATCTTCACCGGCACGATCAACGGGGCCCTGGACGACGCCGCGGCGGCGAGCGCCCCGGATGTCACCGTCACCGCCCCGCTGCCGGCGGGCACGGGGCCGGCCGAGGCCGGCGACGCGGTGCAGCGGGCCGTGGTCGGCGAGGGCGGCACGCTGCCGGACGCCGACGCCCTGGCCGGGAAGGTGCGCGCCGTGCCGGGCGTGGCGGCGGCGTACCCCGACGTCACGGTCGACACCGCGACGCTGACCGACGCGCAGGACAAGGCGATCGACGCGGGCAGCGGGCTGTCCGGCCTCGGCGCCAAGAGCAGCATCCCCGTACTGGCGGGCAACTGGTACGACTCCGACCGGTCCCCGGTGCGGCTCGCCGACGGCCGGGCCCCGCAGGGCCCCGACGAGGCCGTGCTCGACCGCATCTCGGCCGACCGCGCCCACGTGCGGATCGGGGACACGATCCGCGTGGTCGCCGTCCCCGGCACGTTCGAGGCCAGGGTCACCGGCATCGCCGACTTCAAGGCCGCCGGCCAGGGCAACACCCGCGTCTACGTCGACACCCCCACCGCCCAGCAGCGGCTGCTCGGCAAGCCCGGCGCGGCGACCTCGATCAGGGTGGAAGCCGCCGCCGGTGTGACGCCCGCCGATCTCCGGCGCAGCCTCGCGGCCGCCCTGGGCGGCGCGGTCCACGTCCAGGCCAAGGACCCGACCGCCGTGACCCCGGACAACGGGGCCGGTCAGACCACCGACTTCCTGGGCATGGTGATGACGGGCTTCGCGGTGGTGGCCGTCCTGGTCGGCGTGCTCCTCATCTTCAACACGTTCTCGATGCTGGTCGGGGCCCGGACCCGCGAGCTCGGCCTGCTGCGCGCGATCGGCGCGAGCCGCCGGCAGCTGAACCGGTCCGTCCTGCTCGAAGCCCTGGTCCTCGGCCTCCTGGGCTCCACCCTCGGCATCGGTGCCGGGATCGGGCTGGCCGTCGGGCTGCACGCGGCGATGGCCTCCTTCGGTCTCGACCTCGGCCCGACCTCGCTGGTCGTCGGGCCCGACGCCGTGCTGGTCGGCTACGCCGTCGGCACCGTGGCCACCCTGGCCGCCGGGGTGATCCCGGCACGGCGCGCGGGACGCATCCCGCCGATGGCCGCTCTCCGCGAGGCGGCCGCGCCGAGCACCCGGCCCGGCCGGGGCCGCACGCTGACCGGCGCGGTGCTGCTGCTCGCCGGGGCCGGTCTGCTGATCGCGGGCGGTGCCGCGACGGCGCCGGGCATGATCCTGACCCTGATCGCCTTCCTCCCGCTCGGGCCCGCTCTCGTCCGCATCGTCGTCCCGGTCCTGACGGCCGCCTTCCCGCGGCTCTTCGGGCCGATCGGCGCGATCGCCGCCGGGAACACGCTGCGCAACCCGCGCCGCACCGCCGCCACCTCCGCCGCGCTGATGATCGGCATCTGCGTGGCGACGGCGATGGCCGTCTCGGCGGCCTCCGCCTCGGACTCCATGGCGGCCCGCACCGACCGGATGCTCGGTGCGGACTTCATCATCGGCGGACAGCACGCGCAGGCCCAGTTCGGGCCCGAGGCCGCCGAGGCGGCGCGGCGCGTACCGGGAATCGGCGAGGTCATCAGGGAACGGATCACCAGGGCCACGCTCACCGCGGGAGCTACCACGCTGTCCACCACCGTCTACGGCGACGAGCCCGGCTTCCCCACCGCGATGCACGAGACCTACACGGCGGGCGACCCGGGGGCCGCGCTCGCCCACGGCCAGATCGTCCTCGTGGACGCCATGGCCGAGCGGCTCGGCGTCGGCATCGGCGGCCACGTCACCCTCGCCGGACCGGGCGGCTCCCCGGTGACCCTGACGGTCGGCGCCGTTCAACGCCAGGAACCGTCCGGCATGTCGATGGGCCGGGTACGGCTCGCGCCCAGTGTCGGATTCGACGTCCTGTCCACCCTGGCTCCCACCGCCTCCGACACCACCCTGTTCGCCTTCGCGGCCCGCGGCGCGGACCCCACAGCGGTCGGGAAGGCACTCACCACGGCGCTGGCCGGGTATCCGCAACTGGCCGTGCAGGACCGGGCGGCCTACAAGGCAGCCGTCCGGAGCAGCGCCGACCAGATGCTCTCGACGGCGTACGCGCTCCTGGCCCTCGCGGTCGTCATCGCGGTGCTGGGCGTGGCCAACACGATGGCCATGTCGGTCGGGGAACGGACGCGCGAGATCGGCATGCTGCGCGCGGTCGGCGCCTCACGCCGCGCAGTCCGCCGCATGGTCCGCCTGGAGTCGGTCGTGATCACTGCTCTGGGGGCTCTGTCGGGACTGGCACTCGGCATCGCCTGGGGGATCGCCCTCCATCGCGTGGCGGGTGAGGGTCAAACCGTCCTGTCAGTGCCCTGGATCACCCTTGCGGAACTGGCGGCGGCCGCCGTGATCGCCGGCGTCCTCGCGGCGCTGGCCCCGGCTGTGCGGGCGGCTCGCCTCGACATCCTGTCCGCGCTGGCCGCGGACTAGGGCCTGTGTGGTGTTGTGATCAATATTGCGGTTTCGCGCCTGCCTGAAGGCGGAATCCGGTAGGAAGCTGTCCGTGACGCGTGGGCAGCTCACCGACAGCCGGTGGGCGTTCATCGGGCCAACCACCATAGAAAACTGGAGAGTTGGCGCTCCAGTAGGCGCGTTGCCGGGCGCGAGCGCGACATGTCCTGCCGCACCTGCGCCCGGCGTCGACGAGTTCGGTCCCGTCGGGGTGCGCGTCCGCCGGGATCGTTGCCCGCGGGGCCGTGCTCACGGTGAGGTGGCCGTCAGACTCCGGTCATGGTGAACGTGCCCGTGCCGTCCTGCCGACCGCTGGAGTACTGGCGGATCAACTCCCCGTCCCCGTAGCGGTCGTAGCCCACCATGGAGCCGGTGTACTTGTTCTGCAGGCCGACCTTCGAGCTGCCGGGCACGTCGCGGTAGACGTAGAACCGCTGGAGGTCGTCCTCCGCGCAGTTGGCCGTCGTCAGGTACGCCTGCTCCTGGTTGGCGATGTTCGCGGGGACGGTCGCGCATCCGCCGTTGCCCCAGTTCCACAGGGTGGCCTCGAGTACCCCGTTGGTCTCCGACACGTTGCACAGCCGCCAGTTGTCCAGGTGGGCGCTGAAGAACGTGGATTCGCGCAGGCGGACGCCGTCGTTGGCCAGGAGCGGTGCGCTCCAGTTCAGGACCTTGCCGGGGACGTCGATCCGGTAGGCGCCGGGCTCGCAGTTGAGGGCGACGGCGATGGCCGGCGCGCTGCTCCCGGTGGCCTTGGGCTGTTCGGCGGCCGTGCCGGCGACGGGGGCCGGGTGCTGCGCGAGGAGGCCCTGGTTCTGCTCCGCGGTCGGCGCCACCGCGCCGGCCGGGTGCTCCGCCTTCGCGGCGGGCGCACCGCAGTCGAGGAGGAGCTTCGCCTTGGCCATGATGCTGCTGGCGGGCACGGTGTCCTCGCAGCGCACCGCGCCTTCCTCGAGGGTGGTGTAGGTGGTGAAGGCGCCGCTGCCGGGCCCCTCGACCCACTGCAACGCCCAGCTGCCGTTGCCCTGTTGGACGCGGTTGCAGTTGAGGCTCCCGTACGTGCCGGTGACCTTCTTGGTGCCCTTGTAGACGCCGTAGTAGCCGGGCTGGCCGAAGTTCCACGCGACCGTGCTCGACTCGCTGTTGGTGGAGGTGAAGTCGACCTTCACGCTCATGCCCAGGGCCGTGCCGACCTTGCCGAGGGCCTCGCTGCCGAAGCCGCCCTCGATCTTGTTCTCCAGGCCCACGGAGACGGTGATGGTGGTCTGGGTGGTGGTGGTGACGCTCTGGGAGCCGGTGCTGCCCTGGGTGACGTACCAGCCCTTGAAGTGGGTGATCGTCGGGGCGACCTCCGTCGTCTTGATGTACGGGTGGCGGGTGCCGAGGTCGGCCACCGTACAGGTGGTGCCGAGCGCGGGCGTCGCCGTGATGGTGGGTGCTGCGGTGGGTGCTGCGGCGGCCGGCGAGGCGGCGAGGCCCACGGCGGTCACCGCCGTGGCGGTCACGGCCATGAGTGTCGTGCCGATGCGGATGGCGGGTCCTGCGGGACGCATCATTACCTGTCTCCCCCTGATCGTGTATGCGTCAAGTTGTGAGCGAATCTACGGCCGCAGGGGCTACGGGAGCGGTGCCATGGGGCCGGGTTTGGCCACAATGGTTCGTGGAGAGTCCTATTCCGCCCCCTCTTTTCGTATATACGCTGATGATCACGCTCCGCCCGGCCGGCTTCGGCGGAGCAGCGTGGACCGAGGGAGAGTGGAGGGCCGATGGCCATGGACCGGCGCCCGAGGGGCGGGGCGGCATCCGAGACGTCGGCATCCGAAACGTCGGCGGGTGAGGAGTCGGTGGGCGTGGAGTCGGTGGCGCACCGCGTGCACCGCCTGCGCACCGAACTCGGCCTGACGCAGCGCCAGGTGGCCGAGCCGGCCTACACGGCCGCCTACATCTCCACCGTCGAGGCCGGAAAGGTCCAGCCGTCGGAGAAGGCCCTGCGGCACATCGCCGAGCGCCTCGGCCGTACGTACGAGGAGCTCTCCAGCGGCCGCCCGCCGCACCTCGCCACCGAGCTGCGGATGCGCCTGGCCGAGGCGCAGCGGGCCCTGGCCACCGGCGACCCCGAGGAGGCCGTGCCCGGGTACGCCGCGGTCGCGGCCGATGCCGAGCGGCACGGTCTGGCCGCCGAGCGCGGCGCCGCTCTCGAGGGGCTCGGCCAGTGCGCCCTGGAGGCGGGGGAACTCGTCGGGGCGCGCGGCCACTTCGAAGCGGCGGAGGGCGTCCTCGCCGAGGCGGGCGGGCCGCTGACCCACCGCGTACCGGCGATCCGGGGCCGTGCCCTCACCCACTTCCTCGCGGGTGAACTGCGCTACGCCTGCTACCTGTTGGAGTCCACGCTGGACGAGCTCAACGCCGCCGGGCTCCGCGACCCCGAGGCGCTCGTCCTGCTCTATACGGCGCTCATCGCCCCGTACGCGGACATGGGGGCGCACGCGCGGGCGGCACAGGCGGCGGAGCTGGCCCTGGCCCTGGCCCCGGAGGTCTCCGACCCGGCCCTGGTCGCGAGGATGCACCGCGGCGTCGCCCGGACGCTGCTCGCCGAAGGCCGGGCCGCGGAGGCCGACGCCTCGCTGCTGAAGGCCGCCGAGTGCTACCGGCAGCTGCAGATCCGCACCGAACTCGCCCACTGCCACTGGATGCGCGGCTACGTCCTCGCCCAGAGCGGCGACCTGCCGCAGGCCGAAGCCGCCCTGCGCACCGCGCGCGAGGTGCTGGCCTCCCGGCGCGCCACCCTCTACGTCCACCAGGTCGGCGTCGAACTGGCCGACGTGCTGCACCGTCAGGGCAAGGACGCGGAGGCCGAGGTGCTGCTGGAGCAGACCCTGGCCGGTCTCGGCGCGGACAAGGGGGCGGTGCACGCGGCCGGTGCCCACCGGCTGCTCGGCCTCATCGCCGAGAGGCGCGGGGCCGACACGGAGGCCGAGGAGCACTACAGAACGGCGCTCGGTCGGCTTGAAAGCGCGGGAGCGGCCGGCGACTTGGCGGATGTCTGCCGCCTCCTGGGCGACCTCCTGCGCCGCACCGGGCGGATCGAGGCCGCCCTCGACGCGTACCGGACCGGCCTCGGCCACCGGTCCGCCCCCGGCGCCACCACCCTCGGGCCCGCCCCCGCCAAGCCGTTCTAGCGCGTTCCGTCCGGCTGGTCATGTCAAAGGGCTTGCCAACCTTCGGTGGGCTCTCCTAGCTTAAGTGCTCACATAAGTCGAATTACTTCGCCACTTATGCGTCTGATCCCGCTCCCGGCCGATCCCCCACCCCCTCGGCCCTGCCCGCTCAACTCCGCGCACAGCACCCCCACTTGGACCGGCCCGCCGACGCAGTCGCGCAGCCGCCGGCCTGACGTCACAAGGAGACGCTCATGCGTCGAAAAGTGTCCGCTCTGCTCTCCGCGGCCGCCGTACTGGCGGCAGTTCTCGTCGCGGCCCCCGCAGGCAACGCGGCACCCGCCACCCCGTCGGAATGGCGAGAGGTCTTCTCCGCCGACGGCACGATCAGCAAGGTCCGCATGCCGGTCGAGCCGAAGGTCGCCCCGAAGAGCCAGGACCTTCGGGCCGCCGCAGCCACCAGCGTCGTCGCCCTCCAGGAGACCGGACCGGCCGACTCCCGCTTCAACATGGTCATCCTCGGAGACGGCTACACCGCCGCCGAGATGGGCCTGCTGCGCCGGCACGCCGAGGAGAAGTGGGCCGAGATATCCGCCACCGATCCGTGGCGCAAGTACGCCGGCTCGATCAACGTCTGGCTGGTCAACGTCGTCTCGAACGAGTCCGGCGTCAGCAACGACCCCACCCAGGGCATCACTCGGGACACCGCGCTCGGGATGTACTTCTTCTGCGGCGGCGTCGAGCGCCTGCTGTGCCTCGACGAGTCCAAGGCCAAGGCGTACGCCGCGCAGGCCCCTCGCGCGGACGCCATCGTCGCCGTCGGCAACACCACCAAGTACGGCGGTGCCGGCTACCCCAGCCTCTCCACCGTGTCCGGCGGTGACCCCCGGTCGGGACGCATCGCCATCCACGAACTCGGCCACTCGGTCGGCGGCCTGGCCGACGAGTACTTCACACCGGGTACCACCTACACCGGCGCCGAGCCGACCGAACCCAACGTCACCAGGAACCCGCGCGGCGTCAAATGGGCCTCCTACCTCGGCCGTTCCACCCCCGACGGCGGGGTGATCGGCGCCTACCGCGGCGGAAGCCAGTACGAGTACGGCATCTACCGGCCCTCCTCGGACTCCTTGATGCGCAGCCTCGACAAGCCGTTCAACCTCCCCAGCCTGGCCGTCATGGACCGCGCCATCGGCTCCAGGATCAGCGGCCCCGCCCCCGGCTGCGCCGCCCGGGCGAACACCCGCACGGGAAGCCTCACCAGCGGCGGCGCCGCCTACGAGCCCGGCGGCGGCAGCCTCCACTCCGGGGCAGGCACGCACCGCGCGTGCCTGGCCGCGCCCGCCGGCGCCCAGGTCGCGCTGGACCTGATGAGGTGGGACGGAAGCACCTGGCAGGCCGTGGCCACCAGCGGCGCCGACGGCGGGCTGTCGTACGACGGTGCCGAGGGCTACTACACCTACCGGGTCCGCTCCGTCACCGGCTCCGCCTCCTACACCCTGACCTACGACACCCCCTGAACCGGCCGGGCGCCGACCGCGGAGAGGACCCGGCACCGTCGGTGGTGCCGGGTCCTCCCGCCGCTGGTGATCCGCTGCCCACTCACGTCAACCCGGCAGCAGACGGGCCACCGAGTCGCGGAGCCAGGTGCGCTCGGTGGAGACGAAGCGGTGCAGGTTCCGGGCGCCGAACGCGACGCGTTGCGCGCTGCGTCGGCGCTCGCGCTCGTAGGCGCGCAGTACGGCTTTCAGACCGGCGGCTCCGGGGTGTGCCGGTCTGTCCGATCTCGGCGGATCCATCGGCATCCGAGGCGTCGGAGCGCCGGGACGGGCCGTGGTCCAGCTGAACCCCGCCGAACGCCCGCTCCTGCTCACGGGCACCAGCGTGGCTGTTCCCTTCGTCACCGGAACCCTCGCCCTCCTGCTGTCCTGCTTCCCCCGGGTCTCCCCGGCGGAGATCCGTTCGGCCGTACTCCATGGCTCCGCCCGTGCGACCGGACGCCGCTCGGTGGTGCCGCCGCTGCTGAACGCCTGGGCCGCGTACGAGAACCTGGACCGGACCGGACCGGACCGGTCGATGACGGTGTCGGTGGCGGCTGGGCAGGCGTGCGATGGAAATTCGGTGTCGGGGGCCACGTTCGAGGCTATAGAAATGTGACATGCTACATGGCGCTCAGATCACCCTCCGGGCCCGGCACGAGGGCGATGTCCCCGTGCTGCAGGCCGAGTTGTACGACGACGTCGCGACCCGCTCGCGGGCCGACACGCGGCCCTGGCGGCCGATTCCGCCGGGGTCGGCGCAGTCGCCGTACGTGGTGTCGGGGCCGTCCGACGATGCCGCGTGCTTCTCGGTGGTGGAGGCGGCCTCGGGTGAGTTGGCCGGGGAGGCGCTGCTGTGGGGGATCGACGGCCACAACCGGGTCGGGCACGTGGGCATCGCGCTGCGGCCGGGGTATCGGGGGCGGGGGCTTGCGGCGGATGTGCTTCGGGTGCTCGGCCGGTACGGGTTCGTGGTGCTCGGGTTGCACCGGCTGCAGGTGGAGACGCTGGCCGACAACGTGCCGATGGTCCGGGCGGCGCTCACGGCGGGTTTCACCGTCGAGGGGACGCTGCGTCGTTCGGCCTGGGTGTGCGGGGAGTTCGCGGACGAGGTGGTGCTCGGGCAGTTGGCCGAGGAGTGGCACCGGTGAGCGTAGACGTTCCGGTTCTTTCGGCTATGCCGGTCGAGGGCTGTCCGCCGTTCGGCGGCGGCGCCAGAACGGGCTCAGGGGCCAACGCCGCTCCTGGTCGTATGCCTGCGCATGGTTGCTCCGGTAGGCCGCCGCGATCCCGTCCAGGAACGCTGTGTAGTCGGCGAGTGCGGCGCCGGTCCGCCCCGGGCCGACGAGGCAGTCGGCCACGGTCCGTCCGGCCCGGGCACCCGTGTGCAGTGCGGTGAGGATGCCCTGCGAGGAGAGCGGGTCGAAGGCGAGGGCGGCGTCCCCGGCCGCCACCCAGCCGGGGCCGGCCGCCGGGGTGAGCCGCAGACCGTGGGCAGGAGCCCAGCGTGGCAGGGGAGTTGCTTCCGGATCGTGCCCGGCCAGGCGGCGCCGGACGTGGACGGTGCGGCTGAGTGCGGACCAGAAGCCCTGCGGGGTGCGCAGGGAGGGGGTGGCGAGGTCGGCGTCGGTCAGGTGGGCGACCAGGCGCCCGGCCGGGACGC
Source organism: Kitasatospora sp. NPDC051170 (assembly GCF_044455705.1). Lineage (NCBI taxonomy): Bacteria > Bacillati > Actinomycetota > Actinomycetes > Kitasatosporales > Streptomycetaceae > Kitasatospora > Kitasatospora sp. NPDC051170. The sequence goes on along the minus strand of NZ_JBITFA010000001.1, from coordinate 492,089 downwards.
GGGTGGTGTACCACCAGCCGTGCGGGGTCGCCTCCACCAGGGTGCGGGCCTCGACGTCCTCCGGCCGCGACCGGGGCCGGGGCCGGTCCGGGAACACCGCGTACGCGGCGACGAGCCGGTCCTGCCGTCGGCGGTGGCCGTGGCGCCGGCCGATGACGCAGCGTCGGCCGGTGGCGTCGACCGTCCAGCGGGCGGACCGCTCCGTGACCGTGCCGGTGTCCCGGTCGCGGAGGGTCAGGCGGTCGCCGAGCCTCTCCAGGACGGTGGCCCGCCGGAGTTCGGCGCCCGCCGCGACGGCCGCGTCCCGCAGGAAGGCGTCGAAGCGGAGCCGGTCGAGGTGCCAGCCGTGCCCGTACGGGTCGAAGAGGTGGCTGCGGCCGTGCAGCGCCGCCGATCCCCAGGCGGCGTAGGTGCCGGTGGAGGCGGGGTGGCCGGCGGCCAGGAAGCCGTCCAGCAGCCCGAGGTCGTTCAGCAGCGGCCGGGCGGCGGGCGGCAGGAACTCGCCGATCTTGAACACGGGGCCGTCCGGGGGCGGGCCTTGGCCGCCGTCATCCAGCAGCTCGACGCGGTGGCCGGCCCGGGCCAGGACGAGCGCCGCCACGGCGCCCGCCGGACCGCCGCCCGCCACCAGGGCGTCGACGGGGCCGGACGGGCGCGGACGGGCCGGCGGGCGGTGCGGCGGGCGGGGGTTCACCGGCGCGACCGGAAGCGCTTGACCTTCTCGATGTACCCGGTCGAGACCTCCTCGTCGGGAGCGTCCGCCATGGTGACGGCGGAGGCCAGGGCGGCGGCGCCCAGGACCGGGTCGGCGCCGCGCTCCACGTGCACGGTGACCAGGTTGCGCGCGGCCGGCGGCGCGGGTTCGGCGGGGAAGCTCACCTCGGACTCCACCAGGACCTCCGCCGGGAGGCGGGGGTCGTCGGTGGGGCCGGGGCGGCGCTCGACCACGCCGAGCTTGCCGAAGTCCCGCACCATCGCGTTGATGGCGGTCGCGTAGTCGCGGGGCAGCCAGCGCAGCCAGGTCCGCCGGCTCCGGAACGCGGCCAGGCGGTCGGCCATCGGCCGGGAGGTGTCGACCAGGACGTCGTATTCCTCCTCGGCGAGCACGTGGTTGGGCACCCGGGCCGGCCAGAAGGTGGGCAGGTACGGGTCGTACGGGCCGAGGCCGAGGGAGACGCTGTACTCGTAGCCCGACCGGCAGCTCGCCGTGTCGGTCTGCCACGGCACGGCCATCCACCGGGTCAGGTCGCCCGGCCCCTGGGCGTGCAGCGGGCCGTCGAGGGAGAGCGCGGTCTCCGGGGTGAGCGTCTGGCCGTAGTACGGCGGGGGAGGCGCCTGCGGGGCGCGGTGCCGGATCCGGAACGGGCCGCTGTACAGGGTGGTGTGGCGCATCGGCCAGGTCAGCTCGCAGCCGGGGTGGAAGGCGTCGGCGAGGCAGAACGACAGGGCCGCCCGGTCGAGGGTCTCGGGCTGCTGGGCGAGCGGGACGCCGCCGAGGGAACCGGGCGGCGGGGTCTTCGGGGGATGGTCGTCGACGAAGTCCCCGCGGGCCCAGCGCTGAAGGAGGCGGTACTGCAGCGGGGAGAGCGTCATGTGCTGGCGCACGGACTGGGGCGGCAGGTTCATCGCGTCGCCGTAGACGGCCGGCCAGGGCACCGGCGAGATGCCGTCGCGGTCGTAGGTGCGGATGGAGAGCCAGATCTGCCGGCGGAGCTCCTGGTGGACGGGCGAAGGGTCCGCCAGCAGGGCGGTTCCGGCCGGGTCGGCGAGGAACTCGCGTCCGCCGAAGCCGAACTGGGTGGCCAGGCCCTTGTTGACCCACTGCAGGCCGGAAAGCCGGCGCAGTACGGGCAGCACGTCGCGGGTGAAGGACACCGGCTGCGGTTCGTCGATCAGTCCGGCGCTGAAGAAGGAGTCGCGCACCAGGTCGTACATCGTGCGCACCGAGGTGAGTTCGGGCGCGTAGTTGGGCGGCGCGGTCACCACCCAGCCCGGCTCGACGGGGATCCGCCGCCCGTCGATGTTCACCTCGGCGGTGACCGGGCCGTCGGAGGTGTCGTCGTACCAGCCGTCGTTGTTGGCGAACGTGTCGGCGGGGGTGCCGTTCGCCGAGGCCGAGACGCCGTGGCCGCCGAGGAAGACCAGCCGGCCGCCGCCGTCGGTGCGCAGCTCCCCGAGGTAGACCGGCTTGCCCATGAAGCCACCGGTGTCGAAGCGGTACTCGGGCCGGTCGCCGCGGTTGCGGCCGCGTACGGAGCGGGGGCCGGGGTCGATGACCAGGAGGTGGCGCTGGTCGGCCGGGATCCTGGGGTTGCGCAGGTTGCTCGGGTCGGCCTGCGCCGCCTCCGGGATGTCCAGGGCGATCTGGAACTGGTACCAGGCCGCCTTCGTGTTGGCGACGTGCACGGTCCAGCGCAGGTCGGCGTTGTCGGCGGTCAGTTCGGCGACCGGCTCGCCGGCGGCGTTGTACCCGTAGACGCGGAACCGGACGGCCTGGCGTTTCAGGGCGCCGGTGGCGTCCTTGTAGCTCCCGGCGGGCAGCGGGTCCGGCTCGTCGACCTCGGGGGCGAGGACGTAGTCGGCCATCCTGCTGTCACCGACCCGGGCCACGCCGATGGCCGGGTGCACGGCGGCCCGGACGATCCTGGTGTCGCGGCCCGCCGGCGGAGTGATCTGCGGGCGAGCGGGGCCGGGTTCGGCCGTCGGGACGCCGTTGACGTCCCGGCGCTGCTCGGCCGACGCCAGGTACACCGTCCTGCGGACCTCGGAGATGCTGCCGACCGGGCGGTGCTCGGCGAGGCTGTGCGACGGGTTGAGGGCGAGGTTCTCGCCGTACCCGGCCTGGCCGCGGGCCGTGACGTCCTGCTGCTGGAGGGTCAGCCGGGCCACCTTGACGGGGGTGCTCGCGGACTCCTCCCACCGCACGGTGGCCTTGTCCAGCGGCATCGTCTCGTCGTCGGTGCGGAACTGGAGCATCAGGTCGAAGGAGGCCGGACCGGCCGCGAGCCGGTGGGCCAGGTCGGCGCCGAGGTAGGCGGGGTCCTCGTCGGGCGGCGTCGCCGCCGGGTCGCCCGGCGCGCAACCGGCCGGCACCAGTTTGTACTTGACGAAGCGGTCCGGTCCGAAGGCGTAGGGGAGCACGCCCCAGTAGGTGGCGGTCAGCGCGCTCTGTTCGAACTTGGCCATCTCGTCGAGGACTTGACGGGTGACCGGGTGGGCGTCCAGGTACGCGTCGTAACCGCCGTCGACGATACCGGCCTTGGTGAACTCGCACATGTCCTCGGCGGTGTCGACGAAGAACACGTCGTGGTTCTGCAGCAGCAGGTCCTGGGTGCCCGCCTCCGTGTAGCCCTCCAGCAGCTTCGGGCCGGGCACGTCGAACAGCTTGAGGCCGACGCCGAGGGTGGTCTTCAGGTCGGGAAGGCCCGGCACGGTGTCGCTGGAGAACCGTACCCACGCGGTCAGGCCGCCGGCCCGGGTGCGGGCGCTCTCCAGGAACCCGACGCGCAGGTCGGCCGGCAGGTCCTCGGCGACGGTGAGCGTGGCCCGGGCGACGCCGTGCGGCTTGAGGAACACCGGCCGCTTGACGGGGTCCTGGCCGCGGGCCGTCCGCACGCCCTGGGTCAGGTCCACGAACATCCGCTTCAGTGCGCCGGCCGGGTCCTCGGCACAGCCGGGCAGGGGTGGTGTCCCCGCGGTGTCGTCGAAGGGTTCGGGGGTCCGGGTCATGCTGTGCTCCCGTCGGTGCGGTGGTGGGCCGGGGGCGGCAGCCGTCGCGGTCGACGCCGCGCGCGGCTTCCCGTCCCCGGTCCAGCGTGTGCGGACCTTCGGGGGGTGGCGCGCCGAGGTACGCCCGAACCGAGCAGGCGGCGGGCCGAGGGCGGTGCGGCTCACTCCAACCGGCGAGCAGCGGTCGCCCGGCCCCGGCTCCGGTGACAGCGTCGGGGTGGACCGGCGCGCCGTCGGCGGCCGGCCCATTGCCCCGAGGAGAGGAAGGGCCATGACCAGACAAGGACTGCGCGTCACCGTCCAGGGCGACCTGCCCGACGCCGTGCTGGCGCGGATCGGGGACTCGGTGCGCAGGGCCGTCCTCGACGAGGTCGCGGAGCTCGACCTCGCGCCGCCGCTGCGCGAGGTGCCGTCCGGCCGGTCCGGCTCCGGCCGCGACGCGGTGGACGCCCTGATCGACCGGCCGGGCCCGATCGGGATCGTCATGGCGCCGGAGGAGTAGTGGGCCCGGTTGATGCCGGTGCCGGTGCCGATTCCGACGCCGAGGCGGCCGGGGCCGGGACGACGTGCCCGAGCAGCCTGTGCGCCCCGGGCCACCTGCTGCTCGGCATCGTCCGGCCGGACGGGACGGTTACCGCGCTGCGCCCGCCGCTGACGGTGGACGCCGACTTCGCGGCCCGCGCCTCCGCGCCCGGCCTGCGCCCGCCGGAGGTGCGGTTCCGCTTCGCCGGGCCCTGCGTCGGAGCGGCCTGCGGTCAGTGGGCGGAGGAGCGGTGCTCGCTCGGCGACGCGGTGGCCGACGCCGCGCGCGAAGCGGGCGCGGACGCCCCGGGCACCCCGCTTCCGCCGTGCGCCGTCCGTCCCACCTGCCGGTGGTGGCAGCAGGGCGGCCCGGCCGTGTGCCAGGTGTGCGACCGGCTGGTGCACACGGCGGCGCAAGCGGGGGTCTGACGAGGGTACGTGCGGATCGGGAACCGGCGCGCCGACCTATGCCATCGCTTCGCCCACGCCCGCGATCTCGTGCGCGCTCGTCGCGGGCGGGTGCTTCGCGAACTGGGTGCGGTGCAGTTCGGCGTACCGCCCCTCTGCGGCGAGCAGTTCCTCGTGGGTGCCGCGTTCCACGATCCGTCCGGCTTCGACGACGAGGATCATGTCGGCGGCCCGGACCGTCGACAGCCGGTGGGCGATGACGACGGCGGTCCGCCCTTCCAGGGCCTCCGTGAGGGCCTCCTGGACGGCCGCTTCCGAGGTGTTGTCCAGGTGGGCCGTGGCCTCGTCGAGGATGACGACGCGCTGCCGGGCCAGGAGCAGCCGGGCGATGGTCATGCGCTGGCGCTCGCCGCCGGAGAGCCGGTAGCCGCGCTCGCCGACCACGGTGTCGAGTCCGTCGGGCAGGGAGCGCACCAAGCCATCGAGGCGGGCCCGGCGCAGCACGTCCCACAGGTCGTCCTCGGAGGCCTCGGGCCGGGCCAGCAGCAGGTTCTCGCGTACGGAGTCGTGGAAGAGGTGCCCGTCCTGCGTGACCATGCCGAGGGTCGCCCGCATCGAGGTGGCGCTCAGGTCGCGCACGTCGACGCCGCCGATCCGTACGACTCCCGCGTCGGTGTCGTACAGCCGTGGCAGCAGTTGCGCGATGGTGGACTTTCCCGCGCCGGACGAGCCGACCAGGGCGACGGTCTGGCCGGGTTCGGCATGGAAGCTGACGCCGTGCAGGACCTCCGCGCCACTGCGGGTGTCCAGCGCGGCGACCTCCTCCAGCGAGGCCAGGGAGACCTTGTCGGCGGACGGGTAGCCGAAGCGGACGTCCTCGAACTCCACGGCGACCGGCCCCTCCGGCACGGCGCGGGCGTCCGGCTTCTCCTCGATCAGCGGCTTGAGGTCGAGCACCTCGAAGACACGCTCGAAGCTGACGAGGGCGCTCATGACCTCGACGCGCGCTCCCGCGAGCGAGGTGAGCGGCGCGTACAGGCGGGTCAGCAGCAGTGCCAGGGACACCACGGCGCCCGGCTGGAGAGTGCCGCTCAGCGCGAACCAGCCGCCGAGCCCGTAGACGAGCGCGAGCGCCAGGGCCGAGACCAGTGTCAGGGCGGTGATGAACGCCGACTGCGCCATCGCGGTGCGCACCCCGATGTCCCGCACCCGCCGGGCCCGCGCCGCGAACTCGGCGGACTCGTCCCCGGGCCGCCCGAAGAGCTTGACCAAGGTGGCGCCCGGCGCCGAGAACCGCTCGGTCATCCGGGTGCCCATCGAGGCGTTGAGGTCGGCGGCTTCGCGCTGGAGCTTCGCCATCCGGCTGCCCATCCGCCGCGCGGGGACGACGAACACCGGCAGCAGCACCAGTGCGAGCAGGGTGATCTGCCACGAAAGGGTGAGCATGACGGCGAGGGTGAGGACGAGTGTCACCAGGTTGCTGACGACTCCGGAGAGGGTGTTGCTGAAGGCACGCTGCGCCCCGATCACGTCGTTGTTGAGGCGACTGACGAGCGCTCCCGTACGCGTACGCGTGAAGAACGCGACCGGCATGCGCTGCACGTGATCGAACACCGCCGAGCGCAGATCCAGGATGAGCCCTTCGCCGAGCGTCGACGACAGCCAGCGGCCCAGGATCCCGAACGCCGCCTCGGCGAGCGCGATGAGGGCGATCAGCAGCGCGAGGCGTACGACCGTGCCCCGGTCGCCGTGGGACACGATGGCGTCGACGACACGCCCCGCGAGCACCGGTGTGGCGACGGCGAGCAGCGCGGTGCCCACGCTGAGCGCCACGAACTGCCGGATACGGCGGCGGTGCGGTCGGGCGAAGGCGCCGATGCGCCGCAGTGTCGCGCGGGCGAAGGGCCGGCGCTCCTGCTGTGCGTTCATGACGCTGTGCAACTGCATCCAGGCTGTGCTTTCCATACTCACGGGAGAGACGTTATGACCTCGGGCTTTCCCGAGGCCAGCGGGTTGGCCGGATCCCGTGGGGCGAATCAGGGGTCGGGGCGGTGGTGGCGCCCCGGGGGCGGGTGAGGCGGGAGGGGTGGCGCCGGGGGCGTCCTCCCTCCGAGGGCGCCCCCGGCTACCCGAGGCCGGGGACGAACTGGATCAGCAGGTCGATCGCCTTGATGCCGAGGAAGGGCAGGATCAGCCCGCCCAGCCCGTACACCCGCAGGTTGCGGCGGAGCAGGTCGGTGGCGGAGGCGGGCTGGTAGCGCACGCCGCGCAGGGCGAGGGGGATGAGGGCGACGATGATCAGGGCGTTGAAGATGATCGCGGAGGCGATGGCCGAGGTGGGGCTGTGCAGGCCCATGATGTTGAGGTGGTGCAGGCCGGGGTAGGCGTCGGCGAACATCGCGGGGATGATGGCGAAGAACTTGGCGACGTCGTTGGTGATCGAGAAGGTGGTCAACGCTCCTCGGGTGATGAGGAGTTGCTTGCCGACGCGGATGATGTCGATCAGCTTGGCCGGGTTGGAGTCCAGGTCGACCATGTTCCCGGCCTCCTTGGCGGCCGGGGTGCCGGAGTTCATCGCGACGCCGACGTCGGCCTGGGCGAGGGCGGGGGCGTCGTTGGTGCCGTCGCCGGTCATGGCGACCATGTTCCCGGCGGCCTGTTCGCGGCGCAGGTGGGCGAGTTTGTCCTCGGGGGTGGCCTCGGCGAGGAAGTCGTCGACGCCGGCCTCCTCGGCGATCGCCTTGGCGGTGAGCGGGTTGTCGCCGGTGACCATCACCGTGCGGATGCCCATCCGGCGCAGTTCGGCGAAGCGTTCGGCGATGCCCTCCTTGACGACGTCCTTCAGCTCGACGACGCCGAGCGCCCGCGCCCCGTACCGGTCGTGGACGGCGACGAGCAGCGGGGTGCCGCCGGCTTCGGCGATCCGGTCGACCAGCGGCTTGGCCTCCATGGGCAGCCGCCCGCCGTTGTCCACCACCCAGCGGGCGACGGCGGTGGCCGCGCCCTTGCGGATCAGGCAGGTGACGCCGTCCGGCCAGCTGAGGTCGACGCCGCTCATCCGGCTGTGCGCAGTGAAGGGGACGGGCTGCTGGGTGCCGAGCTCGCCGGGCTCCCGTGGTGGCACCCAGTACTGACGGTTCGTCAGTTCGACGAGTGAGCGTCCCTCCGGTGTCTCGTCCGCGAGGGAGGCCAACTGGGCGGCCTCGGCGAGCTGTTCGACGCTCGCGCCGGGCAGCGGGTGCAGGGCGACGGCGCGGCGGTTGCCGTGGGTGATGGTGCCGGTCTTGTCGAGCAGCAGCACGTCGACGTCCCCGGCGGCCTCGACGGCGCGGCCGGAGAGGGCGACCACGTTGCGCTGGACGAGCCGGTCCATGCCCGCGATGCCGATGGCGGAGAGCAGGGCGCCGATCGTGGTGGGGATGAGCGCGACCATCAGGGCGACCAGCACGATGGTGGTCTGCGGCGCGTGCGCGTAGATCGCCATCGGCTGGAGGGAGGCGACGGAGAGCAGGAAGACGATGGTGAGCGAGGCGAGCAGGATGTTCAGCGCGATCTCGTTCGGGGTCTTCTGCCGGTTCGCGCCCTCGACCAGGCTGATCATGCGGTCGATGAAGCTCTGCCCGGGCCGGGAGGTGATCCGGACGACCAGGTGGTCGGAGAGCACCTTCGTACCGCCGGTGACGCCCGTGCGGTCGCCGCCGGACTCGCGGATGACGGGCGCGGACTCGCCCGTGATCGCCGACTCGTCGACGCTCGCGACACCCTCCACCACCTCGCCGTCGCGCGGGATCACCTCCCCGGCCGGCACCAGCACGATGTCGTGCAGCATCAACTCCTCGGCGGGGAGCACCTCGTGGCGGTGGTCCCGGGTGCCGACCCGCCAGTGCAGCAGCCGCCGGGCCGTCGTCCCGGCCTGGGCGGCGCGCAGCGAATCGGCCTGCGCCTTTCCGCGCGCCTCGGCGACGGCCTCGGCGAGGTTGGCGAACAGCACGGTCAGCCAGAGCCAGAAGGAGATCACCCAGGCGAACACGCTGGGGTGGAGGACGGCGCTGATCGTGGTGAGCGCGGAGCCGGTCTCCACCACCAGCATCACCGGGTTGCGCATCATCGTGCGCGGATGGAGCTTGCGGACGGCGGCGGGCAGCGCCTCGGCCAGCTGCCGGCGGGTGATCAGCCGGCGGCGGCCCTGGTGCGCGGACGGCCGATGGCTGGGCGGCGGCTCGGGCGCGGGGGTTGCGGGAGTCGCGGGAGTCGGCGTCGGGCGGCGGAACCAGTTCTGCTGCTGGTCGCGGGTGGTGTCCGGTGTTGAGGTGAGGGCCGAACGGCGCATCGTCTCGGGGAACCTTCCGGGCCGCCCGGGGAACAGGGCGGCGGTTCGGGGAGCGTCGGGGAACGCGGCACAGCGAAGCACCGGATTCCCGCGAGACGTACGCCTCTTGACGGCGGCTTGGCGCGGGGCGCGGCTTCCTTGACAGCTCCCTGACACCTGCCGAACGCGTGTTCACGGGCGGGCGTCAGGGATTCGTCAGGGCGGCCGGTTCGGCTTGCCCCGGGCCTCGGGGGAGGGCTTGGATGAGGGACATGCACCGCTCGACACGCCACCACGACCGCCCGCCGCATAGCCGGCCGCGGATCGTCGCTGTCGCGGTCGCCACCGCCGTCCGGTAGGACCGAGCTCCTTCCCGCCGGTCGCGTGCACGGGCCAGGCTCCGTTCGCCGTCGCCCGTGCCGATCACCGCCGTCCGTCCCCCACCCCGATCGGCTCCGAGGGCGGGGGACGGGCGAGCGTTCTCATCGCACCACCTCTCGCACCACCTCTCGCATCACCTCGCGCATCACCTCACTCGCGCACCGGCGGCCCCGGAGGCGTGCGGCTCCGTGCCGTCGCGCCCCCGCACCCCGTCGGTGCCCTTTCCACCCTTGGATGGGTCATGTCCGACGCTGTTCTGTCCGCCCGCACCGCCCTCGTCACCGGCGCCTCCTCCGGCATCGGCTGGGAGACCGCCCGGCTGCTCGCCGGGCACGGCGCGACCGTGCTGGTGCACGCCCGTACCACCGCCGAGGCGGAGGACGCCGTCGAGCGCCTGGTCGCCGCGGGCGCCCGGCGCGACCAACTCGTGGAACTGGCCGCCGACTTCACCCGACTCACCGAGGTCGCCGTACTGGCGGGCACCGTCGTCAAGCACTACCCGGCGCTGGACCTGCTGGTGAACAACGCCGCCGTGGTGGCGCCCGAGCGCTGCACGCTCACCGAGGACGGCAACGAAGTCTCCCTCCAGGTCAACTTCCTCGCCGCGCACCTGCTGGCGAAGCTGCTGCGCGCCCCGCTCTCGGCGTCCGGGGACGCGCGGATCGTCAACGTCTCCTCCTCGCTGCACCGCACCGCCTCGATGAACTGGGCGGACCCGCACCGGGTGAAGAAGTACTCGCGGGTCGCCGCGTACGCGCAGTCGCAGCTGGCCCTGACCATGGCGACGGCCGAGATGGCCCCGGCCGGCTCCGGCATCACCGCCGTCTCCCTCAACCCGGGCCTGTGCGACACGGCGCTGCTGCCGCTGTACGGGCGGGTCGGCGCCCCGGCGGCCGAGGGTGCGGAGGCCGTGGTGCGCCTGTGCCTGCCCGGGACGGTCGTCGCCAACGGCGCCTACTTCGACGGCGGCGTCATCGCGCCGACGGCCGCGGTCGCCCAGGAGGAGCGCTCGCTGAAGCGCCTGGCCAGGCTCGCCGACCAGCTGGTCGGCCGGGCCGCCTGAAACCACTCATCGACAGGGAAGAGCCCGATGTCCAAGCGCGCCCGCAAGAAGAAGGCCCGTCGCAGGAAGAAGGCGAACCACGGCCGCAAGCCCGCATAGCGCCCCGGCGCCAATGACGCATCAAGACGGCCCTCACAGGCGTCAAGGAAGCGTCAGAGGAGACGAACGGGCACCCGCCCGAACCTAGTCTCATCTGCGAGGAAACGGTTCGCCGTCCGGGCGTGGGGCCTGACGGCGGACCGTTGCCGAACCCCGACCCCCGGCGGGTTCCTCCGGGGAAGGTTCGGCGGCCAGTGAGAAACAGGGGAGGGGGCGCGCGGCGATGCCATCGGGAACGTCGGGCGGTACGGCAGTCATGGAGAACGAGGCGGCGCCGGAGTCGGCGCCACCGGAGACGGCCGTACCGGTTCCCGAGCCGCGCGCCACCCGTCACCGGCCCGGCCGCGCCTGGCGCAGCCGGGCCTGGTGGAACACCCCGCGCCTGGTGCGCGGGCTCACCGGGCTCTGCCTGGCGGCCCTGCTCGCCGCCGGCACCGCGACCGGCGTCGTCCTGGGCGGCGCCCGGGACGGTACGGACGTCATCGGCCACAGCGCCGCCCCGCAGGTGGTGCGCTCGGCGGACCTGTACTTCGCGCTCAACGACATGGACGCCCAGGCGGCGAACCTGCTGCTGTTCGGCGCCGACCCGGACTACACGACGCCGCGCAAGCAGGCCCTGGACACCTACGAACAGCGGCGCGGCCAGGCCGACACCGACCTGCAGCGCGTCACCGAGGCGGTCGCCGGAGACGCGACCGGCCAGCGGGCCGTGCAGACCGTCATCGGCGAACTCGGCCAGTACGAAGCCCTGGTGGCCCGCGCCCAGCTGCTGGAGGACCAAGCCCACGCCCCGGCTGGCCGCCCCTCGGCGGACGCCCTGACGGCCTACCGGCAGGCCACCGACCTGCTGCGCCAGCGCCTGCTGCCGGCCGTCGACGAGGTCACCAAGACCAACGCGTCCGTCGTGCAGCGCGAGTACACCGACCAGCGCGACGCCCTGGCCGGCGGCTGGTGGACCGTCCTGGCAGCCGGGCTGCTCGCCCTGGCGGCCCTCGGGGCGCTTCAGCGCCTGCTCGCGGTGCGGTTCCGCCGACTGGTGAACGTGCCGCTGGCCGTCACCACCGTGCTCACCCTCGCCGGGCTGGTCACCGCGCTGACGCTGATCTCCCGGGCGGACCACCAGCTGGTGGTCGCCAAGAGCAACTCCTTCGACTCGGTGATCGCCCTCGGCCGGGCACGTGCCGTGGCCTACGACCTCAACGCCGACGAGAGCCGCTACCTCACCGACCCCGCCCGGGCGGCCGCCTACGAGCAGACCTTCCTCGACAAGACCCAGTCCTTCGCCCGGGTCGACGGCGCCACCCTCGCCACGTACGACGACAGGCTCGCCGCGCTGGCCGACCGGCACCGGGCCGACCACGGCCAGGTGGGCTTCGGCGGATACGTGGGCGACGAGCTGCGCAACATCACCTTCCCCGGCGAACAGGACGCCGCGGAGCGGGTGCTCGACGCCTTCCAGCGCTACCAGCGCGACGACCGCCACATCCGCGAGCTGAACGCCCAGGGCAGGATCAAGGAGGCCGTCACCTTCGACACGGGCCTCACCCCGGGCCAGTCCAACGCCGACTTCGGCGTGCTGAGCGCCGCCCTCGACGACAACCAGGCGATCAACCAGCGCGCCTTCGACGCGGCGGTCGCCGCCACCGACGACGACCTCGACGCCGTCACCGCCGGTTTGGGCGCGGCGGCCCTGGCGGCTGCCCTCGCCCTCACCGCACTCGGCGTCCGCTCCCGCCTGCGCGAGTTCGGCTGACCCGCACGCCCGTCGATCGGGGAGGGGCGCGCGGCCGGGCTGGTGCCCGAGCCGTGCGCCCCCGTCAGTGCCGTCGTGAGCCTCTCAGCCTCTCGGCCTCTCAGCGTCTCAGCCTCGTCGCCAGGCGGCGAGGAGCTCGGACTCGCGGGCGGGCGTCAGCGCCTGCGGCAGGGGTTCGAACGTCGGGATGTCCCGGGCCGTGTCGGCCACCGGGCGGAACCGGAGTCCGGTGGCGAGGGCGGCGGCGGGGTCGGCGGCGCTGGTGGCCCGGATCAGCGGGTCGCTGGTCCAGAGGGGGAGGGCCTGCTTGGTGACCCCGGCCGTGTGGAGGAACGCGTCGTCGACCCAGGTCAGGGTGGTGCCGGCCGGGGCGACCGCCGAGGCGACGGCCTCGAGCATGTCCCGCATGGTGAACGGCGGGGGAGTCGCGGCGTGGAAGGCGCCGGACGCGCCCTGTTCGAGGAGGGAGAGCGTCCAGGCGGCGAGGTCCCGGGCGTCGACGACCTGGAGCGGGGCGTCGGACGGGCCCGGGGCCAGCACCTCGCCGCCCCGGGCGAGGCGCTGCACCCAGTGGTCGAAGCGGTGGGTGTAGTCCTGGGGGCCGATCACGTACGTGGGGCGGATCAGCAGCGTGTCGGGCCCGAAGGCGGCCAGCGCGGCCTGCTCGCACCGGACCTTGAGGGAGCCGTACGTGGCGGGGGTGACGGCGTCGGGTTCCGGGCCGTCGGTGGGGAGCAGCGGGGAGTCCTCGGTGAAGGCCGGGGCGCGGGGGTGGTCGTACACGGCCATGGACGAGATCAGCAGGTACCGCCCGGCCGCGCCCGGGTCGAGGGCGGCGGCCAGCCGGCGGACCTGGTGCGGGAAGTAGGCGCTGACGTCGACGGTGGCGTCCCAGGCGCGCCCGTGCAGCAGTGACCGCAGGAGCGACAGGTCGGCGTCGCGGTCGGCGATCAGGTGGGTGGCCTCGGGCAGGAGGTGGGCGCCCGATCTGCCGCGGTGGAGCACGGTGACCTCGTGCCCGGCGGTGATCGCCGCCCGGGCGATGTGGAGGCCGACGAACCTGGTGCCACCCATGATCAGTATCCGCATCCGGTCATGGTGGCAGGGCGGCGCCGATCGGACCATAGGGCATCGGGAGCGGGCCGCGCTCTCCGGGGCCGAAACGCTGCACAAACGCTTCGACTGGGTTCGCTGCCGTGAAACGCTGCACGGTGGAGGCATGCACCGCCCCGGCGGCATTCCCCGAATCCCCGACCTTCCCAGCCACGGGAGGCCAGCATGACGCTCGACCGACTCCCCTCGGAGGAGCCGGGTCTGCCGACCGGTGCCGTGGCCCGGCGGCTCGGGGTCTCACCCACCACGGTCCGCTCCTGGGAGCGCCGGTACGGCATCGGCCCCGCCCGGCGGGCGGCCAGGCACCACCGTCGCTGGAGCCCGGGCGACGTGGCGGTCCTGGAGGCCATGTGCCGCCTGACCGCCCGAGGGGTCCCGCCGGCCGAGGCCGCCGGCGCGGCCCTGGCCGGGCGCGGCGCCGCCGGTCACGACGCCGTCCCGCCTCCGAAGCCCCCGCGGGCCGGACGGGTGCGCCCCGAGTGCCGGGGCCTGGCCCGCGCGGCGGTGCGGCTCGACGCGCCGGAGGTGGCCGGGATCCTGCGGGAGGCGCTCGACGTGCTCGGGGTGGTCGCCGCGTGGACGGAGGTCATGATGCCCGCGCTGCGGGCCGCGGGCCGCCGGTGGGCAGTGGACGGCGAGCAGTACGTGGAGGTCGAGCACCTGCTCTCCTGGCACGTCTCCAGCGCCCTGCGCGGCGTGGCGGTGGGAACGGCCGCCACCCGCCCCGTACCGCCCGTCCTGCTGGCCGCGGCGCCCACGGAACAGCACACCCTCCCGATCGAGGCCACGGCCGCGGCACTGGCCGAACGCGGGCTCCCGTACCGGATGCTGGGCGCGGCCGTCCCGCCGCGCGCCCTGCTCGACGCCGTGCACCGCCTCGGCCCGGGAGCGGTGATGGTCTGGTCTCAGGACCGGCGCAGCGCGGACCGCGACCTGCTGCGCAGGGTCGCTGCCAGTGCCTGGGGCCCGCGCGGCTCACGCGCGGGGGCGGTCCTCGTCGCCGCGGGCCCCGGCTGGTCCCGCCCCCGGCCCCCGGCCGCCACCGCCGCTCCCCGCACGCTCGCGGACGCCGTCGACCTCCTGGAACGGGCCGTCACGGAACCCGCACCACCGCACCGCCTCGAAGGGCCCCTCACGTGACCGTCTCCATCGCCCTGTTCACCCAGGACCTGCGCCTGCACGACAACCCCGTCCTGCACGCCGCGCGCACCACCGCCGACCAAGTCGTGCCGCTGTTCGTGTTCGACCCCGCCGTGGGCGCCGCCGGGTTCGCCGCCCCCAACCGGCTGGCCTTCCTGGCGGACTGCCTGTCGGACCTGGACGCCTCGCTGCGCCGCATCGGCTCCCGGCTGACCGTACGGCGGGGCGAACCCGCCGAGCAGACGGCCCGGGTGGCCGCCGAGACCGGCGCCTCCGCGGTGCACGTCGCCGCCGGTGTCACGGCCTTCGCCGACCGCCGCGAGCAGCGGCTGCGGGCGGTGTTCGGCGAGCGCCTGCACGTCCACGACGCCTCGCTCACCGTCGTCCCGCCCGGCCGGATCACCCCGGCCGGGCGCGACCACTACGCCGTCTTCACCCCCTACCACCGCGCCTGGCAGCAGGCCCCCCGCCGCAGCGTGCTCCCCGCCCCCCGCGCGCTGGACACCCCGGCCGGGGTCGGCAGCGACAGCCTGGTGATCGAGGCGGCCGGGGGCTCGCTCTCGCCCGCCCTGCCGCCCGGCGGCGAGACGGCCGCGCGGGCCCGCTGGCGCCGCTGGGACGTCGACGCCTGCACCGAGGTCCACGACGACCTGGCCGCCGACGGCACCTCCCGCCTCTCCCCGTACCTGCACTTCGGCTGCCTCTCACCCACCGAGCTCACCGCGCACGCCCAGCGCCACGAGGGCGCCGGCGCCCAGGACTTCGTCCGCCAGCTCGCCTGGCGCGACTTCCACCACCAGGTCCTCGCCGCCCGCCCCGCCGCCGCCCACCGGGACTACCGGCCCCGGAACGACCGCTGGCACGAGGACGACAAGGAGGCCGAGGCGTGGCGCCGGGGCCGCACCGGCTACCCGATCATCGACGCCGGGATGCGCCAACTCGCCCACGAGGGCTGGATGCACAACCGCGCCCGGCTGCTCACCGCGAGCTTCCTCGCCAAGTCCCTCCACCTGGACTGGCGCATCGGCGCCGCCCACTTCCTCGCCCTGCTCGTCGACGGGGACGTGGCGAACAACCAGCTCAACTGGCAGTGGGTCGCCGGAACCGGCACCGACACCCGCCCCAACCGCGTCCTCAACCCGCTGCGCCAGGCGGACCGTTTCGACCCGACCGGCGCGTACGTCCGCCGCTGGGTGCCCGAACTCGCCCACCTGCCCGGCCCGTCCGTCCACCGGCCCTGGCTGCTGGACGGCGACTACCCGCCCCCGATCCTCCCGCCGGAGGAGCTGACCACCCGCTTCCGCGACGGCCGCCCCTGACCGGCGGCGCCGCGCGTCACCCGTCGAGGAGGACCCATGGACAGGCCAGGACCGGCGCACTGCCTGGTGACCGGCGCGAGCGGCTACATCGGTGGCCGGCTGGTGCCCGAGCTGCTCGCCCGCGGACATGCCGTCCGCTGCCTGGTGCGCGACCCCGTCCGGCTGCGGGACCAGCCCTGGCGGGCGCGGGTCGGGATCGCCACCGGGGACGTGACCCGGCCCGGGACCCTCGCCGGGGCCTTCGACGGCGTCGACGTCGCCTACTACCTGGTGCACTCCCTGGGCACCGGACGGGCCTTCGAAGCCACCGACCTCGCGGCCGCGCGCGCCTTCGGGGCCGCCGCGGCGGCCGCCGGTGTGACCCGGATCGTCTACCTCGGGGGCCTCGTCCCGGACGGCGTGCCCGAGGCGGACCTCTCGCCGCACCTGCGCTCCCGCGCCGAGGTCGGGCGCGCCCTGCGCGACAGCGGCGTCCCCACGGCCGAGCTGCGGGCGGCCGTGATCATCGGCTCCGGCGGCGCCTCCTTCGAGATGCTCCGCTACCTCACCGAACGCCTGCCCGTGATGGTCACGCCGCGCTGGGTCTCCACCCGCATCCAGCCGATCGCCGTCCGGGACGTCCTGCACTACCTGGCCGGGGCCGCCGAACTGCCGCCCGGGGTGAACCGCGCCTTCGACATCGGCGGGCCCGACGTCCTGACGTACGCGCAGATGATGCACCGCTACGCGCGGATCGCCGGACTGCGGCGGCGCCTCATCCTCCCGGTGCCGGTGCTCACGCCCCGGCTGTCCGGCCACTGGGTCGGCCTCGTGACCCCGGTTCCCGACTCCATCGCCCGCCCGCTCGTCGAGTCCCTGCGCCACGAGGTCGTCTGCGGCGAGCACGACCTCGCCCGCTGGATCCCCGACCCGCCGGAGGGCCTGACCGGCTTCGACCGGGCCGTCACCCTCGCCCTGCGCCGGATCAAGGACGCGGACGTCGCCACCCGCTGGTCCTCCGCCTCCCTGCCCGGAGCCCCCAGCGACCCGCTGCCCACCGACCCCGACTGGTCCGGCGGCAGCCTCTACGAGGACCTGCGCGAACGCACCGTCGCCGCGACGCCGGAGGCCGTCTGGCGGGTGGTCGAGGGCATCGGCGGCGAGAACGGCTGGTACTCCTTCCCCCTGGCCTGGGCCCTGCGCGGGCTGCTCGACCGCCTGGCGGGCGGCGTCGGCCTGCGCCGGGGCCGCCGCGACCCGGCCCGGCTGCGGGTCGGCGACTCCCTCGACTTCTGGCGGGTCGAGGAGATCGAACCGGGCAGGCTGCTCCGGCTCCGCGCCGAGATGCGGCTGCCCGGCCTGGCCTGGCTGGAGCTGTCCGTCACCCCGGACGGGGGCGGCCGCACCCGCTACCGGCAGCGGGCCCTCTTCCACCCGCAGGGCCTGGCGGGCCACGCCTACTGGTGGTCCGTGGCCCCCTTCCACACGGTGGTGTTCGGCGCCATGGCCCGCAACATCGCCGAACGCGCCCGCCGGACGCCCTGACCGCTCCCCCTTCCGCACGGCCGAGGGCTGTCGGTGCCCGGCTCGGTGGGGCGCGGTTCGGCCACTCCTCACGGCTTGCGGGCCCGGGAGGTCGGGGGCGGACCTCCCGACTCGTGGCGCGGAGGGGAGCCCGGTACGTGCGTGGCCGCCCGCCGCCGCAGGTCAGCGTGACGGACGGTCATGTGGCCGAAACAAGCGTGCAATATAACCTGTGACATTGTTCTGATGTCCGGTCGGTGACAGGATCCACGCCAATCTCCTTCACCTCAGCCCGGCCCCACGCCTGGCTGCCCCCTCGAAGAAGGACTCGGCGTGCTCCTGCGTACCAGACTCTCCATGCTCGCGGCCGGCGTCGTCGCCTGCTGTGCCACGGCCACCGCCGTGCTGCCCGCCCAGGCGTTCGCGGCACCCGCCGCCGCCCCGGCCGTACAAGCCCCGCTCGCGACGGCGGGGGCCGAGAACCCCGCCGCGCCCGTCGCCGCCCCGCAGACCCCCGCCCTGATCGGCGAGCGCCTCATGGGCGGCGGACCGGCGGTGGACGGCCCGGCCCGCCCTGACAAGTCCCCTGCCGCGAACCCGAGTTCGAAGCCCGGCCTGGCGGCCGCCGCCGCCCGGACGTGCAGCCCGGCCGACTTCGCCGGCCGCGACGGGCTCGACCTGGTGACCTCGATCATGCGTCAGACCCCGGAGTGCATCCGGAGCCTGTACGACAGCGGCAGCGCCGACCCGAGCATCTTCCGGCAGTCCCGGATGCTGGCCGTGGCCGCCGCCCTCAAGGAGTCCGCGGCCGACTACACCGGCGACGGCGCGACCGGCGTCCAGCAGCTGGCGGTCTACCTCCAGGTCGGCTACTACATCCAGTTCCACCACCCCGTGGAGGCCGGCCCGTACACCGGCGAGCTCACCACCGCCGTCCGGGCCGCCCTGGACGCGTTCTTCGCGAGCACCCACTCGCGCGACGTCACCGCGGGCAACGGCCCGGTGCTCAAGGACGTGGTGTGGCTGACCGACAGCGCCAACGTCCAGGCCGGGTATCTGGGCGCCTACAAGCGCATCCTGGACGGCTACGACAACTCCTACAACGCCGTCCCGACGATGGTCGGCGCCGTCAACTCCGTGCTCCAGTACCCGCTCTGGCGCGGCAACACGAACCCGGACTTCGTCAAGGCGGTCGCCACCGACCCGGCCCTGGCCCACTCCCTCGCCGACTTCGCGATCAAGCACAAGGACCTGATCGGCGGGCCCAACGAGGTCCTCGACACCAACGCGGGCAACGACCTGGCCCGGATGGCCGGCAGCGGCCCGGCCGTCGAGCCCAAGGTCAAGCCGCTGGTCAGGAAGGTGCTGGACGCCGCGCCGCTGCTGACGCCCGCCGCGGCGCTGTACGTGCACACGGCCGTCCAGGCCGCGTACTGGAACCCCGGCCAGTGCTCCTACTACGACATCTGCAACCTGCCCGCCAAGCTGGCCTCGGTCGTCCTGCCGAACCGGCTGGTCTGCGACAACCGCACCCTGCAGGCCCAGGCGCTGTCGGCCGACGAACTGGCCACCGCCTGCGCCAGCCTGCGCAAGCAGGACGCGTTCTTCCACGGCCTCGTCAAGGACGACGGGCCGGTGCCGAACCAGTTCGCGAAGACGGTCACCTTCGGGATCTTCGCCAACCGGGCCGAGTACGTCACCTACTCCTGGGCGATCTTCGGCAACGACACCGACAACGGTGGCGAGACCCTCATGGACGCGACCGACCCGGACAAGCAGGCCGTGACCGTGATGTACCAGAAGTCCTGGAACAACATGGACCCCGCCCGGGTGTGGAACCTCAACCACGAGTACACCCACTACCTCGACGGCATCTACGACATGAAGGGCAACTTCAAGGCCCAGACGTCCGTGCCGAACATCTGGTGGATCGAGGGCATCGCCGAGTACACCTCGTACACCTACCGCGCCGTCACCGACGTCGACGCGATGAACCAGGCCGCCAAGCACACCTACAAGCTCAGCACCATCTTCCAGAACACCTACGACAACTCGGACACCACCCGCGTCTACCCGTGGGGTTACATGGCCGTCCGGTACATGCTGGAGAAGCACCCGGCCGACGTCCAGGCCATGCTGGCCCGCTTCCGCGTCGGCGACTACCAGGGCGGCTACGCGGTCTACAACGGCCTCGGCACCTCCTACGACGCCGACTTCGACGCCTGGCTCACCGCCTGCGCCGCCGGCGCCTGCTACGCCGCCGGCCCGACCGCGCTGTTCGACACCTCGGTGAACGGCGCGACCGTCAGCGTCCAGGAGCGGGCCGTGCAGACCGGGCCCGGCCGGATCGTCTCCTGGCACTGGACCTTCGGCGACGGCACCTCCTCGGACGAGCGCAACCCGAGCCACACCTACGCGGCCGCCGGCAGCTACACCGTCGCCCTGACCGCCAAGGACGACACCGGCCGGATCGCCACCACCCCGACCACGGTCACCGTGACCGCCGCGCCGGCCGCCCTGCCGGCCTGCACCGAGCAGCGCGCCGACGCGATGGGCCGCAACTGCTCGCGCGCCGGCCGCGCCGCGGCTGCCGGGAACACCGACCACCTGTACGTCTACCTCCCGGCCGGGACCACCACCCTGAAGGTCACCACCTCGGGCGGCACCGGCACCGCGCACCTCTACTACAACGCGGGCACCTGGGCCTCGCCGACCGCCTACACGGCCTCCTCCACCGGCACCGGCACCACCCAGTCCCTCACCGTCACCAACCCGACGGCGGGCTACCGCTACCTCAGCCTGTACGCCGTGACGGACTTCAGCGGCGTGACGGTCAGCACCGAGTTCTGAGCCCCTGAAGCGCAGGACTGAGGCACAGGACTGAGGCACAGGGCCGAAGCACAGGACCGAAGCAAAGCACGACGCCCGCGCCGGGAGCTCCCGGCGCGGGCGTCGCGTGTACGGTCAGCGGCGCAGCGGCCCCTCGCAGGAGTAGTCCGCGGTGCCGGCCTGCCCCGAGGGCCAGACGTCGACCTTGCCGAACCAGCAGTTCATGTCGGCCAGGTTGTTGGCGGCGGAGCCGCCCCGGTCGAGGAGGAAGGTGTCGACGGTGGCGGCCATGTCCTTGCGGATCTGCCCGGCGTCGGCGGAGTTGGTGAGGTTGGCGGTGATGCGGCCGGTGCAGGTGAAGCGCATCTTGTTGTTCCAGTCGCCGTTGTCCTTGCAGTCCGGGGTGTTCTGCGTGGCGGTGGCGAAGGCGCTGCGGACCTCGGAGGCCAAGGAGTACGTCAGCTGCCCGTTGGCCGTGAAGCCGGTGGCGGGGACGTAGAGGCCGTCGGCGAGCGGGATCTCGGCGTCCAGGAACGCGGTGTACTCGCGCTGGAGGGCTGCGTCGTGGCCGAGGCGGTCGCGCCAGGCGTCGTAGCCGGCGCGGTCGTCGGCGCGCAACAGGCGGTACATCTCGGCGAGTTGCTCGGGGTGCTTCTCGCCGAGCAGGTTGAAGAAGGTCGCGGCGTAGGGGTAGGCCCGGAAGCCCAGCGCGCTCTGGGTGGCGTGGAGGATCTCGTCGATGGTCAGGCGGGGGGTGCCGGCCTGGTCGTCCCAGCCGATCTGGCGGACCATGTACTTGCGCGCCTTGACCCCGCCGTCGCGGGTGGAGCCGGCGAAGTACTCGGCGGTGCCCTCGTTCATGGCGAAGGTGGCGTCCCCGGGCCAGCGGGTGGTGTAGCCCGAACCGGGGATCGCCCAGCGGGCGTTGAGGTAGTGGGTGTACTCGTGCCGGAAGAGCTCCTCCAGGCTGAAGTACGACTCCTGGGTGGTGCGCTGGTAGGTGTAGAAGGTGGAGCGCTCCTCCAGGAACATGCCGCCGTTCTGGACGTCGCCGATGCCGAACAGCAGGTTCTGGAACGCCTGGTAGTTGGTCTTGGTGTCGTACAGCTGGACGGTCAGCGCCGGGTGGGTGTCGTCGGCCAGCGGCTGGTCGGTGCCCAGGGTGCGGAAGAACTGGGCCTTGACCTGCTTGGTGGCGTAGTAGAGCTGGTCGGCGGTGGCCTTGTCGAGCGCGGTGCGCACGATGAGGGCGCCGTTGTCGTAGCTGTAGGTGTACGGGAAGATCTGGCGCTCCAGGTCGGCGCGGCAGACCCCGTACGGGCCGCAGAGCCCGAAGTCGTTGACCGGGCCGACCAGGTTGGCCCAGGGGCGGGTCATCCGGCCGAAGGTGGCCGCGGCGAGCTCCAGCTGGGGGCCGAGCCGCTGCTTCAACTCCGGCTTGAGGGCGTCGATCTGGGCGAAGCGCCCGTACTCGAGCATGGCGTCGCCCGCGGCCCACTCGCTGCTGGTGCCCTTGAGGTGGGAGTAGCCGCCGTAGGCGCGGAACGCCTCGCGGTAGTCGGCGTCGGCGGCGACGGCGGCCCGGAACAGGCCCTGCGGGTCCTCGCCGACGTTGGCGATGCCCTGGAAGTTGAGCTGCAGGGCGCCCTGGACGGCCCAGTTCCAGCCGTTGTCCCCGACGGCGGGCGAGCCGGGGGCGAACGTCCGCAGGACCTGCTTCACGAGGGGCAGGCGCGCCGTGCGGAGCTTGGGGGCGGTGCCGGTCTGCAGCACCTCGCCCATGGTGCTGCCGTTGGTGGTGGTGGGGTCGAACACCCGGGGGTTGGCGGTGTAGTCGCGGATGGCGCGGTCGAGGGCGGCGACGGTGGTGCCGTCCGAGAGGTCGATCTCGGTGTGGTTGAAGTCGAAGAAGACCGCGATGTGCAGGTAGTACCAGAGTTCCTGCTGGTTGTGGTTGTTGGCGCTGTCGAAGGACGGCGCGAGGGAGCTCACCCGGGCGGCGACGGCCCGGACGTGCTCGGGCGTCATCACCTTGGCCGTCAGCGGGTTCCAGTTCACCAGCAGCGGGCGCAGGCAGTCCTGGTAGGTGTGGCTGCGGTCGCTGAGGAAGTCGGCGAGCGCGGCGGGGGAGAGCGAGGTGAACGCCTCCGGGGTACAGGCGGCGGTCTTCGCGGTGACGTCGGCCGCGACGGCGGCGGCCGCCGGATCGCCGGGCTGCACCCCGCTGGTCGGCTGGAGCGCCGCCGAGCCGGGCGAGCCCTGCGGACCGGCGAAGGCGGCCGGGGCCTCTGCGGTCGGGGCCTCTGCGGTCGGGGCCTCTGCGGTCGGGGCCTCTGCGGCCGGGGCCTGGGCGGCCGGGATGACGGGCGCGGGCGCGGGCGCGGCGGTGGCCGTGGCCTGGACGCCCTGCACCAGGGGGACGGCGAGCGTCGCGGCCAGCGCGGCCGAGAGCAGGGTGTTGCGCACGGTGGCTCTGGAAGGCACCGGTTCTCCTCGTGGGGTGTGGGGGTGTTCTGGTGATGCGGCGGACGGGCGCGCGCCGGGGGAGGAGGGAGAGGCGGGCGTGCGCCGTCGGTACCGGCTCCGGCTCCGGGGCGTGGGGAACGGCAGCCCGGGGCCGGGTGAACCGCGCCGGTGGCGCGGAGTGTGGAGCCCGCACGGGGGCGCCGTGGAAGCGGGTAAACGGCGTCCCCGTGCGGGAGTTGAGTGTGCGGGGTGGAGGTGGGGGCCGCCTGGCCGGAGGGGTTGGCAGGCGGCGTGAGTGAAATGTAACAGCACAATGTGAAATTGCACTAGCCCTGTGGCGTGGGCTTCAGGGGGATATCGGGCGGACATCGGGCGGACATCGGGCGGGCTTCGGGCGGGCGCCGGTTGGGCGCCGATTGGCGAGCCGAGACCCTGTGGCAGACGCGGTCGCCGTCCTACTCTGGACCGGTCCCGGATTCGGCCGGGGCGACGCGACGGGAGGGGCGATCGTGGGGGAACTCGACGGCAGGACGGCGCTGGTGACGGGCGGCTCGCGGGGAATCGGGCGCGCGGTCGCGCTGCGGCTCGCCCGCGACGGCGCGCTCGTCGCGGTCCACTACGGCGGCGACGCCGAGGCCGCGGCGAAGACCGTGGCGATGATCGGCGAGGCCGGGGGCCGGGCGTTCGCGGTGCAGGCCGCGTTCGGCTCCGGCGGCGCGGTGGACGTCCTGTTCGAGGGGCTGGCCGCCGGGCTGGCGGACCACGGCGCGGAAGGCCTGGACATCCTGGTCAACAACGCGGGCGTCCACTCGGCCGCCTCGATCGGGCAGCTCACCGAGGCCGAACTGGAAAGGGTCCTGGCGGTGAACCTGAGCACGCCGATCTTCGTGATCCAGCGCGCACTGCCGCTGCTGCGCGACGGCGGACGGATCGTCAACGTCGGCTCGGCGGCCACCCGGATCGCCAACCACCTCCAGATCGCCTACACCGTGAGCAAGGCGGCGCTGGCCGCCCTCGGCTCCTCGCTCGCCAACGACCTGGGGCGGCGGGGGATCACGGTGAACACCGTCGAGCCCGGTGTGGTGCGCACCGACATGACCGCCGGATGGACGGGTTCCGCCGAGGCCCTGGCCGGACTCGCGTCGATCACGGCCCTCGGCCGGATCGGCGAGCCGGAGGACGTCGCGGACGTGGTCGGCTTCCTCGCGGGCCCGCAGGGGCGCTGGGTGACCGGCCAGATCCTCGACGCCTCCGGCGGCACCTGGCTGGGGCCCATCGTGCACGGCTGATCGGCACGGCTGATCGGCACGGCTGATCAGCACGGACGACCTGCACGGACGACCTGCACGGACGACCTGCACGGGCTGTCAGCGCGACTCGGTGGCGGCCGGGCTCCCGGGCGAGCCGTCGCATCCGACGGCGACGGGTCCGGTCACGGCGTGCTCCTCAGCCCCGCAGCGAGTCGAGGGCCGCGCCGAGGCGCCGCGCCGCTTCGTCGGCGACCTCGGCCAGCCCGCCGTCGGGCCCGGCGAGGGCCACCAGCGTCTGCGGGTCGACGGCCTCGACCACCGTGGCGTCCCCGTCCGTCCGGACGACCACGTTGCAGGGCAGCAGCAGGCCGATGCGGCGGTCCGCCCGGAGCGCGCGGTGAGCGAGCGCGGGGTTGCAGGCGCCGAGGATCAGGTAGTCCTCGATCTCCTCGCCGATCTTCTCCCGCAGGGTCGCCCGGACGTCGATGGTGGTCAGAACGCCGAAGCCCTGCTCCTTGAGCGCGGCGGTGACGGCGTCGACGGTCGGGCCGAAGGGCTGCTGGAGCCGTACGCCGAGTCCGTAGTCCATGGGCTTCTCCTCACGCGGGGTCGCGGCCCCAGTATCGGCAGGGCACGCGGGAGCCGCCTCCCGAGGCTCGTGCCTCTGCCGATCGGCGAGGCGGTGCCTAGAGGTGCTCGGCGAGGTACCCGAGCAGCGGGTTCCACTGGACGATCCGGGTCTCGGTGAGCACCCCCTGCTCGGCGTACGGGTCGGCATCGACGAGGGCCCGCACGGCCGCCTCGTCCTCGGCGCGGAAGATGAGCAGGCCGCCGGTGTCGCTGGTCAGCGGGCCGGAGAGGACGAGCTTGCCCTCCTTCTGTAGGCTCGTCAGGTAGTCGCGGTGCGCGGGCCGGACTTCCCGGTGGCGACCGTCGGAGGTGAAGACGTACTCGACCGCGTAGTAGGCCATGGTGTTCGCAGGGCTCCTTGTTCGACGGGCATGGAACAGGTGTGCCCACTCTGCCAGGGACCGGACGCCGGTGAGGGTGTTTCAACGTCGCCGGAGGTCCGCCCGGGTGCGCAGGCGGCTCCGGGAGACCGGCGAATCCGCCCCCCGGACATGACCACGTACCACCTGGACGGGGACGACGACCCGACGCCTTCGCCATCACCTTCGCGGACATCGCCGTCGAGAAGTAGCGGTTCCGGCCACCTGCGTCGTGCGACCGCGCCGTGCCCGGGAACAGGACCCGGGCACGGCGCGGTTTCGGTGTGATCCGAAGGACACGCCCTACCGGACGCGGCGGAGCCAGAGGAAGCAGAAGCCGACCAGTAGCGCGGTGAGCAGCAGCGCGAGCCCGGCCTCCGTCCAGAGCATGGGCCAGTGGGTGGACCGCGGCTGGTAGGTGGTGTACGCCTGGACGACGTCGGGGTGGGCGTGACAGACGGCGTCGCGGCAGAGGATGCGGCCGTCGGGGAGGGTGGTGGTGAAGTCGCTGGGGAGCGGTATGCGGTGGCCGTCGGAGCTGATCAGGCCGTTGTCCAGGATGTCGGCCTCCAGCGGGGTGCTGGTGCCGAGGCGGCCGTTGCCGTACATCATCGTGGCGGGGGCGTCGTTCTCGAGCGCGATCCTGGCGGGGCCCAGCGCCTCCCGGGCGGGGGTGAGGAGGTAGCGCAGGCCGTCGACGGCCAGGCGCAGACCCAGCATCAGCGCCGCCGTGACCGCCATCGAGGCCACCACGCGCCGTACGACCAGGCCGACGGCTGCTCCGAGGGCGACGCCCAGCAGGCTGAAGCCGACCACGGCGGGGCCGGAGGTCGTACGGCTCAGCCAGGTGAACCAGTGGTAGTAGCCGGGCACGGCGAAGCGCCCCTCGATCACGTCGACCCACCAGGTGGAGACGACCGCGAGGACGGTCGAGCCCGCGAGCGTCGCCGCGAGCGGCACGCCGAGGCGGGCGGCCAGCCAGCGGCGGCGGGAGACGGACTGCGTCCAGGCGAGCCGGTAGGTGCCGGTCTCGAACTCGCGGGCCAGCAGTGGCGCGCCGAGGAAGAGCCCGAGGGCGGGCGGCAGGGCGAGCAGCAGCCAGCCGGTGGCCTCCACGGCCGGCTGCCACATCGGGTCGAGCTTGACGGTGAGGTCCCCCGACCGGTTGGTGCACTCGGGCGGGAAGTAGACGGCGTTGCAGTTCTCCAGGTGGTTGGCGTGCACGTAGTGGCTGATCATGCCGCCGAGCACGAGCAGCCAGACGCAGACGGCCAGCAGGACGGCCCCGCCGACGAGCAGGGCGGTGCGCTCCTGGCGGGCGCTCAGCCAGGCGGGGCCGCGCAGCCGGTAGCGGGGGCGTACGAACGTGGTGGCGGCGGTCATCGGGCGGCCGCCTCGACGTGGCGGGGTGCGGCCTCGGACAGCAGCAGTGGTTCGGCGTCGGGGCTGCGCAGGTAGGAGAGCAACAGGTCCTCCAGGCTCGGTACGGTCGCTTCCCAGCTCGGGTCGAGTGGGCCGGAGGGCTGCAGCACGGCGGTGAACTGCCGTCCGGTACGGCGCAGTTCGACGATCCGGTGCCCGGCGAGTCCGTCCGGGGTGGTGTCGGTGCCCTCGTGGGCGCCGACGACCAGCCGGTGGGCCTCGCGCAGCTCGTCCACGTCCCCCGCGAGCCGGACCCGGCCGCCGCCGAGGAGCAGGACGAAGTCGCAGACGCCGTCCAGCTCGGCGAGCACGTGGGAGGAGATGAGCACGGTGGTGCCGTGCTCGGCGGCCTCGGCCATCAGCAGGCCCGTGAGCTCCTGGCGGGCCACCGGGTCGACGTCCGAGAGCGGTTCGTCGAGCAGCAGCAGGTCGGGGCGCTTGCCGAGAGCCAGGGCCAGGGCGACGCGGGTGCGCTGGCCGCCGGTGAGGGTGGCGATCCGGGCGTTCGGGTCGAGCCCGCCGAGGGTGACGATCCGTTCGGCGACGGCCTGGTCCCAGCCGGGGTTGAGTTCGTGGCCCGCGCGCAGCGTCTCGGCGACGGTGAGCCGGGGGTAGAGCGGCTTGTCCTGGCCGAGGAAGGCGACCCGGCGGCGGGACTCGGCGGCGCCCGCGGGCCGTCCGAAGACGCCGACGGCGCCGGTGGTCGGGGCGAGGAGGCCCGCGGCCAGGCCCAGCAGGGTGGACTTGCCCGCGCCGTTGGGGCCGACCAGGGCGCAGATCCGTCCGGCGGGGAGCCGGACGTCGCAGTCGCGGAGCGCCCAGGACCTGCGGTACTTCAGGCCGAGGCCGACGGCCGTGAGGGCGTCCTCGGCAGCGTCCTCGGCGGCGGGTTCGTCAGCGGGTTCGGCGGGACTGGGTATGGGGTGGTCGCTCACCCGGGCTCCTCGTGCAGTGGTGCTGGGGTCGTGCTCGTACGGGTGCTTGTGCTACTCGGTCGGTTCGGCGAAGGCGCCGTCCACGGCCGTGGTGACCAGGGCGGCGACGTCCTCGCGGTCGAGTCCGGCCGCGCGGGCCCGGCGGACCCAGTCGGCGAGCTCGGTGTGCAGGGCGGAGTCCGCGACGGTCTCCGGTTTGGCGAGCGAGCGGCGCACGAAGGTGCCCACGCCCCGGCGGCTGTCGACCAGCCCCTCCCGTTCCAGCTCGCGGTACGCCTTGAGCACGGTGTTGGGGTTGATCGCCGTGGCCTCCACCACCTCCCGCGCGGTGGGGAGTTGGTCGCCCGGGCGCAGCACCCCGAGCCGCAGGGCGCGCTTGGTCTGCTCCACGATCTGCAGGTACGGGGAGAGCCCGCTGTGTCGGTCGATGAGGTACTCGACCACGTTAGACCGCCATTTCACTAGTTATCTAGGGGAATCCTGCCCAGCCGCCCCGCCCGGCGTCAAGCCCGGCTCACGGAGTGGCCTTGACAAGGCGATTGGCGCCGTGATCACCATTCCACTAGTTAACTAGTGGAATGGTGATCATGCGATGATCGACAACCTGCTGGAGCGTCAGCCGCTCGTCCGCCCGGCGGCACCGGCGCCCGCCCCCATGGCCCGCAGGATCGGACCGAACGGGCTGGGCCTGGCCGTGGCCGCGCTGTTCTTCGGCCTGTACGTGCTGCTCTCGATCAGCCGGCACGAGCGGATGCTCAGCGCCGCCTTCGACCTCGGGATCTTCGAACAGGCCGTCCGCGCCTACGCTCACGGCCGGCTGCCGGTGGTCCCGCTCAAGGGCCCCGGCTACGACCTGCTGGGTGACCACTTCCACCCCGTCCTCGCCCTGCTCGCCCCCGCCTACCGGCTCTTCCCCACCCCCGTCACCCTGCTCGTCGCCCAGGCCGCCCTGATGGCGCTCGCCTGCCTGCCGATCACCCGCTGGGCCTACCGGACGGCGGGGCCGAGGGCCGCGCTGGTCCTCGGGTCGGCCTTCGGCGCCTCCTGGGGGATCGTCTCGGCCGTCGCCTACGACTTCCACGAGATCTGCTTCGCCGTGCCGCTGCTCGCCTTCGCCGTCGAGGCGCTGGGGGAGCGGCGCTGGCGGGCGGGGATGCTGTGGGCGCTGCCGCTGGTGCTGGTCAAGGAGGATCTCGGGCTCACGGTCGCGGCCGTCGGCCTGTACGTCGCACGGCGGGGCGGGCGCGGACGGCGCGGGCCCGGGCTGGCCGTGGCGGTGTTCGGCCTCGGGGCGACGGTCGTCGAGACGGCCGTGCTGCTGCCGAGGGCCAACCCGCAGGGCGTCTTCGACTACTGGCAGCAACTGCCGGGCTCCCACGCCGCGTTGCCGATGGCGCTGGTCACGTTCGGCTGGCCGCCCGTGAAGTGGCTGCTGCTGGCGATGCTCGCCGCCCCCGTCGCCTTCGTCGGCCTGCGCTCCCCGCTCGCGCTGCTCTGCCTGCCCACCCTGGCCTGGCGGCTCACCGCCTCCAACGAGCACTACTGGCAGCCGGGTTACCACTACAGCGCGATCCTGATGCCGATCCTCTTCGGCGCCCTGCTGGACGTTCTCACCCGCCGCCCGGGCCTGCGGCGACGCGCACTCGCCGTCTGCGCGGTCGTCGCCGCCGTCACCACCGTGGTGTACCCCCTGCGGGACCTGGCCCTCCCGGGCGGCTGGCACCGGCCCGCCCACGTCCGTACGGCCCACCGCCTGCTCGCGCTGATACCCGACGGCTCCCGCGTCGCCTCCACCAACCGCCTCGCCCCGATCCTGGTCGCCCGCTCCGAGGCCGTCGGCCTGGTCTGCCAAGATCCCGGACCGCTCTCCGCCGACCCGCCCGAGTGGGTCGCGGCCGACGCCACCGACCCGACGGTGAAGTCCCCCTGCGCCCGGGCGTCGACGGAGTCCGCCCTGGCCGCCTACCGCGCCGAGGGCTACCGCACGGTGGCCGAGGAGGATGGCATCCTCGTCCTGCGCCGGCCGTGAGGCGCCCGGAATGACAGGGCGTCAACGCACGCACTCCGCCGAGGATGCGGAATTCGACACCCAGCACCACGGAACCCGATCTATGCTGACGGAGCAGCTGGTTCGCCCTGTCCGCCAGGCAGGCGCGTCGCAAGAGGGAACCCGGTGAAGCCTTTCAACTGGCCAGTCCGGGACTGCCCCGCAGCGGTGAGTGGGAACGACCGCCGTCATACGCACTGGGCCCGGGAGGG
Source organism: Kitasatospora sp. NPDC051170 (assembly GCF_044455705.1). NCBI lineage: Bacteria > Bacillati > Actinomycetota > Actinomycetes > Kitasatosporales > Streptomycetaceae > Kitasatospora > Kitasatospora sp. NPDC051170. The sequence continues at coordinate 462,600 of NZ_JBITFA010000001.1, read as the reverse complement.
TCTGGGAAGCGACGGCCAGTAGGAGGGCCCCCGGTCCGGGGGACGCGCCCGCGAGTCCGAAGACCTGCCCGCTGCCCGCGTGCGACCGATCGCGCGCGGAGATCCCGGTGACCTCGTGGGCGGGTCGGCGTGCACAGCGGACGGGCTCGCCCGGTCCGCCGGTTCAGCACCCCTTCGCGCCTTCGTCCCGTCCCCGGGGACCAGAGGAAACAGGCTCGCGAAGGAGAGTCCCTTGACAGCGAATCCGGCGAAGACAGCGAAATTCACGGCCGCGGCCGCCCGCGCCACCGTCCACGGCTACCCCCGGCAGGGCCGGAACCGGGAGCTCAAGAAGGCCGTCGAGGGGTACTGGAAGGGCACGGTCACGGCCGACGCCTTGCACTCCACGGCCGCCGACCTGCGCCGGGAGAGCCGGCGCCAGCTCGCCGCCGCGGGCGTCGAGGAAGTCCCCACCGGCGACTTCTCCCTCTACGACCACGTGCTCGACACCACCGTCGCGCTCGGCGCGATCCCGGCCCGCCACCGCGCCGCCGTCGCCGCCGACCCCCTGGACGGCTACTTCGCCATGGCGCGCGGCACCCAGGACGTCGCGCCGCTGGAGATGACCAAGTGGTTCGACACCAACTACCACTACCTCGTCCCCGAGTTGGGGCCCGACACCGTCTTCGTCGCCAACCCCGCCAAGGCCGTCGCCGAACTGCGCGAAGCCCTGCTGGCCGGCCACCGGGCCCGGCCCGTCCTCCTCGGGCCGGTCACCTACCTGCTGCTCGCCAAGCCCGCGCCCGGCGTCGCCGAGGACTTCCAGCCCCTCACCCTGCTCGACCGGCTGCTGCCCGTCTACGCCGAACTCCTCGCCGAGCTGCGCACCGCCGGCGCGGAGTGGGCCCAGCTGGACGAGCCCGCGCTCGTCCAGGACCGCACCCCCGCCGAGCTGAACGCCACCGCCCGCGCCTACCGCGAGCTCGGCGCCCTGGCGGACCGGCCCAAGCTGCTCGTCGCGAGCTACTTCGACCGCCTCGGCGCGGCCCTGCCCGTCCTCGCCAAGGCACCGGTGGACGGGCTCGCCCTGGACTTCACCGGCCCGGCCGCCGCGAACCTCGATGACCTGGCGGCCGCCGGAGGGCTGCCCGGCAAGCGGCTCGTCGCCGGGGTGATCGACGGGCGCAACGTCTGGATCAACGACCTGGGGAAGTCGCTGGCCACCCTGGCGACGCTGCTGGGCCTCGCCGGCACCGTCGACGTCGCGCCGTCCTGCTCGCTGCTGCACGTCCCCCTCGACGCCACCGCCGAACGGGAGCTGGACCCGCAGATCGCCCGTTGGCTGGCCTTCGCCCGGCAGAAGGCGTCCGAGGCCGCGCTGCTGGCCCGAGGGCTGCGCGAGGGCACCGCCGCGATCACCGCCGAACTCGCCGCCAACCGCGCCGACCTGGCCTCCCGCGCTGCCTCGCCCGTCACCCGCGACCCGGCCGTGCGGGCCCGGGCCGCCGCCGTCACGGACGCCGACGCCCGGCGGGCGCAGCCGTACGCGGCGCGGGCCGAGGCCCAACGGGCCAGGCTGGGGCTGCCGTTGCTGCCGACCACCACGATCGGCTCCTTCCCGCAGACCACCGAGCTGCGCACCGCCCGTGCCGACCTGAGCGCCGGCCGGATCGACGCCGGGGCCTACCGGGAGCGGATCGAGGCCGAGGTGCGCGAGGTGATCGCCTACCAGGAGAAGGCCGGGCTGGACGTGCTCGTGCACGGCGAGCCCGAACGCAACGACATGGTCCAGTACTTCGCCGAGCAGCTCACCGGCTACCTGGCCACCCGGCACGGCTGGGTGCAGTCCTACGGCACCCGGTACGTTCGCCCGCCGGTCCTCGCCGGGGACGTCTCGCGCCCGCAGCCGATGACCGTCGACTGGTTCCGCTATGCGCAGGGCCTCACCACCCGCCCGGTCAAGGGCATGCTCACCGGGCCCGTCACCATGCTCGCCTGGTCCTTCGTCCGCGACGACCAGCCGCTCGCGGACACCGCGCGGCAGGTCGCCCTGGCGCTGCGCGACGAGGTCACCGACCTGGAGGCGGCCGGGGCGGCGGTCGTCCAGGTCGACGAGCCCGCGCTTCGCGAGACCCTCCCCCTGCGGTCGGCCGACCGGGCCGCGTACCTGGACTGGGCGACGGACGCCTTCCGCCTGGCCACCTCGGGCGTACGGGCGGACACCCAGATCCACACCCACATGTGCTACGCCGAGTTCGGCGCGATCATGACCGCGATCGACGACCTCGACGCGGACGTCATCTCCCTGGAGGCGACGCGCTCCCACATGGAGGTGGCCGGCGAACTGGCCCGGGCGGGCTACCCGCGCGAGGTGGGCCCGGGCGTGTGGGACATCCACTCCCCGCGCGTGCCGAGCACGGCCGAGGCGGTGGAACTCCTGCGGGCCGGGCTCGCCGCGATCCCGGCCGCGCGGCTCTGGGTCAACCCCGACTGCGGTCTGAAGACCCGCGGCTGGGCGGAGACCAGGGCCTCGCTGGAGAGCCTGGTCGGCGCGGCCCGCCGCCTGCGCGGGGAACTCGAGGGCTGAGGCGCGGGAGGGGCGGGAGGGGCGGGCAGGGCCCGCCCCTCCCGGTGCGTCGGTCAGCCGGTCTTCTCGACGCGGGCGGCCCAGCGCTGTTCGACGTTGCTGAAGCGCCAGTACCCGAGGGCGCAGGCCCAGACGACGACGAACATGCCGACCAGGACGTAGCCGACGTTGTCCAGGCTGATGTCGGCGATCCAGGTGGTGACGGGGTCGGTGAGGTCGAGCTTCTCGTGCAGGACGTGGACGAGTTCGATGGTGCCGATGAAGAAGGCGACGGCGATCGAGAGGCCCGTGATGGTGAGGTTGTAGTAGACCTTGCGGACCGGGTTGGAGAAGGCCCACTGGTAGGCGAAGTTCATGAAGGTGCCGTCGAGCGTGTCGAACAGGCTCATGCCGCAGGCGAACAGCAGCGGCAGGCAGATGATCGCGTACCAGGGCAGGCCCGAGGCCGCGCCCGAGCCCGCCATCACCATCAGCGTCACCTCGGTGGCGGTGTCGAAGCCCAGGCCGAACAGCGCGCCGATGGGGAACATCTGGCCGGGGCGGCGGATGGAGTTGGTGAGGCGGCCGAGGATGCGGTTCATGAAGCCGCGCTCGTCGAGGTGCTTCTCCAGCTGCTTCTCGTCGAACTGCCCGGAGCGCATCGACTTGTAGACCTTGTAGATGCCCGCGAGCGCGAAGAGGTTGAGGGCGGCGATGAGGTAGAGGAAGGCGCCGGAGACGCTGGTGCCGACCAGGCCGAGCCACTGGTGGGTGGCCGACTGGTCGTCGATCAGGGTGCCGGCGATCTTGGCTCCACCCGCGACGAGGGCGGCCAGCACCATGACGATGCTGGAGTGGCCCAGGGCGAACCAGAAGCCGACGGAGACCGGGCGCTGCCCGTCCGCCATCAGCTTGCGGGTGGTGTTGTCGATGGCGGCGATGTGGTCGGCGTCGAAGGCGTGCCGCATGCCGAGGGTGTAGGCGGTGATGCCGAGGCCGACGCCGAAGGTCTCGGTCCCGATGGTGTAGTGGTTCGGCGCGATCAGCAGGAACAGCATGCCGAAGGCGACGAGGTGCATGGCGACGATGGCGCCCAGCAGGGTGGCGGTGCGGACGGTGTCCTTGCGCTGCCAGCGTGGCGGCAGGGGTAGGGCGGACGACGGGGATGCGTCGGTCAGGGTCATGACGGGCAAGCCTCTCCAGCTCCTCGATGGGGGGCGCCCCCGGGATGGGGGTCGTGCGCGCCGTGGCCGGTCTCCTGGCTTGCGGGTGGACCGCCGGACCCGCGTTCGGGCAGGGCGGAGCGCGCCCCCGGCTCGTCTTCCCGTGCGCCTCGCGGCGCCGGTGACTGCCCGCATCGGATGCGGGCGCGTCGGGGGCACTTCCCGTTCACAGTGGCGAGGGCCGCGCCGGAATCGGCCCGTTGAGGGGCGTCCACCGGTCTTCCCGTGCACCACGGCGGGCAACACCGTAGGCGGTGTTCACCATGATCGACAACCCTGCCCTCGATCCGCCGTCGATCCGCTATCGATCCGCCGTCACCAAACCCTCACTCAGTCCTTACTCGGCCGTCACTTGACCGTCACTCCGCCGCGAGGCGCGGCGTGCGGGGCGGCTCCGTGCGCCGGCTGCCCGTCGCCTCGAAGGCGGCGGCGAGGGTGAGCAGCGCGTTGTCGTCGTAGGCGCGGCCGGCGAGGGTCAGGCCGACGGGCATGCCGGTGTCGGCCATGGTGCCCATGGGCACGGTGACGGTCGGGATGCCGAGGTGGCGGGGCGCCAGGTTGCCGTTGGCGACCCAGACGCCGTTGCGCCAGCCGAGGTCGGCGGAGGCTTCGTTCACGTCCATGTCCGCCGGGGCGACGTCGGCGGCGGTGGGGAAGACCACGGCGTCCAGGCCGAGCCCGTCCATCCACTCCTCGAGGTCGACGCGGCGGGTCTCCTCCAGCCCGCGCAGGCCCTCCTCCAGGTGCGGCATGTCGGTGAAGGACGCGTACGGGCGCTCGCGCACGAAGCGCGGGTAGTCGCCGATGGAGTCCTCGAACCCCTGGTAGCGGCCCGGGAGTTCGCCGTCCTGCACGGGCCAGATGCGGTCGCCGTCCACCTCGGTCAGGGTGCTGAGGGCCGGGTCGCCGTTGGCGCGCAGGAAGTCGTCCCAGGCCCAGGCGGAGAGGTCCTCGATCTCGACGGTGAGGAAGTCGCGGCCGACCAGCCCCCGGGTGAACAGGGAGGGCGCGCCGGGGCGGTCGGACTCGTAGTTGGTCACGACGGGGAAGTCGACCTCGACGACCTCGGCGCCGGCGGCCTCCAGGTCCCGGCGGGCGGTCTCCCACAGGGCGATCACCGAGGGGCGGGTGTCGACGCGCTGCCCGGTCTGGCCGCCGATGCCGCCCTCGGGGTTGGTCCCGGCCTCGGGGTCGGCGTTGATGTACATCCGGGGCACGCCGAGGCGTTTGCCGGCGAGCGCGGCCCGGGCGGCCGGGGCGTCGGCGGGGGCGAGGTCCGGGTACGCGGCGGGGCGGACCAGGGAGGCGGCGGGCAGCGGGATCCACGGCTGGGCGCGCCACAGGTCGCCGCGGGTCTCCGGGTCGTCGGCCACGACGACGTCGAGCAGTTCGAGCAGGTCGGCCATGGTGCGGGTGTGCGGGACGACGACGTCCATGGTCGGGACGAGCGGCCAGTTGCCGCGCACCGAGATCACGCCGCGGCTGGGGGTGTAGGCGCACAGGGCGTTGTTGGAGGCCGGGGCCCGGCCGGAGGACCAGGTCTCCTCGCCGAGGCCGAAGGCGCCGAAGGAGGCCGCCGTCGCGGTGCCCGAGCCGTTGGAGGAGCCGGAGCCGTAGGCGCTGGTCAGCCAGTCGGCGCTGTACGGGCTCTCCGCGCGGCCGTAAACGCCGCGCTGCATGCCGCCGTTGGCCATCGGCGGCATGTTGGTGAGGCCGATGAGCACGGCCCCGCCCGCGCGCAGCCGCTCGATCGCGAAGGCGTCGCGCTGGGCGACGAGGTGCTCGAAGGCCGGCGAACCGGCGGCGGCGGTGAGGCCCTTCGCGAGGTAGCTGTCCTTGGCGGTGTAGGGGATGCCGTCCAGCGGGCCGAGGGTCTCGCCGCGCGCCCGGCGGGCGTCGGACGCCTCGGCCTCGGCGCGGGCGTCCGGGTTCATCACGACCATGGCGTTGAGGGCGGTGGCGGTGCCGGGCCGGTCGTAGGCCTCGATCCGGGCGAGGTAGGCGTCGAGCAGGCCGACGGCGGTGGTCTCGCCCTTCTCCAGGGCCGCGCGAAGCTCGGCGATTCCGGTTTCCACGACATCGAATCCGCGCGTCATGCGGGTGTCTCCCTTGGGGTGGGGGGCCTTTGCTGGAACGTTCCAGCGGGCGCATCGTAAGCAGTGCTGGAACGTTCCAGCAAGAGGCTGTCGGGGCAACGTCTAGACTTCCGGGCTGTGACCAGCCGCTCCGTGACCCTGATCGACGTGGCCCGGGCGGCCGGGGTGTCCAAGAGCGCCGCCTCCAACGCGCTCGGCGGCTCCGGCCGGGTCTCCGAGGCCACCCGCGAGCACGTCCGGGCCGTGGCCCGCGAACTCGGCTACCGGCCGAACGCCGCCGCGCGCAGCCTGCGCCGCGCCGGCACGGGCGCGATCGGACTGCACCTGCCGCGCACCGCGACCCGGCTGGACTACTACATGAACCTGGCCTTCGGTGCGGTCGAACGGGCCAGGGAGGACGGGCTCGACCTGGTCCTGCTCGCCCCCGGCACGGCCGCAGGCAGCGCGGCCGGCGGGGTGCTCGCCGCCCGGGTGGACGGCCTGCTGGTGATCGACCCGGAGGTCGAGGACCCCGAGGTCCCGGACCTGCTCGGCGCGGGCGTCCCGGTCGTCACGGGCGAGCGCTACCTGGGCGGCGGCGCCACCCCGAGCGGCGCCGTGGTGTGCGACAACGCCGCCTCCCTGGTCGCCCTCCTCGACCACCTCGCCGAACGCGGCGCCCGCCGCCCCGCCCTCCTCGCCCCCGGCCCCGGCTCCGACTGGGCCGCCGCCCTGCGGGCCGCCGCCGACGCCTGGAGCGCCCGCGAAGGCGTCGAGGTGCCCGTACGGACGGTGCCCTTCGCCGCCACACCCGCCGAGGCCGAGGCTTCCACCGCCGAACTGCTCGGCGGCACCCCGGGCGTGGACGCGGTGGTCTGCGCCCCCGACGGCGCCGTCCCCGGCGTGCTGGCCGCCGCCGCCCGGGCGGGCCGACGGGTCGGGGCGGACCTGCTGGTGGCGGCCTGCGTCGACGGCGCGGCGGCGCGCGGCTCGGGCCCCCGGGTCACCGCCGTCGACCTGCGCCCGTCGGACTACGGCCGCGCCTGCGCCGCCCTCCTCAGCGACCTCCTGGCCGGCCGGGCCGAGCCCGGCGCCGTGCGGCGGCACGACTGGGCCCTGCGGGTCCGCGAGTCCACGGCGGGGCGGGTCTAGGCCGCCCGCGCGGCGGCCGTCGGGGTGAGGGCGGCGTACTCCAGCGGCGCCGAGGGGTCGATGGAGATGCTCAGCGGCGCGGGCTCGGCGCCGGAGCGCGCCAGCAGGTCCCCGATGGCGGCGACCATGGCGCCGTTGTCGGTGCACAGCCCCAGTGCCGGGACGCGCAGGGTGATCCCGGCGGCGGCGCAGCGGCGCTCGGTGAGGGCGCGGATGCGGGAGTTGGCGGCGACGCCGCCGACCACGACCAGGGTGTCGATGCCGTGGTCGGTGCAGGCCCGGACGGCCTTGCGGGTGAGGGTGTCGGCGATCGCCTCCTGGAGCGCGGCGGAGGCGTCCGGGACGTTCGGTGCGGCGCCGGCCGCCCGCTGGGCCTCGACCCAGCGGGCGGCGGCGGTCTTGAGCCCGGAGAAGGAGAACGCGTACGGCGGGTCGTTCGGCCCGCTGAGCGGGCGCGGCAGCCGGACGGCCTTCGGGTCGCCGTCGCGGGCGGCGCGGTCGATCGCGGGCCCGCCCGGGTAGGGCAGGCCGAGGATCCGGGCGACCTTGTCGAAGCACTCCCCGGCCGCGTCGTCCAGGGAGTCGCCGAGGTGCGTGATCGGGTCGCGGGCGAGGTCCCGGACGAGCAGCAGCGAGGTGTGCCCGCCGGAGACGATCAGTACGACGCACGGGTTCGGCAGCGGCCCGCCGTCCAGCGTCGCGGCGGCGACGTGCCCGGCGAGGTGGTGGACGCCGTACAGCGGCACGCCGAGCGAGAAGGCGTACCCCTTGGCGGCCGCCAGCCCGACCTGCAGCGCCCCGGACAGGCCCGGGCCCGTGGTCACGGCGACGGCGCCGACCTCGGCCAGGGTCAGCCCGGCCCGGTCCAGGGCCTCCCGGACGACGGGGGCCATCGCGTGGACGTGGGCCCGGGCGGCGATCTCGGGGACGACGCCGCCGAAGCGGGCGTGCTCGTCCATCGACGAGGCGACGGCGTGGCCCAACAGCACGCCGTCGCGCACCAGACCGGCCCCGGTCTCGTCGCAGGACGATTCGATCCCCAGCACCACGGGTGATCCCGCCATGGGCTCCTCGCTCCTTCTTGCTTATTGCTTGCAATTGCATATTAGAGGCAGGAGTGCCAAGAGTCGGTCTACGGGACAGCGCGGAAGCGGCCTGCCCCTGGGGGAGGGGCGACATCAACCGGCCAGCTGGTCGCCGAGGCGGCTGCGCAGGTACAGCACGATGTGCCCGTGGCGGGCCCTGGTGACCAGCCCGGCGCGGTGCAGCACGCCCAGATGCTGGCTGACGGCGCCCGGGCTGAGCTGGAGCCGGTCGGCGAGGTCGGTGGTGCCGCAGGGCTCGGCGAGGTGGAGGAGGACGCGGGCGCGGGTGCGGCCCAGGAGGTCCGCGAGGGCCTCGGGCGGGGTGGCCGTCGCGCTGTGCCAGACGGTGGCGCGGCCGCGCGCCGGGTACCAGATCCTGGGCGGCAGGGCCGGGTCGGCGAGGGTGACGGCGTGGTCGCAGAACAGGGAGGGCGAGAAGGCGATGCCGCGGCCGTCCACGGCGATGTCGTGCTGTTCGCCGGGCCAGGCGTCCATGACCAGGGCGCCGCCGCGCCACTCCAGCCCGGGGTCGATGCCGTGGAACAGCTCGGCGGCGCCCGCGTCCGTGAGCTGCCGGGCGCGGTGGAGGACGTCCGCGCGCAGCACGGCGTGCATGCGGGGCCAGTGCGGGGCGACGACGAGCGCCCAGTACGCGTGGAGGGTGTCGGCGATCCGGCCGAGCAGTTGGCTCGGCTTCCTGTCGGCCTGCCGCAGCCGCGGGTGCAGGGGCTTCCCGTCGGCCACCAGGTGCAGCTCGCGGACGACCTGGTCGGGCGGGGTGGCCCGGAGCGCCTGGAACTCCTCGTCGATGTCGGGGTTCGGCACGGGCGGGTGCGGGGTCAGGAAGTCCGGCAGCAGACGGCGCGGCCCGACCAGCGCCTGCAGCAGCGGCCAGTCCACCTGGGGGAGCAGCGGCGCGGACCGGCGCAGGAACGGCTGGTGCACGGCGTGGCGCACCGGGTTGTGCCAGGCCCACAGGCTCAGCACCGTCTCCTGCAACGGCGACACGGTGAACCTGACCGAGGCCAGGTCCGGCACGCTCAGCTGGAACCTCAACATTCGGCCCATGCTAAAACTCTGGCCCCGGCGCGGGACCGCCTGGTGGGCTGGCCCCATGGACACCACCACCGGCCGCGCCCCGGCCACCTACGACCGCATCGGCACCGACTACAGCCGCATCCGCCGCCCCGACCCCCGCCTGCACGCCCTGATCGGGCTCGCACTCGAGGGCGCCCGCACGGTCGTCAACGTCGGCGCGGGTGCGGGCTCCTACGAACCGGAAGGCGTCGAGGTCACCGCCGTCGACCCGTCGCAGATCATGCTCGACCAGCACCCGGGGGCGGTGAAGGTCAGGGCGGGCGCAGAGCAACTCCCCTTCCCCGACCACTCGTTCGACGCGGCCATGGCCGTCATGACCGTCCACCACTGGCCCGACCCACTGGGCGGCCTCGCGGAGATGCGGCGCGTGGCCCGCCGGCAGGTCGTCTTCACCTGGGACCCGACCCACCGCACCGAACTGTGGCTCCTGGGCGAGTACCTCCCCGAGATCCGCGACCTCGAGCACGCCCGCTTCACCCCCCTGCACACCGTCGTCGACGCCCTCGACGCCCACACCGTCCTGCCCTTCCCCATCCCGCACGACTTCACCGACGGCTTCCAGATCGCCTACTGGCGCCGCCCCGAGCTCTACCTCGACGCGACGATCCGGCAGGCCAGCTCCACCTTCGCCCAACTGCCGCCCTCCGTCGTGGAACCGGCCATCGCCCGCCTGCGCGAGGACCTCGCGTCGGGGGCCTGGCACCGCCGGCATGCCGACCTGCTGGAGCGGGAGAGCGTGGACTACGGCTACCGCCTGATCGTCGCCGGGTGACTTCGGGCGCCGAAACTCCGTTGCCACTCTCCGTGGCCACGGTCGCGGCCACGGCCACGCCGACACCCGGTCGCAGCCACACCTTCTCCGGCGGCTGACGGGAGCCAGGGCGCCCAGGGCGCCCAGGGCGCCCAGGGGACCCGAGGGACCCTCACCCGTACGGGCGTACGCCGCATGCGGCGGGCTCGGGGGGCCGGTGGACTGGCCGGGTGCGGCCCGCCTCGGGGCCCCCTTCGGAGGAGGACCGATGAGTGCCACGGACGCGTCGCCGCCCGGGTCCGGTTCGGGTGGTGAGGCCGGTGCCGGGACCAGGGAGCGTGGGGGTTCGGTGGCCGGCCGGGTGGCCGCCGCGCCGCGGATGTCCTGGGTCACGCTGGCGCTGATGACCACGAGTTCGGTGGCCAGTCTGCGCTCCGCCCCGACGATGGCGGTGTACGGGCTGGCCTGCGTGTTCCTGTACCTGGTGCCGGCGGTGGTGTTCCTGCTGCCGACGGCGCTGGTCTCCGCCGAGCTGGCCTCGGGCTGGGAGGGCGGGGTCTACCGGTGGGTGTCGGAGGGGCTGTCGAAGCCGCTCGGGTTCCTGGCCGTCTGGTGCCAGTTCGCGATGACGATCTTCTACTACCCGTCGCTGCTGGCGTACGTGGCCTCGACGGTCGCGTACGTGGTGAACCCCCGGCTGGCCAGCAACGGCCCGTACACCGCCCTCGTGATCATGGTGCTGTACTGGACGGGCGTCTGGGTCTCCTCGCGCGGGACGAAGGCCGTCGCCGGGCTGTCCTCGGTGGGTCTGGTGATCGGCACGCTGATCCCCGGCACCCTGCTGGTGGTGCTCGGCTTCGTCTTCCTCGGGCAGGGCAACGCCTCGGCCGCGCCGATGGACGCCTCGCACCTGTTCCCGCAGTGGACGGGCCTGGCCAGCCTGGTGCTGATCGTCAACAACTTCCTCAGCTACTCCGGCATGGAGATGAACGCCGTCCACGTCTCCTCGCTGCGCGACCCGGCCCGGGAGTTCCCGCGCTCGATGTTCACCGCCTCCGCGATGGTGCTGGCGATCTTCATCCTGCCCGCGCTGGCGATCAGCTGGGTGGTGCCCTCGGCCGAACTGAGCCTCACCGCCGGGGTGATGCAGGCGTTCGACGCCTTCTTCCAGTACTTCCACATCGGCTGGTTCACGCCGGTCATCGCGGTGGCGCTGATCGCCGCCTCGCTCGGCGGCATGCTGACCTGGCTGGCCGGGCCGTCCAAGGGCCTGCTGATGATCTCCCGCCAGGAGGGCTACCTGCCGCCCTTCCTGCAGAAGCTCAACCGCGAGGGCGTCCAGCAGAACCTGCTGGTCACGCAGGGCGTCGTCACCACCGCCATCGCCCTGCTGTACGCGCTGATCCCGAACGTCTCCAGCGCCTACTGGATCTTCTCGGTGATCACCACCCAGGTGTACCTGATCGTCTACCTGCTGATGTTCACGGCCGCGATCCGGCTGCGCCGCACCCAGCCCGACCACCCGCGCGGCTACCGCGCCCCGGCGCTGGTGCCGATGTGCGTGATCGGCCTGCTCGCCTCGGCGGCGGCGATGGGCATCGGCTTCGTGCCGTCCTCGCAGTTCGGCAGCGGCAGCGTCTGGTCGTACATCGGGATCGTCGGAGGCGGTCTGCTGGTGCTCGGGCTGCTCATCCCGTTCCTCTTCCTGCGGCTGCGCAAGCCGAGTTGGCGCTCACCCGAGGCCGCCGCCGAGCTGGCCGTCCAGGAGGCGGAGGAACGCCGGGGTACGGAAGGAGGTGCGGCGTCATGACCAGGAGCCTGACGGCCTCCCGGCACCGCTGGATCTATCTCGGCTCGATCGTGCTGCTGGTCGCGATGCTGGTCACGGGCCTGCTGTCGTTCTCCCAGCTGCACGCCACCGACCTGGCGAACGAGAAGGCGAAACAGCTCTCCGCGAAGCTGAGTTCGGCCGGCTACCCGGTGCCCTCCAACGACCAGATCACCCACACCCTCGGCGAGGACGGCGGCGCCGTCTGCGCGAACCCGGCGAACGCGCTCAACCAGGCGCAGTGGAAGTACGGGATGTCCAACGGCGCGGGCGGGCCGGGCCAGCGCCCGGTGCTCTCCGACGCGGCGATCGTCCGGGCCGAGGCGCTCGTGCTCTCGGTGTACTGCCCCGACCGGCTCGCCGCCTTCCAGGACAAGCTCGACGGCCTCGACCTGCGTGACACCGTCCGCCAGTAGTCCGTCAGTTGTCCGCAAGCAGTCCGCAAGCAGTCCGCAAGCAGTCCGCGCGTAGCCCGTACGTAGCCCGCAAGGAGGAGCGGAACCATGACCGACGAACTCGCCCGCCGGATCGACGAGTTGATGCCCCGCGCCAAGGTCGACCTGGCGGAGCTGGTGGCCATCCCGTCCGTGGCCGACCCCCGGCAGTACCCGCCGGAGAAGTGCCGGGAGGCCGCCGAGTGGGTCGCCGCCGCCTTCACGGAGGCCGGACTGCGCGACGTCCACCTGGAGGAGACCCCGGACGGCAGCCACGCCGTCGTCGGCCACCGCCCGCCCCCGCCCGGCGCCCCGACCGTGCTGCTCTACAGCCACTACGACGTCCAGCCCCCGCTCGACGGGCCCGCCTGGACCTCCCCGCCGTTCGAACTCACCGAGCGCGACGGCCGCTGGTACGGGCGCGGCGCCGCCGACTGCAAGGGCAACATCGTCATGCACCTCACCGCGCTGCGGGCGCTCGGCGAGTCCGTCCCGGTCGGCCTGAAGCTGGTGGTCGAGGGCTCGGAGGAGCAGGGCACCGGCGGCCTGGAGGCGTACGTGCCCCCGCACGCCGGGGAGTTGCACGCGGACGCCCTGCTGATCTGCGACACCGGCAACGCCGCCGTCGGCGTCCCCACCGCCACCACCTCGCTGCGCGGGGTCGTCTACGTGGTCCTCGCCGTCGAGGCGCTCAAGGGGGACGTGCACTCCGGCATGTTCGGCGGCCCCGCCCCCGACGCCCTGGCCGCGCTCATCCGGATCCTGGACTCGCTGCGCGACGCCGACGGCGGCACCCGGATCAACGGGCTGGACTGCGAGGGCAGTTGGAGCGGCGTCGGCTACGACGAAGGCACCTTCCGCACCGACGCCGGCGTCCTGGACGGCGCCCGGCTCACCGGCTCCGGCACCGTCGCCGACCGGCTCTGGGCCCGCCCCGCCGTCACCGTCATCGGCATCGACTGCCCGCCCGTGGTCGGCTCCGTCCCCGCCGTCCCGGCCACCGCCCGCGCCCGGATCAGCCTGCGGGTCCCGCCCGGCACCGACGCCCGGGCCGCCCAGGACGCCCTGGTCGCACACCTGGAGGCGGCCGCGCCCTGGGGCGTACGCGTCTCCGTGGAGCGGGAGAGCGCCGGCGCACCCTTCAAGGCCGAGACCGGCGGCCCCGCGTACGCCGCCCTCGACAAGGCCATGCAGGAGGTCTACGGCAAACCGATGTCCTTCCTCGGCCAGGGCGGCTCGATCCCGCTGTGCAACGTCCTCGCCACGACCTTCCCCGAGGCGGAGATCGTCCTGATGGGCGTCGAGGAGCCGCGCTGCCGGATCCACGCGCCGAACGAGAGCGTCGACCCGGAGGAGATCCGGAACATGGCGCACGTCGAGGCGCTGTTCCTGCGGCACTTCGCGGCCAGCCGCTGAACCTACTCGGGGAGCAGGTACCGCCACACGTCGCGCTCGGCCGTGGCCGACCAGACGATGTCGCCGTGGCCGTAGCCCGGGACGACGCGGTAGTCGACGCTCGCGCCGCCGGTGCGGATGAGGCGGGCGCCGAAGTCGTGGTCGCCGCGGCCGAGTTCGGTGTTCAGCCAGACGACGTCGGCGCGTACGGCCGGCCAGTCGATGTGGTGGACGTCGGTGCGTTGGGCCCAGATCGCCGCCAAGTCGCGGAGCAGGGCGGTGGGTTGGAGGCCGCTGCCGAGGCGGGCGATGGCCTGCCGCCAGACGGGGAAGGGGGTGTGGTCGAGGGTGAAGTGGTCCTCGGCCGGGGTGGGGCCGAAGGTGTGGGTGCCGCTGCTCTGGGCGCGGTGGTAGATCCAGTTCACGGGGCCGGGGAGGTCGCGGGTGTGGGTGAGGGCGTAGTGGAGGAGGCCCAGGTTGGTGAACCGGCCTGTACGACCGGCCGGGCGGGGGAGGGCGCTGGGGGAGTCCGGGGCGGTGGCGGCGCGGGTGAGGAGGGCTTTCAGGCCGGGGTCCACCGTCGTGACGCCGGAGGCGAGTTGGTGGAGGAAGTGGTCGGTCAGGGCGTCGGCCTTCGCCGCGAGTTCCGGGTGCGTCCGAGGGTCGTACGGGCCGGTGGTGTCGAGGACGAGGACGCGTCGGAGCCCCGCGTCCTCGCCGCGGGCGGCGGCCGTGGCCAGGGCGAGCGCGGCCCCGGCCGAGTGGCCGAGCAGCTCGTACGGCAGGCCCGTGACGGCGGTGGCGGCATCGAGGACGCGCCCGAGGTCCGTACGGTGGCCGTCCAGGCCCCAGTCGGCGCAGTGCGGTCCGATGAGGTCGGGCGTCAGCGCGTCCTCGCGCGGGGTGGTGCCGATGACCAGGTAGCCGTGGTCGGCGAGGAAGCGGGCGAGGCTGCGGCCCTGCGCCGTGCAGTAGGCGGCGGCGACGTTGAGCCCTCCGCCGGGCAGGAGGTGGACCACCCGGTGGGCGGTACGGGCGTCGCCGAGGACGTCGACGGTCAACTCCGGGGTGGCCAGCCGGTGGTGGCCCGGGCCGATATCCGTGGCAGCCCCGTCCCCGCAGCCGAGCGCCGCCCCCAGATCCCTGACGATGTCCATCGCTTCCCCTCCCGTATCCGGCCACCTGCAACAGCGGACATTGTGACCGACGGTACCGGGGCGAGGTCCGGGCCCCGCGACGCGTGGCAAGGTGCGGCCCGGTGGCCTACGGTGAGGGCACGGTCACCTCGGGAGCGGCGCTGTGGGCCGCCGGGGGAAGGCCGTCGGGGGGCAACAGGGGGGAACACCGACGAAGGAGTCCCCGTGACCACTGCCCGAGACATCATGCACACCGGCGCCCAGTGCATCGGCGCCCACCAGACGCTGGACGAGGCCGCGAAGATGATGCGCGACATGAACGTCGGCGCGCTGCCGATCTGCGGCGACGACCAGAAGCTCCACGGCATCATCACCGACCGTGACATCGTGGTGCGCTGTCTCGCCGAGGGCAAGGATCCCGCCACCATGACCGCCATCGAGCTGGCCGGTCACCTGCACTGCGTACGGGTCGACGACACCGTGGACGCCGTGCTCAAGAAGATGGAGCAGCACCAGATCCGCCGCATCCCGGTGATCGACGGCGACCGGCTGGCCGGCATGATCAGCGAGGCCGACCTGGCGATGGGCCACCGCGACGGCCACCGGGTCACGGACCAGCAGATCATGGAGTTCATGGACAGCGTCTACATGAAGCGGTGACGTTGTGAGTGGAGCCCCGCCGTGACCACGCCCGGTCACGGCGGGGCTTTCAGCGCACGCGTCAGCGCACCAGGGGCAGGAAGAGCGTGTCGACGATCTCCTCGAGCACGTGGTCGGGAACGGCGGCGAAGGTCGTCAGGAACTCGTGGCGCAGCAGGTCGAAGGGCAGCGTCTTCATGCGCTCGGTCAGGCGCTCCGCCTCGACCTCGCCGCGGGCGGCGGCGCGCTCGTACATCACGTCGAGGGCCTGCTTACGGCCGGTGACGGACGGGTCGAGCAGGTCGCGGGGGCTGGTGCCGGTCTCCTGGTGGTAGCCGGCCAGGTAGACGCTCATGACGGTGACGAGCTGGACGCGGGTGGCGTTGATCTCGCGCATGAGCGTCAGCACGTCCCCGCGCAGGCTCCCGGTGTCGGGGGTGGCCAGGATGCTCCTGCGCCCGACGTGGGCGAGGGTCGCCCGGACGAGGGCCTCGCGGTCGGGCCAGCGGCGGTAGAGCACCGGGGGGCTGGTGGCGGCGCGCTTGACGACGGCGTCGACGGTGAACCTGGCGTAGCCGACGGCGGTGAGCTCCTCCCAGGCCGCGTCGAGCAGGGCGTTCTCCAGGGCTGCGCCGCGTCGTCGTTCGGTCATCGTCGCTCCTCCGATTAGAAAGACTTGCCTATCTTACGCCTGCCGTCCTACTCTGCCCTCCGTAAGATAGACCGCTGTATCTTAAGGAGTGCCCGCCCATGAGCACCCGCGACACCCGCTCCCCGGTCGACCCGGCCCTGCGGCGACTGACCTACACGCTGATCGTCGGCGCGCTCGCCGTCATCTTCGACACCACGATCATGAGCGTCGCCATCGACGACCTCGCCGGGCAGCTGCACACCCCGCTCGCCACCGTCCAATGGGTCAGCACCGCCTACCTGCTCGCCCTCTCCGCCACCATGCCGGCCGTCGGCTGGGCCCAGGCCGTCCTCGGCGGCAAGCGGCTCTGGCTCCTCGCCCTGGCCCTGTTCCTCGCCGGGTCCGTCCTGTGCGCGGCGGCCTGGAACGCCCCGAGCCTGATCGCCTTCCGGGCCGTCCAGGGCGTCGGAGGCGGCGTGATGATGGTGCTCATGGCCACGCTGGTCATGCAGGCCGCCGAAGGCCGCGACACCGGCAGGACCATGGCGCTGATCACCGTGCCCACGGCCCTCGGCCCCGTCATCGGCCCGGTGCTCGGAGGAGTCATCCTGCACCTCGGCGACTGGCGCTGGATCTTCCTCTTCAACGTCCCCTTCTGCCTCGCCGGCGGCTACCTGGCCCGCCGCAACCTCCCCGAGGACGGGCCGCGCCCCGGCCGCGCACCCCGCCCGGACGTCGTCGGCATGCTGCTCCTCCTGCCCGGCATCACCGCCGTCGTCTACGGCCTCACCCGGCTCGGCGGACCGTTCCTCCCCCTGGGCGCCGTCCTGCTCGCCGGGTACGTCGCCTGGGCCCTGCGCCGCGGAGCCGACGCCCTGCTCGACATCCGCCTCCTCCGCCACCGGGCCCTCGCCTCCTCCACGGCCCTGCTCCTCCTCGCCGGAGCCGCCCTGTACGGAGCCATGCTGCTGATGCCGCTCTACTGGCAGCAGGTCCGCGGCGAATCCGCCCTCGGCGCCGCCCTGTTGCTCATCCCGCAGGGGCTCGGCACCCTGCTCTCCCGCTCCCTCGCCGGCCGGTACATGGACCGCATCGGCGCCCGCCCCGTCGCCCTCGCCGCCTTCGCCGTCACCCTCGCGGCCACCGTCCCCTTCGGCTTCGTCACCGCCACCACCGACGACACCCTGCTGATGGCCGTCCTGTTCGCCCGCGGCCTCGGCCTCGGCGCCGCCATGATCGCCCTGATGGGCGGCGCCTACCTCGGCCTGCGCCACGAGGACATCCCCGCCGCCTCCGGCATCAGCCGCGTCACCCAGCAGATCGGCGGTTCCCTCGGCACCGCCCTCCTCATCGTCATCCTCCAGCGCACCACCGCCGACACCCGCACCCCCGCCGCCCTGGCCACCGGCTTCGCCACCGCCTTCTGGTGGACCACCGCCATCACCGCGGCGGCGCTCCCGCTCTGCCTCCTCCTGCCCCGCCGGGGGAGGGGATGACCCCGGCCGTGCCTCGCGCACTCAGGCCAGTTCCTCCGACACGACATCGGTGGCCCGGCCGCGCCCGTTCGTGGCGACGACGGACAGCGCGTCGAAGGCGGCGTGCCGGGCGACCTCGAACGGGATGCGACGACCGTCGGCGAGCACGGCCAGGCCGGGGTCGTCGGGGTCCACGAACGCCTCCCGCTCCTCGTCCCAGCTCTCGCAGAACATGGCGTCATACCCGTGCACCGCACCGTCGAACAGCTGCCCGTAGTAGTGCAGTTGGAACCGGGTCCGGCCGTCCTCGGAGCGCAGCCGCCCCGCCCAGCCGACTTCCAGTAGCTTCGACCAGAAGCTCTCGGACACGTTGCCGGGCCGCCCCGCCGGCTCGGTCAGGCCGAGCAGGTGTGGCGGCCCGGGACGCGCAGTCGTCCCCGTCATCGGGATCTCGTTCGTCATGCGCCCCATCCTTGGGCATCCGACCCGCGCCCGGGCCATGTCCCTCAGTCGAATTCGAAGCGCGCGGCGGCCTCGGCGGGCGTGGTCGCCTGGCGGCGTCCGGGGACGTCGTGGACGGCGGTTGCACCCTCGGACCGCAGTTGGTCGGCGGTGGCGTGCCGGGCCATGACCGCGGCGTAGGCGCGGACGTCTTCGGCGGTGAGGTCGGTGCGGCCTCGCTTCGCGTGTTGCTGGAGGAGGTCGGTGAGGTCCGGGTCGAATCGCAGCACGGTCACCGGGGCGTTGTAGCGCCTGGCGAGGGCGATGAGTCGTGCGCGCGCCTGCGGGGTGACGTTCGTGGACTCGGCGACGGCGCTGTGCCCGGCCGCGAGCCTGGCGGCGATTCTGCGGTCGCGTTCCTCGAAGATCCGTCCGTCCGCCGCCTCCGAGTCCGCGTCGGCGGGTGACGTGCCGAAGAGTTCCGCGCGGATCTCGTCGCTGGACACCACGACCTCGGTGTCGATCTGCCGACGCTCGATCAGCGCCCGAACGAAGCTCGTCTTGCCCGAGGCGGGAGGGCCGACGAGGATGACCAGTCCTGCGGGCACACGGATCGGCCCGGAGCCGCCCGGCGCGAGAGCGTCGAGATAGTTCTTCGGCATGGGCCCATCCTGCCGTGCGGCGCGTCGGCCCGCCCTGATCATTGACCGTGCGTGGCGAGCAACGGGCAGGGGCGGCCGTTGCGGCGGCGCTCGGAGCGCGCCGCCGCACTTGATCAACACCCCTCGACAAACCTCCGCGGAGCAGCACTAACTGAGGCTGCCGCCCGCGTTCCGGATCATCCGCTGGAGCACCTTCAGCGTGGTGACGTAGTCGGCGTCGTCGATGCCCTGATGGATGCGGGCCCGGATCGCCGGGGCGTGATGCTTGAGACCGACGCGCGCCGCCTCGCCCGCCTCGGTGATCCAGAGGCGTTCGTCGGGGTCGCGGGTGATCCAGCCGCGCTCCAGCAGGACTTCGGCCTCGGCCCTCAGGTCGTCCCCGGGCCGGATGTAGGACCTCATGGCCTGCTGGAGTTCCGGGACGGTCCTGCCGCGGCCGTCGGGCGAGAGGTCGTTCTCCGACAGGTTGCGCAGGAGCCAGAACTGCGGCTGGGTGAACCCCAGTTCGGCCTGCTGCGACCGGGTGAACGCGATGAGGGCTTCGTAGGCCACGCCCGTCCAGTACGCGGCCGGCTGGTCGGCGAGCTCGGCGTCGGACATGTGGTGGGTGGTCAAAACTGCCTCCTCGAACGATCGTTGGTGCAAGTACCGTAGAATCTCAAGCAAGGTTGAGGTCAAGACCGATCTCCGCGTCGCTGCACAGGAAGTCGGCCGGGCCGACTCCCTGTGCAGGAGCACGCGGGGTCATCCCTGTGGAGGTGGATGGTGATCCCGCAGTCTTTCCCGGGCGAGTACGCCGATGAACACGGTGCGGAGCCGGTCACGTGGCGGTTCGAGCCGCTGGACGGAACGCGGATGCTGAGTTTCGAGATTCACGCCACCGTGCGCGGTGTCGACGTCTGCGGGGACAACTTCGACTGGCTGGTACCGGTCGACGTGCCCGCCGCGGTCGAGGCCGGTCTCTCCCTCGACAGCCTCGACTCCCTGACGGCCTGCGTCCTCACCTGTGACTTCCTGTGCACGTTGGAGGGGCCCGAGGGGAATCGGCTGGTCCCGATCCGGTTCGCGGTGGAGCTGAGCGAGGGAGAGGCGTTGCGGAGCGGCGCGTTCGTTCGGCTGTCCATGGACCTCGAGGGGCAAACCTTCTCGGCGGAGGGCGAATGGTTCGAGGACGGCCTGCTCCGGCTGGCCGCCGTACTGCCGGACGGTTTCCGCCTCCGCAGCTGTGTCACGTGTCTGTTCTCCGACTACTCGCCGGCCGGCCAGAGCGTGATGGGAATCCGCTGCCATCGCGATGACAGGGCGCAGTACCTGGCCGTGAGGCGCAAGCACGACTACTGGTCGGTGCCGGTGACGGAGGAGGTCCCGGAGACGTACCTGTGCGGGGAGTTCGAGCCCCGCGTACCCGGAACCGGATACCGGGGCTGAAGCTCCGGACACACCCGGCTACGCGTGGACCGGCCCATTGGGGACGGTGAGGCGGGATTAAATATCTGCGATCAAGGCGGATAGCACCGTATGGTCATGAACCTCCCAAAGGGGAGAGGAGGTTCACCTGAGATGGGACTGTTCAAGGACACGCCGCCCCGCGAGCATCCTGAGTTCACGCAACTGCGCTTCATGGCAGCCGGATCGCCGTCATGGTGGAAGCAGAACCGGCACAAGGTCCTGGCGGTCGCCGGACTCCTCGCCGGGTTCTGGCTCGCCGGACACCACCACGACGCCGCCCCCAAGACGTGCGCCCCTGCGAGCACGTCCGGCACTTCTCGCTGACAGCGGCGCGAAGCCCGGCCCCGCGACCCGCATGGGGCCGGGCCTCGCAGCCCGGTGCCTGGCGATGTCCCGATCCGAGCGTCCGTCACGCGGCCCGGACGCGCTCGACGAGATCGGCGCGGGGTCGCTGGCCGCCGTCGACAGTGCGGTCTCGGCGTCGGACAGGTCGCGGCACCACGCGGAGCGTTCGCCGAGCACGGCGCAGGCCCTGGCCCGCCGGAGGAACAGCAGCGACCGTGTACGCCGATCCCAGCGGCCGGGGAACCTCGCGGCCGGGCAGCCCATCGGGCCACCCGAACAGCTCCATATCGGCGATCGGAACGTCGAAGGCTTCCGCGATCAGGACCTGGGAGTCCAGGCTCGGCTGCTTGCGCCGGTTCTCCCGTCGGCTGACGGCCGTCTTGCCCGCCCCGGAGCGGAGCCCGTGCCTGCGGGCGGCCCGGTCGAGGAGCACGACGAGGTCGCTCTGTGACCACCCGCGCGGTTCACGGGCGTAGGCGAGGGGGTGCCGGATCGGGTCGTCCACGGGGTCAAGATCGATCGTCACGCGCTGCTGCTGCACAGGAAGTCGGCCCGGCCGACTTCCTGTGCAGCAGGGCGGTACCTACCCTCCCGGGCCTGGGCGCAGGGTCATGTAGGCCAGCGGGATCCCGTGGCGGTCGACGGTCAGGTGGTGCTTGGAACCGGGACGGGCGCGATCGACGGGCGAGGGGCCGACGTGGTTCCCCCTTTGAGGGCCCGGACGTGCGAGCCGTCCACGGCGCAGTCGTTCAGGTCCAGCAGATCCGCTCTGCGCAGTTCGGTCAGCAGGGCGGCGTGCAGGCGGGGCAGGAGCGTTGGATCACATCTCAAGAGACCCTGCCATCGATGCGGGCTCCGTTCGCTTGCGAGGATCAGTGTGCTCTCACATCATGATCTTCCTTGACCGCAGCTGCAGATAATTTTGAAACCGTCAGTCAGTGGTCTTGAGGTCGCGGTCCTCCAGGCTGTGGCGGAAGTCGGCGTTAACAAAGCACTACTGGACGAGTCATTCCGAATGATCAGTGGTGGCAGGTGATCCGTGGTGGTGTGACGGCCGGCCGGTGCCGGCGCCGTCCTGCGGGTGGTAGAGGTCTTGGGCGCGGGCCAGGTTGATGGGCCCGTCCTGGTGCAGGTGCAGGAAGAAGCCCAGCTGCCACGCCTGCGCACTGCTGGCCTGGCGGTTGGTAGGGGTCACCCAGGGCGGGTACACGCGGAAGGCTCGTTTCCCACCGGAGCCGTTTGCTGATACGACGCTGTGCCGGCGGAGCGCGTCCATGGGAAAGACGAACTGGCCGAAGTGGTGATCGTCGCGGGTGCTGATGACGAAGAGGTCGACGGGGTCCGCGGCGTCGAAGGGCTGGATGGGCCCGGCCGGGGACCTCTTCCAGACGGTGACGAACTGGCCGACCTTGGTGGGGGTCGTCTTGGCCGCGCGATACCGGATGGCCAGGCCGTCGAGGGTGAACGTGTGGGCGGCGTACTCGGCGCTCTCGGCTTCGGGGACCGGCTGCGAGCAGGTAAACCCGCAGGGATCGTAGACGAGCACCTTCGCCGCGATGAGATCTCCCTGGGCCGGAGCGGTGTCCACCCAGGGTTTGGAGTGGAGATCGGCTGAGTACTCGCGGTCCGTGGTCATGTGCCCAGCCTGTCACGGGCGCTTGGACGCAGTCGGCTCGACCGGGGGGGACACATCGCTCTCGTCGAAGTGATCCGAATGCTGACGGTGTGCCCGGGAACGCGGGCAAGGCGTCCAGGATCGTTGTGTGACGAACAACCTGGACGCCCTGCTGACCGCACTCTACGTGATGATCGACGACGAGATCGGAGGTAGCCGATGGCCGGGCCGGCCGCTGCGGCTGACGGACTCCGAGCTGGTCACCCTCGCCGTCGCGCAGGCACTGCCGGGCTTCACCTGAGCGGTGTAGGGCACCGTGTCGTGCGGCAGCCGGTCGAGGGGCCAGCGGCGCAGCTCCTCGCACTTGTGCGGCTCGGCGGTTTGCAGCCGGCCTTGGTGGCGCGCGGCGCGGAAGAAGAGCTGGAGGCGGCTGCGGCCGTCGTCGGCGTCGAGGTGGTGCAGGGTGTGGACGAGGGTGAGGTCGTGCTCGGCGACGGTGATGCCGAGTTTGAGCGGGGTGGTCACGGGGTGGTGCTCGCTCGGGCGGCGATCGTGTGGAGGTGGTCGGCGAAGAAGCGGCGGGGGTCGCCGCCCATGCGGGCGAGCATGACGAGGGCGGAGACGGCCACGTCGCACGCCTCCTTGCGGACGTCGTCCCAGTCGTGGGAGTGGCCCTTGCGGGGGTTGACGCCGAGGGCTCCGATGACGGCTTCGGCGACTTCTCCGGCCTCCTCCTGGAGCTTGAGGGCCTGGAGGGTCCAGCGCTGTTCGTCGCTGCGGTCGGCGTACGAATCGAGCTGTGCGGCAAGGGAGTTGATGATGGTCCAGGTGTCTTCCACGGGGGAGAGCCTGCCTCTGTTCGAATCGGTCGATCAAGCTGGGAGGTTCCCGGCGAGCCCGGGTCTTTTCGATTGTCCCTACTCAGGAGTCCTGGACGAGAAGCCTGCCCTGGGCGCCGTCCTCGGACACGAGGGCGAACACCCTCGGCGAGGCGCCGAGGGTGAGGCGGAACGGCACCCAGTTCGCGTCCAGTTGCAGCAGGAGCCGCCAGGGGCCGCCGTCCGGCCGGTCGTCGCCCTGGAAGAACAGGGGCGCTCCGCCGATCTTGTCGCCGTCGATCCGGTCGAGGTAGCCGTCCCGGTCGGCGGAGGGCAGGGCTTCGAGTTCCGCGTCCGTCAGGGGATCGGGCTCGTCGACCGGGCGGAGGTCGAGGGAGAACTCCACCGCCGACCCGTCGCGGCCGTAGAGTCCGGGGCCGGTCGCCAGTGGGCGCACCGGGCCGGTGTAGGCCCCGCCCGGCTGCACGATGACGGCGTTCTCGCCGCCGTCGGGGTCGATGACGTCGGGGTCGAAGAAATCGGCCTCCTCGTGGTCGGCGTGAGTCACGAAGACGTAGGCGGTCTTTCCCTCGCCGGCTGCTCCGAGTACCGGGCCCAGCTCGATCTGGGCGACGAACCGCATCGGCCGGTCCCATGCCGCGCTGATCGGCCACTGGGGGCCTGTCCGCCACACGGGCTGGCCGCCGAACTTGGTGGCCGGTGTGTCGACCGGCTTGCCGACCACGGAGAAGCCGTCGATGTGGAGTGATCTCACCATGCCCGGCATCCTGCCAGCGAGGGCGGACATCACGGCCCCGGGTCGCCTCGGTCCTTCGGGTGAGAACGCCTCCGACGCTTGGGGGAGCGGCCGGAGACCGGAAGGCGTGGGCGGAGCGGGAGGAGCTGACGAACCGTTCGTGGGGCGGGATGCTCGGGCTATGAGTGAGGCATCCGAGCGGTTGGCGAAAGCGCTGAAAGAGTTTCGGGAAGCCGAGGGCATCTCTGTGAGGGAGCTCGCTGTGCGGGCCGAGGTGAGCGTCGCGACCATCCGGTGGTACGAAAGCGGCGGTGGGCCGACTCCCGGTCCGTACGTGGCCCGGCACTTCGAGGCGGTCCTCGGCTGGGAGCCGGGCAGCATCCCGAGCAAGGCCCGGGAGTCTGAGGAGGACGAGCCTGCGCCGGAGTGACGAGGCGCCGCACGTCCTGGGGCCGTGGGCCGTTCAGGCGTGCCGGTGTGATCTATCCCACGTCCGCCGGATTTCGCCCGCGGTGGTCGTGAGCCCCGCGGTGGTGGAGCTGCCGACCTGCGGGTTTCGGTGTCGGGCGCGGGGCCGGGCGGGCCGGGAAGGTGGCCTGTTCCCGTTCCGGTCGCGGATGTGGTTCAACCGCTCCCCCTCGTTCATCCGTTCGTCATGGGACGGTCGGCCGTCGGAGCCAGGGCCGGACGAGACGTTGGGAGACGGGCGATGGGGCGAGTGCTGGAGCAACTGGTGGGGGACGCGGGCGCCTTCGCCAAGACGCTGGCGGAGCGCAGGCCGCAGGTGTTCCGGCCGGACGGGTGGCCCGCCGGGCTGCCGCGGCCGGAGGAGTTGGACGCGGTGCTGCGTGGCGGGCTGCTGCGGGTGCCGTACGTGGAGATGGTGCAGGACGGCGAGGTCGTCGCGCCGGAGCGGTTCTGCACCGCCCGTACGGTGGCGGGGCGGCGGGAGGACGGCTGGGCCGACGCCGATCGGATCGGCGCGCTGCTGGGCGAGGGCGCGACCCTGCTGTTGCCGCAGCTGGACCAATGGCACGGCCCCGTACGGGCGTTGGCCACGGACATCGCGCTGCGCCTGGGCCGTCGTACGGAGGCGTTCTGCTTCGCGACGGCGGCCGGGCGGCGCGGCCTGGACGTGCACCGGGACGATGCGGACGTGCTGGTGGTGCAGCTGGCGGGGGAGAAGGAGTGGACGGTCCACGAGGCGCCGGCGGACGGGCGGTGGCGCCCGGGGCTCGCGCCCGAGCCGGGGCCGGTGGCGCTGCACACGGTGCTGACGCCGGGGGAGGTGCTGTACGTGCCGCGGGGCGCGCCGCATGCGGCGGTGGGACGTCAGGGGCTTTCGGTGCACCTGTCGTTCACCGTGCGGGAGGCAGGTGTGGGGCGGCTGCACGCGGCGGTCGGCGAGTTCCTGGCCGACGGCGCGGGAGAAGGGGGCCTGCCCGAACGTCCGGGGACGGACGAGGAGTTGCTGGCGGCGGCCGGTGAGGTGCTGCGGCACAGCCGGGAGCGGCTGGCCGGGCTGACCGCGCAGGAGCTGGTGCGGCTGGCGCGCGGGCCGCTGCCCGTCGCCGAGGCGGACTCGCCCGGCCCGCTGGGCGGCTGATCAGGGGAGAACGCGACCGGGCGCGGCTGCCGCGGACCGTACGAAACGGTCCGGGCAACCGCGCCCGGCGGTACCCGTACTGCTACGGGATCAGGCGGATCGCGCTGATCAGATGCAGTACGGGCGGGTGCAGGAGCCTT
The DNA here is from genome assembly GCF_044455705.1 of Kitasatospora sp. NPDC051170. Classification (NCBI taxonomy): domain Bacteria; kingdom Bacillati; phylum Actinomycetota; class Actinomycetes; order Kitasatosporales; family Streptomycetaceae; genus Kitasatospora; species Kitasatospora sp. NPDC051170. The sequence continues at coordinate 437,300 of NZ_JBITFA010000001.1, read as the reverse complement.
CGCACGAGATGCTGAACGCCGCTTCCTCCTGCTCGCCGATCTCGGCGGCGACGAGGTCCTGGACGTCGAGGTCGAACAGCTCCTGCATGTCGTTCGCCATGAGGGTCTCCTTCCGTCGGTGCCGCGACTGCCGCGGCGGACTGCAGCGGACGTTAGGCACTTGTGGTGGGGCCCGACAATGACTGCACTCGGATGAATAGGCGAATTCAGCCAACTATTGATGACTTCTGATCAACCGTGGACAGGTTTCGACCGCCGGGATACAACGAGCCGACGAGGACACAAGGCACGAAGTACGACACACGAGTCACGACACACACGTCACGACGCACGAGTCACGAGGCACGGGGGCGGCACGGTGGGCAAGAAGACGCGCGGGACGGCCCGAGACACGCTGTTCACCGCGACCGGTCCCGTCCTGCTGCGCACACCCGCCCTGGCCAGCCCGCACCGGTACGCCGCCGGGCCGGGCGAGGAGGGCCCCGCCGCCTACCTCGCCGAGGCCGCCGCCGACCCGGTGCTCCGCGAGGCGATCGAGGTCTCCAGCCCCTCCCTCGCCGACGTGCTCGACCAGGCAGCCGCCGCCCTACGCCCCGCAGCCACCGCCGCCCTGCGCCCCGCCTCCGCCGCCCTGCACCCCGCCACCGTCGCCCTGCGCCCCGCCGCCGCGGGCCGCGCCGCCGAGGCCGTCGGGCGCTACCGGCTGCGGATGGCCACCCGCCCCACCCCCTTCGGGCTGATGGCCGCCGTCGCGGCGGGCCGCTTCGACGCCCGGGCCAAGGTCCGCTGGGACGGCGCCGAGCGCCGCACGTTCCGCCCCGACCTCGGCTGGCTGCTCCCGCTCCTGGACCGGTTGCGCACCGAGCCGCCGGTCCTGGCCGGGCTGCGGCTGGCCGCCGACCAGCAGGTCGTCCTGCGCGGCGACCGGCTCGTCCTGCCCTACCTGCCCGAGCGGGGAGCCACCGCCGCCGGGGACGCGCAACCCGTCACCGAGCGGACCGTCCGCGCCACCGCCGTCGTCCGGTCCGCCCTCCGCCACGCCGCCCGACCGCTGCGCCACGCCGACCTGCTCGCCGCGCTGGCCTCCGACTTCCCCGCCGCCCCGGCCGAGGCGGTCGCGGGGCTGGTGCGCACGCTCGTCGCCCAGGGGTTCCTGCTCACCGACCTGACACCGCCCTCGGACAGCACCGACCTCCTCGGCCACGTCCTCGGCCGGCTGCCCGACGGGCACCCGGTGCGCGCCGAACTCGCCTCCGTACGAGACCTGTTGGCGCAGGCCTCCGCCTCGCCGCGCGGGCAGGCCACCGCCGTCCTGCGCGAGGCACGGCAGCGGATGACCCGCCTCAGGCCCACCGACCGACCCCTCCACGCCGACCTCGCGCTCGACGCCGAGGTGGTCCTGCCCGAGCAGGTCCGCACCGAACTGGAGCACACCGCCACGGTGTTGTGGCGACTGTCGCCCCCGGCCGCCGCACCCGAGCACCTGCGCGCCTACCACGCCGAGTTCGTCGAGCGGTACGGCACCGACAGCCCCGTCCCGCTCGCCGAACTGCTCGACCCCGACACGGGCCTCGGCCCGCCCGCCGGCTACCGGCGCCCGGCGGGCGCCCGGGGCGCGGCGAACCCGCAGCCCGCCCGCGCCCGCACCGACGCCGAGGCGGCGCGCGACCGCCTGCTGGCCGAACTCGCGGCGGGCGCCCTCGCCGACCGGGAGCCCGGCGGGCCGCTGCCCGAGGTCGTCCTCGACGACGACCTGCTCGCCCGGCTGGTCCTCCCGCAACCAGAGGGCGCCGCCGACACCCCGCCGGCCTCCATGGAGCTGTACGCCGAACTCGCCGCCGACTCGCTCGACGCCCTCGACGACGGGCGCTTCCGCCTCGCGCTCTCGCCGACCGCCGGCAGCGACCGCGCCGGAGCCACCTTCGGCCGCTTCGCCGCGCAGCTCGGCGGCGGCACCTACCTCGGCGGTGCTGCCCACCCCGGCGGTGCTGCCCACCCCGGCGGTGGCACCCACTCCGGCGGCGGCGCCCTCCTGGCCGCAGCCGCCGGCCTCGACGACAGCGAACTCCTGCACGCGCACCTGGAGTTCACCCCCTACCGCGCCCGCCACGCCAACATCGCCCTCACCCCGCGCTGGCTCGACCACCGCGTGAGCGTCAGCGCCTTCCCCGAGGACGGCGGCCCCGCCGTGATCCCGCTGGACGACCTCGTCGTCCTCGCCGACCCCGAGCGCCTCAGCGTCCACTCCCGCAGCCTCGGCCGCGAGATCCGCGCCACCGCCCACCACGCCCTCAACCTGCGCACCGGCGCCCCCAACGCGGCCCGCTTCCTCCAGGAGGTCGCGCTCACCGGGCAACGCCCCTGGCAGCCCTGGGACTGGGGCGCCGCCGCCAGTGCCCCCGCGCTGCCCCGCGTGCGGCGCGGCCGGGTCGTCCTCGCCCCCGCCGCCTGGCGCCTCACCGACCCGGTGCCGCCCGCCGACAGCCCGTACGAGCAGTGGACGGACGGCCTCGCCCGCTGGCGCCGCCGCTGGGGCGTCCCCGCCGCCGTGCGGCTGCTCAGCGGCGACCAGCGGATCGGCCTCGACCTCGACGACCCCTGGCACCTGCGCCTCCTGCACAGTCAGACCCGCTCCGGGCGGCCCACCGTGCTCCAGGAGGACCTCGCGGGTGACGGCGGCTGGCTGCGCGGCCACGTCACCGAACTCGTCGTCCCCCTGCGCCGCGCCGCACGCCCGGCCGCCGCCCCGGCACGCCGGCCACTGCCCGCCGCCCACCCCCGTACGCCCGAACTCCCCGGCGGCCCCTGGCTGTTCGCGAGAATCGCCGCCACCGAGGCCCGCCACGACGAGATCCTCGCCGACCACCTGCCCCGCCTCCTCGCCGCCCTGCCCGGCGCCGCGGACCGCTGGTTCTTCATCCGCTACCGCGACCCCGCCCCCCACCTGCGGCTGCGCTTCCACGGCACCCCGCCCGCCCTCGCCGCCGACCTGCTGCCCGCCCTCCACGACTGGGCCCACGACCTGCGCCGCGCCGGGCTCGCCGCCGACCTGCGGCTCGACGGCTACGCGCCCGAGACGGACCGCTACGGCGGCCCCGAGGCCCTCGCCCACGCCGAACGCGTCTTCCACGCCGACAGCCTGGTCGCCCTCGAGGCGCTGCGCCTGGCCCGCGCCGCCCGTACGGTGCCCGGCGCACTGCTCGCCGCCGTCAACCTCACCGCCACCGCCCGGGACTTCCTGGCGGCTCGCGAGGCCGCGCCGCCCGTCGGGGCCTGGATCGCCGCCACCTACCCCAAGTCCGAGCAGCACCATGAGGCGTTCCGCACCCACCGCACCGCCGCCCTGCGCGCCATCGGCCCCGACGGCCCCGCCATCCCCGGCGGCGGCCTCCTGCCCGCCGACCCCGCACTCACCGCCGCCTGGCAGGAGCGCGCCACCCGCCTCGCCGCGTACGCCGCGCACCTCACCCCGGACGCCGCAGGCCCGGCCCTCGCCTCGCTGCTGCACATGGGCCACAACCGCCTCATCGGCATCGACCGCGAAGCCGAACGCCGTGCCTACGCACTCGCCCGAGGCGCCCTCGAAGCCCACCGCACCCGCCCGACCGCCACGGAGGAGCGCCGATGACCCCCGCCGAAGCGGTGGAGGCCGTCGCCGCCCGACTCGCCCGCCCCGAAGCCGCCCTGACCCCCGGGCTCGGCGCCGGCCACAGCGGCGCGGCGCTCGCCCTCTCCGTCCTGGCCGGCGAGGACCCGGCGCTGCGCCGGGCCGCGCACGGACAGCTCGCGGCGGCGGTCAAGGCCCCCGGGGCGATGCGCGGAGGCGGCCTCTACTCCGGCGCCGCCGCCGTGGCCTTCGCCGCCCGCACCATGGCGCGCGGCCCCGGCGAGTACCGGGGCCTGCTGGACGCCCTGACGCCCCGGGTCGCCGAATCCGCCGCCGGACGGGTCGCCGCGCTGCGCGCCGACCTGGCGGCGGGCGCGGGACTGCGGGCGCACACCTTCGACACCGTCTCGGGCGCCGCGGGCCTCGGGCGGCTGCTGCTCGCCCTGGACCCGCACGGACCGGCGCTCGCCGACCTCCTCGCCGCCCTGGTGGAACTGGCCGCACCGACCGGCAAGGCACTGCCGCGCTGGTGGACCGCCGGCGGCCCGGGACTGCCCGGCGCGGACCCCGACCACCCCCGCGGCCACCTCAACCTCGGCCTGGCACACGGGATCCCGGGCCCCCTCGCCCTGCTGTCCCTGGCCCGCCTCCACGGCGTCCAGACGCCCGGCCAGGACGAGGCGATCGAGGCCCTGGCACTCGAGCTCGCCGCCCACCGCCTGCCCACCGGCGGCTGGCCGATGACGGTACGCATCGAGGACGCCGAGTCGGGCCGCCCACCCGCCGACCCACACACCCGGGCCGCCTGGTGCTACGGCACCCCCGGCACCGCCCGCGCCCTCCACCTCGCCGGCACCGCCCTCGCCCGCGACGACTGGCGCGCCACCGCCGTCACCGCCCTCGCCACCACCCTGGCCGCCCCCGCCACCTGGCACCTCTCCGGCCCCGGCCTCTGCCACGGCACCGCCGGCCTGCTCCGCATCACCCACCGCATGGCCGAGGACTCCACCACCCTGGCCGCCCACCTCCCCGCCCTCACCGCCGCCACCACCCGCGACCTCACCACAGCCCTCGCCACCGGAGAACCCGCCACCCTCCTGGAGGGCACCGCCGGCGCGGCCCTCGCCCTCCACCCGTCTGACGGGAACTGGGACGCCTGCCTCCTCCTCAGCTGAGCCGGCCCGGGCCCGGCGGGCTCAGGCGTCGAGCACCTGGCTGTCGCGCCGCACGACCGGTGGTTCCGTCGACCAGGGGAAGTTGATCCAGTCGTCGGTCTTCTTCCACACGTACTCGCACTGCACCAGCGAGTGCGACTTCTCGTAGATGACGGCCGAGCGCACCTCGGCGACGTGCTCGACGCAGAAGTCGTGCACCAGCTTCAGCGTCTTGCCGGTGTCGGCCACGTCGTCGGCGATCAGGACCTTCTTGCCGGAGAAGTCGATCGCATCGGGCACGGGCGCCAGCATCACCGGCATCTCCAGCGTCGTGCCCACCCCGGTGTAGAACTCGACGTTCACCAGGTGCAGATTCTTGCAGTCCAGCGCGTACGCCAGCCCGCCCGCCACGAACACCCCACCCCGGGCGATGCTCAGGATCAGGTCGGGCTCGAACCCGTCGTCGGCGATCGCCTGCGCGAGTTCGCGCACCGCCCGGCCGAAGGTCTGGTAGTCCAGCGTCTCGCGGATGTCAGTCACAGCGACCAGTGTCCCCGTCCATCCGCCCGGCGGCGAGCACCGGCGCGCGCCCGGGTGGAAGCGGACCGCTCGAAGTCGACGCCGGGGCCTCCATCGTGACCGTCTACCGGGCTCGGAGCGACGACGACGCGTCCGTCGCCCCTATGACCACGGCCACTGCCTCACCGCGTTCGGCCCTGTTCTAGGATCCGGTGGCTATGGGGGACTCTGTGCGTGACCGTCGGCGCGTGGCTCGCGTCGCCGCTGTGGCGTCGGGCGTGGTGGCCGTACTGGTCGCGCTCTTCGTCGTGCTGCTGGTCCTTCCGGGGTTCGTGGTGGACCACGACCTCGCCGGTGATCACGTCGCCGCCGCCGACCGGTTGAGCGCCGTGAACAACGTGCGCACCACACTGTTGCAGGCGGTCGGTGGCGGGGTCGTCCTGTTCGGCGCCTACGCCACCTGGCGGCAGTTGCGCGTCAGCCAGGAGGGGTTGAACGCGACCAGGGAAGGCCAGGTCACCGATCGGTTCAGCCGGGCCGTGGAACAGCTCGGCAGCGAGAAGCTGGACGTACGGATCGGCGGCATCCACGCGCTGTGGCGGATCGCGGACCACTCCGGGCGCGACCACGAGGCGGTCGTCTCGATCATGGCGGCGTACCTCCGGACGCACCTGCCGTGGCCGCCGGTGGATCCCGACGCGTCCGTCAACGCGCTGCGCCCGCTGGAGACCCGGGCTGCGGACGCCCAGGCGGCGCTGACCTGTCTCGGGGTGCTGGGGCAGGAGCGCGCTCCGGGGTGGCTGAACGTCAGCTTCACCGACCTTCGGCGGGCCGACTGCGACGGGCTGTGGCTGGGCGGCGTCAACCTCGACGGCACGTGCCTGGAGGCGGCGAGCGTGTACCAGGTCGACCTGAGCGGGGCGTCGCTGATCGCGGCCAACCTGCGGCACGCCGAACTCGGGACCTCCGTCCTGCGGCAGGCCCGCTGCGTCGAGGCCGACCTGCGCGGCGCACGCCTGGTCAAGGCGGACCTGGGCGGGGCGGACCTCTCGGGTGCGGACCTGCGGGAGGCGAACCTGCGCAAGGCCCGCGCCCACGGAGCCGTGTTCGCCGGCGCGGACCTGCGGGCGGCCGACCTGCGGGCCAGCGACCTGCGCGGAGCGGACCTGCGGCAGGCGAGACTCGAAGGCGCGCTGGCCAGCGACCTGACGCTCTGGCCGGCCGGATTCGACGCCCACGCGGCCGGGGCCGTCCTCACCGCGGACCCCGGCGCCGAACCGGACAACCCGCTGCCCGCCGCCGCGATCACGAGGCAGGCCCCGCCCCTGGCCTCGGGCTGACGCCCGGGGGCGTCCATCGCCCACCTGCGGGCCAGGTGGGCGGCCCAGAAGGACGGGCGGTCGCCGCATCCGTCGGTCAGCACCCGCCCAGACCACCCGTATCCGCCGCCGGACTCCGCCCGCCGGTCCCTTCCGCCGCCGCGAGGACGTTGCCCGCGGCCGCCTGCACCCAGGGGTCGGCGCGCAGCCGCTGGAGGGTGAGCAGGGCCTGCGCCTCGGTGTCGAGGTCGGCCTCGCCCGTCCACGGGGGGCTCTCCTGCGGGCCGGTGCAGGGCAGTCCGGCGGGCCTGGCGCGCAGGGCGAGTTCGAGGTGCAGGGCCTCGGCCGCCAGGTGGGTGTCGGCCCGCCCGGTCCGCAGTTCGGCGACGGCGGCCTCGGCCAGTTCCGGGGAGACGTATCCGGCCAACTCCCATTGGGCGTCACGGATTTCGATCGTCCGGCGGTAGAGCTTGCGCTCGATGCCCCGGAGGTCGAGCAGGTCCGCGAGGGGCGTTCGCGCGGGGCCGAGGACGTGCCCGGGTGCGGCGCGGTCGAGGAGGGCCCACAGGGGGCGGAGGCGGTGGTAGTGGAGGAGGCGGCGCAGGAAGACGGTGGCGCGGTAGGCGGCGGGGATGAGCAGTCCGAGGCCGAAGAGGGCCAGGGTGCCTTCCAGGAGCAGGGCCGGGATGGTGTTCAGGTACGGGCGCATCAGCGGGTAGGGCAGGCCGAAGCCGTGGGTGACCAGGTACCAGCAGCGCACCGCCACGTAGACCAGGCCCGTCAGGCACCCGGCGACGACCAGGCGCAGGGCGACGCGGTGCAGCCGGGTGCCGGCGGTGCGTACCCGGGGGCGGACGAGGAGGCCCGCGAGGACCAGCCCGGTCGCCAGGCAGGCCTGGTACAGCAGCTGGTAGGTGATGACGAGCGGTGAGGTGCCCTGCCAGCAGCCGAAGTCGGGATGGTCGGGGGCGCGCGGCACGGGGACGAACAGGGCGACCAGGGCCAACGCGCGGACGGCGAGCAGTAGTTGGGATCCCCGGAGCTTGCGCCTGGCAGGCGCGCCCGCTCCCGTGAGTACGGCGGCCAGTTCCAGGACGGCGGCCACGGCGGCGACGCCCAGCAGGTGGCCCGCCAGGATGGCGCCGTCGGGGACGCCGGTGAGCCCGTCGAACCAGCGCCGCATGCCGTACCCGCTGAGGGTGGCGGCTCCGCTGACGGACAGGAGCAGGAGGGCGGCCGGTCGGCGGCGCGGCGAGCGGCTGAAGCGGGCCGCGAGCAGCAGGGCGGTGAGCCAGAGGCTCGTCAGGATGACCGGCCACACCGGGTCGGGCTGGGCGTCGACGACCCCGAGGATCTCAGAACAGTTCATCGAGATCCCCCAGGGGGCTGAGGGCGGCGCCGGGCCAGCCCGCGCGTTCGAGGATGAGCGCGGCCATGAGCTCGGCCTCCTCCTCCTGGGGGCTCGAGTAGCCCCCTCGGGCCAGGACACGTCCGACCATGGCGGGGTCGAGGCTGGAGAACATCGGCGTGAGCTCGGCGCCGCCGAGGCCCGTGTGTTCGCAGAGCATGTGGCCGAGTTCGTGCAGGACGATGTTCTGGCGGTGCAGCGCGCTGGTGCCGTGGGCGTGGAAGACGTAGTCGACGGTCGGGGTGGCGATCCACATCCCGCAGGGTTGGCCCGGCCCGGGCGGTCCGGGCAGGGGGAGCAGGTGCAGCGGCCGTCCGCGCTCCCGGGCCAGTCGCTCGCACAGGGCCTCGACGCTGAACGGGCGCGGGATGGCGAGGTCGTGGATCCGGGCGCGCAGATCGCGCACGCGTCGCCGTCCCAGTGCCATGGACGCCCCCCGATGTCGTCGCGTGTCAGGCTAGCGACATCGGGGGCGTTGCGTCGGACTGTCCGAAGATCGGATCTGACTGGAGATCGGCTACGCGGGGCCGTCCCCCTCGGGCAGCCCCTCCAGCGAGCGGGCGTGCTCGACCATCGCCTGGATGGCGGCGAGCCCGCTGGGCGACAGGCCCGAGGCGCGCAGCGCTATGGCCCGCACCGGGGCGTCCCGCAGCGCGGCGAGGAGCTCGAGCTGGGCGTCGACGGCGGTGGTGTCCTCGTCGAGGAAGTAGGACGCGGGGACGCCGAAGAACTTGGCGAGCCCTTCGAGATGACGCATCGTCGGGTTGTCGCGGACGCCCTTGCGCAGCTGCCAGACGTACGTGTGGGAGATCGTCGTGCCGGCCTCGCGGATGGCGGTGGCGACCTCCTCGTACGTGTACTCCTCCCGGCCCGCCGGATGCACGGTGCGGAAGAGCCGGTCGAGCCGCTCGGCCAGCGAAGCGGGACCTGACTGCTGCTCGGGCACGGTGCACCTCCATGACGTTCTCGCTGGTCAAGTGTAGGTGACGGGCGCCTCCTGCGGACCGGCGGTTGACAGGGCGTCGAACGTCCATAAACTCAGATTTACGAGACGGGCCGAAGTCGTCAACTGGCAACCGTTCCATGGGAGATGACCGAGCCTGCCTCCGTCGCACAGCAGCCGTGGCGCCACGCCGCGGTCCAACGTGAACAGCCAACGGAGGAACCATCGTGAGGAACATCGTCAAGCCCGCCCTGGCACTCGCCGCCCTGGCACTCGCTGCGGCCACCAGCGCCGCCCCCGCCGCCGTCGCCGCCGAGGCGCGGCCGGCCGGCACCGCATCCATTGCCAGCGTCGGCAACGGGACGAACCTGAAGTCCGGCCTGGACTTCGCCTGGATACACCTCCAGCCGAGCTACAACACCGAGCACCTGGTCGTGAACCGGGGCGACAACCTCTCCGCCGTCTGCGCGACGTACGCGGGCGGGGAGTGGTGGAACCTGATCTTCGACAGCAACAAGACCTTCGCCGGGTACACCCTGGCGAGCTACCTGACCGCCCCGACGCGGACCGACTGCAACAACATCGGCGTCCGGGGCACCGTCACCGGCGAGACGTGGGTGCACATGTACCCGCACGCCGACTGGGCCTACCTGGTGGCCAACAACGGCGACGCGGTCGCGCCGATCTGCTACGTGGGGAACACGGACACCGACGGACAGTGGCACCTGTTCGACCTGGTCGTCGACCGCAGCAACCAGGTCGCCGGCTTCGCCGTGGACTTCGCGGTGACCGCCCCCACGCCGAGTTACGCCTGCTAGACCTGCTTCAACCCCGCTGAGGCGGGACAGCCCTGCACGGGAAGTCGGCCCGGCCGACTTCCCGTGCAGGGCCCGTCGGCGCCGATCGCGAATCCGGACGCCTCGTCCCAGGCGACGGCGCCCCACAGGTCGACGAGCGCCGCCCAGAGGTGATCGACGAGCGGCCAGTCGGGCGAGTCCCCGCTGAGGGTGATCGTGGCGAGCAGGTCGCAGCCCCAGATGCCGTGCTCGTCCTCGGGCGAGGCTTCGATCACCGACTCCGCGATCCAGGCCACCCCCACCTGCACCTCGAGGGTCAGCGAGTCGGCCGACCCGCTCATCCCCAGCGCGTACGCGGCGACCTCGTCGACGAACGGGCCGCGCCCCTCCGCCCGCAGCGGCACACCGGCGGAGAGCAGTTCGTCCAGCAGGCGGTCCAGCGCCTCCAGTCCGTTCTCCTCGCCCGACCGGCAGAAGAACGTCAGCCGGTATGCCATGGTCGGTTCCCCCATCTCCTGACGCGTCTCAACCGGGCCAGGATAATGGCGGATGTTCGCAGGTCGGGGGAGGGGAGTACGAGGTGGACGGACGGGCGGTGCCTCCGCTGGACCCGGAGGTGGCGGCGGCGGTCGGCGGCGGGGTGCGGGAGGTGCTCACCCCGGAGAACCTGGTGGCCTGGCAGGAGCGTGACGCCACCGCCCGGCCCAGGCCGACGCTCGAACTGCTGCGGGACGGCGGCCGGTTCGAGGTGGAGGAACTGCGCGCTCCCCGGGCGGACGGCGAGGGCGAGGTCACGCTGGTCAGCGCACGGCCCGCCGGGGCGGACGGGCCGCTGCCGCTGCTGTACTACCTGCACGGCGGCGGGATGGTGATGGGCAACGCCTGGTCCGTGCTGCCGCGCCTGCTGGACGGCTGGGCATGGGAGTTGGGGCTCGCGGTCGTCTCCGTCGAGTACCGCCTGGCACCCGGAACCCGCTATCCCGGGGCGCTGGAGGACTGCTACGCCGGGCTCGCCTGGATGGTCGAGCAGGCGGGCGTGGACCCGCACCGCGTGGTCATCGGCGGGAAGAGCGCCGGAGGCGGGCTCGCCGCGGCCCTCGCCCTGCTCGCCCGGGACCGCGGCGGCCCGGCCGCGATCGGCCAGCTGCTGCTGAGCCCGATGCTCGACGACCGCGGCGAGACCTTCTCCGCCCACCAGATGGCCGGCCACGACACCTGGGACCGCGCCTCCAACGCCACCGCCTGGCAGGCCGCCCTCGGCGCCCGCTACGGCACCGTCGACCTCCCGCCGTACGCCGCCCCGGCCCGCGCCACCGACCTCTCCGGCCTGCCCCCGGCCTACATCGAGGTCGGCTCCGCCGAAACCTTCCGCGACGAGGGCGTCACCTACGCCGACGCCATCTGGAAGTCCGGCGGCGCCGCCGAACTCCACGTCTGGCCCGGCGCCTGCCACGGCTTCGACACCCTCGCCCCCGCCGCCACCCTCAGTCACGACGCCCACGCCACCCGCACCCGCTGGCTGCGCCGCATCCTCCAGTGCTGAACGCCGTCGGCGGCCCAGGGCCGGCCCCGATCCTCTGATGGGCGCACCCCCGGCCCCTGCGGTCACAGCCGCACCGCTTGACAGGCAGCCTTCCGGCTGCCTAATTTAAAGGCAGCCGAAAGGCTGCATATATCGAGAGGCGGCGATCACGGGTGCGGGCGGGCATGGACGAGGTGTTCAAGGCGCTGGCGGACCCGAGCCGGCGGGCGTTGCTGGACAGTCTCAACGTCCGGAACGGGCAGACGTTGCGGGAGCTGTGCGGCGGGCTCGACATGGCGAGGCAGTCCGTGAGCAAGCACCTGGCGGTGCTGGAGGAGGCCGGGCTCGTCACGGCCGTGCGGCGGGGGCGGGAGAAGCTGCACTACCTCAACGCCGCGCCCGTGCACGAGATCGCCCACCGGTGGATCAGCCGTTATGACCGGGCCAGGGTCCAAGCCCTGGCGGACCTGAAACTCGCCCTGGAGGAGAGTCCGATGGACGCGCCGACCTTCGTCTACACCACGTACATCCGCACCACCCCGCAGAAGCTCTGGCAGGCGCTGACCGAGCCCGAGTTCACCCGGCGCTACTGGGCCACGGCCTTCACCACGGACTGGGCCGCGGGCTCGGAGATGACCTGGGACAACCACGGCGTGCTGATCAGCGACCCGGAGCAGGTCGTGCTGGAGTCGGAGCCCTTCACCAAGCTCGCCTACACCTGGCACACCATGACCCCGGAGCTCGCCGAGCGCTTCGAGTGGAACGAGGAGTTCTTCGCCAAGCTGGCCGAGGAGCCCCGTTCGAAGGTCACCTTCACCATCGAGGAGGCGGTCGAGCACGTGGTGAAGCTGACCGTCGTGCACGACGGCTTCGCGCCCGGCTCGACCCTCGCCGAGATGGTCGGCCAGGGCTGGCCGGACGTGATCGCCAGCCTCAAGACCCTGCTGGAGACGGGGGAGCCGCTGCCGCAGGTGTTCTGAGCTGGGCGTTGCGGCCCGTCACTGCTGCGGTGGCGGGCCGCTTTCGCGTCGACATGGTGGGGTTGTCCGACTTTTCACCGTTGGGGGTGATCACGGATGCTCCGTACACCTGAGGTGGCTACGCTCCAACCTTTGTGACGAATCATCAGTACTTTCGAACAGATCAGGACTCCGCCGCGGTCGTCGTCCTCGGCGCCGGAGTCGCCGGGCTGACCCTCGCCAACCTGTTGCAGACGGCGGGGGTCGAGTGCGTCGTCCTCGAGCGCGCCACCCGCGACCACGTCCAGACCCGGGCCCGCGCCGGCTTCCTCGCCCCCGGCACCGTACGCGCCCTGGAGCGCCACGGCCTGGCCGAGGGCCTGCGCCGCCGCGGAGTGCCCCACGGCACCTGCGAGTTCCGCACCAGGAGCGGGGCCTTCCGCCTCGACTACCGGCAGCTGGGGCTGCGCGAGCACCACACCGTCTACCCCCAGCAGGACCTGGTCACCGACCTGCTCGCGCACTACCTGGCGGGCGGGGGAGAGGTCCGCTTCGAGACGCGGGCCGTGAGCGTGGACGGCGCCGACGGGGAGCGGCCCACCGTCACCGTCCGTGACGCCGAGGGGCGCCCCGGCCGCTGGGGCGCCCGGTACGTCGCCGGCTGCGACGGCCGTCACGGCGCCGCCCGGGACTCCCTGCCCCCGACCGCCCGCCGCCACCGGCGCGACCACGGCGTCACCTGGCTGGGCCTGCTCGCCGAGGCGCCGCCCAGCCTGGACGCCGTCGGCTACGCGCTGCACGAGCGCGGCTTCGCCGGGCACATGGCCCGCACCCCCGAGATCACCCGCTACTACCTGCAGTGCGCACCCGGCACCCCGGCCGACGCCTGGAGCGAGCAGCGGATCTGGGACGAGCTGGACCGGCGCATGTACGCGGCCGAGCACGGCCCGCTGCGGCGCGGCCCGGTCGTCCAGCGCAGCGTCATAGCGCTCGAGTCGGACGTCGTCGAACCGCTGCGCCACGGCTCGCTCCTGCTGGCCGGCGACGCCGCCAGCCTCCTCAGCCCCTCGGGCGCCAAGGGCGCCAATCTCGCCGTGCTGGAGGCCGAACTCCTCGCAGGCGCGCTCGTCGACGACCTCGTCCACGGCGAGCCGGCGTCGCTGGAGCAATATTCCCGGCGATCCCTGGAGTACATCTGGCGGGCCCAGGAGTTCTCCCACTGGATGGTCCAACTCCTGCACGCCCCAAGCGAGTCCGAGAGCGAGGCGTCGTTCGAAACGGCACTGCGCGACGCCCGGATCGACGCGCTGCGCACCTCACGCACCCACCAGGACTGGTTCGCCGAGAACTACCTCGGCCTCTGAACGAGACCACCGTACGAGTCCACCGTACGAGAAGCCACGCCGGCCCCCACGCCTGCGGAAGGACACCCGCACCATGACGACCACCATCGAGGACACGGCGCGCCTGCGCGCGACCGCCGACTTCGTCCGGGAGCACGACACCGCCACGCTGCTCCCGCTCCTGCTGCCCGGCCTCGAAGGCCCCGAACTGCGGGCCCTGGCCGACCACTGCCGCTTCGCCCACGCCGCGCTGCTGGTCTTCCCGCCGGACGACGAGACCCTGCGCGCCCAACTGGCCGCCTGCGCCCTCGATCCCGAGGCCCGGTTACAGCCCAGCGTCGTGGTCCGCGGCCGCCTGGCCCGCCGCCACCGCCTCGACGAGGCCACGCTGGAGGTGGCCATCGCGCACCCGGCCGTCCCCGGCCCCCGCCCGGGCGGAACCGAGGACGAGGAGGCTCCGCGCACCGTCGAGGTGTTCGTCCTGACCGTGCCGCCCGGCTCGGACCTGGCCCACCTCGCCGCCCACGAGCGCGAGCACCAGCACGAGGCCCACCTCGCCTTCGAGGTCCGCCGCCCGGACGCGCTGCTCCTGCGCGGCCTCTGTGCCCTGCTCACCCGCCACGGCGCGGCCCCGGACGGCGGCGGCTACACCCCGCACGAGGACGCCACCGTCCTGTACTTCACCGCCCCCGCCGGCTCCACGGCCGGGTACCGGCGCATCGAGCTCCACGCCCACGGCGCCCATCACGCCGTCCTCGCCGACCATCTCCGGGAGGAGGACGACGCCCACCCTGCTGAAACGCTCCTGCGCCGTCTGACCGGCGCCTGGACCACCCAGGCCCTCGCCACCGGCGCCCGCATGGGCCTGCCCGACGCCCTGGACACCCGCGCCGCCACCCCCCTCGACACGCTCGCCCCGGCCCTCGGCGCCCACCCCAGAGCCCTGGCCACCCTCCTGGGCTACCTCGCCATGGCGGGCGTGGTCACCCAACACCCGGACGGCTACCGGCTCACCGAGACCGGCACCCTGCTGCGCGCCGACGCCGACGGTTCGATGCGGCCGCTGGCGCTGATGTACGGCGGCCCGTTCTACCGGTCCTTCGGCGCCCTGGAGCACAGCGTGCGCACCGGGGAACCCGCCTTCGACCACCTCTTCGGCGAGCACCACTTCGAGCACTTCGCCCGCGACCCCGAGCTCGCCGACCTGTTCGACCGCTCCATGGCCGCCTCCTCCCGCATGTTCGACCCCCTGCCCGCCCACCCGGCCGTCACGGGGGCCCGTACCGTCGTGGACGTCGCCGGCGGCAACGGCGAACTGCTCGAACGCCTCCTCACCGCCGACCCCGGCCTGCACGGCGTCCTGCTGGAACGCCCCCACGCCGTCGAGGCCGCCCGCCGCCGCCTCGACGCGAAGGGCCTCGGCCCGCGCTGCTCGTACGTCACGGGCGACTTCGCCGACGTCCCCGCCGACGCCGACCTGTACCTCCTGTCCCGGGTGCTGCACGACTGGGAGGACGAGCGCTGCGTCGAGATCCTGCGCCACCTGGCCCGCGCGATGCCCGCCCACGCGGACCTGCTCGTCGTCGAGCGGCTGCTGCCCGAGGACGGCTCGCCCTCGCTGGCCACCGCCTGGGACCTGCACATGCTCTGCAACACCGGCGGCCGCGAACGCCGCGCCGACCACTACGCCCGCCTCCTCGCCGAGGCGGGGCTGCGGCTGCTCGGCCACACCCCGCTGCCCCTGGAGGCCGCGGTACTCCATGTGCGCAGGGCGGACACGGCGGACGGGGCCGAAAGGACCAGCGGGGCCGAGCCCGGGTGACGGTACGTCGGGGGTGACCCCCGCTTGTGCGCAGCCGGCGCCGTTTGGGCCCGAGCTGTGGGGATCCGGGCCGCCCCGGCATGGATGCCGCAGGTACGGGCATCCGTCCGGGGCGGGCCGGTCCTGACCGAGTGAGCGCGGCAAAGCCCTGACAGCCCGTCGGCGGATCGGCCACGATGGAGGGCATGCCGCAGCCACCGACGTCCGCCCGCACGATCGCCGACCAGCACGTCGCCCGGGCCGCAGCCCTCGACCCGGCGACCGCGACCAGGCTCGGCCTGCACCCCGACGACGACCGGCAGCCGGACCTGTCCCCGGACGGCTTCCAGGCGCAGGCCGACCTGGCCCGCTCGACACTGGCCGCACTCGACGCACTCGCCGCCGCCGACCCGGACCCGGACCCGGAGGCCGACGCGGACGCCGAGCGCGCCTGCGCCCGCCTCCTGCGCGAACGGCTGACCGCCGAACTCGCCCTCCACGAGGCCGGGGACCACCTCCGCGAACTGCGCAACGTCAACTCCCCGCTGCACAAGGTGCGGGGCGTCTTCACCCTGATGCCCACCGACACCGACGAGCACTGGGCCACCGTCGCCGGACGCCTGCGCCACGTCCCCGGCGCCCTCGACGGCTACCGGGCGACCCTGACCGAAGGCATCACCCGCGGACTGCTCTGCGCACCGCGCCAGGTACGGGCGGTCGCCGCCCAACTCGCCGCCTGGACCGGCGAGGACGGCGGCGGCCCCAGCTGGTTCGCCGCCTTCACGGCCGCCGGCCCCGCCCGGCTGCGCCCCGAACTGGACGCCGCCGCCGAGCGCGCCACCGCCGCCGTCTCCACCTTCCGCACCTGGCTCCTCGCCGTCTACCTGCCCGCCGCCGAAGGCACCCCGGACGCCGTCGGCCGCGAGCGCTACCTGCGCTCCGCCCGCTGGGCCACCGGCGCCGACCTCGACCCCGCCGAGGCGTACGCCTGGGCCTGGGAGGAGTTCCACCGCACGGCCGCCGAGATGCGGGCCGCGTCGCAGCACATCCTCCCCGGCGCCGGCGCCCGCGCCACCATGGACCACCTCAACCGGCACGGCCACGCCGTCGAGGGCGAGGAGAACATCCGCGCCTGGCTGCAGCAGATCGCCGACGAGGCGATCGAGGCCCTCCACGGCACCCACTTCGACCTCTCCGGCCCGCTGCGCCACGTCGAGACCAGGATCGCCCCGCCCGGAAGCTCCGGCGCGCCGTACTACAACGGCCCCAGCCTGGACTTCAGCCGCCCCGGCCGCACCTACCTGCCCACCCTCGGCCGGACCTCCTTCCCGACCTGGCAGCTCGTCAGCACCTGGTACCACGAGGCCGTCCCCGGCCACCACCTCCAGACGGCCCGCTGGACGGCCTGCGCCGACCGGCTCAGCCGCTACCAGATCACCCTCGGCGCGGTCAGCGCGGACAAGGAGGGCTGGGCGCTGTACGCGGAGCGCCTGATGGACGAGCTGGGCTTCCTCACCGACCCGGCCCGCCGCCTCGGCTACCTGGACAAGCAGATGCTCCGGATCATCCGCGTCATCGTCGACCTCGGCATGCACCTGGAACTCACGATCCCCGCCGCCTCGGGCTTTCACCCCGGCGAGCGCTGGACCCCGGAGCTCGCCACGGAGTTCATGGCCGCCCACCACGGCAGCTCCGCCGCCCGCCGCAGCAGCGAGATCGACCGCTACCTCGGCTGGCCCGGTCAGGCCATCGGCTACAAACTCGGCGAACGCGCCTGGCTGCACGGCCGCGAGGCCGCCCGCCGCCGTCTCGGCCCGGCCTTCGACCTCCGCGCCTGGCACACGGCCGCGCTCTCCCAGGGCTCGCTGGGCCTGGACGACCTGTCCGACCGGCTCGCCCGCGTCTGAGACTTCGCGACCGCCGCCCGAACTGAGAGTCCTACTGTGAGTTAATCGGCCCAGCTGTCGCCCACCCGGCCCTCGAAG
Source organism: Kitasatospora sp. NPDC051170 (assembly GCF_044455705.1). Classification (NCBI taxonomy): domain Bacteria; kingdom Bacillati; phylum Actinomycetota; class Actinomycetes; order Kitasatosporales; family Streptomycetaceae; genus Kitasatospora; species Kitasatospora sp. NPDC051170. The sequence goes on along the minus strand of NZ_JBITFA010000001.1, from coordinate 419,943 downwards.
GCGCCCGAACAGGTTGAGTTCGAACCGAGTTCGGGAGTCCGGCGGTGTGTTCGCCCGAGGGGGAGTGCTGCCCGCCCGCATAGTCATCCTGCCTTTTTGATCATTAAAGGCATTAGAGGCTGACCGGACAAGGGCAGGGTGGCATGGGCTTCCTCCGTCGAGTACGCGACCGCCAGTCGGCGGGCGCGCCCCGGGAGAGACGACGGACGGGCGGCGTGCTGCGCCGGCTCGCCAGGAGACGGCCGATCCTGGCGGGCCTGGTCGCCGCCGGACTCGTCCTCACCCTCACCCCGGTCTCCGAGGCCGGCACCGGGCACGGCCACGGTGCTGGTGCCGGTGCCGGTGCCGGTGTCGGCCACCGGGCCCAGCGCGCCCCGGGGGACACCCTCGACTGCACCGGCGGCGTGATCTACGGCATCGAGCAGACCCCCGGCGCCCCGTCCCGGCTCGTCTCCGTCCGCACGGGTGCGATCGGCCCCGCCCAGGTGACCCCGGCGCTCGTGAGCACCCTCCCCGCCGGGTCGTTCAGCGCCAACTCCCTGGGCATCACCAACGGCGGCACCGCCGCCTACGCGCTCAACTTCCCCGACGCCAACGGCACCGCGCTGGTGTACGCCTACACCGTCGCCACCGGCACCTGGGCGACGTACCCCGTGCAGCTCACCCAGCCCTTCTACGTGGCCGGGGCGGTCAACCCGGACAACGGGATCTACTACTTCGCCAACTACGGCGCGGGCACGGCGAGTTCCCCCGGCACGGGCACGCTCTACGGGTTCGACACCACGACCAACACGTTCATCGGCCAGGTGGGGACCTTCACCCTGCCCTTCAACAGCGCCAACTTCTCCAACGGCGACATCACCTTCGACGGCGCCGGCAACATGTACGTCCTGGTGCAGTCCGGCACGGACACCAACCTGGCGCTGGTCGACGGCCCGATGCCGACCACCGCCGGTTCGACGCGGCTGAACCTCCAGAAGCTGAGCACCATCTCCAACGCCGCCGGTGACCAGTACAACGGCGACGCGTTCGACAACTCCGGCAACCTGTACGTCTCCTTCAACAAGCGCCAGCCCGACGGTTCCACCCGCGCGCAGGTGGAGCAGATCAACCCGAACACCGGCAACGTCACGGCGGGCCCGTCCGCCAGCACCAGCACCGGCCTGATCACCGACCTCGGCTCCTGCGCGCTCAACCCGACCCTCGCGCTCCAGAAGAACGTGGTCGGCCGCTTCGCCCAGACCGCCACCTCCAACGACCAGTTCGCCCTCTCGATCACCGGCGGCGGCGTCACCGCGAACAACACGGCCACCACCGCCGGAACCGCCACCGGCATCCAGCCCCAGTCCGCCGGCCCGGTCATCGGCCGGCCCGCCCAGACCTACACCCTCACCGAGACCGGCACCTCCGGCGCGAACCTCGCCAACTACGCCACCACCTACGCCTGCGTCGACACCGCCAACGGCGACGCGGCCGTCGCCTCCGGCAGCGGGAGCACGATCAGCCTGCGCTTCCCCAACACCCAGGCGGGCAAGCGCAGTCCGAACGTCCTCTGCACGTTCACCAACACCCCCAAGCCGGCCAACCCGGCGCTGACGGTGGTCAAGACCGTGCAGGAGAAGCAGTTCACCGGGCCCGGGCAGGTGCTGCACTACGAGTTCGTCGTCACCAACACCGGCAACGTCACCCTCGCGAACGTGACGGTGAACGAGACGGAGTTCTCGGGCACGGGGACGAAGCCGACCGTGACCTGCCCCGCCGCCGCGAAGTCGATGGCGCCCGGTGCGGCGGTGACCTGCACCGCGAGCTACACCGTCACGCAGGCGGACATCGACGCCGGGAAGGTGACGAACGCGGCCACGGCGACGGGGACGCCGCCGAGCGGTCCGCCGCCGGTGTCGCCGCCCTCGCGGGTGGAGGTGCCGAGCCCGCCGAACCCGGCGATCACGATGGTGAAGAGCGCGCAGGAGAAGGCGTACGCCAAGGCCGGGGACGTCCTGCACTATGCGTTCGAGGTGACGAACACGGGGAACGTCACGCTGGCGAACGTGACGGTGAGTGAGACGGAGTTCTCGGGGACGGGGACGAAGCCGACGGTGACCTGCCCGGACGCGGCGAAGTCGCTGGCGCCGGGGGCGAAGGTGACGTGTACGGCGAGCTACGCGGTGACGCAGGCGGATGTGGACGCGGGGAAGGTGACGAACGCGGCGACGGCGACGGGGACGCCGCCGTCCGGTCCGCCGCCGGTGTCTCCGCCGTCGCGGGTGGAGGTGCCGAGTCCGCCGAGTCCGGCGATCGCGGTGGTGAAGAGCGCGCAGGAGAAGTCGTACGCGAAGGCGGGTGACGTCCTGCACTTCGAGTTCGCGGTCACCAACACGGGCAACGTCACCCTGGCGAACGTGGCGGTGAACGAGACGAGCTTCTCCGGGACCGGGCCGCAGCCGAAGGTCAGCTGTCCTGACGCCGCGAAGTCGCTCGCGCCCGGCGGGAAGGTGACCTGTACGGCGACGTACACGGTGACGCAGGCGGACGTGGACGCGGGGAAGGTGACGAACGCGGCGACGGCGACGGGTAATCCGCCGTCCGGTCCGCCGCCGGTGTCGCCGCCCTCGACGGTGGAGGTGCCGAGCCCGCCGGCCCCGGCGATCACGGTGGTGAAGTCCTCGAAGGAGCAGTCGTACGCCAAGGCCGGGGACGTTCTCCACTACGCGTTCGCGCTGACCAACACCGGGAACGTCACCCTGGCGAACGTGACGGTGAACGAGACGGAGTTCTCCGGCACCGGCCCGCACCCGACCGTGACCTGCCCGGACGCGGCGAAGTCGATGGCGCCCGGCGCGACCGTGACCTGCACCGCGAGCTACACCGTCACCCAGGCGGACATGGACGCGGGCAAGGTGACCAACGCCGCCACGGCCACGGGCACTCCGCCGTCCGGCCCGCCGCCGGTCTCGCCCCCGTCGCGGGTGGAGGTCCCGGGCGTGCCGAGCCCGGGGATCACCGTGGTGAAGTCCGTGCAGGAGAAGCAGTTCACCGGCCCAGGGCAGGTGCTGCACTACGAGTTCGTCGTCACCAACACCGGCAACGTCACCCTCGCGAACGTGACGGTGAACGAGACGGAGTTCTCGGGCACGGGGACGAAGCCGACCGTGACCTGCCCGGATGCCGCGAAGTCGATGGCCCCCGGTGCGGCGGTGACCTGCACCGCGACCTACTCCGTCACCCAGGCGGACATCGACGCGGGCAGGCTCACCAACGCGGCCACGTCCACGGGGACGCCGCCGAGCGGTCCGCCGCCGGTGTCGCCGCCGTCGCGGGTGGACGTGCCGAGCCCGCCGAATCCGGCGATCTCGGTGGTGAAGAGCGCGCAGGAGAAGTCGTACGCGAAGGCCGGGGACGTCCTGCACTACGACTTCGTGGTCACGAACACCGGCAACGTCACGCTCACGGATGTGGCGGTGAACGAGACCTCGTTCTCGGGTACCGGCCCCAAGCCGACGGTGACCTGCCCGGAGGCGGCGAAGTCGCTCGCCCCGGGCGCGAAGGTGACCTGTACCGCCACCTACACCGTCACGCAGGCGGACGTGGACGCGGGGAAGGTCACCAACGCGGCCACCTCGACGGGGAATCCGCCGTCCGGCCCGCCGCCGGTCTCGCCGCCCTCGGAGACGGAGGTGCCCAGCCCGCCGCGTCCGGCGGTCACGGTGGTGAAGTCGGCGCAGGAGAAGTCGTACGCGAAGGCGGGTGATGTCCTGCACTACGAGTTCCTGGTGACCAACACGGGCAACGTCACACTCAAGGACGTGACGGTGAACGAGACTTCGTTCTCGGGTACCGGTGCCAAGCCGAAGGTGACGTGCCCCGATGAGGCCAAGTCCCTTGCGCCCGGGGCGAAGGTGACGTGTACGGCGACGTACACGGTGACGCAGGCGGATGTGGACGCGGGGAAGGTGACGAACGCGGCCACGGCGACGGGCAATCCGCCCTCCGGTCCGCCGCCGGTGTCGCCGCCCTCGGAGACGGAGGTGCCCAGCCCGCCGAGTCCGGCGGTCACGGTGGTGAAGAGCGCGCAGGAGAAGTCGTACGCGAAGGCCGGCGATGTCCTGCACTACGAGTTCGTCGTCACCAACACCGGCAACGTCACCCTGACGGGTGTCACGGTGAACGAGACGAGCTTCTCCGGCACGGGTACGAAGCCGAGCGTCGCCTGCCCGGAGGCGGCGAAGTCTCTCGCTCCGGGTGGGAAGGTGACCTGTACCGCGACCTACGCCGTCACGCAGGCGGATGTGGATGCGGGGAAGGTGACCAACGCGGCCACGGCGACGGGCAATCCGCCGTCCGGTCCGCCGCCGGTGTCCCCGCCCTCCGAGACGGAGGTGCCCAGCCCGCCGAGCCCGGCGGTCACGGTGGTGAAGAGCGCGCAGGAGAAGTCCTACGCGAAGGCGGGTGACGTCCTGCACTACGCGTTCGTCGTCACCAACACCGGCAACGTCACCCTCGCCGACGTGACGGTCAACGAGAGCAGCTTCTCGGGCACCGGCACGAAGCCGGCCATCACCTGCCCCGACGAAGCCAAGTCGATGGCGCCCGGTGCGAAGGTGACCTGTACCGCGACCTACGCCGTCACCCAGGCGGACGTGGACGCGGGCAAGGTGACCAACGCGGCCACCACGACCGGGAATCCTCCCTCGGGCCCGCCGCCGGTCTCGCCCCCGTCCGAGACCGAGGTGCCGAGCACCCCGAGCCCGGCGATCACGGTGGTGAAGTCGGTGCAGGAGCAGCGGTTCACCGGCCCCGGGCAGGTGCTGCACTACGAGTTCGTGGTGACCAACACGGGCAACGTCACCCTCAAGGACGTCACGGTGAACGAGACGGAGTTCTCGGGCACGGGCACCAAGCCGACCGTGACCTGCCCGGACGAGGCGAAGTCGATGGCTCCGGGCACGAAGGTGACGTGCACGGCCACGTACTCCGTCACCCAGGCCGACATCGACGCGGGCCGGGTGACGAACGCGGCCACGTCCACGGGGACGCCGCCGTCCGGTCCGCCGCCGGTGTCGCCGCCGTCGCGGGTGGATGTGCCGAGCCCGCCGAGTCCGGCGATCACCGTGGTGAAGTCCGCGCAGGAGAAGTCGTACGCGAAGGCGGGTGACGTCCTGCACTACGAGTTCGTCGTCACCAACACGGGCAACGTCACCCTCGCCGACGTGTCGGTGAGCGAGACGAGCTTCTCCGGCACGGGCACGAAGCCCGTCGTCACCTGCCCTGACGCCGCCAAGTCCCTGGCGCCCGAGGCGAAGGTGACCTGCACGGCGACGTACACCGTCACGCAGGCGGACGTGGACGCGGGGAAGGTGACCAACGCGGCCACCTCGACGGGCAATCCGCCGTCCGGTCCGCCGCCGGTGTCGCCGCCCTCGGAGACGGAGGTGCCCAGCCAGCCGAGTCCGGCGGTCACGGTGGTGAAGTCGGCGCAGGAGAAGTCCTACGCCAAGGCCGGGGACGTCCTGCACTACGACTTCCTGGTGACCAACACCGGCAACGTCACACTCAAGGACGTGACGGTGAACGAGACTTCGTTCTCGGGCACGGGCGCCAAGCCCACCATCACCTGCCCGGACACCGCCAAGTCGCTGGCCCCCGGCGCCAACGTGACGTGCAAGGCCACCTACACGGTGACGCAGGCGGACGTGGACGCGGGGAAGGTCACCAACGCGGCCACGGCGACGGGCAATCCGCCGTCCGGTCCGCCGCCGGTATCGCCGCCCTCGGAGACGGAGGTGCCCAGCCCGCCGAGCCCGGCGGTCACGGTGGTGAAGTCGGCGCAGGAGAAGTCGTTCGCGAAGGCGGGTGACGTCCTGCACTACGCGTTCGTCGTCACCAACACCGGCAACGTCACCCTCGCCGACGTGACGGTCAACGAGACCGGCTTCTCGGGCACCGGCGCGAAGCCTGCCATCACCTGCCCTGACGCGGCGAAGTCCATGGCGCCCGGCGCGAAGGTGACCTGCACGGCGACGTACGCCGTCACCCAGGCGGACGTCGACGCCGGAAAGGTGACCAACGCGGCCACGGCGACGGGCAATCCGCCGTCCGGCCCGCCGCCGGTCTCACCGCCGTCCCAGACCGAGGTCCCGAGCCCGCCGGCCCCGGCGATCACGGTCGTGAAGTCGGTGCAGGAGCAGCAGTTCACCGGCCCCGGCCAGGTGCTGCACTACGCGTTCGTGGTGACCAACACGGGCAACGTCACCCTCGCGGACGTGGCGGTGACGGAGACCGAGTTCTCCGGCACGGGCACCAAGCCGGCGGTGACCTGCCCGGATGAGGCGAAGTCGATGGCTCCGGGCGCGAAGGTGACCTGCACCGCCGGCTACACGGTCACGCAGGCGGATGTGGACGCGGGCAAGGTGACGAACGCGGCCACGGCCACCGGCACTCCGCCGTCCGGCCCGCCGCCGGTCTCGCCGCCGTCGCGGGTCGAGGTGCCCAGCCCGCCGGGCCCGGCGATCACGGTGGCGAAGTCCTCGAAGGAGCAGTCGTACGCGAAGGCCGGGGACGTCCTGCACTACGACTTCGTGGTGACCAACACCGGCAACGTCACACTCAAGGACGTGACGGTGAACGAGACGGAGTTCTCGGGCACGGGCGCCAAGCCCACCATCACCTGCCCGGACACCGCCAAGTCCCTCGCCCCGGGCATCGGCGTCACCTGCACGGCCACCTACACGGTGACGCAGGCCGACGTGGACGCGGGCAAGGTCACCAATGCGGCGACGGCCACCGGCACTCCGCCCTCCGGCCCGCCGCCGGTCTCGCCCCCGTCGGAGACCGAGGTCCCCAGCCCGCCGAAGCCCGCGATCGCCCTGGTGAAGACGGTGGAGGAGCAGCAGCTCACCGCGCCGGGCGAGGTGCTGCACTACCACTTCGTCGTGACCAACACCGGCAACGTCACCCTGACCGACGTGACGGTCAACGAGACGAGCTTCTCCGGCACCGGCACCAAGCCCACCATCACCTGCCCGGACACCGCCAAGTCGCTGGCCCCCGGCGCCGGCGTCACCTGCACGGCCACCTACACCGTGACCCAGGCCGACGTGGACGCGGGCAAGGTGACCAACGCGGCCACCGCCACCGGCACCCCGCCGAGCGGCCCGCCGCCGGTCTCGCCCCCGGCCGGGGCCCAGGTGCCGGCCGATCCGAGCCCGGCGATCACCGTGGTGAAGACGGTGAGGGAGAAGCAGCTCACCGCTCCCGGCCAGCAGCTGGACTACGAGTTCGTGGTGACCAACATCGGCAACGTGACGCTCAAGGACGTGACGGTGAACGAGACGGCCTTCAGCGGCACGGGCACCCGGCCCGCGATCACCTGCCCCGACGGCGCGAAGTCGATGGCGCCGGGCGCCGCGTTGACCTGCAGGGCGACGTACTCCGTCACCCAGGACGACATCGACGCGGGCAAGGTGACCAACGCGGCCACGGCCACGGGCACCCCGCCCTCCGGCCCGCCGCCGGTCTCGCCGCCGTCCCGGGCCGAGGTGCCGGGTGTGCCAAACCCGGCCCTCACCCTGGTCAAGTCGGCCCAGGAGAAGGCGTACGCCAAGCCGGGCGACCTCCTCCACTACGAGTTCGTGGTGACCAACACCGGCAATGTGACGCTCAAGGACGCGACGGTGACCGAGACGGCCTTCAGCGGCACGGGCACCCGGCCCACCATCACCTGCCCGCCCGCCGCCAAGTCCCTGGCCCCCGGCGCGAGGACGACCTGCACGGCCACGTACGCCGTCACCCAGGCCGACCTGAACGCGGGCAAGGTCACCAACACCGCCACCGCCACGGGCACCCCGCCCAGCGGCTCCCCGCCGGTCTCGCCCCCGTCCCGCGCGGAGGTCCCCGGCACGTCCAACTCCCTTCCCCCGACCGGCGACAGCACCAGCGCCGCTCTGCTCGCGACGGCCGCAGCCCTGGTGACGGCCGGAGGCGGAACCCTCGCCATCGCCCGTAGGAGGCGCCGCCGGCACTGATCGCAACCGCCCCTGCCGGAGGCCGGAACCGGCACCCGAGACGGCGGGCCCCGCCATCCACCACGGATGGCGGGGCCCGCCGTTCGGCTGTTCACGGGCCTCCGCTCGTGGACGGCTCCCGGCGATTGGTCCAGACCTATTGACGTGCCTTCGCCGACCCTCCTACGATCCGGTCCGGTACATCCCCCCACATGTCCCCACCTCACCCGAAGCCGGGCGTCACGCCCCCACGCGTCGTCATTTCCCAGGCGCTCGGCGGGAAGGGAGCTTCACATGTTCCATCGGAGGTCGCGCGTTCCACGCCCGTCGAGGGCGGCCGTGGAACGGGCGCAGCAGCCGCACAGGACCGACCACTCCGGCCACTCCGGGCGCGAGGCGAGCGTCGCGAAGCGCTTCATCGCCGTGGCGAGCGCTGCGGCGGTCATCGGCGCCGGCATCGCCGTGGCGAGCAGCACCACGGCCGGGGCCGCCGCGCCCAACCTGGTGGCCAACCCCGGTTTCGAGAACGGGCTCGCCAACTGGACCTGCACCGGCGGTTCCGGCGTGGTCGTCGGCAGCCCGGTCCACTCCGGCAGCGGCGCGCTCCAGGCGACGCCGGCCGGCCAGGACGACGCCCAGTGCACCCAGACGATCAGCGTGCAGCCCAACTCCCAGTACACGCTGAGCGCCTACGTCCAGGGCAGCTACGTCTACCTGGGCGCCACCGGCACCGGCTCCGGCGGCGACCCGTCCACCTGGACGGGCAACAACGCCTCGTACGGCCAGCTGAGCGTCGGCTTCACCACCGGCGCGAACACCACCTCGGTGACCGTCTACCTGCACGGCTGGTACGGGCAGCCCGCCTACTTCGCCGACGACGTCTCGCTCGTCGGCCCCGGCGGCACCAGCCCCTCGCCGACGGCCACCACGCCGACCACCGCACCCCCGACCAGTCAGCCGCCCACCAGTCAGCCGCCCACTTCCACCCCGCCCACCTCCACCCCGCCCACCAGCCAGCCGCCCACCACTCCGGCGCCGGGCGACACCTGCCCGACCAAGCCGAAGCCGTCCGGCAAGGTCCTCCAGGGCTACTGGGAGAACTGGGACGGCGCCGCCAACGGCGTCCACCCCGGCATGGGCTGGGTGCCGATCACCGACAGCCGCATGGCCGCGCACGGCTACAACGTCATCAACGCCGCCTTCCCGGTGATCCTCTCCGACGGCACCGTCCAGTGGCAGGACGGCATGGACACCAACGTCAAGGTCTCCACCCCGGCCGAGATGTGCAAGGCCAAGGCGAACGGGGCGACGATCCTGATGTCGATCGGCGGCGCCGCCGCGGGCATCGACCTCAGCTCCAGCACCGTCGCCGACAAGTTCGTCGCGACCATCGTGCCGATCCTCAAGAAGTACAACTTCGACGGCATCGACATCGACATCGAGACGGGCCTGTCCGCCGGCGGCGACATCAAGACGCCCTCCGCCTCCCAGGCCAACCTGATGCGCATCATCGACGGCGTCCTCGCCCAGATGCCGCCCGGCTTCGGCCTGACCATGGCCCCCGAGACCGCGTACGTCACCGGCGGCAGCGTCACCTACGGCTCCATCTGGGGCGCCTACCTGCCGATCATCAAGAAGTACGTCGACAACGGCCAGCTGTGGTGGCTGAACATGCAGTACTACAACGGCAGCATGTACGGCTGCTCCGGCGACTCCTACCAGGCCGGCACCGTCCAGGGCTTCACCGTCCAGACCACCTGCCTCAACAACGGCATCACCATCCAGGGCACCACCATCCGGGTGCCCTACGACAAGCAGGTCCCCGGCCTCCCCGCCCAGCCCGGCGCCGGGGGCGGCTACATGGACCCCAGCCTGGTCAGCCAGGCGTGGAGCGCCCTCGGCGGCGCCCCGAAGGGCCTCATGACCTGGTCCATCAACTGGGACGGCTCCCGAGGCTGGACCTTCGGCGACAACGCCCGCTCCCTCCAGGGCCGCTGACGCTCGCTGACGCTCATGTGAGGCACCACCCCCGCGCCCCCGGACCGGCGAACCCCCGCCGGCCCGGGGGCGCAGGCGTGTCCGCCCTTCGGCAGGGGCCGGGACCAGGGTTGTCGGTGGTGGACGGTACGTTCATGACCAGATCAGCCGCTCCGATCCATCTGGTGCATCCGATGATGCTGCGGCGTTCCCTTCACCCCTTTTTCCGTAGGAGTTGGTGTGCCTCTTCCTGTCTGGGAAGGTTCGAGCACGGCCCGGGTGGTTCCACCCGCCCGGCCCCGCAAGCTCGCCAAGGTCCCGTTCGTGCAACTGGCCGACGGGCGGCTGCAGGGCGTCGTGTCCAGCGGCTCGGACATCGCCCGCGTCTACGTGTCGGCCATCGAGGCCGCGTCGTTCGCGTTCTCCTGCAGCACCAACAACAACCGGCCCTGCGGCGGTGCCCACGGCGGCTACTGCAAGCACCTCGACGCCCTGATCGCCGAGGCCGTCGTGCAGTTCGGCGCCGAGCGCGTCGCCCGGTACCTGCGGGTGGACCTCGGCGGCGACGAGGCCGACGGCCGCACCGTCGCCCGGGCCATGGCCGACTCCCGCCCGGTCAAGGCCGAACAGTCCCCGGCCGCGGCCGTGTTCGCACGGTTCCTGTCGCACCTGGAGTACCTCGAACACGAGCCGGTGACCGTTCCGCTGCCGGACATGGCCTGGTTCCCGACCGCATGGGCGGCCGCGTGATGCGCACCGACATCCTCACCTCCCCGCTGACGGGCCTCGACGAGGCGCTGACCGTGGTCGACGCCTTCGACGAGCTGCTGGCCGACGGCCTGTCGCGCCCGCAGCAGGCCCAGGGCCGCGCTCTCGCGGACCTCGCCGCCGCCGTCTGCGCCTCCCCGCTGGCCACCGTCGTCGCCGAGGCCGCCGACAAGGCCGCCTCGGGCACCGCGGACGAGGAGCACCTGATCGCTCTGGCCGCCGCCCGTACCGCGCTGCTCGGCGCGGCCCACGACGCGCTGCACGCCGCCGTGGCCGAGGCGACCGGCCGCCCGAACCTCCCGTGGTCGGCCCCCGCCGAGGGCCGGGCCGAGGCGCCGAACCTCCTGGTGGCGGCCCGGTCCTGGCTGTGCGACCTGGCCCGCGCCGGCTGGCGCGGCATGGACCACGACCTCGTGGCCGCGTCGGCGCAGGTCGTCTCCGCGATGCTCCCGGACCCGCGGCTGCGCCGCCTGGCCACCCTGCTGGACGGCTTCGCCGGTGAACTCGCCGCGTCCTGCCCCGGGGCGAGCCTCGAACGGATTCCGACCCGGCGGTGGGCGGACCTGTGGTCACGGGCCCTGCTGCTGACCACCGCCGCGAAGGCCACGGCCCCCGCCGCCGAGACCGTCACCGGACGGCTGCTGCCGCTCGGCGTCGATCTGCACGAGCACGCCACCGCCGCCCAGGCGCAGGTCCACGCGGTGCTCGAACCCGCCGACGGATCCGCCCCGCGCCTGGTCCGGGCGTCCGTGGCGGCCCCCAAGCCGGACAGCGTCCTGGGCGCCGGGATCTGGCAGCTGCTGCGCCCCCGGATGTCGCTGCTCGCCGCCGTGGGGGAGGGCCGCGCGATGGCGGTGACCGACATGCCGCTCACCGCCGAGGGCGACCTGCTGTGGCGCGACGAGTGCGCCCGGACCGGGGAGGCGGCCGACCCGTTCGCCACCGCCAGGGTCGTCCTGCCCACCGCCGTGGGCGCTCCGGTCGCCCCGCTGGAGCGCCACCCGGTGCGCCTGGCCGAGCCGGTCTTCCTGGAGGGCTACACCGCCCACGAGGACGACGGGGTGCTGACGTTCACGGTGGGCGACCACCCGCTGCCCGTCGACACCTCCCGCATCCCGGTGGCCGGCCCGCTTACGCCGCAGGCCGTCGCCGCGTCCACCGCCTGCATCGCCCTGCTGCGCTGGGACGCCGGTGTCTTCCTCCTCCAGCCGCTCGCGGTGGAGACGACCGTCAAGCGCAAGCGCGTGGGCGTGCACGCCGGTGCGTGGGCGGGCGGCACCACCGACAAGGCCGGCGCCAAGGCGGAGGCCGCGGCCTCCGAGACCGTGAACGTCCTGCGCGAGCGCGCCGGCAAGCTGCTGCGGAAGTGAGCACGCCGATGACCGCACCCACGACACCCACGACCCGAACCGGTGACCCCGCCGCACCGGACCCCGCCGCACCGGACCCCGCCGCACCGGACCCCGCCGCACCGGACCCGGACGAGAACCGCCGCCAGGTGCTGTACTGGCACCTGCTGGCGCGCCTGTTCGACCCCGCGGAGCAGCCGGCCCTGGAGACGGCGAGCCTGGCCGTCGTCGAGGACCTCGGCCTGCCCACCGGCCTGCTGGACCCGCGCACGTCCATCGACTCCCTCGTCCAGCGCCACCCCGACCTGGCGGCGCAGTTCGAGAACCTTCTGGCACCGGACCCGGACTCGGACGCGGATCCGAGTGGCCGCGACCGCGCCGCCGAGGTCCGGCGCGCGGCCCTCTACTCCAAGATCCTCCTCAACGCCCTCGCCACCGGCACCGGACCGGTCAGCGCCGGCCAGCTCTCCCGCTGGCAGGCCGACGCGGGATGGCTGGAACGCGCCCTCGGCTGCCAGCCCGGCGAGCTGCGCACCGGCCGCCGCACCGGCGCCGGCGGCCCGGCCGTGGGCACCGGCACCGGAGGCGGCACGGGCAGCCCGGACCTGTCCACCCTGATCCCCGTGATCGGGCCCGAACTCGCCGGCATCGAGGCCGACCTGATCAAGCGGATGCGCCTGCGCGAGGTCCTCGCGGACAGCGGGCTCGCCTCCAAGCTCATCCCGAGCATGTCGCTGATCGAGCAGCTGCTGCACGACAAGGGCAACCTCGACGGCGTCGCGCTCGCCAACGCCAAGAAGCTGATCCGCCGCTTCGTCGACGAAGTCGCCCAGGTGCTGCGCACCCAGGTCGAGAAGGCCACCGTCGGCGAGCTCGACCGCTCGATGCCGCCGAAGCGGGTGTACCGCAACCTCGACCTCAAGCGGACGATCGACAAGAACCTCGTCAACTGGAACCCGGACGAGGAGAAGCTGTACGTCGACCGGCTCTACTACCGGCACACCGTCCGCAAGACGACGCCGCAGCGCCTGATCGTGGTCGTCGACCAGTCCGGCTCGATGGTCGACTCCATGGTCAACTGCACCATCCTCGCCTCGATCTTCGCCGGGCTGCCCAAGGTGGACGTGCACCTGGTGGCCTACGACACCCGCGCCGTCGACCTCACCCCCTGGGTCCACGACCCGTTCGAGACGCTGCTGCGCACCCAGCTCGGCGGCGGCACCGACGGCACCGCGGCCATGGCCCTGGCCCAGCCGAAGATCGCCGAACCGGTCAACACCGTCATGGTGTGGATCTCCGACTTCTACGAGTGGCGCGGTGAGGAGCTGTTCGCGCAGATGGCCGCCGTGCACCGCTCCGGCGCGAAGTTCATCCCGGTCGGCTCCGTCACCAGCGCCGGCCGGGGCAGCGTCAACCCGTGGTTCCGTGAGCGGTTCAAGGACCAGGGCACCCCGGTGCTCTCCGGTCACATCGGCAAGCTCGTCCACGAGCTCAAGAACTTCCTCGCCTGACCCGGCGCGCCCGCGTCCCGCCACCTCCCACCGACCGCCGCAGAAAGGCACCCCGTTCATGTCCGACATGCTCCGCGCCCCCGCCGAGACCAAGTACGCCGACGAGCTGGACTACCTCGAGCAGGCCGACACCGGGCCCCGGCCGTCCACCTGGCGGCTGTCGCCGAAGGCGGTCCGCACGTTCGTCCTCGGCTCCGAACCGGCCGACGGCCTGGACCGCCCCATCGCCCAGAAGTGGTTCGGCGAGCGCAGCGTCGTCGAACGCGCCATCGTCACCCTGGCCTCCGACCGGGGCCTGTTGCTGATCGGCGATCCCGGCACGGGCAAGAGCTGGCTCGCCGAGCTGCTGGCCGCCGCGGTGTGCCGCAACTCCACTCAGGTCGTGCAGGGCACCGCCGGCACCACCGAGGACCACATCAAATACTCCTGGAACGTGTCCATGGTCATCGCCAAGGGCCAGTCGCGGGAGTCGATGATCCCCTCGCCGATCATGACGGCGATGGAGACCGGCACGATCGGCCGGTTCGAGGAGCTCACCCGCTCCACCAGCGACGTCCAGGACGCCCTGATCTCCATCCTCTCCGAGAAGTACGTGTCCGTCCCCGAACTTCAGGGCGAGGCGGGCACGGTGTTCGCCAAGCCCGGCTTCGCGGTGATCGCCACCGCCAACAGCCGCGACCGGGGCGTCAACGACCTGTCCTCCGCGCTCAAGCGGCGCTTCAACTTCGTCCGCATCCCCGTGGTGACGAACAAGAAGAGCGAGACGCAGATCATCCGCTTCCGCACCGAGGAACTCCTGGCCCGCCACCGGATCGAGCTGGACGTGCCGCCCACCCTCCTGGACGTGCTGCTGCGCTCCTTCGGCGACCTGCGCGAGGTCGCGGCCGCCGCCGGCAGCGACGACGAGCGGCTGGAGTCGGCCCTGTCCAGCGCCGAGCAGATCGGTGTGCTCGAGGACGCCGTCCTCCACAGCGACTTCTTCGGCGTCCGCACCCTCACCGCCGACGCCCTCGGCTCCAGCCTGGTCGCCAACCTCGCCCGCCGCCCCGAGGACTCGGCGCTGCTGACGAAGTACCTGACCAACACCGTCCGGCCGCGCAGCGAGGAGGAGGGCGGCCACTGGCCCCAGTTCCTCGACGCGGGCCTCAAGACCCTCGAGGCGCTCGCATGAGCGGCCTCGCCACCACCCGGGTGCCCGCTTCGGGCGGGCACCCGGCGCCCGACACCTTCGCGGCGCTGCGCACCCAACTGGAAGCGGCCGCCTCTGAGTTCGCCGACGGCCCCGGCGCGCTGGAGGGCATCCTGCGCGGCCTCGTGAGCGACGTGGAACGGGCGGCGGCCGAACCGCTGGAGATCTTCCCGGTCTGCCACCATTCCCCCGCCTCGGCCACGGCCATGGCCCGTCGGCTGCGGGCCAAGCAGCCCAGGACGGTCTTCGTCGAGCTGTGCGAGGACCTGGCCCCGCTGCTGACCGAACTGCGCAACTGCCGCCTGCCGGTCGCCGTCCAGGCGTTCGCCACCCGCATCGAGGGCTTCCCCGCCGACTGGGCGCCGCTGTCCGTCGTCGCACCGATCACCGAGGCGTCCGCCGAGTACCAGGCCATCGCCTACGCGCTGGACACCCCCGGCGTCGACCTCGTCCTCGTCGACCGCTCCAGCGACCACGTCTTCCAGTGGCAGCCCCGCGAGCGTCTTGAAGAGCAGGTGGAGGAGGCGGCGGGGGAGGACGCCGCGCTGCACGGCGACGCCGTCGGCGTCGAACTCGGCGACCTGCGGCCCCGCTTCGCCGACCTCGAACAGCACCTGCTGCGCCACGGCAGGGTGCGGCACTGGTCGGAGTGGTGGCACCAGTACGTCGAGCTGCCGCTCGGCGACGCCGACCACGACACCTACCGGCAGGTCATGTTCCTGATCGGCAGCCTCATGCGGCGCCTGGCGCCCGGGGACCCGCAGCGGGTGCGCGTCGACGAGGACCGCGAGCGGTACATGTGGACCCGCATCCGCGAGCACCTCGCCGCCACCGGGGCCGACCCGGCACAGAGCCTCTACATCTGCGGCGCCTTCCACGCCTCCAGCCCCGTCCCCGAGTTCGGCCTCCACGGCAGCGACACGTACACCGTGCCGCCGCGCACCGCCACCCGGTGGCAGTACGGGCTGATCCCCTCCAGTCACACCGCCATCGAGCGGCAGTTCTCCCTCGAGGGCGGGTCGGTGTCGATCGCCGCCACCCAGTGGGAGAAGAACCTCCAGCGCACCCGCACCCAGCCCTACCGTCTCAAGGGCCAGGTCGGCGCCAAGGCCACCCGGGCCCGCAAGACCGCCGCCGCCCCGGCGGCACAGGAGGCGGGCGCCACGGACAAGCTGTCCGGCTTCCTGCGGCGCCCGCCAGTCCTCGACCGGCTGGACCAGGACGAACTGCTCGGCTGGTCCGCGGAGATCGTGCGCGCGGCCCGCCGCAACGGCTACCTCGCCTCCAGCGCCGACGCCATCGCCGTGTACGAGACGTCCATCCTCCTGGCCGGCATGCGCGAGCGGGCCCGCCCGACCCCGTACGACTTCCAGGATGCGGCCGTCACCTGCATCGAGAAGGACACCGTGCCCGGCCGGCGGGACGTCGCCCGCCTCGTCGAGATCATGATGGGCGGCGACCGGATCGGCCAGGTCGGCTACGAGTCCCTGCCCCCGCTCGCCCGCGACGTCCACGACCGGCTCGCCCCGCTCGGCCTCAACCTCCAGGCCAAGGGCGTCAAACGCGCCCTGCTGGACATCAAGTCCGACCCCGGCCTGCGGCCCTGCTCCGACGTCCTGTGGATGCTGCGCCACCTGATTCCCGGGGCCGCCCGGCCGATCATGGGCGAGCGCACCCTCGGCGAACAGTCCACCCAGGAGTCCTGGGACGTCTCCCTCGGCACCCACCAGCGGGCCCTCATCGAGCTCGGCTACGAGGGCGTCACCCTCGAGCAGGTCCTCGAACAGCGGCTGCGCCGCGAGGCCACCGCCCCGCAGGCCGACGCCGCCGTGGTCCTGCGGACCGTGGAGGACGCCACCCTGTACCTGGGCAGCCGGCGCCTCGCCGACGAGCTCGGCACCCTCGCCCTCAGGACCCTGGCCGCCGAACGCAGCGTCGACGGCGCCCCCGAGGTGCTGCGTCGGGTGCGGACGCTGCTGGCCTACTACCGCACCAGCGAGCCGGTCCTGCCGCCGTGGATCGAGCAGTTCGCCAAAGCCGGCTACGCGCACTACGCCACCCTGCTGCCGGCCGCCTTCACCGACGAGACGGCGACCGTGCGCCAGGTCGCGGCGATGCTCGGCTTCCTCTTCGGGATGGAGGGCCTGGCCCTGTCGCTGGGAGGCGACCGCACCCAGCTCGAACTCGCCGTCGCCCAGTCCCACCCGCAGGAGCAGTCCAAGACCGCCCTGCTCTGGGCAGCGCAGTTCCACCTCGGACGCCTCACCCGGCAGGACCTGCGGCAGCGGTGCGCCGACCTGCTCGGCAACCCGCTCATGCTGCCCGCCTACCCGCGCTACCTCGGTGGGCTCCTCCACGCCCTGGAGCCCGTCCCCGGCCTGGTCGACATCGTCGTGGAGGCCGTCTCCAACGCCTTCGCCCGCCTGCCCGACCACCTCCTCCTGCCCTGGCTGCCCACCCTGATCGCGACCCTGCGCTCCGGCGGCGCGGACCTGGCCTCCAAACTGACCAGGGAGGCCGGGCGCGTCTTCCCCGGCCGCCTCGCCGCCCTCGACACCTGGACGCCGCCCTGGCACGCTCCCGAGCAGCAGCCGCTGTTGCCCGGCGACCTGGTTTCCGCGCAGGGTTCGGTGCTGCTGGCCGCGCACCCGGCGACCTGCGACGCGCTCGCCGCACTCCTGGACTGCGACGGATCCTGGGCGCAGCCGCAGGCCGCCGCGCCGGGTTCGGCCCTGATCGGTCGTCACCCCGACACGGCCACCGCTCTGGCGGCGCTTCTCGTCACCACCTGAACCGCGCCCCTGCGCCCCTGCGCCCCTGCATCCCTGCGCCCCTGCATCCCTGCGCCCCCGGACCGGCGAGCCTCCGCCAGCCCGGGGGCGCGGGTGTATCCGCTGCGGGGTGTGGGCCCACCTGCGGGGTTCGGTTTTCCGAACCTCGGTTTGGGGGGCCAGCACAATCGATTCCGGGGCCCGATGTGTCCAGGATGAAGGGCATGAACGGAATCGGGATGAGGACGGCCGCCGCTACGGCGGCGACGGTCGAGGTGGCCCTGAGCGCCGAGGGGCTGCACCGGGAGTACGGGCGCGGGGCGGCTGCCGTCCGCGCGCTGCGAGGGGTGTCCGTGGCGTTCGCGCCGGGGACGTTCACGGCGGTGATGGGGCCGTCGGGGTCGGGGAAGACGACGTTGCTGCACTGCCTGGCGGGGATGGACCGGCCGACCCGGGGGAGTGTCCGCTGGGGCGGTACCGAGGTGACGGGGCTGCGCGAGCCGCGGCTGGCCGCGTTGCGTCGGGAGCGGGTCGGCTTCGTGTTCCAGTCCTTCAACCTGATGCCCGCGATGACGGCCGCGCAGAACGTCGAACTGCCCGGGCGGTTGGCGGGCCGGCCGCCGGGGCGCGGCGAGGTGCGGGAGGCGTTGGCGCGGGTCGGGCTGGCCGGGCGGGAGCGGCACCGGCCCGGGCAGTTGTCGGGCGGGCAGCAGCAGCGGGTGGCGATAGCGCGGGCGCTGGCGTCCCGGCCGGAGGTGCTGTTCGCCGACGAGCCGACCGGCGCCCTGGACCGGGCGACGGGCCGGGACATCCTCGACCTGCTGCGCACCGGGGTGGACGTCGAGGGGCGGACGTGCGTGATGGTCACCCACGATCCGGCGGCCGCCGAGTACGCGGACCGGGTGCTGCTGCTGGCGGACGGGCTGCTGATCGACGAGCTGATCCGGCCGACGGCGGCGCAGGTCGCCGAGCGGCTGAGCGGACTGGGCGGGTGAGCGAGGTGAACGGGGTGAGCGAGGTGAACGGGGTGCGAGGACGCAGGGGGAGTGCGATGGGTGCCGTGGTGGGGATGGCGTACGTGCAGGTCCGGCGCCGTCCGGCGAGCTTCGCCGGGCTCGCCGTGGCGCTGCTGCTGGCCGTGGCGGCGCTGACGCTGTTCGGTTCGCTGGCGGCGGCGCAGCTGTCGGCGCCCGCCGCCGTGGCCCGGGCGCATGTGGACGGGCCGGGGCTGGTGGTGATCGCGGGGGCGTTCGGCGAGATCGCCGTCCTGGTCGCGCTGTTCGTGGTGGTGAACGCGCTCGGGTTCACCCTGCGTCAGCAGCACCGCGAGCTGGCCCTGCTGCGGACGGTCGCGGCCACGCCCCGGCAGGTGCGCCGGCTGATCCGTGCGCAGGTGGCGGTGACGCTGCTGATCGCCGCCGTGCCCGGGGTGGCGCTGGGGCGCGTCGGCGCCGCCTGGTTCCTGGGCGCGCTCCAGCGGCGGGGGATGGCCGCTCCGGGCCTGCGCATACCCGGCACGCCGGTGCCGGTGCTGCTGGCACTCGCGGTGACGCTGCTCGTCGGGCTGGGAGCGGCCGCCCTCGCGGCGGGCCGGATCACCCGGCCCACCCCGGCGGCCGCGCTCACCGACGGCACGGTGGGGCAGCGACGGGCGGGCGTGGTGCGGCTGCTCGCCGGGGTGGCCGTGCTGGCCGGGGGCGGGCTGCTGCTGCGGCTGGCCGCCACCCGGCGGGCCGATGAGCTGGACAAGGCGGGGCAGGCGTCGCTGCTCGGCTCCCTGGTGCTGCTGACGGCGATCGCCCTGCTGGGGCCGCTCGCCGTCAGGGTGCTGACCGCCGTGCTCGGCGCGCCGCTGAGGGCGCTCGCGCCTCGGGCGGGCTGGCTCGCCGACGCCAATCTGCGCGGCTACGCGGCCCGGGTCTCCTCGGCGGTGGTACCGGTGACGCTGCTGGTCGGATTGTCGGGCACCATGTTGATCATGACGAGCACCGCGGAACAGGCCGTACGCGCGACGGGCGTGGCGACCAGCGTCACCAAGGCGAGCGACGTGTGGCTGCGGCAGGCCGAACTCGGGCTGCTGGTCTGCTTCGCGGCGGTCTCCACGGTCAACACCCTGGTGGCGCTCACGGCCGACCGCAGGCGCGAGTTCGCCCTCCTGCGGCTGGTCGGCGCGAGCCGGCGGCAGCTGCTGCGGATGCTCACCGTCGAGGCGGTGCTGACCACGGTGGTCGGCGTGCTGCTCGGCGCGGCGGTGGCCCTCGGGGCGGCGGGCGCGTTCAGCCTGGCCGTCACGGGATCGGCGCTGCCGCCCGTCCCGGGCGCGGCCTCGGCCTGGGTCCTGACGGGCGCGGCCGCGCTGACCCTGCCGGGGATCGTGGGCACCGGGCTGTGGGCGGTCGGCGGGCGCGAGGTGGCGGCGGCGTCGTGAGACGGGCAGGTAGAGGAGAAAGTGACGTGCCGGGCGTGACGAAGAGGCGGTATCCGAGACGGTATCCGAGGCGATGTCCACTCCCGCCGGGCGGCGAGTGGGTGTTCGCCGTGCTCGGGCTGCCGCTCGGGGTGCTCGGCGGCCTCTACGCCGTCGCCGTGCTCTATGCGGGGGCGCTGCTGTCGCTCACCGTGCTGGGCCTGCCTTTCGTCGTGGCCGCGCTGGCCGGGGCCCGGGCGATCGGCGGGCTGCACCGCCGCCTGGTCGGGCGGCTGCTGCACACGCCGGTGCCCGCACCCTCGCCGCTGCCCCGGCCGACCGGGCTCCTCGCCCGGGGCCGGGCGGTGCTCACCGACCCGGTGGCCTGGCGGGCCCTGGTCTACCTCCTGCTGCGCCTCCCGCTGGGCGCGCTCGGCTTCCTCACGGTGGTCGGGCTGCCCGCCGCGAGCCTCTGGCTGACCGGATTCCCGCTCTGGGTACGGCTGATGGAGCCGGGCCCGCGCCCCGTCGGCTGGCTGGACGCGGGAGCGGTGCCCGCCGGACTCGCCGTCCTCCTCGCCGTACCGGCGCTGCTGCGCGCCCTCGGCACGGCGAACCGGGCACTCGCCCGCGCCCTGCTCGGCCCGGCCCGCTCGCAGCAGCGGGTGCGCGAACTGGAGCACGCCCGGGCGACCCTGCTCGCCGAGGGCACCGAGCGCCTGCGCGGCCTGGAACGGGACCTGCACGACGGCACCCAGGCCCAGCTGGTGGCGCTCGCCATCACCCTCTCCCTGGCCGACGACGCGCTCACCCTCACCGACCTCGAGCGGCTGCGCACCCTCCTCGACCGGGCGCGCGGCCAGACCGACGACACCATCACCGGGCTGCGCCGCCTCACCCGCGGCATCAACCCGGTGGCCCTGGACGGCGGACTGGCCGAAGCCCTGCCCGGGCTGGCCGCCGCCGCGCCGGTGCCCGTCACCGTCCGGGTGGACCTCCCCGAGCGCCCGGCCGAGGCGATCGAGCGGGTCGTCTACTTCTGCGCGGCCGAGCTGCTGACCAACGTCGCCAAGCACAGCGGCGCCCACGCCGCGGCACTGGCCGTCAGTTCCGCCGACGGGCGGGTGCGCCTGACGGTCCGCGACGACGGACGCGGCGGAGCCCTCCCCGGCGCGGGCTCGGGTCTGTCCGGCCTGGCCGAACGGCTGGCGGCCGTCGACGGGGCCCTGGCGGTCCAGAGCCCGCCGGGCGGGCCGACCACGGTGACCGCCGACCTGCCCGACCGGCTCTGACGGGCCCTGTTCTGACGGGCCCTGTTCTGACGGGCCCTGTTCAGGCGGGCCCGGCTCAGGCCGCCCCTGCTCAGGCCGCCCCGCCGCTCTCCGCGAGGTAGGCGAGGACGGCCTTCACCCGCCGGTTGTCGGCCTCGGTGGCCGGCAGGCCGAACTTGGTGAACACGGCCGCCACGTGCTTCTCCACCGCCCGCTCCGACACCGTCAGCCGCCCGGCGATCGAACGGTTGGAGTGCCCCTGCGCCATCAGCTCCAGCACCTCCCGCTCACGCGCCGTCAGCGCGTCCACCAGCCCGCGCCGCCCGCCGTGCAGCAGCCCGTTGACGATCTCCGGATCGAGCGCCGTCCCGCCCCCGGCCACCCGGTGCAGTGCCTCCACGAACTCCGAGGTCCGCGCCACCCGCTCCTTGAGCAGATACCCCACCCCGGACGCGCCGCCCTCCAACAGCCGCGCGGCCCAGGCCCGTTCGACGTGCTGCGAGAACACCAGGATGCCCACCTCCGGCATGCTGCCCCGCAGTCGCACGGCCGCCCGGATGCCTTCGTCCGTGTGCGTGGGCGGCATCCGGATGTCCACCACGGCCACGTCCGGCCGGTGTTCGGTCACGGCGGCCACCAGCTCGGGAGCCGTACCGGCCGTCGCCACCACCACGCACCCGCGGGCGGTGAGGAGTTCCACCATGCCGTCCCTGAGGATCACCGAGTCCTCGGCCAGGACCACACGGAGCTGTTTGTCGATCATGCCGCCCATTATCGAGCCCGAATCCCCTGGCGAGCTTCACTGGGAGGCGGCCGCGACCCCGGACAACACGGCCGGACCGATCTGGAGCGCGGCCGAGTACGGGCGCCGCCGCCAGACGCACAGCGCACTGCCGCTCAGGCCGTTGAAACCCCATGTGCCCCCCCAGGCCAGTGTGCCGCCGGCGCGTTTCGTTCGAACAGCGTTACGAGCCACGGCAGTTGTGACTACGGTCCGGCCGTCATCCCGAGCGAAGCTGCCGCCGCCAGTCGGTCGGGCTAAGCCCGCGTGACCGTTTGAACGCCACGCTGAACGCGAAGGCGTCCTCGTAGCCCACCTCGTGGGCCACGGCGGCGACGGTGGCGTCCGTGTCGCGCAGCAGGTCCGCGGCCAGGGCCATCCGCCAGCCGGTGAGGTAGGTGAGCGGGGGTTCGCCGACGGTGGCGGTGAAGCGGGCGGCGAAGGTGGCCCGGGACTGGCCGACGCGGGTGGCCAGTTCGGCGACCGTCCAGCGGTGTGCCGGGTGCTCGTGCATCAGGCGTAGCGCGTCGCCGACGGCCGGGGTGTCCAGGGCCCCGCACCAGGAGGGGCGTTCGGCCTGTGGGCGGGCGCACCAGGCGCGCAGGGCCAGTACCAGCACGAGGTCCAGGAGTCGGTTGAGGACGGCGTCCTGGCCGGGCTCCTCATGGGTGGTCTCGGCGGCGAGCAGGTCCAGTGCGGTCCGGGTGCGCGGCCCGGCAGGCACGACGGCCAGGGGCGGGAGCATGGCCAGCAGGCGTTCGCCGACGTCGCCGCGGAGTTCGTAGGCGCCCCGCAGGAGGGTGGTGGCGCCGGGGAGTCCGTCGCCGTAGGTGCGGGGCGCCAGGGTCTGGCCGGCCGTTGTCCCGCCGTCGACGGTGTGCTTCCGTCCTCCGCGGATGATCACCTGAGGCGGGGTGTCGGGGGAGTCGGCGACGGTGTAGTGGTCGGTGCCGCTGATCAGGGCGATGTCCCCGGCGGCCAGCTGGACGGTTGAGCCGGCCTGCCCGTCGTCGAGGCGGATTGAGGCGCGGCCGCCGAGGGTGGCCACGACCGTGAGCGGCGGGGCGTCGGCGAAGGTCATCGACCACGGTGGCCGCTGGATCAGCTGCCGGATCTGCCCGTTGCGGGCGCGGGCGCGGTGCAGCAGATCGCTCAGGACGTCCATGCGGGCCACGCTAGACGATCACGAAGGGATTCGGGACGATCACTCATGGATCGTCTGCCCGGACCGGGGTTGTCTGGAGGGCATGAAGAACATCCTCGTTCTCGGCGGCACCGGCACGACCGGCCGCCGCATCGCCCGCCGCCTGACGGCCGCGGGCCACCTGGTCCGTACGGCGTCCCGCAACGGCGGCGACCTCCGCCTCGACCTCGACGACCCGGCGACCTGGGCGCCCGCCCTCGACGGCGCCGGGGCCGTCTATCTCCTGGAGCCCGAGGTGCGACCCGGCCCGGACCGGCAGGAGCGCATCCCGGGCCTGGTGGCCGAGGCGGTCGCGGCCGGTGTGGGGCGGCTGGTGCTGCTCTCCGCCTACGGCGTCGGCGAGGCCGGCGACGGCCACCCGCTCAAGGCCGCAGAGCAGGCCGTCCGTGGCAGCGGCGTCGAGTGGACCGTTCTGCGGCCCGGTTGGTTCGCGCAGAACTTCAGCGAGTCCTTCTGGCTGTCGGGCGTCCTGGCCGGAACCCTGGCCCTGCCGACCGGGGACGGGCGCACGCCGTTCGTCGACGCCGAGGACATCGCCGAGGTCGCCGCCGTGTCGCTGACCGAGGACGGTCACAGCGGGCGGACCTATCAGCTGACCGGTCCCCGGGCGATCGACGTCGCCGAGGCGGTGGACCTGATCGCCACCGCGACCGGCCGGACGGTCCGTCACCTGGACCTCGAACCCGAGGCTTTCGTGGACCGCATGGTCGCCGAAGGCACGCCCGCCGACTTCGCCCGGCTGCTGACGGACCTGCTCGTGGACGTCCGCGAGGGCCGGGGCGGCGAGGTCTCCGACGGGGTGGAGCGGGCACTCGGGCGCCCGCCCAGGTCGTTCGAGACGTACGTCGCCGAGGCGGCCGCCGCCGGCTGCTGGAGCTGACCAGACGGTCCGCCGGGGCCGGGAAACTACGCACGTAGTGCCACTACTGCAGTAGTGGCACTACGTGCGTAGTCCGGCGGCTGCGGCAGACCGGAGCCCTACCGCGTCGTGTGCGCGCCGCCGTTGAGGTGGATCGTCTGCCCGGTGAGGTGGCGGGCGCCCGGGGAGGCCAGGAAGTGGATCGTGCGGGCGACCTCGCCGGGCGTGCCGGGGCGCTTGTCGTGGGTCTCGGCGATGAGCGCGGCGCGGCGCTCCGGCGGGAGGGTGCCCTGGAAGAAGGCGGTGTCCTCGATGTAGCCGGGTGCGATGACGTTGGCCGTGATCCCGAGCGGGCCGAGTTCGGCGGACAGGTCGGCGTTCCAGGCGGCGAGGGCGGCCTTGGCGGCCCCGTACGCGCCGCCGCGACGTTCGGCTCCGATCGAGCCGATGCTGATGACGGCGGCCCCGGCTGCGAGGGCGGGCCGTAGGGCCGTCGTGGTGAGGACGGCGCCGAGGAGGTTCTGGCCGAGGTGGGCCTGCCAGGTGGCGTGGACGGCGTCGAGCGGCGCGAGGTCGGCGGAGATCGGGCCGGGCAGGCCTCCGGAGCAGTTCACCAGCATCGCCCGGCAAACGGACGCGACGGCCTCTTCGGTTCAGTATCGCGGGCGGGGAATTCGTGAAAGGAGAACTTCCCAGGTCGGAAGGGGTGCGAGCCGGAACCGCCCATGATGTGTGCATGGCCGTTCCCTGAATTCTCGTCACCCGACCCGACGGCAATTCAGGGAATTCGCACATTGCACACGTGATTCGCGTAAGTCCCTTCCTTTCCCGGACCGAATCTGACAGCATCGTCCGCTATCCGGCGACCGGGGGTGACCGATCGGGCCGGGAGGCAATCGGGGAGGAACTCGTGGCTCGGCTTCGTCGTGCGCAGGCTGCGCCAGGTGCAGGGGACGTGACCGCCGAGGCGGCTGAGACGGGTCCGCCCGCCCACCGCCCCGCGCGGTGGGTCCGCACCAGGCTGCTGGCGAGCCCGTCGGCCACGCTGCTCATGGCCGCGCTCGCCTTCGTCACCGTCTTCCTGGCGGCGGCCTTCCCCCGCGTCGCGGACCGGGGCGCGGACGCGGCGCTCCAGGACTTCGTCGGCCAGCGCGGCGTCAACCAGACCAGCCTGCTCGTCACCTCCAAGACGCAGAACTTCGACGACACCCCCGTCCTCGAGCGCGTGCAGGGCCACCTCACCGAGATGGTCGGCCGCCGGCTGACGGTCAGCCAGGCCGGCCAGGTCCACGGCGCCCGCGCCGTGACCGACCACGGCATGGCCAACCCGGAGTACGTCCGGATCGCCGAGAAGTACACCGACCCCACCCTCGGCCTGCTCCACCTGCACGACCTGGCCTCCCGCGTCACCCTCACCGACGGCACCTGGCCCACCCCGACCCCCACCCCCGGCGGCGGCCTCGGCCCGCTGCCGATCGTGATCAGCAAGCAGGCCGCCGAGACCATCCACATCAAGCTCGGCGACGTCATCGACAACGGCGTCGAGGGCTCGGGCACCAGGCGGACCACCGTCGTCGTCGGCCTTTACCGGGTCAACGACCCCAAGGACCCGGCCTGGGAGGACCTCGGCTGCCCGGCCCGCGCCTGTCTGCGGACCGACCCCGAGCACGAGCACTGGGCGACCAGCGGATTCGTCGACGGCGCCAGCCTGTCCGCGCTCGCCCGCTGGGGCTCCGGCGCCGAGGACTTCTGGCGCCTGCCCGTCGACACCGCCTCCCTGCACGCCGACCGGCTCGACGATCTGCGCGCCACCATCACCTCCTTCCTGACCGGACGCGACGCCACCGCCCTCGCCGACGAGACCGGGCGCCGCGACCTGCACGCCACCTCCAACCTGTCCGAGGTCCTCACCCGCGCCGACGAGCGCTACCGCGCCTCGCTCCCGCTGAGCACCATCGGCCCGGCCGGGGTCGCGGGCGTCGCCACCGTGGTCCTGTTCCTGGCCGCCGCCCTCACCACCGACCGGCGGGCCGGGGAGATCAGCCTGCTCCGCGCCCGTGGCGGCTCACTCACCGAGGTGCTGCGACGGCTGATCGGCGAGGGCGCCGTCACCGTCCTGCCCGCCGCGGCCCTCGGAACGGTCCTCGCCCTCCTCCTGCTGCCCACCCCGCGCTGGGGCCAGTCGGTGCTGGCCGCCCTGGTCGCGGCGCTCACCGCCATGCTCGCCTTCCCCGTCCGCGCCGCCCTGCTGTGGGCACGCCCCCGCGCCGCCGGCAACCGGCGCCGACTGGTCGGCGAACTCACCGCCCTGGCGGTCACCGCGGCGGCCGTCGCGGAGGTACGGCGCCGGGGCGTCGGCACCGGCACCGGGCTCGACCCGCTGCTGATCGCCGCCCCGCTGCTCCTAGCCGTCCTCGGCGGGCTGCTGCTCGCCCGCACCGAGCCCGTCGTGGTCCGGTGGCTGGCCGCCCTCGCCGGCCGGGGCCGCGGCCTGATCGGCTTCCTCGGCCTCGCCCGCGCCGCCCGCGACAGCTCGGGCCACCGCAAGCCCTCCGTCCTGCCGCTGCTCGCCCTGCTGATCGCCGTCACCACCACCGGCTTCGGCGCCACCGTGCTCGACACCGTCGACCACGTCCGCACCAGCGCCGCCCGCATCACCACCGGCGGGGACATCGGCGTCTCCGTCCCCAGCTACACCGCCCTCACCGAGCCGTTCACCCAGGCCGCCGGCGCCCTGCCGGGCGTCCGGGCCTCCACCGCCGTCTGGGTCGAGCCCCAGGCCCGCATCCTCGGCGCCGACCAGACCTACACCGAGGCGTACCTGGTCATGGTCGTCGACCCGGCCGCGTACGCCGAGATCGCCCGCACCCTCGGCGTCGGCGCGTTCGACGCCGGGAAACTGGTCACACCCCCCGGCGGCGGCCGCGACACCCCGGTGCCCGCACTCGTCAGCAGCGGTTTTGCCAAGCGCCTCACCTCCGGCACGTCCCAGCTGCGCACCCCCAGCGGCAACGACCTGCACCTCACCGTCGCCGCCGCCGTCGGCGCCACCCCCGCCCTGCCCGACCCCGGCAAGCCCTTCGTCGTCGTCCCCGCCGGGGCGGCCTGGGAGCGCCTGCCGGACGCGAAGCGGGTCAACCGGTGGTTCGCCGTCGGCGACACCGACCCCGAGGCCGTCCGGACGGCCCTGCGCAACAACGGCGGCGCCCAGCCCGTCGGCCTCGCCAAGATGATCGCCGACGACGCCACCGCCGTCGGCAAGGAAACCCACAGCCTGCCCGCCGGCTACATCGTCCACAGCAGCCGCGAAACCGCCACCGCCCTCGGCGACGACCCGCTTCAGCACGCCGCCGGGCGGCTGTTCTGGTACGCGGCGGCCGCCGGAGCCGGGTACGCGCTGCTGGCCGTCCTGCTGACCCTCTTCCGCGCCGCCCCCGACCGTACGGCGCTGCTCGCCCGGCTGCGCACCATGGGCCTGCGGCCCCGTCAGGGCCTGGCGCTCATCGTCACCGAGGCGCTGCCGCAGACCCTCGCGGCGGCGGTGGGCGGCGGGCTGGTGGCGGTCGCGGCCGTCGCGCTGCTGGGCGGCGCGTTCGACATCTCGACGCTCGTCGGCGCCAAGGTCGGGGACGCCATCACCCCCGTGCTGATGCCGGTCCTGCTGCCCACGGCAGGCCTGGCGCTGCTGGTCGCCGTGGGTGTGGTGGCGGAGACCCTGATCGCGGGCCGGCGGCAGATCGCCACGGAACTGCGGGCGGGGGAGCAGGCGTGAGGGCAGGTCTCACGCCAGGTCTCACATCAGGTCTCACGTCAGGTCTTACGGCAGGCTGGCGATCTTCTTCCGGAGCTCCCCGAGCTCCTCGTCGTCGGGACTGCACTCGACCGCCCGGTCGATGAGCGCGCGGGCGCGGACCATGTCCCTGCCGTTGGTGCACGCGACGGCGTGGGAGGAGTAGACGACGCCGAGTTCCCGGCGAAGCGTCGCGCGGGCCCTGGCGGACCTCGCCACCCGCAGCGCCTCCTCCAGGAGCCCGGCGGCGTCCTCGTAGCGCCTGGCGGTGTAGCGCTCGGCGGCCTCGGCGCGCCAGAGGCTCACCAGCACTCTGCGGATGTCCTCCCCGTCGTCGTAGGACCGGGCCCTGCCGAGCACCTCGGCCCGTTCGGGGAACGGGCGGTCCCGGAGGTCGTCCGCCGCGTGGTCGGCCAGCATGACCGCCACCCTGCGCGGGGCCTCCAGGGCGGCCTCACCCGGGAACCGGCGGTCCGCCGACAGTGCGGCGGCCATCCGGCTCAGCGCCGCCTCCCGCCGGTCGGCCAGCGCGGCGGACCGGGCGAGCAGCCGCATGGTGTGCGCGTAACCGTCCGCGTAGTCGTCCAGGCCCGGGCGGAGCGCGATCAGCTCCTCCCACAGCCCGGCCGCCTCCTCCAAGTCCCCCTCAGGGGAGCCCGGTCGGCACAGCTGGTCCGCTCGGTTGCCGAGAGTCGCCTCCAGGAATCCCAGGGCCGTCGGGTCGCCGGGCGCCAGGTCGAGGCTCCTGCGCAGCAGGCCGAGGGCGCGGGGGTAGTCCTTGACCTCGTTGTTGATCTTCCGCGCCCACTGCGCGTAGGCGGAGGCGAGCTCGCGGCGCAGCCCGGCGTCCCCCGGGGCCAGCTCCAGCGCCCGCTCCAGCAGGACGACCAGACCCTCCTGATCGTCGGCACCCGCCAGCAGCGCCCGCGCCTCGCCCATGACCGCCCCGGCGGGCCCCGTCTGCGCCGAGTCCATCAACGTCCGGACCTGCTCCCGCAGGAGGCGCAGGTCCCGCGTGGCGACGTCGATGTTCGCCTGGCTGTCCTCGAGTTCGGGCGCGGGACCCTGCTCCTCGGACTCGTCCCGCAGGAGACGACGCGCCTCCTCGGCCGCCGCGAGCAGGCCCGCGATGCGGGCCACCTCTCCGGCGGCGAGCGCCCGTTCCGTCACCCGGGTCCGCTGTTCGGCGGCCAGCTGCCGGTTCACGTTCCCCACCAGCAGGCGGAGTTCCCGGATCGTCTCCTCCAGGTGGGCGATCCGTTCGGCGGCGAGCGGACTGGTGCGCTGCGCCTCGCGGCGAAGCGCGTGCAGGGCGGCGCGCGCCTGCTCGTCCGGCCCGTGGCCGTGGGCGTCCAGGAGGTCGAGGAACCCGTCGAGGAACTCCCCGGGGGCGACCCGCTTCCCGAGGAGGTACGCGGTGACGGCCTCCGCCGGTTCCCCCATCGCCTCGGCGAGCTGCACCGCCGTGACCCCCCACCCGGCGAGCAGCTCGGTCAGCCGTACGGCGTAGGGCGAGCGCGGCGTGGGCCGGTGGGCGGCGTTGCGGGTGAAGCCGAACAGCGCGGCGGTGTCGCTGTTGCGCTGGTCGGGGTCGGGCAGTCCGAGCTGCTCCAGCCGCCCCCGGAGGTGCGGGTACAGGTCGCCGAGTGTGAGCCACTCGGGCGCGTCGGGCACGCCTTCGCGGATGAGGCCCAGCAGTTCGCGGGTGAAGGAGGTGGCCGTCTTCGCCTGCTCGGCGAGCGGGACGACGTGGGCGGCCTGGTCGCTGGCGGTCAGGGTGTAGGCGCCGCGGATCCGGGTGGTGCCGCCGATGGTGGCCGCGGGTGCCAGGGCCTCGTTCGCCCGGCCCGCGTAGCAGCAGTCGAGGATGACGATCTTGACCCTCGCCCGGCTGTCCAGGAGCGCCTCGCGAATGCGCGCGTAGTCCAGGCCCGTCACGTCCGCGTGCGCGGGCAGGGTGTCGGTCAGCGTGAGGCACAGCTGGCCCCGGGGCAGGATGAGCCCGTGCCCGACGAAGTAGACCAGCAGGACGTCCTCGGTCTCGCGCGCCAGGCGACGCAACTCCTGGACGACGGCCGCCATGCCCGTGGGGTCCAGGAGCGTGGTGACCCGCTCCCGGGGCCAGCCGCAGAGCTTGCGGTCGATGAGGACCTCCCGCATGCCCGTGAGGCTGTTGGCCGCCGCCGGGAGCGGCGGGAGGTCCTCGGACCGGTAGGTACCGGTGCCGATCAGGATCGCCCGGGAGCGCGAGTAGTCGGGCAGCTCAGACACCGCTCCCGCCTTCGCGCTCGCCCTCGCTTGCGCCCTCGCCCAGCACCTCCCGGATCATCGGCACGACGTCGTCCGGGTTCACGTTGTGGGCGGCCACGTTGACCGAACCGGCGTCCGTCGTCACCGTCACCGAGACGTCCGCGCGCCGCGTCCGCAACCACGCGGTGAGCGAGCCCGCCAGGACGGCCCCCGCACCCCCGGTGCCGAGCGCCACCACGAGCACCTCCGTGACCCCGCCCATCTCACCCTCGGCCGGAGGCCGCGACTCGGCCCGCACCAGCCCGGCCAGCCCCCGCTCACCCCGCAGCCACGTCCACAGCGTGGCCGTCTCCCGCAGCGCGTCACCGCCGGTCACCCGAATCCGAGCGTCCACCCCACACCCCCACTGCTCGCCAACTGCCTTACCCGCAACCGCAATCCGGGCCTCACGGGGGATGATGCCAGCCAACCGGCCCTCCGCGCGCCACGTACCGGATCAGATGCCGCGGAGCACCGCCGCGGTTGCGGTGGACCGGTCGGCGTCGCCGGGAGCGCGGTCCGTTCAGGTCGGCCGTCGCTCGATCCTCTGCCGGAGCCCCGCCTGCGGCGGTGAACCGAACGGGAGGATGCCGGCGAGATCGGTGACTTCGCTGTACTCCCTGAACGCTGCCTCGCATTCCTGGTGCCTTCCGAGGTCACCCAGCGAAAGGTACAGGCGGTACAGCGCACGGCTGAGGCTCGGCCCGTAGGTCGGATTCGACTGCGCGAGCCGACGATAGATGTCGACCGACTCCTGCGCGGCCTTCAGGCTCTCCTCGGGCTGGGACCGGCTGAGGTGCATGGACAGGCCGTACAGCGCCCGAGCGAGGTAGGACACGTCAGCCGTCGGACTGGTGCGTGCGAGCCGACGCTCGACGAGGATGGTCGCCCTGAGTAAGGCCAAAGCCCCGGGGTGACCCGCGCTCGAATGAACGGTGTAGAGATTGTGCAGCACTGTGGCCAGGGTGCGTTCGGCGAAGCCGGGGTTCGTCGGGGCGTGTCGCCACACGGTGGCCAGTGCCTTCTCCAACGTCGCCTGGGCCTCGGCGAGTCTTCCGTCCTGGTACTGATCGGTCGCCAGATCGTTGAGCGCCAGGGCGAGTTCGGTCTCGGTCTCGTGGTCACCGGGGTTCGCGGCGACCAGGGCACGGAACGAGGCGACGATGTCCAGGCGGAGGCGTCGGCTGACGGCCGACAGGGGGTGCTTAGACGAGGAGGGGATCATGGCCGAGGCGGCTCGCTTGACCCGGTGGCTGGTCGGTCCGGTGTCCAGCGCGGAGTCGAGGGCCGCCAGGATCTCGGAGACCGCGGCGGTCCGCTTGGCCGAGGCGTGCGCGGAGGTGGCGCGGGCCAGGACGACGAAGGCCCGGAGCTGCTGGTCGTCGCCGGCGACGCGCCACAGGGCCGTCAGGGACCGGGGCCCGGGGCGGGTGAGTTCGGCCGTGGCGTGGTACTCGGCGAGCCGGTCGGGTTGCAGCGAGCCCCAGTAGCGTCCGGTCGACGGCGGGTAGAGGGCCCGCAGCCATTCGGCGACGTCCCACTCCCGGCCGGGTGGCAGTCCCGGTACGGCCAGGGTGGTGGTGAGGGCCTCGGCCTGGGTGGCGGCCCCGCAGAGCGCCGCGACGGCCACCGCGCGCCGCAGGGTGGCCGGCCGCAGGTCACCGAGCCGGAACATCGGGGAGGCGGCGGTTCCCTCCCAGTAGCGCGCCTCGTGGCTGAGCAGGAGGGCCTCGACGTCCTGGCCGGGGGTGGAGCCGACGGGGTCCGGCCCGTGCTGCAGGAGGGTGACGAGTGCGGTCATCTGCAGCGCGAGGGCGGAGATGTGGCGGGCACCGTTCAGACTGTCGGGCGCCTTGGTGCGCGCGGCGATGGCGGGCCAGTCGGCCTGCGGGAGGCCGGGGATGTGGTCCAGGAGCGCGGCGAGGTCCCGCGTGGCGCGGGTGAAGGCGGCGGCGCGGGCCTCGGGGGAGGAGTCCCGGGGGAGGAGCGGGCCCAGCAGGGTGATCGGGGCGGTGGCCAGGATCGCCCGGGTGTCGGGCCCGGCGCCCAGCGCGTCGCTCATCCACTCGCCCTTGCCTCGGGCGATCAGCAGCAGGCGGGTCCGGTGCCGGGCGTGGCGCAGGTGCTCGATCAGCCGGCGGAGCTGGTGGGGCAGCGTCTCGGCGTAGTCGACGACCAGTAGCAGCGGGAGCGAGGTGTCCAGGAGGCTCCAGTCGGGGCCGGTGTCTCCCGGGGTGTCGGCCATGTCCGCGCGCAGCTGTACCGCCACCCACCCGGCCTCGCGCAGGATCGCGGTGACGTGCCGTGCCAGGCGGCTCTTGCCCTGGCCGCCCGGGCCCGTCAGTACGCGGACCGCGAAGCCGTCCGGGCTGTCCCGGCACCAGTCGAGGAGGTCGCGCAGTTCCCGCTCCCGGCCGTGGAAACCGACGGCCTCCGCGTCGGCGCGCAGCAGCATCGCGGGCGAGCGCAGATCCCGGGCGCGGGCGGCGGGGGCGAGCAGGCTCTCGGGTTCGACGGGCTCCAGCAGCGGGGGCCACCCGGTGTGCCGGGCGACGACCGCCCGGAACCCGCCGTCCGCGAGGAGGTCACAGGCGCGAACGGCGGTCAGCCGGCTGCCGGTGGGGGCCCGCCGGTCCTGGGACACCAGGCCGACGAGGAGGTCGCCGCAGACCACGGCGGCACCCGAGAACCCGGACCACCTGGTGGCGGTCGATCCCGGGGGCGGGTCGTACGGGAGGGCCGGGTCGGTGCTGAGGATCTCGTAGCGGTCGGCGAGCCGCCCGGTGCCGGGATGGATGTGGCCGGCCAGCTGCTCGTCCCCGCGACCCGTGGGGCCCTTCTGCATGCGGGGGTGGCCACAGACGCTCACCGGATGCGGACGGCTGCCGATCAGCTGCCCCCAGCGCTGCGGCGGGCGGGTGTCCGGGCCGGTCAGGGAGGCGGGGACGGGCCAGTCGCCGTCCTGCTCCACCTCGACCAGGGCGGCATCGATCGTGCCGCCGTCGCGCTGCCAGAGCACCTGGGCGGCGAAGCGCCGCTCACTCGCCGGGGGGCGGCAGATCGTCACCCGGCCCCCGTCCGGCCGAGGGCTCGACCCGAGCACGTGCGCGGTGGTCAGCACCAGCCGCGGAGCGACGAGGTAACCGGTCGCGAAGGCCACCTTGTCCGGGTTCTCCGGCCTGCTGACCCTGACCTGCACGATGCGATCGAAGTCCACGCCCCGCCTCGTTGAGGGTTTCTCCCTGGATGACAGATCGTCAGCCTCTCATCTTCGGGGAAGCGTGACCAGCCGCGGTCCAGGTGGAGGCGGCGGCGGTGGCGGTGAAGGGCGCGGTGCGGCCGAGGGTGTCGGCGAGGTAGCCGGAGCGGTCGGTGAAGGCCGCGGCGGCCGTGGAGAGGGCGCGGCCGACGGCGGGGACGGTGCCGACGGCGAGGCAGGCCGCGAGCAGGGCGGCGGGGACGGCGATCATGGGGGCCGGCAACCGGCGGCCGGGTGAGCGGATCTCGGGTTCCTCGCCTTCGTCAACTCGCCGGATGACCGCCCCGCGTGCCGCTCACCGTCCCCGAGCCCGTACCCCCGCCGCGCCCGAAACGTCCGCGCCCGGGACGTCGGGGCCGTTCCTGCGGCCGGCGGCCGTCGTGGTGGTCCTCGGACGGGCGGTTCCCGTTGTGCCGGTGCAGGTGCCGGATCGGCAGGAGGAACCAGGAGAAGACGAACCAGAGCATCACGGCCCCGGCGATCCAGCCCGAGACGGCCGATCCGGTCGCCACACGCAGCAGGAGCAGCAGGGCGGAGCCGATGGTGAGCGCCAGCAGGAGCAGGCCCACCGCCACCAACCGGGCGGCGGCGTCGACCAGTTGGGGCTTGAGCCGGTGCCCGGCGAGGATCCGGTGGTAGCCGACCGGCGCGGTGAGCGCCCCCGTGGCGAGGGCGCCGAGGACGACGGTGACCACGTACAGCCACCGGTCGAAGCCGCCGACCTGGGTGAAGCGGGGCATGAAGGCCACGCTCAGCAGGAAGCCGAACAGCACCTGGGAGCCGGTCTGGGCGACCCGCACCTCCTGAAGCAGGTCGGTCCAGCGCCGGTCGGCCCGTTCGTCGGCGGACTCCCGGCGCCCGTCGCGCGGCACGTGGCCGCGCACGGTACGTCCGGCGCCGGATGCCGTCAGGGGTCGGCCTCCGGTTCCGTCGGCGCGCGGTGGGGCGGGCGCCCGTTCGGCGGTCGGCATGGGGGACACGCTCAGTGGCCGAGCGCGTTCGCGAGTTCGCGCTTGTTCATCTTCGACCGGCCCTCGATGTTGCGGTGCTTGGCCTCGTTGTACAACTGGTCGTACGTCGGGCCCTGCAAGCCGCTGTGCGAGCGCTTGCCGCCGCGGTGCCCGGAGGACACGTCGTGGGTGGAGCTGCGGCTCGCGGTTCTGGACTCGCCGTGCCGGGCGCGTTCCTTGTTGACCGTCCGGGCGGCGATCTCCTTCGCCCGCTTCTCGCTCTCGCCGCGGTCGAGCGCGCTCTCCTTGATGTGCTCGTACTGGCGCTCGCGCTTGCGGCTGGATCCTCGTGGCATGGCGCGCTCCTCACTCGACGGATCACTCGACGGATCACTCGAGGGATCACTCGACGGGGTCCTCACGCGATCACGGGTACCCGGAGGAACCGCATCAAATCAGCCGAAACACGAATTTGATGTCGTATGTCGGGGTAGAACCATCCTGCACCACCGGGACCGTCGCTTGAAGAAGCCGGGCAGGGGTCCTGGGCAAGGAAGCCCGCAGCGCGCGAGACCTCGTCCGCCGCGCAGGGCGATCGCCCCGATGCCCAGGAGATTCAGGTGTCCATCCTTACCCCGGCCGCTCACCCCGCTGAACCGCAGGGTGTCGCGGACCTGCCCGACCCGCTTCCGACCGAGCTGCCGCCCCACTACAGCAGGGCCGAACTGCGGGCCATGGGCACGACCACGGCGCGCGAGCTGAGCGACGCGCTCTTCGAGCGCCTGGCGGGCCTCGCCCACGAGACGCACACCTACAGCTACGTGCGCGCCACGATCATCGAGCTCAACATGCCGCTGGTGCGCTTCATCGCCGCCCGCTTCCGCCACCGCGCCGAGGACATGGACGACATCCTCCAGGTCGGCACGGTCGGCCTGATCAAGGCCGTCGACGGCTACGACCCGCACCGCGGCGCTGAGTTCGTCACCTACGCGCTGCCCACCATCGCCGGTGAGATCAAGCGCTTCTTCCGCGACACCTCCTGGCCCGTCCGGGTCCCGCGCAGCATGCAGGAGCTGTACCTGACGGTGGTCCGCGGCTCCGACCGCCTGGAGCAGGAACTCGGCCGCCTCCCCCGCCCCGAGGAGATCGCCGAGGACCTGCACCTGACCGTCGAGCAGGCCACCGAGGGCGTGGTCGCCGGCCGTGTGTACCGGCCCACCTCCCTGGACGCGCTGTGCGAGCGCAGCACCGACGAGACCGGCAGCACGCTGCTGGACCGCCTCGGCGACTGCGACCCCGGCATCGAACTCGCCGACTTCCGCACCGCCGTCCGCCCGCTGCTCGCCGAACTGCCGCCGCGCGAGCAGACCGTGCTCAAACTGCGCTTCTGGGACGGCTGCACCCAGTCCGAGATCGCCGAGCGCATCGGCGTCTCCCAGATGCACGTCTCCCGCCTGCTCAGCACCACGCTGGCCGCCCTGCGCGAACGGCTGGAGGACCGTGACGCCCCGGGCTGGTCGTACCCGTCGTACCCGTCGCCGGACGAGGAGACCTGAGTCCCGAAGGTGTCCGATCACATCCTGGAACGGCTGCGCGACTGGAACGGCGAGTACGTCTTCGGCTACCCGGGCGACGGCATCAACGGACTGCTGTCGGCCGGGGGCCGGGCCGGGAACCGTCCGGTGTTCGTCCGGGCCCGGCACGAGGAGACGGCCGCGTTCGAGGCCGTCGGCTACGCGAAGTTCTCCGGCCGCACCGGAGTGTGCGTGGCGGCGTCCGGTCCGGGCGCGATCTACCTCCTGAACGGGCTGCCGGCGAGTACTGCCCCGTCGTGGCAGCCTCGCTTCGTCGCCTTCCTTCGTCTCGGGTTTTCATCTCGGGCTTTCGCCTCGGTCTTCGCCCAAGCGGCTAACCGAGCCGGGCGCCGTGAAACCCCGCCGCCGATTGCCGCTCCCGGCGGCGGGTGGCCGGACGGGTGCCGAAGGACCGACCATAGAGGTGACCACCATGGAGATGACCACCATGGAGGTGACCACTGTGGACGCGCGCGAAGCCGGGGTCCGGCCGGAGCCGTTCCGCGCACCCGACCGGCCCGGTGCCGAAGGCCCGGCGCGCCACCGCCACGGCCGCCGATGGCCGGTCGCCGGCCACAGCGCGCGCTACCCCGCCCGGGCGGGGTACGCGCTCTGAGGTGACCGGAGGACGGGAGGCGCCACATGTCGGCGCGTGACGAGAAGCAGCTGGGAGCCGTCCTGGCACGGACCCTGGCCCGCTCCCGCGCGAGCGGACCGGGTGACCTGCCCGACGCCGTGCGGGACGCGGCCCGGGAACTGGGCGCCGCCGGGGCACGGGTGTATCTGGCCGACGTGCAGCAGCGGCAGCTCGTACCGCTTCTGGACCCGGACCCGGAGACCGCGGGCCCGGGCGAGCGCCTCGACATCGAGACCACGCTCGCGGGACGCGCCTACCGGCTGCGGCGCACCCAGACCTCGGCCGGGCCGCCGCCCGTCGGCTGGTTCCCCCTGGTCGACGGGATGGAGCGGATCGGCGTGCTGCGCGTGGAGGCCCGCGTGGAGGCCCGGACGGCGGAACCGGAGCCGGAACCGGAACCGGAAGCCGACCCGGCCGGCCACTGGGAGGCCCTGGCCTCCCTCGTCGCGCTGCTCGTGGTCTCCGCCTCCACGTACAGCGACGTCTTCGTCCGTGCGACCCGCGACCGCCCGATGAGCCTCCAGGCCGAACTCCTGTGGGCCTTCCTGCCACCGCGCACCATCGGCACCCGCGACGTCACCTCCAGCGCCGTCCTCGAACCCGCCTACGAGGTCGGCGGCGACGCCTTCGACCACTCCGTGGCGGGCGGGCGCCTCCACCTGTCCGTGTTCGACGCCATGGGGCACGACCTCGCCTCCGGCGGGGCCAGCTCGGTCGCGCTCGCCGCCTGCCGCAGCACCCGCCGGGCCGGCGGCGGCCTGGCGGACATCGCCCGGGCCATCGACAGCACCCTGGCCCGCTGGATCCCCGACCGGCTCCTCACCGCCGTCGTGGCCGACCTGGACGCGGCCACCGGCGAGTTCAGCTGGATCAACTGCGGCCACCCGACGCCCCTGCTGATCCGAGGCCGGCACGTGATCGCCGACGCCTTGCAGCGCCGCCCCGAACTCCCGCTCGGACTCGGTTACCACGACGGCGGGCCGCAGCCCGTCCACCACCTCAGGCTCCAGCCCGGCGACCGGATCCTGGTCTACACCGACGGCGTCACCGAGGCCCGCGCGCACACCGGCGAGACCTTCGGCGAGTCACGCCTGGTCGACACCCTCGTCCGCCATATGGCGAGCGGCGAACCCGCCCCAGAGGCCCTGCGCCACCTGATCCACTCCCTCCTCGCCCACCAGGACCACCACCTGCGCGACGACGCCACGATCGCCCTCACCGAATGGCACCCCGACGGCCGCGGGTGAGCCCTCCTCCGCCCGGCGTGAGCCGAAAGACTCGGCCTAGCCTGGAAGGAGGCCCACACAGCGAGGATGGTCCGGATGACCGAGCAGCAGCCCCACGGCAGCACGCGGGCGGACGAGACGACCGTGCTGCGGGAGGCCGTGGACCGGCTGCGCGCCGAGGCGGAGGGGCTGCGCCGGGCGATGCGCACCCGGGGCGTGATCGAGCAGGCGAAGGGCATGCTCACCGAGCGGCTGGGCTGCACGCCGGACGAGGCGTTCGGCCATCTGGTCCGGCTCTCGCAGGACACCAACCGCCGGGTCGCGGACATC
Source organism: Kitasatospora sp. NPDC051170 (assembly GCF_044455705.1). Classification (NCBI taxonomy): domain Bacteria; kingdom Bacillati; phylum Actinomycetota; class Actinomycetes; order Kitasatosporales; family Streptomycetaceae; genus Kitasatospora; species Kitasatospora sp. NPDC051170. The sequence goes on along the minus strand of NZ_JBITFA010000001.1, from coordinate 381,801 downwards.
GCCGCCGCCCTGGTCGGCCTCGCGGCACCGATCGAGGGCCTCTCCGGGGACGAGGCCCTGCGCGCCGCCGTCGGGGAGCCCGTCCGGCCCGCGCCGGCCCCACCGCCCCCGGCCCCACCGCCCCCGGCCGCCCGCCCGCGTCCCGTCCCCGCGCCGCCCGGTGCCCCCCGCCCGGCCCCGGCGCCCGACCTGGCCGCCCACTACCACCTGGCCGTCTCCGCCCTGGCCGGCGCGGAGACCCCGGACGAACTGGCGCGGCTGCTGCACGAGGTGGCGCTGGCCCCGCTCGGCGTCGTCGCCGTCGTCCTCGGCCTGCTGGAGCCGGACGGCGCCCTCGCGCTGATCGGCAGCCACGGCGTGGAGCCGGGCCGTGTCAGCCGGTGGCGCCGCATCCCGCCGGAGACCGGGGTCCCGCTGGCCACGGCCGCGCACGGCGGGGGCATGGTCTGGGAGTTCGACGCGGACGCCGCCGACGGCGTCCGGCCGCCCGAGACCGGCCGGATCGTCCCCGGCCGGACGGCCTGCGCGGTGCCGCTGCGCAGCGGGGAGCGGATCGTCGGGGCGATGAGCCTCGGCTGGGACGGCCCGCCGGAGCGCGCCCGTGCCGCCACCCGGTACGTCGACGCGCTGGCCGGCCTGGTGACCGGGCACCTGCTGCGCGTCGCCGCGGCGGAGGGCGGGGAGCCGGGCCTGGTCGTGCCGGGCGGCGAGTACTGGTTCCGCGGGGTGCTGGACGCGATGTTCGAACCCGTCCTCGTCCTGTCCGTGGTCCGCGAGGCCGGCGGCGAGGGCGCCGTGACGGACCTGCGCGTCCGGTACGCCAACGCGGCCTCCGGCACCGGCCCGGTCCTCGGCCGGCGCCTCAGCGAGATCCTCCCCGGCCTCGTCACGACCGGTGCCTTCTCCCGCGTCCTGGACGCCGCGGAGACCGGCGTCCGCTACGAGGACCGGGCCGAGGACTTCACCGGCGCCGGATCCGGGGCGGCGCCGACCGTACGGGCGGTGACCGTACGGGCGGTGCCGTTCCTCGACGGCCTGCTGCTCACCTGGCGCGCGGACGCCCCGTAGGACTGCGCTCGCCGGCCGAGGGCCGCGAGGCACCTGCCCGGCGCCGGGTTCCGTAGTTCAGGGCGGGCCCGGACACCGGCGCGCTCACCCGTGCGGGGGCCGTCGCCGGGCGTGCCGCGTGGCTCGCCGGGCGGGTGGCGGGCCCGCGGCTAGGGTCGCCGGTGGCGCGCCGCCGGTCAGCAGCAGGACCACGAAGCTGTACAGGGCGACCTCGCCGAGCAGGAAGGACCAGTGGTCCGGGAACGCCTTGCGCAGCAACGCGCGGGCGCTCTCCGTGACCGGCAGCCGCGCGTCCAGCGCGGCGGTTGCGCGCTCCCCGGCGGACGGCGGCTCGCTCGTGACCTCGGTTGGCTCCACGCGAGGCAACCTAGTGCGAGCCCCGGGGGCCGGGGTGGCCCTGAGCGGCGGCTGCGCCGTGGAGTGGTGGGGGAAAACACTCCAACGGCGCAGCGCGCGGCGTGATGTCGGTGCCGGAGTCGGTGTCGGTGCCGGTCAGGGCCGGGACCGGTGGTTGCGGACGGTCACCAGCGGTACCAGCGGCCTCGGCGGCCGCCTCCGGCGCCGCCGGTGAAGACGAAGCCGAGGACCCAGACGACCAGAACGGCCAGCGCGATCCACCACAGGATGTGGATGGCGAAGCCGGCGCCGCCCAGGATCAGGGCCAGGAGCAGAACGAGGACGAGTAGCAGCATGGGAATCGGCCCTTCGTGGGGGTGTCGGATGTTCGACCACGGCGGGTGCCCGGCCCGGGCCGTTCCATGCGGGATCGTACGAACCGCTCGCGGGGCGGGCCTCAGTCCTTGCCCGTTTCCTCCGACAGGCCGACCCGCGCCAGCGCGGCGGGCCGGGCGTGGTCCCGCGGCGGGACGGGAGTGACGGCGCGATGGTTACGCCTCCCCGGGGCCGGCACACGCGCGAGCGGCCGGGAGGGGCCCGGCCGCCCGGGACAGTTCGAGGCCCGAGCCGGCGGCGCGGGCCGCGTCGTGTGCGAGGTCCTCGGCGTCCCGCTCATCGGGTTCCCGGGGGTTCTTCGGCCGGGTGCTCGCGTTGGGGTTCGGGCGTCTCGGTGACCAGCGGCGAGCCGGGGTCGGGGACGGGCTCCGTGGGCGGTTCGGGGGGAGGGTCCTGGGTGACCAGCGGGCTGTGCGAGTGGTCCGGGTGTTGCTCGGGGGATTCGGGTGCGGTGCTCATCTCGTGTTCTCCGTCCTGGAGTTCGGGGGAGTGGTGTCAGTGCCGCAGCAGGAGGTGGGCCGCCTCGGGCGGGTCGAGGGCGCTTGGACAGGCCGTCGGGATGCACGGGCGGCACGGGCGGCACGGCGCCCGCGGGGCTCTCTGCTGGGCCCGCGCGGGGGCCCGCGCCGGGGCGCGCGGACAGCCACGGCCCGGCCCGGCCGGGGGACGGTCGCCAGGGGTTCTCCGAGATGCACCATGCCCCTGCGGGTTGCCGCCGCCGCGAACGGCAAACGGCGCCCGGCGCGGGCGTTTGGCACCGGCCTGCCGGGGGACACGCGCGACCGGCGGGGGGAGTCGGCGAGGAGGAGACCAGCGATGTCGAACGATGCCACTGTCCTGCTGCGGGAGGGCGACAAGGAGGTGCGGCGCCTGTTCCGCGAGTACCGCGCTCTCGCCGACGGCGTGAGCGGCTCCGACGGCGCACGGGGCAGGACGGTCTTCGGACGGAGGGCCCGGAGGCCGGAGCCATGACCGACCGTGCCGCAGGGCAGGGGTGGACCTTCCTCACCAGCCACGCCCGGGTGCTGGTGCAGATCGCCCGGGACCCCGGGATCAGGGTGCGGGACATCGCCTCCGACTGCCTGCTCACCGACCGGGCCGTCCAGCGGATCATCGCCGACCTCGAGGCCGCCGGCTACCTCAGCCACGAGCGCCGGGGCCGGGTCAACCACTACCAGGTGATCGCGGGCAAACAGCTCCGCCACCCGGCGGACGCCGGCCCCACCCTCGCGGAACTGCTGGCCGTGCTGCTGCGTGAGAGCGGGCCCGGCAGCGGGGGACGCGCCCGGCGCGCGGGCGGCGAGGGGGGAGGGCCCTCGTGACGGAGGGGGTGGGCCCTCACCGGTCCACGCCGCCCATCACCGGGTCGATGCTCGCCACCGCGACGATCACGTCGGCCACCTGGCCGCCCTCGCACATCGCCGCCATGCTCTGCAGATTGGTGAACGACGGATCCCGGAAGTGCACCCGGTACGGCCGGGTGCCGCCGTCGGAGACGAGGTGCACGCCCAGCTCGCCCCTGGCCGACTCGACCGCCGTGTACACCTGCCCCGTCGGGACGCGGAAGCCCTCCGTCACCAGCTTGAAGTGGTGGATGAGGGCCTCCATGGACTCGCCCATGATCTTGCGGATGTGGTCGAGGGAGTTGCCCAGTCCGTCCGGGCCGACCGCGAGCTGGGCCGGCCAGGCGATCTTCTTGTCGGCCACCATCACCGGGCCCGGGCGCAGCCGGTCCAGGCACTGCTCGACGATGTGCAGCGACTGGCGCATCTCCTCCAGGCGGATCAGGAAGCGTCCGTAGGAGTCGGCGGTGTCGGTGGTGGCGACCTCGAAGTCGTAGTCCTCGTAGCCGCAGTAGGGGTCGGACTTGCGCAGGTCCTGCGGCAGGCCCGTGGCGCGCAGGATCGGGCCCGTCGCGCCCAGGGCCAGGCAGCCGGCCAGGTCCAGCTGGCCGACGCCGGTCAGGCGGGCCCTGAACACCGGGTTCCTGGTCGCCAGCTTGTCGTACTCGTGCATCCGGGAGCGCAGCAGCGTCACGGCCTCGCGGATCTGGTCCACCGTGCCGGGCGGCAGGTCCTGCGCCAGGCCACCGGGGCGGACGTAGCCGTGGTTCATCCGTAGGCCCGTCACCAGCTCGAAGACGTCGAGGACGACCTCACGGTCCCGGAACCCGTAGACCATCAGCGTGGTGGAGCCGATCTCCATCCCGCCGGCCGCCAGCGCGACCAGGTGCGAGGAGATCCGGTTGAGCTCCATCATCAGTACCCGGATCACGCTCGCGCGCTCGGGGACCTGATCGGTGATCCCGAGCAGCCGCTCCACCGCGAGGCAGTAGGCGGTCTCGTTGAACAGCGGGGTGAGGTAGTCCATGCGGGTCACGAAGGTGGTGCCCTGCACCCAGTTGCGGAACTCCATGTTCTTCTCGATGCCCGTGTGCAGGTAGCCGATGCCGCAGCGGGCCTCCCTCACCGTCTCGCCGTCGATCTCCAGGATCAGCCTCAACACGCCGTGGGTGGACGGGTGCTGCGGGCCCATGTTGACGATGATGCGCTCGTCGTCGGCTTGGCCGAGGGCCTCGGCCACCTCGCCCCAGTCGCCTCCGGTGACGGTGTAGACCCGGCCCTCGGTCGTGTCCCGTGCTCCTGCCGGATTGTGCTCCTCGGTCCCGCTCATCAGCCGTGTGACCTCCGCCCGGCTCGCCGGTCGCGTCCCCGGACCCGTGTCACGGCCGGGACGGGCCTCTCCTCCCAGGATCACGCACATCCGGCGGGGCCGCCCGGCTGGTCCTCGGGTCGATGGCGCCGCCCCAGGGCTTCGACCCCCTCGACCTCGCCTCGATGCCCGCCACCGCCCGGGTGCTGCGCGCCGCCTGCCGGGCCACCGGCTGCACCACCGACCCGGCCGAGGAACTCAGCCAGGGCCTGCACTCCGCCGCCCTGTGCGCCGACTCCCGCTTCCCCTGGGGCACCACCGACACCCCCGTCGCGGGCCGCGCGGCCGCGCTGGAACGCACCCGCCGACACCTCACCCCCGAACAGACCTGGCCCTACGACGCGGCCACCGCCACGGGCACCGGCAGCCTGCTGGTCTGCCTCGACTGGCCGCGCATGCCGGTGCCGCCCGCACCGCCGGAGCACCGCAAGCTGCCCGATATCCCGGTGCTCCTCCTCGGCGGCGACCGGGACCTCGCCACCCCGTACGAACTCCTCTACGAGCAGGCCGAGTTGGCGCACCACCCACAGATCGTCATCAGATCGTCATCGTCCCCGGGGCGGCCCACTCGATCCAGAACCGGGCCACCAACCCGGCCGGACGCCAGGCGGTGTACGAGTTCCTCCTCGCGCCGTAGCCGAGGAGCGGATCGGGCCCCAGGCTCAGCGGCCGGACTGGGTGAAACTCCCGCCGAGGTAACGGTGTTCCGGGTCCTCGGGGCGCAACTCGCCCAGTTCGGCGATCAGTTCGGCGGCGTAGGCCTCGGCGTCGTCCTGCGGCCGGTAGCCGAGGGCCCGGGCGGTCGAAAGGTCCCACCAGGCACGGGTGTTGGCGGAGATCCCGTACGCGACGGTGTGCCCGGAGGCGACCGGGCCGGTGAGCGCCGCGTGCGCGAGGCGGGCCCAGTCGCCGGGGCTGAGCCAGGTGGAGAGCATCCGGATGCTGCGGGGTTCGGCCGTGAAGGACCCGATCCGCAGGGAGACCGTCTCGAGCCCGTGCCGGTCGGCGTACAGCGAGGCGAGGCTCTCCCCGAAGCACTTGGAGACGCCGTAGTACGTGTCCGGCCGCTGCGGCGCGTCCACCGGCACGCTGCCGCCGTCGGCGGGCCGCTCCGTGAAACCCGTCGCGTGGTTGCTGCTGGCGTAGACGATCCGGCGCACCCCGGCGGCCCGGGCCGCGTCGTAGAGCCGGTAGGTGCCCTCGATGTTGGTGGCCAGGATGTCCGCGAACGGCGCCTCCCCGGGGATCCCGGCGAGGTGGACCACGGCGTCGACCCCGTCCATCGCCCCGGCCAGCGCCTCGGTGTCCAGCAGGTCGCCGGTCACGGCGTCCGGCTCGCCGGCCACGGGCAGCCGGTCGAAGCTGCGCAGCCGGTGGCCGTAGCCGGGCAGCAACTCCCGCAGGCAGCTGCCCATCCGGCCGGCGGCGCCGGTGATCAGGACCGTTCCGGGCAGGTCTGCCATGTCTGTTCTCCCCCTGGGTTCCTCGCGGGCGTGGACGTGCGAGCGTACCCGAGAGGGAGCCAGGGGCAGCGCGATTATTCGGATGTGCTCGGCGATCCTCCTGCTGCCACCGCTACCTCGACCTCCCCGGCCTCAGGACTCGGCCTCCCCGGCCTCAGGACTCGGCCTCCCCGGCCTCAGGACTCGGCCTCCCCGGCCTCAGGACTCGGCCTCCCCGGCCTCAGGACTCGGCCTCCCCGGCCTCAGGACTCGGCTGGGTTCTGCGGCTCCTTGAACGCGGCACCGGAGCGGAGGTCGTCCAGCGTGCCGCCGCCGGCGGCGAAGCCGAGGTAGCCGACGACGACGCCGCCGAGGCCCAGCAGCAGCCCGAGGTACGTGCCGAAGTCGGCACCGGCGGTGATGAACGAGGCCGCCTCGGCCGGGATCGACGGGTAGGACACCCAGCGGATCACCACGATCAGGGTCGCGAGGAGGGAGACGGCCCCGTACGCGGCCCAGCCGCCGGGGACGGACACGGCGCGTCCGAGGACGGGCAGCGCGACGACCACACCGACCGCCAGGAGGAGCAGCATCGGCAGCCAGCCCCCGATGCCGACGTCCCAGGCGTTGCCCGCCGTGGAGTACCCGTAGGCCACCCCGGGGTAGGGCGTCTTCTGGGAGACCGAGTACCAGGGGAGGAAGGAGTCGACGAGGGCCAGGAGGCCGATGGCCGCCAGGACCTTGGAACGGGTGTCGAGTTTGGTCAGATCCATGTCGTTCTCCGTTGAGCGATGAGATGTCGATGTTCACGCCGGGCTGCCCCGGCTGTTCGCGATCCGCTCAGGACGGCGGGTCGCGAGGAGAGGGGCGCGGCACCTCCAGGCGCCGGGCCCGCGAAGGCCGAGCCGCCCGAAGTGGTTGACGTGCCAATTCGGCCAGCGGGGCCAAGTGTTGGGGGCGCGGACGGACGGCGGCAGTCCATATGGGCCCATCGATACCAATCCGATACTTGATCGACCGCATCAGGGTCGGACCGGCGGGCTGGGGCGCCTGCGAACGGCCGGGCGGCCGCACGCGCTCGGCGTACGGCCGCCCGGGGTGGGTCCGCGCCGGTCGGATCAGCGGACCGGCAGGACCTTGGTGTGCTCCTCGCGGACGGCCTGGAGGTCGTGCGGCTTGAGGCCGAGCAGCTTGAGGATGGTCGGCGCGATCTGCTTGGTCTCGACCGCCTCGTCCTGGCGGACGCCGCCCGGGGTGCCGGCGCCGGAGACGACGAGCGGGACGTTCAGGTCGTCCGCGTGGGCGCCGCCGTGCTCGGCGATCTTGCTGCCGCCGGTGTAGACGACGCCGTACTGCGCGACGCCGAAGACGTCCGGCACGCGCGGGTCACCCGGGGCGACGCCGAAGTGGTCGGCGGCCTCCTCGCCGGCGTAGACCTTCTCGACGCCGCTGCGGGTGAACGGGCGGGCCTTGCCGTCGATGTCGACGCCGTTGCCGTGCTGCGCCAGCAGGTACGCCTTGGCGAAGCCGGTGGCCTCCTCGCTGCGGTCGTTGAGCCAGAGCAGCACACCGTCGTCGTCGACCGCGTGGGCGACCAGGTCGCCGGCGCCCGGGTGGGCAGCCTTCCAGGCGGCGTTGAGGCCGGCCAGCAGCGGGCCGTCGTCGATCCGGTTGAGCGCGGCCGGGTCGACCGGCGACTGGCCGTGCTTGGCGGAGAGGATGACGGTGGTGGAGCCGTCGAGGTGCTGCTTGCGCAGTTCGGCGGTCAGCGCGCCGATCTGCCGGTCGACGTACTCCAGGTTCTTCTCCACCAGCGGGCCGGGCACGCCCTTGGCGACGTAGCCGCCCTGCAGGCCGTCCGAGCTGCCGAGCTTCTGCGCGGTGGAGACGGACTGGAAGTTCAGGCCGAACACGGCCGGGGTGCCGACCCGCTGCGTGCGGCTGTGGTCGTAGCCGTCGATCTCGTTGAGGACGGCCTGCACCTTGTACGCGTCGTACTGCTCGGTGGCCTGGTTGTCCTTCGTCCAGTCGCCCTTGTAGCCGGTGGCCTTGCTGTTGACCTCGGGTGTGAAGAGGTCCTGGATGCCTTCACCGGAGGGGCCGTTGAGGATCTCGTAGGCGGCGTGCTTGTCCGACCAGGCGGTGCGCAGGCCGGCCTGGCGGGCCACCTCGAAGACGGTGTTCACCTGGAGGTACGAGTGCGGGTAGACCGGCTTGCAGGTCCGCGGGTCGACCGGCAGCTTGGCCGGGTCGATCAGGCTCTGGGGGCTGCCGGTCATCCGCAGGATGGAGCCGGGCAGGCCCGACAGGCCCTGGCCGGCGTCGAGGGCGTCCTTGTTCCGGTCCAGGTCCTCGGTGAGGTCGACCTCGACGCCGGGCTTGGCGTTGCGGCAGTCGGTGGTGCCCGCCGGGAGCAGCGCGGCGTCGTAGGTGTCGTCGTAGTAGACGCCGGTGGTGCCGGGGCCGCCGCCGGTCAGCTGCGCGACCATGCCGGGGAAGGAGTCGGACGGGTCGGTGGTGCTGGCACGGGTGTACTCGACACCCCCGCGGACCAGCCGGGCCAGTGCCGACTGGGGGTGCTCGGCCACGAAACGGGCGAGGTCCGACTGGTGCAGGCCGTCGACCGACACCAGCAGGACGTGCCGGGCGTGGTTGCCGCGGCCCTCCTCGGCGGCGGCGGCCTGGGCGGTGGTGGATCCGACCAGCACACCGGCGGCGCCCAGGGTGGCGGCCAGCCGGACATAGCGACGGGTCACAGAGGTCTCCTGTGGAGGGGGAGGGGAGGGAAGGGGAAAGGAGAGGAGCGGGGAGGTGACGGCGGCGGTGCGGCCCCCAGAGTGGGAGGCGTCGGTGTACCGGCGGCAGCCGGGACGTGAACAGCGCCGGTCCGGCCCGCCGGGCGGCCCAGGATTTTACCCGTCTCCCACCAACTCGTGGTGCGGCCATGGCATTTGATGAAGGTGCACGGTCAGTTACCGCTGCGGACACGCGGTGTCATCATTTCCGGCGGTACTTCGGGGGTTCCGCTGCATCCGACCGCAGCGATGCGGTATTCGTGCATTTATGGCGACAATTGACGTGCTGCGCGAAGACCTCGAGCGCCTCCTGGGCACCGCCGAGAGCTGGTCGGAGAGCCTGGCCGCCCAACCGGACCTCTCCCTGACGGACGAGCAGCTCGGCGCCGACGTACGAACCGTCCGCAGCCTGCGCGAGCGGACCCTGTCGACGCTGCTCAACGTCGGTCTGCTGGGGCGGCAGTCGTCGGGGAAGAGCTTCCTGATCAGCGGACTCCAGGGTGGCCTGGAATACCTCGAGGTGAGCGACGGCGAGGGCGGGTACGCCGACAAGTACCTCGGCATCCTGCCGTCCTCGCCCACGCCCACCACCGCGTGCCCGTCGACCGTCGTGCCGGTGGCGGCGGGCGCGACCGAGGGCGCGGAGGGCCGGGGTCTGCTGCGGGTCAGGTTCGCCGACTCCGTCGACGAGGAGTGGGTGGAGGTCGGCTCCGACCTTCCCCCGAGCGTGATCGCGGCCTACGGCGCGTCGGATGGCGACGTCACCAACCGCAAGCGCGAGCACATCAACCGCCGCGTGGCCGAGATCCAGCTGGTGATCTCCCGGACCGTCCTCCCCGTCAAGTTCTTCGACCTCCCCGGCGCCGAGGCGCCGGACGCCACGCACGAGGCGATCATGCGGCGGGCGTGGTCCCAGGCGGACTGCTTCCTCTACGTCAGCCAGGGGACGGCCACCCTCACGACCAACGAACTCACCCTGATCAAGGATCTGTACAACCACCACCTGCAGACCGGCAAGCGCGTCCTGTGGGTCCTGACCGGCATCGACCGCGCCCATCAACTGGGCAACGACAACCGGTCGGCCTGGCGGGCGACCCTGGAGACGAACAACGCCTACCTGCGTGAGCGGTTCGGCAGCGCCCCGGGCGTGCCCGACACCTTCATCGGCCCGGGCTTCGTACCCGTCTCGCCCGCCTGGGAGGCGCGGGCCGCCTTCGACGAGGACGAGGGCAACGGCGCCGCGGCCGCCCGGAACCGCGACGCGAGCCGGATGGCCGTACTGCGCGAACTGCTGACCGAACTCATCGACAGCGGCGCCGGACACCGCCACCTCGCGAAGATCGCCGAGGAGGCCCGCTACCTGATCCGCCGCCGGCACCGGCCGATCGCCGACCTGGTCGCCACGCACCGGCTGTCCGTCAACGACCTGCGAGCGCAGCAGAACGACCTCCGCGAGCGGCTCCACCGCACGGCCGAGTCGGCGACCCGCATCAGGGAACAGCTCAGCGCCGACCTGGAACGCGAAGTCCGCAGCGCCGGCGCCCCGTTCAGGACCCTGGCCAAGGACCTCCACGAGGGCCTCGACACGCTGATCGACTCCGGCGGCATGGACGCCGAGCACCGCAACCGCATCGACGTCCAGCAGCTCCGGCTCTTCACCGACTGGATGACGACGGCACACGGCCCGGCCACCCTCTGGCAGCAGCGCCTGGCCGAACTCGAGGACAGGGCGCGCACCTCGCTGCGCACGGAGCTGGGCACCGAGGGCGAAGGCGCCCAGCTCGTGGAGCCGGAGCCGCTCGACCTCAACGAGATGCTCTCCAACACCTCCGAGCGGCGCCCCCACGACGTCTACGGCCTGGTCCAGGCCACCGCCGCGGCCGTGGGCGCGGCCGGCCCGATCGTCGGAGGCGTCACCTGGGTGATGACCAGCCTCTCCCTCACCACCGTCGCCCTGCCCGTCGGCATCGCCGTCATCGGCAGCGCCGCCGCCGTCGCGGGCGTCAAGGCGCTCAAGGGCCGCAAGACGCTCATCGAGCGCGACCGCAGCGAGCGCAAGGAGAGGATCAAGCAGCAGGCCACCGCCGTCGAAGCCGACTTCGTCACCATCGCCCGCCACCAGGGCCGCCTCCTCATCGACGCCGTCGACGCACACCTCGAGCAGCACAGCGCCCGCCTCCAGGACGCCCTGCGCGAGGTCACCCGCCGGGTCGACTCCCCGGACATCGTCCACAGCCGCGAGGTCGTCGAACGCCTCGACCCCGTGGAACGCTCGGGCAGCGCCCTCATCAACGACCTCCAGGACTTCGAGGACCGCATGCGCGGAACAACCCACGCCTGAGCCCCCGACCCACGCAGCCCGCCCCCGGCGGCCGCCTCAGGCCGTTGCGGGGACGGGCCGCCGGCGGCCGCCTTCAGGTGGCTGGAGCCGAAACGTCTTCCGCGACCTCGACCGCCGCCCCACCAACAGACCCCCGCTGACGCGGGGAGGACGTCAGCGCCGAACCGGACACGGTGGTGAGGGTCGGCAGACCCCCGCTGGCGCGGGGAGGACGGAAGCGGGGCCCGTGCCGGACTGTCGTCTACCGGCAGACCCCCGCTGGCGCGGGGAGGACGCCCTTCAACAGGGCCGACACCGTCACGTCGCCGGCAGACCCCCGCTGGCGCGGGGAGGACGGATGCGGCCGTGGCCACGAGCCATGGGAGTTCGGCAGACCCCCGCTGGCGCGGGGAGGACGCGTCCACCAGCGGTTGCCACGTTCCGTAGGCCGGCAGACCCCCGCTGGCGCGGGGAGGACGGAGCGTCCGGCCGCAGCAGCCACGAGTGTTCCGGCAGACCCCCGCTGGCGCGGGGAGGACTCCGGGTGTCGTCACGCGTGTTCTGCCTTCTTCGGCAGACCCCCGCTGGCGCGGGGAGGACCGCCGCAGCGGCGGCGTGGACCTGGTTGTCGCCGGCAGACCCCCGCTGGCGCGGGGAGGACGATCGCCGAGCACCTGCGGGTGGCCGATCTGTCGGCAGACCCCCGCTGGCGCGGGGAGGACAGCTGCGTGACCGTGCGCAGGTGCCCCGGCGCCGGCAGACCCCCGCTGGCGCGGGGAGGACGCGAACTCCCGCAGTACCGACGGCTGACCGGGCGGCAGACCCCCGCTGGCGCGGGGAGGACGCCATCGGCACCTGGATCCCCAGCACGTTACGGGGGCAGACCCCCGCTGGCGCGGGGAGGACCCTTTTTGACCTGCGCCTTCTCTAGGAGTTTGCGACTTCTTGACCCTCTGGTGTGGTTGCCCGAGCCTGGGCGATGAGCAGTAGGCCGTCGAAGTCGATGGGCTGGCGCCGGTGGGCTCCTGCTGTCCTGAGCGCGAATCCCTGTTCGTTTGCGGCGGGGCAAACGAGTACGGCGACTCCGTCGGCGATGCAGTTGCTGACGGTTGACCAGAGTTCGTCGCGGACTCTGGCGGAGATGGTGCCGACGTACAGCTGCGGTGTGACTTCCAGCAGCCATCGGGTCAGGGCGCCGCGCAGGTGGTCCGGGACGGCGGTCATCGACAGGACGGTCAGGGACGCCATGGTAACTCCTGGGAGGTGGCGGCCTGGTGGCGGTTCACCGTGCTTCTCCTGTGGAGTAGTTGACGCCGCCGGGGACGACGCCGACGACTGGGTCCCAGAGGTCGACGAGTTGTTCGTCAGGGTCTGGGGTGGTGATGTCGGTGCCGAGGGCGAGGAGGCGTTGTACGTCGGTGACGATCCTGGGGAGGAGTTTGAAGAGGCGGAGTCCCTCCCGGAAGCCGCGGCGTGCTTCGGCTTCGGGTTCGGTGGAGGAGTGGAGGGAGAAGGCGAGGGGGATGGTCAGCTCGGCCTTGTAGAGGTCGGCGATGTCGTAGACGAATGCCTGCTGGTTGCCGCTGTGGACGAAACCGAGGGCGGGGGAGCAGCCGAGGGCGAGGATCGCGGCGTGGACGATGCCGTAGAGGCAGGTGTTGGCGGCGGACAGGGCGAGGTTGACGGGGTCTTGGGTCTCCCAGGAGTCGGGGTCGTAGTTGCGGCGGAAGCGTCCGATGCGGTGCTGCTGGGCGAGGAGGCGGTAGTGGGCTTTGACGCGCTGGCCTTCCATGCCGCGGAGTTTGTCGAGGTTGATGTCACCGGGCATGTCAATGCCGCCGAAGCGCTGCTGGTACATGGCGACGGCGACGGCCATGCGTTGGCGGTCGTCGGCCCAGGCCCGTGCTTGGCGTTCGAGCCAGGTGGTGCTGAGGGATTCGGGTAGGGCGGCGGCGTAGCAGCGCACGCCGCCGGAGCCCGCGATGAGGACGGTGGTGCCGTGGCGGGCGAGGGTGGCCAGTGCGCGGGCGGTGATGGAGGTGCCGGGGCCGAGCAGGACGCAACTGAGGGCTGCGGTGGGCAGGTAGACGATCTCGGTGCCGCGTTGGGCGGTGTTGATCTCGGCGCGGACGCCGGTGTCGTCCTGGACGATCCGGACGAGGTCGAGGTAGAGGAAGGACAGGGAGTCGGCGATGCGGGGAAGCATGGCCACGGTCGGTGCGGCGAGATTGCGCCGGGCGCGGGTGGCGGTTGCGGGGCGCGGGCGCGGGGGTGTCATGCGGGTTCCCGGCGAGGGGCGATGCTGAGCATGCCGCAGCCGTATGCCTTGCCGCGGCCGATGCCTTCGTGGATGCGGGTGCGGAGGAGGTCGGGGTCGGTGATGTGGGCGGTGCCTTCGAAGAGGGTGCGGGCGTGGTGGATGCGCTGCCGGTTCTGGTGGTGATCGCCGGTGGCGGCGTCCAGGGGGATGGAGTGCAGGGTGGTGAGGGTGAGGCCGGAGGTTTCGGCTTGGCGGGTCCACCATTCGTCGGCGTTCCGGCCGTTGAGGGGGACGACGTCGGGGAGGTTGTACAGGGCGCGGGTGGTGGCGCCGGGTTTGCGGACGGCGTTGGCGGCGATGCGGTAGCGCACGGGCAGGCCCTTGCGCAGGGCGTCGAGGAGCGGGGTGAGGGGTTTGGTGGCGGCGGGGCCGTAGCCGGCGGGGAGTTGGGTGAGGTCGGGCCGGCGGTTGCTCTGGAGCAGGATCCGTTCGCCCTCGCGGCCGGTCTCGGTGCGGAAGAGGATGCCGAGGTGGCGGCGGGGTTCGGTGCTGGGGACGTCGTCGGGGAACAGCGACATGATCCTGTGGTGGAGGTTGACGGCGTCGGCGCTGTCGCGGTGGACGGCGGGGTGCCGCTGGTCGGGGATGATGCGGGTGAGCCACAGGGTCATGCCGGCGAGCCTTCGGGGCGGGGGGAGTGGGGGGCGAGGTAGGCGGTGAGGGCCTTGAGGTAGGCGATGCCCAGGCCGTGGCACCGGTCGGCGGGAAGGTGCAGGGTGCGCTGGTAGCGGGAGCGGCTTCGGTAGGCGCGGCGGTGTTGGTGGAAGTCCAGCGGCTGGTCGTTCACCTGCCCGGCCGCCTCGCTGCCGTCAGGGGCGTCCGGCTCTGCGGGAGCCAGGTCGGCGAGGGACCGGTCGCCGTGGAAGAGCACCGGCACGGTGGCGGCCGTCTCCCGGCGGACGCGGGCCAGCGGCAGTTCCACCAAGTGCCGTCGGACGTCGTCGAACTCGCCCAGCAGCACCGGCCCTTCGGGCGGGCAGGAGCGCCGTCCCAGGTAAGGGGGCCAGAACGGTTCGCGCAGGGCGGCGGCGCACGCTGCCAGGACATCGCCGGGGCCGGTGAGTGCAGCGGCGAACACCGCGTCCGCGAGGTAGTGGCGGTGGGACAGCAGCGTCGCCGCGGCCGCGGGTCGCTTCTTGCCCTCGGCGGTGGTCACAGTTCGCCGGGCGGGCAGCCCACCGCCCACGGTATGCAGGTCGCGCAGCAGTACCCCGGGCCTGTCGGCGCGCACCGTCAGCGACAGTCGGGCCAGGTCCGCGATGTCGTCCCCGCGCCGTCGGCCGAGCGCGCAGGCGAGCAGGCCGATCACCCCGGAGCGGGTGGGGAAGGGGGCGGTGTCGCGTTCGTTGAACTTGCTGCGCTCGCCCCAGGACTGCAGCGGGCCGGCCAGCCGCAGCAGCAGGCCCGACTCACTGCTCACCGGCCGGCCCGCGGGTAGGCTGCGGCGATGGCGGCGTCGATCAGCGCGGGGAAGGACTCGGCCCGCTCGCCCAACTCCTTCGGGCCCTTCGGGTCGATCCCGGCCCAGCCGGCCGACACCACACCGCGGTTGCCGAGCAGCGTGTTCGCCGCCGTCGCGTACTCGGCCAGCGCGGTGCGCGAAGGCCCGGAGTAGCCGCCTTCCTGGCCGGCGCGCACGGGCTTCTCGAACGCTGCGGCGAAGGACAGCGGCCGGTCGGAGCGCACCGCGATGTGCGCCAGGTCGGGGATGGTGTGCGGCGCGGTGGCGGTCTTCTTCGCCTGGGGGAGCGACAGGACGAACGCCTCCAGGAAGCCGGCCGCAAGTTCCCGCGCGGATGCCAGGTCGCCGCCGAGATTGCCGGCCAGTTCCTGAAGGTCGATCGTCGCGAAGCGGTAGAACACCCCGGCGGAGAACTCGGCGTGCCCCATGTGCGCGCTGCCGGTGCTGTCGCTCCAGAAATCGGTCACGTCGTCGACGGCCGAGAAGTAGTCCAGCTCGATGTCGGTGCCGTGCGTGGTCAATGCGTGGGCGACCTGTACTGCTCCGTCCACGCCCGCGCCGTCGACCTCGGCCAGCATCCGCCCGAACAGGTTGATCACACCGTTGCGCGAGCGCAGCACCGCGTCGATCCGGCTCTGGGGCAGGATGCTCTTTTCGCTCGCCTTCCTGATGTCCTTCGCCGCCTCCAGCGCGGCCCGGAACTCCTCCGCCAGTTCGGCGAGTTCCGCGACTGCGCCGTGTGGCACGTACACCATGGCGTTCGTCGTCACCGCCGTGGTGTTGGCGTCGACCTCGAACTTGATGCTGCTGCCCGCCGCCACGTGCTGGCCCGCCCGTGCCGCCAGTGCGCCCGGCCAGCCGTGCTCCTTCTCCAGCAGTCGCGCCACCCGCTCGCCGATGCGCCGTGTGCGCAGCGCCGCGTCGCCCATCTGCTCCTGGAAGTAGGTGCGCGTCGCGCGCTTCCACGACTGGCTGCTCACCCGGGTCCGCTCGGCTCCGCCGTAGGAGACCGTTTTGACCGAGTTTGTATCATCCCGGTTGAGATTTGCGAACGGCACGCTCTGTACCACGTGTACGTCCACGAATCGCGCGACGGTACCCGCGTCCGACTTCGCCACGATGCTCTTCTCCCTCAAATAATTGTCATGAACCTGCATTGACTGGGTGTCGTCCGGCAACCGACACCCGGTCCTGCCCCTGCTACTCGTCGACGTCGCCGTCCGCTACGCCATCCGCTTCCCGCGCCGCGCGCAGGCCCGACCGGTGGCGCTCCTGGTAGAAGTCCTGCAGCCAGCGCCGCTTCACCTCGCCCCCGTACCGGCGCCAGCCCGCCAGATCCAGCAGCAGCGACGCCCACTCCACCTGCGCCCCGGCCGCACGCAACTGCCGTACAGATCCCGGCAGGTGCCGGTGCAGGCCGTCCACGCTCTGGCGCGACAGCAGGTTGAGCCGCGTCTCCGCCGAACTCTCCCGCATCCCCCCGGCCGCCACCGCCTGCGCGAACGACCGACCCAGGCTCTGCCGCGGCGGCCGCTGCGGTTCCCGCGGCCTGCTTTCCACCCGTTCTCCGGCTACGTCATGCGACGCGCCTCGGGCGGCTCGGCCCGCTTCGGCCTCCACGATCTCGTCCTCCGCGCCCGCGGGCGCCGTGTACTGGCTGCGCCGCTGCGCGGCGATCATCGCCGCCACCGTGTAGTACGCCCGCTGGGTGTCCTCCTTCGCGTCATCGGGCAGCCACCGCGCCACGAACCGGTGCATCGACGGCACACGGTCCAGGCCCTTGCCCGCCCCGCGTCGCAGCGCCGACCGCACGCCCGGATCCGCCGCGCACCGTTGCTCCACCCATGCGGTGAACGCTTCCGGGCCTGTCGGCCGACGGCGCCCCCGCTGAGCGGGAACGCCGCCGTCCGCCGGCGCCACAAGCCGGTCCTGTTCGGCCACCGTCACGGTTTCGCTCACTTGGCCGCCTCCTTGCTCGCACTCCGTCGGGCGGGGCCACCCGCCGCCGAGGTGGGGGCGCTTCCGCGCCGCCCGCCGTACAACTCGATCCGCGCCGCCTCGCAGGCCCGCGCGCCCCGCACCGACGCCACGGCCCGCATGGTCACCGCCTCGAACGCCTCCTCAGCGAGCCGACGGAACACCGCGCTCGCCCGGTCGAAGTCCCGCCGTCCGAACCGGGCCCAGAACTCGGCCTCCGCAGCGGGCCAGTACCGCGCACCCGCCTCCACCGCCCATGCGCTCTCGCCGAGCTTCGGCGCGGCGGTGAACTGCTGCCACGCCCGCTTCACCGCCAGATCCAGCCGCCGCCCGTACAACTCTCCCGCCGATCGCAACTCGCTCACCGCCCGGGCCGACTCCGGGGCCAGACGCTCCGAGACCCCCAGCACCGGCGGCGTCGACGCGTCGACGAACTGCACGTCCTTCGCCTGGCCGTCCTGCTCGAACCCCAGCGCTCGCACCCGCAGCCACTCCGACACATCCGGCGCCGTCCGGAACACCTCCGGGCGCTGCGGCCGGCTCTGGCCCGGCACCTCGTTCAGCAGCAGCGCGTCCACGTCCCGCCACAGCGCCCTGCCCGAGTCCGCCGGCCGCGGGTAGGAGTTTCCCTCCTTCGAGAACTGCCAGATCAGATACGGATCACCCTCCCGCGGGACCTTCTCCCGCCACGCCCAGGTGATGAACGCATCCCGCACGCGCCGTTCGTCCCTGTCCGGTACCAGCAGCAGCGCGTGCTGCGAACGCCCCGTCAACGACGAGCACGGGCCCTGCACTCTGGGCGGCACCCCCAGCGGATCGTTCAACTCCGCCCGCTCCCACGGGCACAGGTCCTCCTCCCGCCGCACCTGGCCCCCCGGCTCCACCAGGTTCGCCAGCAGCGTCTCGAACAGGCTCGCCCCCTGCGGGTGGTAGGACAGGGAACTGCGCAGCGGGCCGGCCTTCGCGTCCGCGGCCTTCACCGAGCCGACGGTCCGGCTCGAGCACCGGCCCGACGGCCCGAAGTAGTGCCACACCAGCAAGTGCAGCACCGCCTCGGCCGTTTCCGGCAGTACAGGGGCCCCGACGGACACGTGCTCGAACCAGGCGTGGTTGTTGCCCGACGGCCTGGTCGTCACCAGCTTGTCCACCCCGGCGGTGTTCGACGCGTCGCACTGCTGCGCCAGCCGCGGGTCCTGCAGGAACGGCCGCACCGGGTCGAACACGTCGAACCGGTGCCAGTACCGGTCGAGGTAGGCGGCGACGGCCTCCGCGTCGAACCGCCTTTCGTCCTGGGCGCGTTCGCGCCGCGTCCCCCACAGCCCGGGGCCGCGCTCGTCCAGGCCCGTCACCCGGGCCGTGATCGCCGCGAGCACCCGGTGCAGCCCGGCGAGAGCCGGCGGCAGGCCGACGGAGATCTCCTCGATCTCGTGCGCGTCCACCAGCAGCCGCCGCAGACCCACGGCCGAGGGACGCTCCCCGCCCTCCGGGAGCGGCGGCAGGTCCGGGAGCCACCGCACCGGGATCCACGGCTCGTCGACCAGATTGAACACCGGCGGTGCATCGGACACCGTCACAGCCCCACCTCTCCTCTTCTCAGCGCTCGCCGCCGGTATCCGGCGCACCACCGCTTCCGGCCCGCCTGCGGCGTCGCCCGGGGACGGCACGGCCGCAGCGGCCTGCGGAAGCGAGGCATCCACCGTCCAGCCGCGCGTCACCCCGACCTCGGACAGCTGGAGTTCCTGACCGCCGACCCGGCCGATCCACCGGCCCTCGCGGTCCTCACGCAGCACCACCAGCCGCAAGCCCTTGAGCATCGCCGTCTTCGTCCAGGGCTTCGCGAGCGGATCGCCCTCCGACTCCCCGCGCACCCAGCCGGCCGGCAGTGGCACCGACCGCCGAAGCACCTCGACCGCGTCATCACGCCGCACACCCTTGCGCCGTGACCAGCCCGGTACCCGAACCTCGCCCCCACGATCCAGACTCAGTCCGCCCTGCGCGCCCGCGAACACGAACACCACCCGCGCCGTCTCCGCGCCCAACCGCGTCGCCAACAACTCCTCCGACACCCCCTCAGGAGCGCTCGTCAGCACCGACCAGTCACCGTCCACGTCCCCAGGCGCCGGAATCCGCACCAGATCGGCGAGCTGCGCCTCCGCCAGTTCCCCCGCCTCGCGCCGCACATCCCACCGCTCGAACTCCCGCCGCGCCGACTCCTCCAGCCGCCGCCCGAAGTCCTCCTCGTACACCGCGTCCACCAGCCCTTGCACATCCCCCGGTACCGCAACGGCACGCCCGCCCAGCCCCGCCAGCAGCGTGCTCGTCCGCACCAGCAACGACCCGTCGTACACCGACCCCCACGACCCAGGCACCCGCACCCCACCGTGATCCCCCACCGGCTCCAACACCACCAGCCGGGACCTCGCACCCGCCCACCCGGGCCGGTCATCGCGTCGGTGCCGCCACCCGCGCCCCGCCCGCTGCAACAACTGCGCCAACGGCGCCAGATCCGACACCACCAAGTCGAAGTCCAGATCCAGCGACTGCTCCACCACCTGCGTCGCCACCAGCACCGACCCCGCCCTCACCCCACCACCGCTCCTCTTGCCGAACGCCTCCTCGCACTCCGCCGAGATTCGCTCCCGCTCGAAGGCCGGAAACCGCGAATGCAGCAGCCGCAAACCCCCCTCGCGCCCCGCCAACCCGGGAAACTCCTCCCGAAGGAACAGGAACGTGTGCTGCGCCTCCTCGACGGTCGTGCAGCACACCAGCACGCACCCGCCACCGTCCACCACCGGCGCCAGCAGCTCCACCAGCGCCGCCCGGCGCGACCCCGCCACCGGCGCGCCGACCTCCTGCACGTCCCACCGCACCGGCCGCCGCTCCACCGCCAACTCCCGCTCCCGATCGCTCCCCACCGGTCGCGGTTCGCTCACCCGGCCCGTCGTCGCGTCCACGAACAGCCAGCCCGGATAGCACGGCTCGATCGGCTGCCGATCCTGCGCACCCGTACCGCGCCGGTACGCCTCCACCAGCGACGATGCCGCCCGGCCCGTCAACGTCGCCGACAGCAGCACCACCGGCGCGCCCAACGCCCCCATCCACTCCAGCAACCCCACCAGCAGGCTGTGCATCCACGGTCCGTACGCGTGCGCCTCGTCGATGACCAGCACCTTGTTCGCCAAACCGAACAGGCGCAGGAACCCGTAGCGCACCGGCAGAACCCCGGTGAGCGCCTGGTCGACCGTCCCCACCGCGAGCGGCGCCAACAACCCGCGCCGGCCCGCCCACAGCCACTGCGTGGCCTCCGTCGCGGTGCACTCCTGCGAGGAGATCCCCTTGCGCTCCCGGACCTCCTCCTCGCTCTCCCTGGGCTCCTGCACCGGTTTGAACAGCGGGCTGAGCCGAGCCATCCCGTGCACCGGCATCAATCCGAGGGCGCCTTCGAGGTTGTCGTCGGCGAACTTCCGGACCCGCTCGAACATCGCGTCCGCGGTCGCCATCGTCGGCAACGCGAAGTACAGGCCCCCGGCCCCCGAGGCCCTTGCCAGCTCGGAGGCCGCGAACAATGCCGCCTCACTCTTCCCGTCGCCGGTCGGCGCCGTCACCAGGACCAGACCCGGCCCCTTCACCAACGCCGGCAGTTCCTCAGCCAGGCTGCGCTGCAGGGGATTCGCCTCGTCGAAGTCGAACATCTCCTCGATCGCTCGAGCGGGGAACCTCGCCCGGCCCAGGCCCGCCTCCGCCACCCAGCCCTTCGCACCGGAAACCGCCTCGTCGAAATGCGCCCTCAGCACTTCTTCGGTCGCCACCCATCCCTCGGCCGGGATCCGACCCTCGATCACCTCGACTTGGCTCACCAACCAGTCCGCGACCACCACGAGCCCAAGCACCACCACCGCAGCCCATCCCGACAGCCCGGACACCGGCACCGCACCACCGCCGACGATCCCGCGCACCGCCTCCGCGTGCGCCACCCGCTGCTTCGCCCACCCCTCGGCGGTCCCCAATCCGGGCAGGTACGCGGATGGGTGGTTCAGCTCCTTGCGCTGCACGACCCGTCCGAAACACCCGTGATGACCGCCGAGTAGCTGCGGGATCTGGTGAGCCGGCCACGACCTCACCCGACGGCCCTCAGCGGGATACCCCCACCGGTTCAGGAGGTCGACCAGGCCCCAGTGCGTCGCCGCCTCGTGCCGCACGTACTCCGGGCTCGATGCCTCCGCGTAGCGGGAGTTGGACGCCAGCTTCGCGAACTCTGCCTCGACCAGCGCCTGGAACGACGGATTGATCTTTCCGACGTCGTGCAGCCCCGCCCACACCATCACCGAACTCCGCGCCTCAGCCTCGCCGACGCCGAACCCCTGCACCAGGCGGGCGCGCAGGCCGCCGCCGAGGACCTCGTCCCACAACTCACCGGCGACCGCCGCAGTGTCCAGCAGGTGGCAGATCAGCGGATACGTGCTGTCGAGACCGTGCTCTTTCCCCCACAGAACGGTGTTGATGCCGCAGAACGAGGTGGCGTCGGAAGCATTGCCCATGCGGAAGGAGCTATCAGTTCCCGTTGGCGGACTGTGATGCGCTTGCTGAAAGTGATCATAGATTGTCGAAGCCGATCAAATTTGCCCGCAATGGCGCAGCTCTGCCCGGTGCGTTGAGAGCCATTCGGCAGAAGCGGACACTCGGTCATGGGCATGCCGGGGGCGCAGGGGTGTTTCAAAGTCCCGGTGATCATGTAGACCAGCTGGTCAGGCAAGGCTCAGGAGGTCCAGTGGCCTGGTGAAGGGGTCGTAGGAGACGTGGCGGAGGCCGGCGGCGATGTTGCGGTATCCGTGCTGCCGGAGCGTGTTGATCGTCAGGTTGCGCAGGGTGGCCATGTTCCCGGGGCCGTGGCCGGTGCGGATCTTCGAGGCGTCCTCACCGAAGGTGGTGTCGCGGACGAAGTGGAGCCGGTTCTCGATGGTCCACTGTGACCTGGCGAGCCGGCCCAGCCGCTGGGGTGAGGCTTCTTGCGAGGTCAGGTCAGTGATCGTATAGACGGTCTGGCGGCTCACCGTTCCGGTTTTGAGGTCGGTGCGGTGTCGCAGGAGGCGCACGGCCTGGACAGCGTGGGGGAAGTCCAGGCCGAGGCCGGTGACGGTGAGGGCTCTGGTCGCCCGGGTCTCCCGGCGGCTGTGGCCGATCTCGCGGTCGTGGCGGCGCGCGGTGACGTCCTTCCACGGCAGTGACCGCAGCCGACGGTGGAGTTCGGGCTGGTTGGCCTTGACCACCAGCAGGTAGTGGGCCTTCTTGCCCTCCACGAGGAATCGCGCGTGGTCGCGCGTGGTCGCGCGTGGTCGCGCGTGGTCGCGCTGGGTGTGCAGGGCGTCAGCGGTGACCACGACGCCCGTCAGGTCGTAGGGCTCCAGCAGGGCCGCGGAGCAGGTGATCTCGTTGGTCTTGCCGAGGACCCGCAGCTGGGTGACGGTTCGGCCGTCGCCGGTCGTCGCGGCCAGCAGGTGGGCGGCGAGCGTCTGGCCGTGCCGGGAGCAACGGGCAGCCTTGCCATCCACGGCCACCGTGTCCGCGCCGCCGGGATCGGCACCGGTCAGATCGGCCATGCCTCCGGGGCAGACCAGGTTGACGACCCGTCGGATCGTGGCGGCACTCGGCGCGACGCGCACCCCCAACGCGCCCGCCGCACGGGCGCCCAGCCGGGCCAGGGCCTGCTATGGGGCGTTCGCCGACCAGGCGACTTGGCAAGGTCACCTCGTTCAACTGGAGCTTCGATGCATACGTGACGGGCCGACCCGGCTCCTCCAGAGCGCGCTGGCCTGCGGACTCATGTGATCACCGGGACTTTGAAAACGCCCCTGGTAGAGCACCTGGGCGCCCGATGGCAGGGTAGTCACTCCACCGGCCCCGATCCTGGAACCACTCAACTGCATTGCTGCACGAAGCAGTTCGGGGATAGAGAGAGGCTACGTCGGCCTTCACGGCGACCCAGGAAACGAAAGTCGCGCACCACGCTTGGTAGTTGGACCACTCGAGCCCGGGGACTTCCTGGCTGTACTTCTGGTTGTTGCTGTAACTGCCGTCTGAATCACGGCCCTCGCGGTAGCCGACCTGCGACTTGGCGATGCTGATAACGGTGAAAGCCTCAGTCAATAAATTCACTCCTTGGACATGCGAAGGGGCCGACCATGGCGGCCGGCCCCTCGGAAGTTGGGGTGGTTAGAGGCGGAGGGGGCGGAGCTGTGGTAGGTCCGCGAGTGGAAGGCCCGCCCGGGAATGGAAGAGGCTCCGGCTGATAATCAGCCGGAGCCTCTTTGACCCTATTCGCAAGGCCTGGCCCCTGGCGATGGGGCGCTCGACCGGGTCAGCCAGTGGTGAATGCGACCGCGTACAGCATGCTGTTGGATGTGGGCTGCTGGGCCTGCTGCCAAGTTCCAATCTTAATCGTATACCACCTTCCGGTGAGAACGTCATGCCAGCTCGTCGTGAGGTGATAGATGCCGGAGTTGACGCCGCCATACCAGTCGTTGACCAAGAGGTATGAGCCGGAGGCATCCGGGCCCGGCACTCCGTCCCATTGGAAGCATCCCTTGTTTGCCCCGATATAGATAGACATGTCACTGTTGGCGCAGCTGGGGTCTCGCCAAACCTGAGCAGATGCCGTAGATGCAGTGGTAAGACCAAGGCCGATGAAGCCTGCCGCTAATGCCGCTACAATACTCTTTCGTCCCATACGCATGAAGTTCGCCCTTTTCTCTGACTCTTGAGAACATGACGGAGAACTATCTATCCCCGTTGGCATGCAGCCTAGAGGTACTCTGGGCCTTACGAGGGAGACTAAAACCAGCCTTTTGCGCTGTCTTGAAACGGGGGGTGCACCACCTCAAGGAAACGTGATCGGCTGCTATACCGCTCGGCGGAGCTGTGCGGGGGCGAGCGCGGTCAGGAGCTCGACTAGGCGGGTGTTCTCGGCCTCGATGCGGCCGAGACGTTCCTTGGCCTCGTCCATGTCGGACTGGAGCCGGTCCAGGGGCGTTTTCAAAGTCTCGGTGATCACATGAGTCCGCAGGCCAGCGCGCTCTGGAGGAGCCGGGTCGGCCCGTCACGTATGCATCGAAGCTCCAGTTGAACGAGGTGACCTTGCCAAGTCGCCTTGAACTGCTGGAGCTTTGATGTGCCGTCAGTCTGCCACCGTCTGTCTCGTCAAGTCGCCCGCTCTGGGGGATGTGGCGGGGCTTTCGCTGGCGGAGAGGCTGCGCGCGCTGCCCGATCCGCGCCGTCGGCGCGGTGTGCGTCACCCGTTCGTGGCGGTGCTGCTGGTTGCCGCCTCGGCGGTGGTCGCCGGCGCGCGCTCGTACGCGGCGATCGGCCAGTGGTCGGCGAACGCCCCATAGCAGGCCCTGGCCCGGCTGGGCGCCCGTGCGGCGGGCGCGTTGGGGGTGCGCGTCGCGCCGAGTGCCGCCACGATCCGACGGGTCGTCAACCTGGTCTGCCCCGGAGGCATGGCCGATCTGACCGGTGCCGATCCCGGCGGCGCGGACACAGTGGCCGTGGATGGCAAGGCTGCCCGTGGCTCCCGGCACGGCCAGACGCTCGCCGCCCACCTGCTGGCCGCGACGACCGGCGACGGCCGAACCGTCACCCAGCTGCGGGTCCTCGGCAAGACCAACGAGATCACCTGCTCCGCGGCCCTGCTGGAGCCCTACGACCTGACGGGCGTCGTGGTCACCGCTGACGCCCTGCACACCCAGCGCGACCACGCGCGCTTCCTCGTGGAGGGCAAGAAGGCCCACTACCTGCTGGTGGAACCGGAACGGTGAGCCGCCAGACCGTCTATACGATCACTGACCTGACCTCGCAAGAAGCCTCACCCCAGCGGCTGGGCCGGCTCGCCAGGTCACAGTGGACCATCGAGAACCGGCTCCACTTCGTCCGCGACACCACCTTCGGTGAGGACGCCTCGAAGATCCGCACCGGTCACGGCCCCGAGAACATGGCCACCCTGCGCAACCTGGCGACCAACACGCTCCGGCAGCACGGATACCGCAACATCGCCGCCGGCCTCCGCCACGTCTCCTACGACCCCTTCACCAGGCCACTGGACCTCCTGAGCCTTGCCTGACCAGCTGGTCTACATGATCACCGGGACTTTGAAACACCCCTGGCCGGGGGCGTGAGAGCTCTGCTTGTGTAATGAAATGATATTCGCATTTTGTTTCGGCCGATTTGAGCTTGCCTGCAGACGTAGGCGGTGGTCGCGGAATCAGCCGTCCGGGGTGCCGTCAACGTGAGGCATCGGAGAGAAGGGTGACCCTTTGAAGGGGTCGAAGGGTTGCCCATGGCGGCGAAAGTGGCAAGAAGGCGAGTGGGCCTTCCCGTGCCCGGCTGTCCCAAGGTATCCGAATGCAGGATGTCCGAGGATGAATTCGAACGGACGTCCCACTATCGATCGCCTGTCCCTAATTCATATTTTCCTGCCGGGGTCGGAGGTGCTCGAGGGTGTACCGTCCGCTCGAGGTGAAGTATCCACCTGCCTCCCTTTCGGGATCTCTTCTAAAAGTCCACCGCTCCGTGCAATTGAAAGAAAACGGAGCGACCGAGAGGAAGGAGGGTGCCTTGGATCGCATCAAAAAGCGACTTGAGAACCTCTGGGAGGTACTCCAGAGAGTCGCCACCGGCATGTTGCCGGTGGCGCAATCCCTGTACTACCTGGGTAGGCTCGTCGAGAAAGTAATCTCTTATCTCTGATGACCGCCTTCGAGGGCTGCTCGCGCCTGGAAATGGGGCGGCCCTCGAACCTTCTTCGGTCGATTCGGCCCAAGTCAAATTTCCGAGGGCCGATCTCCCGCCCCATTACCGTACGCCTCAGCCGGTCGGCCCGGCCCTTCCTCCCTTTGCGGTTCTCGTTGCCGCTTTATGGCCCAGAGAGCGAGCGCACGCTCACTCAACCAAGAACCTTGGCGATGCTTGGAGGTGTATCGTCCTGAGCCTGTCTCCGTGAGTGCGGAGGTGTGCCCGTTCTCGGTGGGGTGAGAGGGCGCGAACGCTCGAAACTCTCCGCGCGAGCGGAGGTCTAGATGTTTAAGATGGGGCGACATGGGCTCCTGATGATGACCCGCACTGCCACGGGTCAACCAAACAGTAGAATCGTCACCTTCAAGGGTTAAATCCCCTCCTGGCTGGCGAAGTTCACTCGAGTATCAACCAGTCAGTGCTGCTAGCAGACGCACCCTCTACGCATCGGCGGAGGTCAGCCGCATCGGCCGCTTGGCCCGCTCTCTCCCCAGGGCGTCCTCTCCGCGGAGACGTACTGCAGATCGGCGGCAGGAATCCGGTGTCGCCGAGGGGCGGATCGGGCCGCATACAGTTCGCGGGTAATGTCGCCGGGCAGATCTCGGGTGACCAGGCACCCACGGGTGCCATCCGTCGGCGCAGCAACTGCGGAAGACCCGTACCGGGATCGCTCTGTCCCCTGCACCTCCGGCACTGACGTCGTACCCGCATCCCACCATGAACTCGCACCGCTCTTGACACTACGACTCGACCAACAGCGGGACATGGCAAAGGAATTGCCAAGGCGTCACAACATCCCAGGTCGTGAAGCGTCCTCCTCGCGCCAGCGGGGGTCAGCCGGCGCCCGGGAGCATTTCCCTGCCGCAGGTCGCGTCCTCCCCGCGCGCGAGCGGGGGTCAGTCGTGGTGTGGGCCCTGACGGTACGTACCAGGTCTGTCCTCCCCGCGTTGGCGGGGGTTAGGGCCTTTCTTGCGGATCATCGAGCTGACCAGATGAAGATGCCTGCGATGTGAAGTCCGGCTTGGAAGACGGTGGCGGTCTTCTCGTAGCGGGTGGCCAGGCCACGCCAGCTCTTCAGGCGGTTGATACACCTTTCGACGGTGTTGCGCCGGTTGTACATCTCGCGGTCGAAGGTTGGCGGGCGCCCGCCTTGGCGGCCCTTGCGTCTGCGGTTGGCGATCTGGTCGGCGGGTTGTGGAATCACGGCCCTGATCCCCCGCCCTCGCAGGTGGTCGCGGATGGCTCGGGATGAGTAGGCCCGATCCGCGAGGACCATGACAGGCCGTGTACGTGGCCGGCCGACCGCCCTGGGGACGCGAAGGGCGGCCATGACGGGCTCGAAAGCGGGCGCATCGTTCGCCTGGCCCGGGGTGAGGTGGAAGCACAGCGGTCGGCAGCGGCTGTCCGCGGCAAGGTGGATCTTGGTGGTCAGACCTCCGCGGGAGCGCCCGATCGCGTGGTGGGCGGGCTCGGCCGAGGCCCTTCTACGGGCCCCGGCCGCGTGCTGGTGGGCGCGCACGATCGTGGAGTCGATGGCGACGACCCAGCCCAGGTCGCCTTCGGCGTCGGCCTGGGCGAGCAGGGCCATGAAGACTTGCTCCCATGTCCCGTCGATCGCCCAGTTCCGCAGCCTGGTGTAGACGCCCTTCCAGGAGCCGTACTGGGCCGGCAGGTGCACCCACTGCGCGCCGGTCCGGAACTTCCACGCGATCGCGTCGATCACCTGCCGGTGGTCCCGCCACCGCCCGCCCCGCTTCGGCGTCCGGTCCGGCAGCAACGGCTCGATCCGCGCCCACTGTGCGTCGCTCAACGGCACGGCCAGGCCAACGACCCGATGGCCGGAAAGAGGCGGCCAGGGCCCTACCTCCTCTCCCGCCGCCAAGGTGGGGCTTTCGGTCCGCACTGCGGGAGGGCCATTGGTTCGAACACCGTTTCTAGCCATTCCCGGCAAAGCGTGCCCGGGCCGTAATCACTCTGTGTAGGTTTCCGATTCGGAAGGCGTCATTCTGCTTGCCACCGGGGGTAGTTGGTGGCGGGTGCCGTGCCGTTCCGCCCTCACCTCTCCTCCGCAGACGGGATTCGTCATGTCCACCGCCACCCCAGGAACACCCGGCAGCGCCCCGGCGCCCGCGACCGCTCCGGCGCCCGCGCCCGCGACCGCGACCGCTCCGGCGCCCGCGCCCGCGACCGCGCCCGCGCCGACCACCACGCCTGCGGCCACTCCGGCGGGCACGGGTGCGTCGCCCGGGTACGAGGTGGACAAGGCGTCGCTGGACGGCGCGACGCCCAAGGACCTGCTGCCGACCACCGGCAACTACCCCACGGAGATCGTCCGTTACCGGTCGGTGGTGCTGACCGACATTCCCAACGCGAAGCCGGGCCGCAAGCTGACCGGCGCGATCGACCTGGGCGAGGAGAACCTGCCGTTCTACGACAAGCCCGCCGAGGGCATGGTCGTCACCACCGAGCAGAGCTGGTCGGCCCAGGGCGTCACGCTCGGCCGCCTGCTGCACAGCCTCGCCCTCGCGCCCGGGGAGAGCACGAAGGTCGCGGTCGTCGACTGGCAGAACACCACGAAGGCCACCGGCACGGAGAAGACCACCGAGGCCGACACCCTCTCCTCCACCACCGACCAGAACCGCTCGATCAGCGAGGTCGCCAACGCCATCGCCCGCGAGGAGCAGTACGGCGACTCCTCGGCGACGCAGCGCAGCAAGTCCTCCAGCGGCGGCGGCAGCATCGGCCTCGCGGGGTTCTTCGGCGGGATCGGCGCGAACTGGAGCGCGTCGGAGAACAGCGCCTTCTCGACGGCGGTCTCCCGCTCGACCGGCGTGAAGACGGTGGCGGACGAGGCCTCCCAGCGCATCAGCGCGCGCACCCAGCAGTTGGCGACGGCGGCGCGCAGTCGCAACATGACGGTGGTGCGCGAGACGTCGCAGTCGGAGAAGGACCAGGTGATGACCCGGGTCGTCACCAACTACAACCACATGCACGCGATGTCGGTGCAGTACTACGAGGTCGTGCAGGTCTACAGCGTCACGACCAGGCCGACGAAGCTGGAACGCTGCCTGTTCATCCCGCTCCAGGAACTGACCTTTACCTACTCCAGCCTGCAGCGGTACAAGGAGGTCCTGGCGTCGGTGGCGCCGGGCGACTGGGCGGCGAAGATCCGGGCGGCGAACCCGTTCGAGACCGCCGTGCGCAAGCTCGATCTGCTCACGGCGCCGGAGGCGCCGATGCGGCAGGACTTCGACGGGGTGGACCTGGTGGACATTGCCGCCGGGCCCATGGGCGTGTACGGGGTGCGCAAGGCAGACGGCAGCCCGGTGCGGTTCGACCCGGTCAGCCGGCAGTGGAACCCGATGCCCACCGCCGGCCTGCCCAGCGGCGGACTGCAGCGCATCATGCCGGGCAAGGAGATCCTCTGGGGGCTGCGGGCCGACAAGAAGCTCGTGCACTTCACCGGGACGGTCTGGAAGGCCGCCGACGCGCAGGACTGGCAGGGGCTGGGCCTGGCCTGCGGCGTGGACGACACGCTCTACCTCGTCGGCGTGGACAACACGCTCTGGCAGCGTGCCAATACCGGTACCTGGACGAACCTGAACGTGCAGGCCGACGACGTCGCCGTCACCAGCAAGGGCAAGCTCTGGTACTGCCGGCAGGGCAAGGCCTTCACCCGCGCCGAGAGCGGCTGGCAGGAACTGTCCCCCTCCGGACTGAGCGTGCAGCGCCTGGCCCCCAGCATGGACGGCATGATCGTGGCGTACGCCTCCGACGGCAGGTCCTCAATGCTGCTGCCCGGCGCGACGTCATGGACGCCGTACGGCAGCCCCGTCCCCGCGGACGCCGTCGTACCGGCGAAGACCGCCCCGGTCACCAAGGGAGACGGGTGGGCGCTGCGCGGCGACGGCGTGCTCACCCGCATCCTCACCGCGGAGCGGGGCGCGCAGACGCCCTTCGACTTCCAGCCCAAGGCCGACTCCCCCTACGCCTCCCGCATCGACGTCTGGTACGACGAGATCGGCATCCGCAGCATCCAGGTCATCTTCCCCGGCCAGACCGTCCGCTGCGGCGACACCGGCGGCTCCGGCGTCCAGCAGCGCGCCTCCTACACCTTCGGCGGCGCCGACAAACTGATCTCCGTCGACGCCTGGTCCGGCACCGGCGCCCGCGGCAGCCTCGCCGGGCTGCGCCTGACGATGACCTCCGGGGTGGCGAACTTCGGTGTCGCGGAGACCACCACCGCCGCGCCCGACCTGTCGGAGGACGCGGGCGGTGCCTCGGCGATCTGCGGGATGTTCGGCTCGGTCATCAAGTCCGGCAGCCGCACCTACGTCGACTCGCTGGGCTTCCACGTGCGCGGCGGGAACGTGTCGCAGGCGGTGCTGGACCACCTGAACGACAACCGCCGCCACTACAGCCAGGCCGTGTGGGCCAACGCCGACGAGCTGACCCTCAGCCGCATCCTCGCCAACTACTCCTACGCGCCCGCCGGTTCGACCGCGCCGCCGGTCCTGCTCGGCACGGTGCTGGACCCCAAGCCGATCGCCGCGACCGGCAACTACCTCGGCTTCCGGTGGAACTTCACCAGTGAGCAGGAACGCGAGGCGTGGACCAACGCCCGCAAGGCCACCGCCACCGCCTACGGGAACCCGGTGACCAGCACGGTGGCGATCGCCACCAAGGGCGTCTTCGCCGAGGCCGTACTCGGCCGGGCCAACTCGGCGGAGAAGATCGACCTCACCCGGTTCTGGAACTGGAAGGACTCGCCGATCCAGATCACCCCGGCCGACATCTCCCCGGTCTCCACCGCCTCGCGCGCGCAGAACCTGGACACCAAGGTCGCCGCCCTGAGCGCCTCCGAGGCGAAGTTCACGCCGCTGGTGGCGATGCCCGACCCGGCCGGCCTCCAGACGGCGCAGGTCATCGCCACCGCCAACCTGTTCCGCGACATGAGCGGCATCAACACCGTCACCCAGGTCCTCACCAAGGGCATCGAGGCCGCCGCGAACAACGACAAGGCCGCCGGCGAACGCGGCCAGGAAGCCCTCAAGACCGCCACCGAACACCTGCAGAAGATGCAGCAGCTCGCCAACGAGGCCGCCGCCAAGGGGGCCGCGTCCGTGGCCACCGGCGGCGCCAGCAACCTCAGCGCCCTCGGCGGCATGATGAACCAGGGCAAGGACGGCGCGGACAAGAAGTAGCCCCGCCGCACCACCCGAGCAACCGCACCCGCGGCCCGCACCGACCCGTTCGGCGCGGACCGCGGGTGCGGGCCGCACTGCGACAACGGCCGCCCCACCACCGGACGATCAGAGTTCAAGCAGGCCGGCACACCGTCCGAAGGGTGGCGGCCCCGTATATTCGGGGTCGCCACCCTCCGCCGTGTCGGAGCCGGTCGCTACAGGGACGTGCCAGCTTAGGTGGCGGCGATGCGAACCGTCCGCTCTGGCGAGGTACGCAGACACGGACACGGCAAAGAACGCCAGACCTGATCAGAGCAACGGCCCTCGCCCAACTCTGGCGGGCGTCCAAGGTGCAGCCCGCGCAGATAACACGGTGATCCAGAAGAAACGCCCTAGCTGAAGCCCGGTCGGAGGTCGCACGGCGTCGGGCGTGGCGGGTCGTCCGTGTTCGGACGACCGGGTGGTGTGCCTCGCGGCCCCACCGGGTTCGGGCGGGGGTTGACTCATCCTGGGGCGGGCGGGTCATGCGGTGGGGGCCAGGGCGTCGAGCCAGCCGATCAGGAGCTGGTTGACGTCGTCGGGGCGTTCCTGCTGGAGCCAGTGGCCGCAGCCGTCCAGGATGTGGGAGGAGACCAGGCCGGGGAGGGTCGTCGGGTAGGCGTCGATCGCGTCGGCCATCCAGGTCGTGGAGGCGTCCAGGCTGCCGCCGATGAACAGGGATGGTTGTGTGATGGGGGCGCCGTTGTACGGGGTGAGGTCCTTCCAGTCGCGGTCCATGCTGCGGTAGCGGTTGAGTGCCCCGGTCATGCCGGTGCGCTCGAATTCTCCGGCGTACACGTCGAGGTCGGCCTCGGTCAGCCAGGAGGGCAGCCGGCCGTCGGGGAAGCGGTCGCGCAGCTGCCCGCCGGTGCGGTTGACGAAGTGCGGGTCGGGCTCGGACTGTGTGGGCATGGTGTCGGCGGACAGGGCCGCGTAGAAGCCGGCGAGCCAGCCCCGGACGTCGGGCTCGATCTCCGCCTCGGCACGGCCGGGTTCCTGGAAGTACGAGACGTAGAACTCCTGGTCGCCGCCCATGTGTGCGAAGACGTCGGTGGGGCGGGGCCCGCCGGGCGGGGCGTAGGGGACACTCAGCAGTCCGACGGCGCGGAAGACCTCGGGGTGGAGCAGCGCGGAGGTCGCCGCGATGTTCGCACCCCAGTCGTGCCCGATGATCACCGCCGTCTCCTCGCCCAGGGCGTGTACGAGTGCGAGGTTGTCCTCCACCAGGGCGAGCATCCGGTACTCGTCCATCGCGGTCGGCTTGGAGGAGTGGCCGTAGCCGCGCACGTCGAGGGCGACGGCGCGGTATCCCGCCGCGGCGAGTGCCGGGAGCTGGTGGCGCCAGGAGTACCAGGACTCGGGGAAGCCGTGGACGAGCACGACCAGCGGCCCGGTGCCCTGCTCGACCAGGTGCAGCCGCCCGGCGGGTGCCTCGATGGTGCGGTGGCGCAGGTGAGTTGACGGTGTGGGCGGGTGCATGGCTGCTCCTCGGGATCGCTGGGGTCGCGTCTACGCACCGATCATGCGGTGCGACGTGCGGGAGGTGCGACCTGCCTTGCCGTTCTGGCAAACCTGCAGGGCAGGGCGGTGGGCGCGGCGCCAATGGAAGGAGCGGCGACGATGGCGGATGACGGCGTGGGCGACCCTGCCGCTACCGGACACGGGTGACGTCCGTGAATCGTAAGGCCGTGGTTCACGGAGCGCGCCGTGGTCGGCTCCTACAGTGGCCGGGACGTTCTTCCTCTGAGAGGCGGTAGAGATGACGGTGCATCAGGAAGAGTCGTGGGCCGAGGTGGGTGTGATCGGCGGTTCGGGGCTGTACGCGCTGCTGGACGAGGTGCGCGAGGTGCGGGTCGAGACGCCGTACGGGCCGCCGAGCGACGCGCTGTTCGTGGGTGAGGTGGCGGGGCGGCGGGTGGCGTTCGTGCCCCGGCACGGGCGCGGGCACAAGCTGCCGCCGCACCGGATCAACTACCGGGCGAACCTGTGGGCGCTGCGCTCGTTGGGGGTGCGGCAGGTGCTCGCGCCGTGTGCGGTGGGCGGGCTGCGGCCGGAGTACGGGCCGGGCACGCTGCTGGTGCCGGATCAGTTCGTGGACCGGACCTCGGGGCGGGTGCAGACCTTCTTCGACGGGCTGCCGCTGCCGGACGGTTCGGTACCCGAGGTGGTGCACGTGTCGATGGCCGACCCGTACTGCCCCGTCGGGCGGCGGGCCGCGCTGGAGGCGGCGCGCGGGGAAGCCTGGGAGCCGGTGGACGGCGGGACGCTGGTGGTGATCGAGGGCCCGCGCTTCTCCACCCGGGCCGAGTCCCGCTGGTTCACCGCCAACGGGTGGTCGGTGGTCGGCATGACGGGGCACCCCGAGGCGGTGCTGGCGCGCGAACTCGGGCTCTGCTACACCTCGGTGGCCGTCGTGACCGACCACGACGCCGGTGTGGAGGCCGGCGAGGGCGTCACCCAGGCCGAGGTGCTCGAGGTCTTCGCGGGGAGCGTCGACCGGCTGCGCACGGTGCTGTTCAAGGCGATCGGGATGCTGCCCGTCGACCGCGCGTGCGTCTGCTCGCGCGCCCTGGACGGCCTCACGACCGGCCTTCCCGGCGACTGCCTTCCCGGCGACTGACCCGTGCTCACCCGTCCTTCCCTGACCTGCGCCCTCGCGGTCGCCGCCCTCGCCGTGGCCCTCGCCCTGACCGTGACCGGCGGCGGGACGCTCGCCGACCGGTCGCCGCTCTACGGCTGGTACGCACTCGACGCCGTGCTCTTCGTCCTCGCGCTGCTCCTGCTGCGGAAGGTGAGCCGTCGTCACGTGGTGCCGCTGGTGCTGACCGGGAGCGTCCTGGTCGCCGCGGCCGGGTTGCTGGCGCCTCCGCGTACCAGCGACGACTCCTACCGGTACGTGTGGGACGGGCGGGTCCAGGCGGCGGGCATCTCCCCGTACGCGTTCACCCCGGATGACCCGGCGTTGGTCCGGCTGCGTGACGGCGGCCTGTTCCCGGTGGGGGACGGCTGTGCGGCCTGGGACGAGCGGCGGACGGCGGCGGGGGACTGCACCCGCATCAACCGGCCGGCCGTGCACACCGTCTACCCGCCGGTCGCGGAGGCGTGGTTCCTCGCCGTGCATCCCTTCGGCGGTGGGGTGCGCGGTGCGCAGGCCGCCGGTGCGCTGCTGGCGGTCGCCACCACCGGCGTGCTGCTGGCCGTCGGGCGGGGCAGCAGGCGGGCGGCGCTGTGGGGGTGGTGTCCGGGCGTGACGGTGTGGGCGGTCAACGACGCGCACGTGGACACCCTCGGCGCGCTGCTCATGGTGGCCGGGTTGGGCTGTGCGGCCCGCCGCCGGGCCGGTGCCGGGGGCGCCCTGCTCGGGGCGGCGGCCGCGACGAAGCTGCTGCCGGCGCTCGCCCTGCCCGGTGCGCTGTCCGGGCTGCTGGCCCGGCGGCCGACGAGGGGCGACCTGCTGGTGCCGGCGGCGGCCCTCGGGACGTTCGCGCTGGCCTACCTGCCGTACGTCGCCGTCTCCGGTGCGGGCGTCCTGGGCTACCTGCCCGGGTACCTGCGGGAGGAGGGGTACGAGCAGGGGCACCTCGACCGGTTCGGGTTGCTGCGGGTGGTGGTGCCGGACCGGTGGGCCGCGTGGGCGGCCGCCCTGGCGCTGGGCGCGGTGGTGCTGTGGGTGCTGCGGCGCGGTGATCCCCTCCGTCCGTGGCGGGGCGCGCTCCTGGTGACGGGGACCGCCCTGTTGGTCATCGCGCCCAGCTACCCCTGGTACGGACTGCTGGTGGTGGTCCTGGTGGCGCTCGACGGACGGTGGGAGTGGCTGGCGGTCCCGGCCGCCGGACAGGCGCTCTACCTGGTGGGCGGGCCGCAGGCGCAGCGCACCGCGTACGCGCTCGCCCTGGCCTGCGTCCTGGCGGTGCCGGCGCTGCGCAGGCTCGTGAGCGCCGCCCCGGTCCGCCCTGCGCGCGGCGCGGCGCCGGAGATGACGAAACCCTGACGGATCCCCGCCGTCACTGGCCGAGCCCCGGGCCGACCTGGTCGAATCGGGGCCGTGGACAGAAAAGCGGAACACCCCGACGGCACGCCCGTGGGCCGGCGGGTCGTGCTGGGGATGCTCGGGCTCGGTGCCCTGGGCGTCGCGGCCGGCCCGTCCCTGCAGCGGGTCGAGTCGGCGCTGGCGGAGAAGGACCCGAGCGGGATCAGCGGCCTGCTGCCGGGCAACAACGGTTTCCGGTACTACTCGGTGGTGACCTCCGTCCCCGAGCGCGGGGAGGGTGACTACACCCTCGCCGTGGACGGGATGGTGGAGCGCCCGGCCAGCCACCGGCTGGCCGACCTGCGGGCGATGCCGCAGCGGCGGCTGGTCAGGGACGTCCAGTGCGTCACCGGCTGGCGGGTGCCCCACACGCCGTTCGAGGGGGTGCCGCTGGCGCACCTGCTGGACGCCGCCGGGGTCAAGCCGGGAGCCAAGGCGGTGCGCTTCAGCTGCTTCGACGGGGAGTACACCGAGAGCCTGACCATGGAGCAGGCCCGGCGGGACGACGTGCTGATCGCCCTGCGCATGCGCGACGAGCCGATCGGCCACAACCACGGCGGGCCGGTGCGGCTGTACGTCGCGCCGATGTACTTCTACAAGTCCGCGAAGTGGCTGTCGGGCGTCACCGTCACCGACGCGGTCCAGCCCGGGTACTGGGAGCAGGGCGGCTACGACGTCGACGCCTGGGTCGGCCGGTCGAACGGGAGGTCCGATGCGCCGACGAGCTGACCTGGTCCGCCGCTTCACCCGAGCCGAGCGCTGGGTGCACAGGACGACGGCCGCGCTGATGGGTGTGTGCCTGGCCACGGCGGCCTGCCTGTATGTGGCGCCGCTCGCCGAACTGGTCGGCAACCGGCCGCTGGTGGTCACCGCGCACGTGTGGTGCGGCCTGGCGCTGCCGGTGCCGCTGCTGACCGGCCTCGCCTTCCGGGCGGTGCGGGCGGACCTGAGCCGGCTGAGCCGCTTCGCCCCGGCGGACTGGCGGTGGCTGCGGGCGGTGCGCACCCGGGCCGCGGACCGGCCTGCGGGCAAGTTCAACGCCGGTCAGAAGCTGTACGCGCAGTGGACGCTCGGGTCGATGCTGGTGATCGTCGGCACCGGGCTGCTGATGTGGCTCACCCACCTCGCCCCGCCGTCCTGGCGTACCGGCGCGACCTTCGTCCACGACTGGCTGGCCGCCGCGATCGGCATCGTCGTCGCCGGGCACGTCCGGATGGCCTGGCGGGATCCGGAAGCGCGACTCGGGATGCGCACCGGCCTGGTGGAACGACGCTGGGCCGAGCGCGAACACCCGCAGTGGCAGGCCACGGACGCCGAACGCTAGTGCCGCGTCAGGCAACCTTCGCCCCGTCGCGCCCCCCGGCACGCACTCTCGCCGCACCGGCCGAAAGCCCAAGTACGTCCAGTACGAGGACTTCCGGCCGGCAGGGCGAGAGCACGCACCGGACGCCGCTCCTTGAAGGGCAAAGGTTGCCTGACGCGGCACTAGTAGGGCTTGGTCAGGTCGGTTCTGGTCTGGGTATGTCGCGGTGGCAGGTGGGGCAGGCTCCGGCCCAGGTCGCGAGGAGGGTCTGCAGCTCGCGGACGACCTGGTAGAGGCTCAGGCCGGCCCCGTGTCTCTTGGGGTGGTGGCCAGCCTGCGCAGAGTGCAGAAGGCGTGGGCGAGGGAGACGAGTGTGACGTGGTGGTGCCAGCCGGTGAAGGTGCGGCCCTCGAAATGGGCCAGGCCGAGAGCCTGTTTCATCTCCCGGTAGTCGTGCTCGACGCGCCAGCGGAGCTTGGCCAGTCGGACCAGGGTGGTCAGCGGGGTGTCGGCGGGCAGGTCGGAGAGCCAGAACTGGACCGGCTCGCTCGCCTTGGCGGGCCATTCAGCCAGCAGCCAGCACTCGGCCAGCTCCACGCCCTTGGCCGCGTCGCGGATCTCGCGTCCGGCAGGGCGGATCCGCAGGGCCACGAAGCGCGAGTACATCCGCTTGAAGCCGCTCCTGGACCTGCCGGGGCGGGATCCTTCCCGCCAGGACACCGGCTTGGCGGCTTTGCGCCCGACCGCGCAGACCAGCTCCTTCACGCTGCGGGGCTTGTCCGGGTACTTCGCGACCGGCGGCCGGCCGGTGCCGCTGTAGGCAGGCGTGACGGGCCGGGCCTCGGCCGGATGCGCGGTCGGCGTGGTGGAGACTCCCACCACGTAGTGCAGGCCGCGTTCCTGGAGGCCGAGGCGGAACGCGGCGGCGTCGCCGTATCCGGCATCGGCGATGGCGAGCGGGACATGAACGCCCCACGACCGGGTCTCGTCGATCATGTCGAGGGCCAGCTGCCACTTCTCCACATGTCCCAGACCCTCGGGGATGCCGCATCGGGCACGCCGGGCGATCTTGTCCGGATCGGCCTTGGCCGAGGCCGGGTCCCAGGTCGCGGGGAGGAACAGGCGCCAGTCGACCGGCGCGGAGGCGTGGTCGTCGGCCATGTGGAGGGAGACGCCCACCTGGCAGTTGGTGACCTTGCCCGCGGTCCCGGTGTACTGCCGCGACACACACGCGGAGGCGTCCCCGTCCTTGAGGAACCCCGTGTCGTCGATGATCAGCGCGGTCGGCTTGATGGAATCCTGCATCTTCCATGCCAGGCGGGCCCGCACGTGAGCCGGGTCCCACGGGCTCGTCGTCACGAAGTGCGCCAACGCCTGGCGGTTGCCGTCCTCCCCGAGCCGCGCGGCCATCGGCTCCACAGACTTGCGTTTGCCGTCCAGAAGCAGCCCGCGCACATACGCCTGCCCCCAACGCCGTTGGTCAGCCCTCGTGAACGCCTCGAACAACTCTGCCGCGAACGCCTCCAGGTCCTCCCGGACCTCGGCCATCTCCCCAGGTGTCACACCTCAACAACGAGCCACCCAACACGAAGACACGCCACCACCGAGTCGACCTGACCAAGCCCTACTAGGCGGCACCGGAGCCCCTGGACCGCGGCCCGTCATCGGCCGCGTCCAGGGGCTCCCACCCTGTGCGCGGCGCCGTTCACCCCTTGCGCAGCGCGAGGAAGCGGCGGCCGTGCGAGGTCCAGCGCTCCGCCTCGGCGAGGCCCGCGGTGCGGGCCCGCCGCAGGGTGGCGGCCGTGCCGAGACGGGCCCAGGGGAACGGTGGGCCCAGGCGGCCGTCCGGGCCTTCGACCCGGACGACGGCGCGTTCGTCCACCTCCTCCGGCTCCACCTCCACCAGCAACAGCCCGTTCGGTGCGATGAGTTCGGCGCCCCGGAGGAGGAGGGCGTCGGGGTCGCCGCCGATGCCGAGGTTGCCGTCGGCGAGTAGCGCGGCGCCCCAGCGGCCCTCGGCGGGCAGGCGGTCGAACACCGATCGGCACAGCGCCGGACCGCCGAGGTGCCGGGTCCGCGCCACGGCGGCGCCGGTGATGTCGACACCGAGCGCGGGGACGCCGAGGGCCAGCAGAGCGGCGACCAGGCGGCCGGGCCCGCAGCCGAGGTCCACCACCGGCGCGTTGAGCCGCAGGCAGCGCCGCAGCAGGCTGTGGTCGCCGGCGGCGGCGGGCGCGCACCAGCGTTCGACGTCGAGGGGGATGCGCGCCCCGTCCTCCCGGCGCAGCCAGAGCGGGCCGTGGCCGGCGCGGACGGCCTCGGCGAACGGATCGTCCACCCACGCGGTGGCCGGGGCGGTCATCCGGCCGCCTCCAGTGCGGTGTCGATCGAGCGCAGGCGCGCGGCGAACCTGGTCTGCGGCGCCTGGGCGGCGACCCGGCGCGCGTCGAGGATGGTGTCCACGTCGGTGGCGAGGTCGAGGTGGTGGACCGTCAGGTCGGCGGCGGTGAGGCGGTCGAGCAGGGCCCGCCCGGTACCGGGCGTGGACATCGGTACGCCCAGCAGGAGCCGCCGGGCGAGCCGTTCGGTGGGATTCGCCAGCCCGAGGGCCCAGAACCCGCCGTCCGCCGCGGGCCCGTACCAGGCGTCCACGCCCGGGCGGCGGGCGGCCGACAGCGGCTCGGCCAGCGCGGCCGCGTCGACCTGCGGGGTGTCCATGCCGACCAGCAGGGCGGGTGCCCGCGGGGCCACCCGGGCGGCGTGCGCGAAGGCGGCGGCCAGGCGGTCGTCGAGCCCGCCCGCGCACTGCGGCACCACCTCCCAGCCGGGCGGCAGCCACCGTCCCGGTTCGCCGTCCAGCACCAGCAGCCGCCGCCCGGCGGGCACCCGGCTCAGGGCGGTGAGGGTGTCCTCGAGCGCGGCCGCCGCCAGCGTCGCCGCCTGCTCGGGGGTGCAGGGAGGGGTGAGGCGGGTCTTCACCCGCCCGGGCACCGGGGACTTCGCGATGACCAGCAGGGTGGGCGGCGGTGCGGCCAGGACGGCCCGCATGTCCCGTACGGCCTGCCGGGTGCCGCGCAGCGTCCCGGTCACCTTGGAACGCCCGGTGCGGGGCAGGTAGTCGACGGAGGTCTCGGCGATCCGCATCCCGGCCGCCGAGGCGGCGAGCACCATCTCCAGCGGATAGCCGGAGCGGCGGTCTCCCAGCCCGAGCGCGAGCAGCCGTTCCCGGCGCGCGGCGCGCATCGGCCCCAGGTCGTGCAGCGGCGCGCCGGTACGGGCGCGCAGGCGGCGGGCCAGCAGGGCGTTGGCGAGCCGGGCGTGCACGGGCCACGCGCCGGCTCCCGCGGGGCGGCGCCGGCCGAGCACGAGGTCCGCCTCGCCCGCCGCGACCGGTTCGGCGACCCGCGGCAGTTGGGCCGGGTCGAGCGAGCCGTCGCAGTCCATGAAGCAGACCAACTCGGCGGTGGCGGCGAGGAGTCCGGCGTGGCAGGCGGCACCGAAGCCGCGACGGCTCTCCTCGACGACGGTTGCGCCCAGGGAGCGGGCCAGTTCCGCGGAGCCGTCCCGCGAACGGTTGTCCACGACGATCGCCCGCCAGCCGGCGGGGACCCGTCCGAGCACCCAGGGGAGGGCCTCGGCCTCATCGAGGCAGGGCAGAACGACATCAGCGACGAAGGGTGGGATCACGTCGGTCACGCTAACCGCGGCCGCGCCGGTGGAAGCCGAACCGCGCCCTTACGGAAGTGCGACGTCCGGGCGCCGGTGGCCCGTTCGGGGGATCTTACGGAACCGGGACGTCGGACCCGGCGTGGCGCCCGGTGCCCGCCGGGGCTCGTATCCTCGGCGGGGTGAACGAGAGCCCCACCACACCAGGACCGCCGTGCCCCGGCCGCATCCTGGTGATCGACGACGATCCGACGGTCGCCGAGGTCGTCGCCGGCTACCTCACCCGGGCGGGCCACCGGGTCGACCGCGCCGCCGACGGCGACCGGGGCCTTGCCCTGGCCCGGGCCCATCGGCCTGACCTGCTGGTCCT
Source organism: Kitasatospora sp. NPDC051170 (assembly GCF_044455705.1). Lineage (NCBI taxonomy): Bacteria > Bacillati > Actinomycetota > Actinomycetes > Kitasatosporales > Streptomycetaceae > Kitasatospora > Kitasatospora sp. NPDC051170. The sequence continues at coordinate 341,595 of NZ_JBITFA010000001.1, read as the reverse complement.
GGACCTCATGCTCCCCGGCCTCGACGGCCTGGAGATCCTGCGCAGGCTGCGCGCCTCCGAGGACGGCGCCGGGCTGCCGGTCGTCATGCTGACGGCCAAGGGTGACGAGGCCGACCGCATCCTCGGTCTGGAACTGGGCGCGGACGACTACGTGACCAAGCCCTTCAGTCCGCGCGAACTCGTGCTGCGCGTCGAGTCCGTACTGCGCCGCTCCCGGGCCGCCGCTCGCGCGTCCGCCGCCGACGGCCCGGTGGTCTCCGGAGACATCGCGCTCGACCCGCAGGCCCGCCGTGCCCACCGGGGTGGGCGTGAACTGCTGCTCACCCTGCGGGAGTTCGACCTTCTGGCGTTCCTCCTCCGGCACCCGCAGACGGTGTTCTCCCGCCGGGAGCTGATGGAACGCGTGTGGGGTTGGGACTTCGGGGACCTGTCCACCGTCACCGTCCACATCCGCCGACTGCGCGAGAAGATCGAGGACGACCCGGCCGCGCCGGTCCTGATCACCACCGTCTGGGGTGTCGGATACCGCTACGACCCGGCCACCGGGCAGGAGACCGGCTCGGAGACCGGGCAGCAGAGCGGCCCGGCAGCGGAGCGGGAAGGCGGCGGTCCGGCGTGAAGGACCTGCTGCTGATCGCCCTGTTCGCCGCGCTGGGCGCCGGCGGGGCCGGCCTGCTCGGCTGGGCGGCCGTCCGGCTGCTGCGCCGGCGCTCGCTCGCGCTGACGCTGTTCTGCGTCGCCGCCGTCACCGTGCTGGCGGTCACCTCCGGCACCTTCGCCGTCGCCCAGGCGATGTTCCTGTCCCGGCACGACCTCGGGGTGGTCATCACGGTGCTGGCGATGGCCTCGGTGGTGTCGCTGGCGACCGCCGCGCTGCTCGGCCGCCAGGTCGTGGCCGGGGGCAGGGCGCTGACCGCAGCCGCCCGGACGGTGGGCAGCGACGCCGGGTTCACCGCGCCGGCGCCCCCGCTGGGCCTGGAGCTGGCCCAGCTCAGCGAGGAGCTCGCCGCCACCAGCGCCCGACTGGCCGAGTCCAGGGCCCGCGCGCAGGCCCTGGACGCCTCCCGCCGGGAGCTGATCGCCTGGATCTCGCACGACCTGCGCACCCCGCTGGGAGGGCTGCGCGCCATGGCCGAGGCGCTCGAGGACGGCATCGCGGAACATCCGCAGCGGTACCTCCAGCGGATGCGGACCGAGGTCGAGCGGCTGACCGGGATGGTGGACGACCTCTTCGAGCTCTCGCGCATCCAGGCGGGGGCGCTGGCCCTGTCGCTGTCCCGGGTGTCCGTCTACGACCTCGTCGACGACGCGCTGGCCGGGGCCCACCCCCTGGCCCGCAAGCGCGGCGTCCGGCTGGAGGGCCGACAGGTCGCCGCGGAGCCCGTCGAGGTGGACAGCGGCGAGATCACCCGGGTGCTCGGCAACCTCCTCGTCAACGCCATTCGTTCGACCCCCGAGGACGGTGTGGTCGCGGTCTCCGCCCGTCGGGAGGCCGACGAGGTGGTGCTCTCGGTCACCGACGGCTGCGGCGGCATCCCGGAGCAGGACCTGCCCCGGGTGTTCGAAACGGGGTGGCGCGGCAGTGCCGCCCGCACGCCCCGGCCGGCCGACCAGGGGGACGCGGGCCGGCCGGGCGAGGGCGGTGGCAGCGGAGCCGGGCTCGGGCTCGCCATCGTCCGCGGCATCGTCGAGGCGCACGCCGGGCACGCCCGGGTCCGCAACGTCGCCGGGGGCTGCTGCTTCGAGATCGTCCTCCCCGCCGCGCGGAGCTGAGGTCACGCGCGCAGGGGCGCCGCCGCGAACTCCGTCATTCCCTCGGCGAAGGGGATCACGGCGCGCCAGTCGAGCTCCTCGCGGAGCCGGGAGGAGTCCGCGGTGACGTGCCGGACGTCGCCGAGCCGGTACTCGCCGGTCACCACCGGGGCCGGACCGCCGTGAGCGGTGGCCAGCGCCCGGGCCATCTCCCCGATCGTGTGCACCTCGCCGCTGCCCACGTTGTAGGCCCGGGCGCCGCCCGCCGGCCGGTCGCCGGCCGCCTCGAGGGCGGCGAGGTTGGCGGCGGCGACGTCCTCGACGTGGACGAAGTCCCGGCGCTGGCCGCCGTCCTCGAACACCCGGGGTGCCCTGCCCCCGGCCAGGGCGGAGCGGAACAGCGAGGCCACCCCGGCGTACGGCGTGTCGCGCGGCATCCCCGGCCCGTACACGTTGTGGTAGCGCAGCGTCAGAACGCGGCCTCCGCAGGCCCGGGCCCAGGCGCCCGCCAGGTGCTCCTGGGCCAGTTTGGTGGCCGCGTACACGTTGCGCGGATCGGTGGGCGCGTCCTCCGTCACCAGGCCGGGGCGCAACTCGGCGCCGCACCGCGGGCAGGGCGGCTCGAACCGGCCGGCGTCCAACGCGTCCGGGCGACGCGGACCGGGCGAGACGTCCCCGTGCGCGGGGCACCGGTAGCGGCCCTCGCCGTAGACCACCATCGACCCGGCGAGTACGAGCTTGCGCACCCCGGACCGCGCCATCTCGGCGAGCAGGACGGCGGTGCCCAGGTCGTTGCAGCCCGCATAGGCGGGCGCGTCGTCCAGATCCAGCCCCAGGCCCACCATCGCGGCCTGGTGGCAGACCGCGTCCACCCCGGCCAGCGCCTGCCCGACCGCCGCCGCGTCCCGTACGTCACCGTGTCGCGGTTCCACGCCCTCCGGCAGCTCGGGCATCACCCCGGAGGGGTGGACGGCGGGCAGCAGCGCGTCCAGCACGCGGACCTCGTGTCCTGCCGCCGCCAGGGCCCGTACGACCGCGGAACCGATGAACCCGGCACCGCCGGTGACCAGAATCCTCATGGCCGCAGACCCTACCGGCCGAGGCGGCGCACGCCGTCCTGGTACGAAGCGGCCGTCACACTTCCTTAAGCATCGCAATCCCTCGTCGCGCGCGGCCCGCCGAGTAGCGTCCCGTACGGATCGGCACGCGAACAGAGGAGGCAGCTGATGGGCAGTGACGGACGGCCCCCGGCCCCCGGCGGGCCGCAGCGCCCGAGGGCGGAGAAGGAGCACCCGCGGGGGCGCATCGAACACCTTCGTGCTGCCGCGGCGGTGCGGATCTCCCAGGGGGCCGCCCGTGCCCGGGCCCTCGTGCGGCGGGTCGAGCAGGCTCCTCCGCCCCCGGGGCCGTTCCGTTCCGGCTTCTGGCGCAGCCCGATCCGCGGCCCCTGGCTGACCTCGGTGTTCGGCCTGGTGCTGCTGATCGGCATCCCGGTCCTCTTCGTGACCGGCGCGCTGTCCTACGCCGCCTACAACCCCGGCCTCGGTGCTCCCAACGACCAGACACCGGACAAGGGCCTGCTGGGCTTCTACCTCTTCGACTGGCCCACACATCCCTCCTGGCTCTACCGGCTCACCCAGGGCGTGCACGTGACCCTCGGCGTGGTCCTGGTGCCGGTGGTGCTCGCGAAGCTGTGGTCCGTGATCCCGAAGCTGTTCGAGTGGCCGCCGGTCCGCAGCGTCGCCCATGTGCTGGAGCGGCTGTCGCTGCTGGGGCTGGTGGGCGGGGCCGTCTTCGAGTTCGTCACCGGGATCCTCAACATCCAGCTCCACTACGTCTTCCCGGGCTCCTTCTACACCCTGCACTTCTACGGCGCCTGGGTGTTCATCGCGGCCTTCGTCGTCCACGTGAGCCTCAAACTCGGCCGGATGACCCGCGCCCTGCGCTCCCGCAACCCGCTGACGGAGCTGCGCACCGGCCTCGACGGCACCCGGCCCGAGCCGCCCGACCCCGGCGGCCTGGTCCCGGCCGCCCCCGCGGCGCCGAGCATCAGCCGACGCGGCGCGCTCGCCATGGTGGGCGGCGGCTCGCTGCTCCTCCTGGTGGTCACCGCAGGGCAGAGCATCGGCGGTCGGCTGCGGAGCACCGCCCTCCTCGCACCGCACAACCGTGCCCCGGGCAGCGGCCCGAACGGCTTCCAGATCAACAAGACCGCCGCGGCCGTCGGCATCACCGCCGCGCACGTCGGCCCCGACTGGCGGCTGGAGCTCCACGGCCCCGGACCGACGATCGTCCTCACCTACTCGCAGCTCCTCGCGATGCCCCAGTTCGCCGCCGCGCTGCCGATCGCCTGCGTGGAGGGATGGTCCACCTCCGACCAGCACTGGAGCGGCCTTCGGCTGGCCGACCTCGCCGCCCTGGCGGGCCTGCCCGACGCCGGGAGCGTCCTGGTGGAGTCCGTCCAACCACCCGGCCCCAACAGCTCGGTGATCCTGCGGGGCAACCAGATCCACGACTCCCGGTCGCTGCTCGCCCTGCACGTCAACGGCGCCGAACTCTCCCTCGACCACGGCTACCCGGCCCGCGTCATCGTCCCGGCCAACCCCGGTGTGAACAACACCAAGTGGGTGCACCGGCTCACCTTCAGGAGCTGACCGTGACGCGCCTCGTCCGCTGGTACGGATCCAGCCCCCTCCACCTGCTCGTCCTGATCGCCTCGTTCGCCGTCACCGGCTACGCCCTGGTACGCCTGTTCACCGTCCGCCCGCTCGAGGTCGCGATCTGGTTCGTCGGTGCGGCGCTCCTCCACGACCTGATCCTGCTGCCCCTGTACTCACTCGCCGACCTGTCGGCACAGGCCGTCCTGCGCCACCGCGCGACCCGCGCACCGCAGGTGCCGTGGATCAACTACCTGCGCGTGCCCGCCTTCCTCGCCGGCGTGCTGCTGCTCGTCTGGTTCCCCCTCATCCTCGACCTGTCGACCCCCTACCCCGACGCCGCAGGACTGCCCGAAGGCGTCTACCTCGGCCGATGGCTGGCCATCACCGCCGTGCTCTTCGCCGCCTCCGCCCTGGCCTTCGCCCTCAAACTCCGTCGCGTCCGCCGGGCCACCCGCGCCACCGGGGAACGACGCGCACCAGGGGCGTCATAGTTGGCCATACATCTTCCCGGAACTTCATCGACGACCCCCCGGCCCGGCCGGCGATTGACGGCCGGGTTGGCCGTTGGCCGGACGGCGGGTGGGCCGCGAGGGTAGCGTGCGGTCATGCGGACGACTGAACGCCTGTGGGCGGCAACGGTCTTGGGGCTCACCTGCCTGGCACTGGCCGGTTGCTCGAGCGGGAGTGCGCCGACGGGCCCGGCCACAGGCACGGGCACCGTCGAGGCCACCGCGGTGGCCGACGTCGAGGGCACCGAGTTCGGGTCCGCGCACATCCGGCAGATCGTCGAGTCGGTGTACGTGCCCGGCACGGCGGGGCTGCACGGCGGGGAGGTGTTCCGCCCCGGGCCGGGGAAGCCGCTGGCCCTGTCCCCCTGCCGGGTGGAGCAGCCGAAGACCGGGGTGCGGGTCGACGACAGGGTCCGGATCGGGACCCCGACGGTGCCCGTGCCGGGGGCGCTCTACGAGTTGCGCGTCCCGGCGGAGTCGGACGGGCTGTGGGCGAGCGTGTACGTGCTCCCGTCCGGTGCGGACACCAGCAAGGTGCTGGCGGACCTGCTGGCGGCGGGCCGGGGCTGCGGGCCGCGCACGGTGACGGCCGCGGACTCCTCCTCGCGGGCCTCCGCGCAGGTGGTGACCACCGCGTGGACCACCACCGGGACGGACGGCCCGGGGGTGGCCGTGGTCAGTGCGTCGGCGCCCGCCGCCGCCGGTGCCACGGCCCCTCCGAAGGGGCCGAACTGGACCATCGGGCCGAACGGGAAACTCGCCCCCGACGGCGACCTGACGGCCTCTCCCAAGCCCGGCCCGGGGTCCGTGGACTACGGCGAGGCGGTGTTCTACGGCACCAACGGCCGGATCCTGGTCGAGGTCGCCGTGGTCGGCCGCAATTACCCGCCGCTGGGCTCGGCGTCCGACGTCGCGGCCGTCGAGGAGGCGTACCCGGCGGCGCAGCGGGCCCTGAAGGAGCTGCTCGCCGGGTTCAAGGGCCTGCCGGGCTGACCCAGGGGTCGGCCTGGGGGCGGTCCTGGGGGCGGTGCGGCAGGTTGACCACGACCAGCGCCAGGCCGGCCAGGGTGACGTTACGGATCGCCGCGTCCAGGCCGTTCCAGCTCTTGGACTGCCACATCGCGAACCACTCCCCGCCGATGCCGATGAAGCCCGCGCCGAAGAGCAGCAGCACCAGCAGCAGGCCGAGGGTGCTGAGCCGGCGGGCCAGGTGGGGGCGCAGCCACCAGGCGAGGGTGGCGGCCGTGAGGGTCAGGGCGCTCAGCGCCTCCCAGGCGATGACGGCCACGTAGGCCGCGTTCTGCAGGCCCGGGGAGGTGACGGCGCGCCACATCAGGTCCGGGTCGCGGAAGGTGGTGTCCATCGCGAGGACGTGCTGGACGAACTTCTGGTTGGTGCCGTAGTCGGTGACGTTCCCGAGGACCACGAGCAGCAGGTAGAGCGCGTTCACTCCGGTGAGGACGGCGGCGGCCGCCCTCGGCGAGCCGAGGGCGAGGAGGCGTTCGCGGGTGGTCGGCATGGTGAAGAGGTTAGCTCTGTAGGGGAGTCGGCGGCTGGGGAAGGGCGGGCCGGGTCTGCTCGTAGGCGTGGCCGACCCGCAGCAGGGTGGCTTCGGCGAGGGGGCGGGCGAGGAGTTGCAGGCCGATGGGCAGGCCGTCGCGGTCCTGGCCGGCCGGGACGGTGAGGGCGGGCAGTCCGGTGATGTTGGCGGGGGCGTTGAGCCGGACGTAGGCGTCGGAGACGCTCTCCTCGGTGCCGTCCGGCCAGATGAGGGCGGGCTGGTCGGCGGGGGCGGCGGTGACCGGGACGGCGGTGACCGGGACGGTGGGGGCGGCGATCAGGTCGACGTCCTGGAGCAGGCCCTCCCAGGCGGCGCGGATCAGGGTGCGGGAGCGCTGGGCGCGCAGGTGGTCGCCGGCGCTCATCAGCTGGCCGGCTTCCAGCAGGATGCGGACGTCGTCCTGGTAGAGCTCGGGGGCGGTGCGCAGGGTGTGCTCGTGGTAGGCGGCGGCCTCGGGGACCATCAGGCCCCACAGGGTGGCCTGGAGGTAGCGGGCCATCGGGATGTCGACGTCGACGAGCCGGGCGCCGAGGGCTTCGAGCTGCCCGAGGGCGTGCCGGACGGCGCTCTCCACGTCCGGGTGGACGCGGTCGAAGTAGTGGGTGCGCGGCACGCCGACGCGCAGCCCGGTGAGGTCGGTCCCGGGACCGGGGCGGTACTGCGGGGGGACGGTGGGGGCGGGCAGGGAGGCGGGGTCGCGCGGGTCGGGGCCGGCCAGGGCGGTCAGGACCAGGGCGGCGTCCTCGACGGTGCGGGTGATCGGGCCGACGTGGTCCAGCGACCAGGACAGCGGGGTGACGCCGTGCCGGGGGACGAGGCCGTAGGTGGGCTTGAGGCCGACGACCCCGTTGAGGGCGGCGGGCACCCGGATCGAGCCGCCGGTGTCGGTGCCCAGGGCGAAGGTGGCGGCCCCGGCGGCGACGGCCACGGCGGAGCCGCCGCTGGAGCCTCCGGCGACCCGGTCCTGGTTCCAGGCGTTGCGGGTCTGCGGGGTGGTGAGGCCGAAGGCGAACTCGTGGGTGTGGGTCTTGCCGAGCAGGATCGCCCCGGCGGCGTCCAGGCGGGCGGCGACGGTGCTGTCGGCGCTCGCCCGGTGGCCGGCACGGACCCGGGAACTGGCCGTGGTGGGGAGGCCGTTGACGTCGATCAGGTCCTTGAGGGCCATCGGGACGCCGTGCAGCGGGCCGCGGTGGCGGCCGTGCGCCACCTCGTGCTCGGCGTCGCGGGCGGCGAGGCGGGCCCGCTCGGCGGTGACGGTGACGTAGGCGCCCAGGTGGGGCTCGGTCCGCTCGATGCGGGCCAGGACGGAGTCGACCAGCTCGACGGGGGACAGCCGGCGGGTGCGGATCTCCTCCGCGGCGGCGGCGAGGGTCAGTTCATACGGCTGCATCGGGCTGCTCCTGCGCGGGGTGCTGCTCGGATCGGTAGGCGGCGGCGGGCGGGACGTCCGCGAAGTCCAGCTCGCGCAGGACCGAGACGACGTCGTGGATGTGCGCGGCGACGGCGGCGACCGCGGCGTGGCGTTCGGCGGGCAGGGCCAGGCCGGCGCGGGCGGCCCAGCGGGCCGTCTCCGTCGGGGTGGGTGCGGGGTTGGGTGGTGCGGTGGCGGGCTGCTGGGTGCCCGGTTCGGCGAGCAGCCGGTAGCGGCCGTCCTCGCGGCGGACGGTGCCGGCCGTGGGGTGCGGGAAGTGGGTGCCCAGGAGCAGCGTGTCGGTGTCGGCCAGGCCGTCGAGCAGACGGGCTCGGGTGCGGACGGCCTGGGCGGGGTCGGCGTCGACGCAGCTGTGCACGTGGGGGTGGGAGAGCTGGACGGGGTGGTGGATGCTGTCACCGGTGATGACGGCCCGGCGGTCGCTGCCGCGCAGCTCGACGGCGACCTGACCCGGGGTGTGGCCGGGGGTGGGGATCAGCAGGACACCGGGCGCCACCTCGCGCCCCTGCTCGGGGACGGCGACGGTGTCGTACAGTCCGGCGTCGCGCACGGGGTGGACGGAGTCGCGGAACATCTGGGTGCGGGCCTCGTCCATATCCACGGCGGCCCAGTGGTCCCATTCGGTGCGGCTGGTGAGGTAGCGGGCGTTGGGGAAGGCGGGGACCCAGTCCCGGCCGTCCAGCCGGGTGTTCCAGCCGACGTGGTCGGTGTGCAGGTGGGTGGTGATCACCAGGTCGACGGACTCGGGCGGGAAGCCGGCCGCCACCAGGCGCGCCATGAAGTCGGTGTCCAGGCCGTTCCAGGCCGGGTTGGCGCGCGGCTTGGCGTTGCCGATGCCGGTGTCCACGACGATCCGCAGCCCGCCGGCCTCCACCGCGAAGCTGTGGCTGGCCAGGCGCGGGACCTCGGCGTCGGCGAAGTCGGGGCGCAGCCACGGCGCCTGGTCGAGGACCTCCTTGGTGGCGCCCGGGAGCAGCCAGGGGCCGGTCCGGCGGGGCAGTTCGATCTCGTCGACGCGGTGGACGGCGATGTCGCCGAGGTGCCAGGTCGCGGTGGTCGCGGTGGTGGCGGTGCTCATCGGAGGATCCTTTCGGCGGTGCGGGCGGCGTAGGGGTCGACCAGCCGGGCACCTCGAGCCTTAAAGCGAACGCTTTGCCTTAAGTACTCTAAGCAGCCGGACGCCCGTAACGCAAACGCTTTGCTTTTAGACTCCCGAGGCGGGCCACGAGGGCGGCACGGTACGGCCCAGCGCCACCGCGACCAGGTGGTCGGTGTAGGCCCGGGACAGCTCCGAGGAGCGGAACAGGATCCGGTACACCAGCGGGGCGACCAGGCCGTCCAGCAGGGTCTCCACGTCCGGCACCGCCTCCCCCCGCCCGGCCGCGCGCACCCCGACGGCCTTCAACTGCTCGGCGGCGTAGTCCGAGCAGCGCGCCGCGTTGCCCTGCTCGGGGTCACCCAGCAGGGCGTCGCGCAGGTAGGTGCGCCCCGCCGTGGAGTCCATCTCCTCGGCGAACTGCTCGGCCCACGCCTCCAGGTCCGCCCGCAGGCTCCCGTGGTCGGCCGGCGGGGCGTCCGGGCGCAGCCGCTCCACCGCCACGTCCGACAGCAGCTCCCGCAGATCCCCCCAGCGCCGGTACACGGTCGACGGCGTCACCCCCGCACGGGCGGCGACCATCGGCACCGTGAGCGCCTCCCGCCCCACCTCCGCCTCCAGCTCACGGACGGCCTGGTGCACGGACTGCTGGACACGGGCGCTGCGCCCACCGGGGCGTGTGGCGGCTCTGGGAGTCATGACCACCAGCTTAACGCGAAGCATTTGCGCACGGCCGGACGCACGGCCGGACGTTCGGCCGACCGCACGGCCGGCCGCATGGCCGGCGTCCTCACGAATGACGGCCGACGGGTGCGGGTAGGGCTGGAGCCGTTGGCGATCAGCGGAAGGAGGTTTCGGTGCGTCGGATCGGGGCGGACGTGATCGTGGTGGGCGCGGGGGTGGTGGGCCGGTCGTTGGCGTTCGAGCTGGCCTCGCGCGCGCCGGAGCTGCGGGTGGTGCTGTCCGGCCGCCGCGGTGCGGGGGCCTCCGAGGCGGCCGGGGCGATGCTCGGGGCCCTGGGCGAGGTGACCGCGGCGGCGCTGGCCACGCGTCACGGCCGGCTCCGGGTGGAACTGGCGGTGGAAGCCGCCGGGCGCTGGCCGCAGTGGCGGCGTCGGGTGCGGGAGGCCCTGGCGCGGCCGGTGGGTGACGGCTACGGGACCGGGACGTTCGTGCTGCTGAACGCGGTCGGCTCGGTGCTGGACGAGCGTTCGTTCGCGGCGATCGCCCGGGCCGGGCACGAGTTCGGCGTCCCGGTGGAGGAGGTCGAGCCGGCCGAGGTGCCGGCGCTTCGTCCGCTGGACAACGACCGGGCGCTGCGCGCGATGCACCTGCCCGCCGAAGGGTTCCTGGACGCCCGGCGCTGGCTCGCCTCCCTGGACGCGGCCCTGGCGGCACTGCCGAACGTGACACGCGTACCGTCCGCCACCCTGCAGGCGGACGGCAGTGGCTACCTGCTGCGGGGCCGGGGCGGACGGTTCACCGCGCCCACGGTCGTCGTGGCGGCGGGCGCCTGGACCGTCCCGCTGGTCGAGGCCCTGGACCCGGACCTGACGCTGATGCCAGTCGCCACGGCCGAGGGCACGGCGCTGACCGTCACCGCACCGCTGCCCCTGCCGGCGGTGCTGCGGACGCCGAACCGGGCTTACGCCTGCGGGCTGCACGCCGTGCCGCAGGCCGACGGCACCTGGTACCTCGGCGCCACGGCCGCCCCGGCCCTCGCGCCCGGCGACGCCCCGCACCTGGGCGGGGTGCGGTTCCTGCTGGACGCCGCGCTCGGGCAGCTCCACCACGGTCTGGCCGCCGCTCGGCTGCGCCGGACCCACCACGGCAACCGGCCCATCGGCCTCGACGGACACCCGCTGCTGGGAGCCACCGGCCGCCCCGGTCTGTGGGTGGCGACCGGGACCCATCGCGACGGCCTGCACGCCTCACCCCTGATCGCCGAGGAACTCGCCTCCGAGATCCTGGACGGCAACTCCAGCCCGTGGCTGGCACCCTGGCGGCCGGAGCGCGAGCCGATCAGCGACTGGACCCTGGACGACGCGGTCGCCGAGGCCGCCGCCCACCACCAGGCGCTGGCCGCCGAGACCCGGATGCGGCCGCCGCTGACCGGCGCCTGGCCGCAGGCCCTCGCCGACAGCTACCACCAACAGCTCGCCGCCGCCTACGCCCGCCTCCCGGACGGCTTCGTCCTCCCGCCCGAACTCGCCCCGCTGGCCTACGAGCACACCTCCGCCCTGGCGAAGGTCCTCGACAGCTTCCAGCAGCGCCGGTTCCGGCGGTGATCCGGCCGTGGTGCCGGCACAGCGAGGTCAGGTCCGCCACGATGGCCGCTGCCTGAGCGGTGCCGGCCACGGTGTCGACCGTCTCGGGGCGGGCGTTGGCGGCGGACACGATTCGTAGCTCCGGCGGTCCGCCCGCTGCCTCCACGATCTCGGTCGTGCGCCCGCCGCGAGGAGTCAGTTCGTCGAGAGCCGTCGTCAGCGACGAACCACAGCGCCTCTCGTGTCACGGCGAAGCTGCCGCCACGACAGGGAGCCTGCCGACGTCTGCGGCGCGCCCCTGCGCGCCCGGGTGAGTGCTTCGCTTCTTCTGGAGATGTCCTGATGTCCTGATGTCCTGGTCGTTTGGCAGGTCGTGCCGACCGGGCATGACCCGTGCGGTCCAGCTCCTGCCTCCCGCTTCTCACGACCGTGCGCGCCTCGTGCATCCCGGGACCTGACGTTCTCCGCCGCTACTTCCGGGCCCGGGAGCACCTGCGGCGCACCGTCGAGGGCCTCATCGCCGAGCGCAGGCACGCCCCGCCGCGCAGGCGGACGCCTCCGCCGCCATACGTCCAGGCAACGGCCCGGGGGCGCGCAGCAGGCCCTACGCTACGGGGCAGCGGCAGGACGCGACCGGGGGGCGACGTGAGTACGCAGAAGGGCATGGCCGAGTGGGGCTATGAGCTGTTCATGGCGCGGTGGCGTGAGCGGCCCTACGGCCTCGCTCGGGAGGGTGATGCCGGAAAGGGCGTCCTCCCGGGCGGATTCGCACCGTGTTTGGTGACCCTGTTCCGGTTGCTGGCGTCACGGGACGCGGATGGTGCCCGCGAGCCCGTTCCGTTGTGGCATCTGAGGGCACTCGCCCGGACCGGTCACCTCGCGCGTGCGGCCGAGCTGGCCTTCACGATCAGCGACGAGCCCAAGCAGGGCGAAGCGCTGCTGGCGCTGGTGGAGGAGGCGGCCGGCGCGGGAGACCTGCTCGGGGCCCAGGCGCTGGTCGACACGATCCGGGTGAGGGACTGCCACGATCGTGCCCTGGTCGCGCTGGTGCCGGCGTGGGCCAGGGCCGGTGAACTCGACCGGGCCCTCGCGCTGGCGGAGCGGGTCCGCTATCCGCACAACTGGGGCATCACCTGGGCCCTCCTGGCGAAAGCACTGGCGGACACCGGGGACTTCCGCGGCGCGCTCGACTTCGCCGACCGCGCCGTGGGCAGCGCGTCCTCACGGGTGCTCGCCCTCCTTCTCGACGTGGCCACCGCGGCCGGCGACCACGTCCGGGCCGGTGACCTCGTGGACCGTCTGGAGGACTTCGCCCGGCTCCACGGACCCGGCGGTGGGGGGTACGACCGGGGCGGGCCGCGGCCGCTGACGGCGATCCTGGTCCCCGAGGTCTGCCGCGGCGACCTGGACCGGCTCGACGCCCTCCTGCGCCGTCCGGGCACATCGCCCCTCTACCCCGCAGTCATGGTCGACGTACTGGAGGCGGCTGCCGAGACCGCCGAAGCGGACGTGGTCCTCGCGCTGGTGGAGCGGACGCAGACACTGCTCGACGCCTGCAGCCCCACCTCCTGGCACGCCGACGACCTGCGGACGGCGGCAGCGCTGATGCTGGCCCGGCACGGTCACGTCGAGTGGGCCATGGCCTTTGCCGACGCGATGAACGCCCCCCACCGCCGTGCGGGTTGGCAGGCGGAGATCGTCGGGGAGCTGGCCCGCGGCGGGGACACGGGCCGGGCCGAGACGCTCGCCCACGAGATCACCGACCGACGGGCACGAGCCAGAGCGCTGATCGCCGTGGTCGAGGAGTTGGCCCGGAGCGGGGAGACGGACCGAGCCCAGGCGCTCACGCGGGCGATCACCGACCTGTGGGCGCGGGGGCACGCACTGGTCGCCGTGGTCGAGGAGTTGGCCCAGCGCGGCGAGACGGAGCGGGCCGAGGCGCTCGCCGACACGATCGCCTTCCGCGAGACACGGGACCGCGCGCTGTTCGTCGTCGCGGGCCTGGCCGCGCCGTCCGACGCCCGCAGGCTCGCCGCACGACTCGCCGCGCTCGGCGGCTGGTACGGGATCACCGGTCTCCTGGAACAGTTGGCACCCCAGGGGATAACGGCGGTCACCGATGCCTTGACCGCGTGACCCGTGACGGCGTAACGCCGGCCTCCGGGACCGGTGACCCTGGGCCGCAGCAGGAGAGCGCCGCGCACGCTCCTGGGCGTGGGCGTGGGCGTGCACAACGGTATGTCGGCCGGCCTCTACCAGGCGGTCATCGCCGACAACTGCCCCAGCATGGACTGGGTTTCCTTCATTCTCCCGCGGAACTCCAGCGGCGTCGGCGGCGGCCCCTCCGGCCCATGCATCCGCAACAACTGACCGCAACCGCCGGTCGGGGCCCGGCACCCTGACGGTCACGAAAGGGTTCTGAAAGCTGCGCCTTCCTACGGTGACCGGTGACCTGGAAGACGCCTACTCGGACCCATCCTCAGGGGGATCTGATGGAACGACTCGGAATGTGGGTGACCCGGCACCGCCTGGCCGTCGGACTGCTGTGGCTCGCCATCACCGCTGTCGGCGTGGTGCTCGCGCCGTCGCTGTCCGGCCGGCTGCAGCCCGGCAGCCACGTCAACGGCCTCGCCCTCACCGCCAACACCGCGATCTCCGCGCACTACGGCGGCGCGGCCGCCGACCCCGGCGTGCTGATCCTCAACGCCCCGGCTGGGCAGACCGTCGACACACCGCAGATCAAGCAGGACCTCGCGCGGATCGACGCCACGCTCGCCAAGGCCGCGCCGCAGCTGCGCCTGGTCTCCTACGCGGCAGGCGGTGACGCCGCGCTGGTCGGCACGGGCCGGACCAGCACCATGGTGCTCGCCTACCCGCCGAAGCCGAACGACGACCTCGGCCCGGAGCAGGTCGACCAACTGACCGCCGCCGCGCGGCAGGCCGCGCCGGACCTGACCGTCAACGGCACCAGCTACCACGCCCTGGAAGCCGGGAACACCACGGGCGGCGGCAACTCCTCGGTGCTGACCGAGCTGCTGATCGGGGCCGCGGGCGCGCTGCTCGTGCTGGTCTGGGTGTTCGGCTCGTTCCTGGCGGTGCTGCCGCTGCTCACCGCGCTCATCAGCGTCCTGACCATGCAGGTGTTGATCTACGGCCTCACGTACCTCGTGCCGTCGTCCTCACCGCTCAACCCCTCGGTGCAGTACATCGTCGCGCTGCTGGGGCTGGGCCTGTCGATCGACTACTCGTTGCTGGTGGTCACCCGCTGGCGCGAGGAACGCAGCGCGGGGAAGTCCAACGACGAGGCGGTGCTCGCCGCGATGAAGCGGGCCGGGCACAGTGTCTGGTTCAGCGGCGTCGTCGCCTCGCTCGGGCTGTTCGCGCTGATCGTGATCCCCGACTCGGTCGTGCGCGGCATCGGGATCGCCGGGCTGTTCATCCCGTCCACCGCGACGCTCGTCGCGCTGACCCTGCTGCCCGCGATCCTGTCCAAGGTCGGGCCCCGGGTCGACTGGCCCCGCCGCGCGTCGCGCCGCACGTCGGCCAGCCGGTTCTGGACCGCCTGGTCGGTCGGCGTGATCAAGCACCGGGTGATCGCGGCGGTCGTCGGCCTGGGCCTGCTCGGCGCGCTGGCCGGCGTAGCGGCCACCATCGACATCGCCCAGCCGACCACCCGTGCCATGGCCTCGGCCGGCAGCTACACCGACGGTCTGCACGCGCTGGAGGCCGACGGGTTCCCGTCCGGCACACTGACCGCCGTCCCCGTCTACGTCCCACACGCCACCGACGCCCCGGCCGTCGTCGCATCGCTGAACTCGCTGTCCAGCCTGCGCGGCGCCGCCGTGGCGGCCGGCCCCGGCTGGTCGCCCGGCAATGGCTCGGCGCTGGTCGTCGCGATCCCGCAGACCGAGATCGGCAGTTCACACAGCGGCACCGCGATGTCCGACATCCGCGCGGCGGCCGGCTCGGTGGCACCCGGTGCACTGGCCGGCGGCGACGGCGCGCAGCGGATCGACGCCACGAACGCCACGTACGGCTCGTTCCCGCTCCTGTTCGGGCTGGTGGCGCTGGTGACGTTCCTGCTGCTCGCCCGGGGGATGCGGTCGCTGGTGCTGCCCGCGAAGGCGGTACTGCTGAACATGCTCTCGGTGGCCGCGACCTACGGCGTCCTGGTCCTGGTGTTCCAGCACGGCTTCGGGATGCGGGCGTTGTGGGGCAGCGGCACGTACGGCACGATCGACGCCTTCGCCCCGGTCCTGGTCTTCGGGTTCCTCTTCGGAGTCTCGATGGACTACGAGGTCTTCATCCTGGCCCGGGTCCGCGAAGGGTACGAGCGGACCGGGTCCACCCGCGAGGGCATCATCGAGGGCGTCTCCCGCACCGGGCGCCTGGTGAGCTCGGCGGCCGTGATCCTGTTCTTCGCGCTCGCCTCGCTGTCCATCGCCAACGATGTGACGGTCCGTGAGATCGCCGCCGGGCTGGCCTCCGGAGTGGTGCTGGACGCGATCGTGGTGCGGATGCTGCTGCTGCCCGCGCTGGTCTCGCTGTTCGGGGACTGGAACTGGTGGCTGCCGGACAGGGCCCGCCGTATCCTGCGCCTGAAGTCCGCAGTAGGCTCCGGCATTCGCGCGGCGCGGCGCGAACCCGCGCACACCGCGCTGACCGTAAGGGACGCTGGATAGATGCGAGTGCTGGTGGTCGAGGACGAGCCGGACGTCGCCGAGGCCCTGGCCTGGGGCCTCGCGGCGGAGGGCTACGTCGTGGACGTCGCGGGCAACGGCGTCGACGGGCTGTGGAAGGCCACCGAGAGCCCGCACGACGTGATCGTCCTGGACGTGATGCTGCCGGGGATGGACGGCTACCAGGTGTGCCGCGCGCTGCGCGAGCGCGGGATCTGGACCCCGATCCTGATGCTCACCGCGCTCGACGAGGACCTCGACCACGCCGAGGGCCTCGACAGCGGCGCCGACGACTACCTGCCCAAGCCGTTCTCCTACCCGGTGCTCCTCGCCCACCTGCGCTCCCTGACCCGGCGCGCACTCGGCGCCAGGCCGGCGGTGCTCACCGCCGCGGGCCTGGCCCTGGACCCCGCCGCACGGACCGTCACGCGCGAGGGCCGGCCACTTGATCTGACGGCGCGCGAGGTCGCGGTCCTGGAGTACCTGCTGCGTGCGGCGGGACGGGTCGTGTCGAAGACCGAGCTGCTGGAACACTGCTGGGACGTCCACTTCGATGGCGACCCGGCGGCCGTGGAAGTGTTTGTGCACCGGCTGCGGCGCAAGATCGGGGCTCCTGACGCGCGCGGCGGGTCGGTCGTCGAGACGGTGCGAGGGCAGGGCTATGTCATCCGGGAGCGGTCATGACCACGGCTGAGGCGATCGGGAGGTTCCGGCCCGCGACGGTGCGCTCGCGGGTGACCATCGCGGCGGGCCTGGCGCTGACCGCCGCCGTCACCTTGGGCCTCGTCATCATGTATCTGCTCCAGGCCGACTCGGCACGACGCACGGTGCAGAGCCAGGTGCGGACCTACGCCACCCAGGTCCAGCAGTCGGCCTCCGCCGCCGGCACCTTCCCGAACCCGCTTCCGGCCTCCGCCCTCGACCCGGCCGCCGAGGCCCAGGTACTGACCGTCGACGGCCGCGTCCTCGCCGCCACCCGCACCCTGCCGGGACTGCCCGCCGTCTACGACCTGCCACCCGGTGTCACGTCCCCGGTCCGTCAGAAGGCCGCCGACGGCGTCGTCCCCGGCGAGGTCACCGTCTACGGCGAACACGTCACGGTCGGCGGCCGACCGGTGTCCGTCGTCACCCTGACGCCCACTTCGCTGCTCTCCCAGGTGAACGAGACCTTCGCGCGACTGCTGATCATCGGACTGCCGACGCTGCTGCTCCTGGCGTGCGCCACGGTCTGGCTGGTGGCCGGCCGGGCCCTGCGACCGGTCGAGCAGATCCGCCGCGCGGTCACCGACATCACCGACCTCTCGGCGGCCGACCTGACCCAGCGGGTCCCGGAACCCGGCACCGACGACGAGATCGGCCACCTCGCGCAGACCATGAACGCGATGCTCGCCCGACTCGAGGACTCCGCCGCCCGGCAGCGCCGCTTCGTCGGCGACGCCAGCCACGAACTGCGCAGCCCCCTCACCGCCATCCGCACCGGCCTGGAAGTCGGCCTCGCCCACCCGGACCTGGCGCCGTGGTCGGACATCGCCACGCGCGCGGTGAAACAGGCCACCCGCCTGGAGACGCTGATCAGCGATCTACTGCTGCTCGCGAAGACCGACGCCGGCAAAGCCGCCGCCCGTAGCGGACGCGTCGAACTGGCACCGCTGCTGGCCGAGTTGACCGAGACCACCGCACCAGCCGGCGTCGCCGTCTCGCTCGAGGTGCCGCCGGGGCTGGCCGTGACCGGCGACACCGCGGACCTGTCGCGGCTCTTCCGCAACATCATGGACAACGCCACCCGCCACGCACGCACGACGGTCCGCATCACCGCTCTCCCGGACACCGGCTCGGACGGCCTGGTCCGGATCACCATCGCGGACGACGGCCCGGGCATCCCCGCCGAGGAGCGCGACCGGGTCTTCGACCGGTTCGTCCGCCTCGACGCGAGCCGTGGGCACGCCAGCGGCTCGACCGGGCTCGGCCTGGCAATCGTCAGGGAGATTGCGATCGCGCACCAGGGGACGGTCTCCATCGGCGCGGCCGTCGAAGGCGGCGCGCTGGTCACGGTGACGCTGCCCGCTGCGGCCCATGCCGTTTCATGAACTCCGGTGGTTGGATCAAGCTCCCAAGCACCGTATGAGGGCCGGGCACCGTGACTGCCGGAACGCGCAGGGTTGGGATGGCGCTATGCGGCCCGCAGCAGTCTTGCCGTGAGTGGGTTGAGTTCGAGCGGCTCGTCCTCGCCGACGAGAACCGTCCCGCCGACGGTGACCATGTGGTCGCCGATTCCGCAGCTCGGCTCGAAGGCGAAGGACATACCGGGCTCCAGGGTCATGTCGGCCAGGGTCGCAGGTCGTGGCGCCGCTGTCGGGTACCGGTCGCCGCCGGCGGCCTGGATGGGTCCCCCGGGGATTCGGCTGAAGGCGCCATACGGGTTCAGCCCGTGGATCTGGGGGCCCCGGAACCAGGCGCCGAGTGCCTCGGCGGGCGCCAGCATGGCCTCGGAGACGTCTCCGAACGTCGCGCCCGCGCGAAGCGTCGCCAAGCCGGCGGCGTAGCACTCGTTCGCGATCCGGGCGGCGTGCTCGATCATCGGGTGGACCTCGCCGATGGCTATGGCGGCCTGATGCTGCGTCTGACGGCCGCCGAAGGTGCTGAAGATCTCCGTGGCGATGAGGTCGCCTTCCCGCAGGATGCGCGGTGCTTGCGGCCGGTAGCCCCACGTGGGCTGCCCGGATGCCGATGGTGCCGGGCCCGAGCAGAAGTGCAGGTGGGGCGCGAGCGTGCCGTGCCGGTGCGCGGTGGCCATGGCCGCGGCGTACACGTCGGCTTCGGACACGCCCGGTGCGGCCGTGGCCACCATGGCTTCTGCCATCGCATCGCCGATGCGGGCGGCGTGACGTACCACGGCGATCTCTTCGTCGCTCAGGGGCATCATGAGGCGGGCGAAGGCGTGCCCGACGTTCCGGAAGTCGGTGCCGGGCAGGCGGGTCAGCACGGTGTCCCAGAACGGGTAGGGGATTCGCCCTTCGGGGTGCGCGGGAAGGTACGGGTCAAGGCCGATGACTCCCACGGTTCCGTTGCTGAGCCCCAAGTCCCGCAAGGCATGGACGAGTTGATGGGACTGCCGGCCCAGACGCAGGTCGTTCGCGGCGAGCCACAGGTCGTCGCCCCGGTGCGCTGCTTCTCGATGATCGAAGAGGAACGTCGGGATCGGGACGAGCGCCGTCGGCGTCCGGTCGCGGGGGAAGACGAGAAGCACGCCGGGCCGGTCGTTGGTGAACCAGCTGTCGAAGGTGAAGGGCGCAGGTCCCGCGTCTCCTTCGCCGAACACGACCAGACCGTCGAGACCCTCGCTCTCCATGAAACTGCGAGCCAGGTTCCAGCGCCTGTCTCGCTCGGCCAGTGAGTAGACGGGAACGGAAGTATGAGGCATCGGTGGGAACAGCATGCTGCTAGCCCTTCCTTGATGCGGCGATGAGCGCGGCGGCGGTGTCGATGATCGTCTGTTCGGTGGGGCGGGGCTGCCAGCCGAGCTGAGTACGTGCCTTGCTGCTGTCGACGAGCCTGGTGCGGCCGAGCTCGTGCCGCACCATCGCCAGCTGCGGGTTGCGCCGCGCCAGTAGCTTGACCACGAGGTCGGGCATGGTACGTGTGGGCACCTTCGCGGCTTCGTCCGGGAGCTTCTCGCGCAGGATGCGGGCGATGTCCCGGTACCACAGGAAGGTGCCCGAACCCAGGTAGCGCTCGCCTGCGGCGGCCGGGCTCGTCATGGCGAGGATGTGGAGTTCGGCGATGTCGCGCACGTCGACGACGTTCCAGCCGATGTTCGGCACGGCGGGGATCTCCCGGGCGAGCAGACGGCGGATGACCTCGACCGTTCCCGGCCTGCTGGTGTCCAGCACGGGGCCCTGCATGAACGTCGGGAGGACGGCGGTCAGTTCGAGCCCGGTCGCGGCGGCGAGATCCCACGCGTCCCGCTCGGCGAGGATCTTGGAGTCGGGGTACGCGCGGAGCGGCGTGCCGGACGGTTCGGTCCAGGTCGTCTCGGTCGCGGGTGTGCCCGGGGCGCCGCTGTCGGCCGTGACGCCGGACGAGGTGAGCACGGCACGCCTGACCCCGGCGCGCGCGGCGGCGCCCAGGACGCGGCGGGTGCCCTCGCGGGCGGTGGTGATGAGGTCCGTGCCCGGACCGAAGGGCATCGGTGAGGCGGTGTGCAGGACGTAGTCGGCGCCGGCGGTCGCCCGGTCCCAGCCGTCGTCGCCCAGGAGGTCGGCGGCCGCGAACTCGATGGTCCCGGCTGCCTGCCGACCCGCTTGCGCACTCACGGCGTCGCGCACCTGCTGGGCCTTGTCGAGGCTGCGCACGGTGGTGCGCACCCGGTAGTCGCGCTGGAGCAGGCCCGTGATCACCCAGCCGGCCAGGTAGCCGGTCCCGCCCGTGACGAGCACCGTCTCACCGCTGTGGGCACCGACCATTTGAGCCCCCAATATCATTGAGTTTCTCATTGATATTGGGAGGCTACCATAGGTCCATGACCGCAAGCCATGACGCGAAGGCCCCGATGCCCAGCCCCGCGGACGTCGAACGGAAGGCCGAGATCGTCCGTGTCCTCGTGGAGGTCGGGAACGCCGCGGACGCGGTCGTGGCCCAGGTGCTCGGCGAGTTCGGGGTCCCGACCTCCGTCGCCGGCACGCTGTGGGCGCTCGCCCCGGGAACCGAGCCGCCGACCATGCGGGACGTGGCGGCTCGCCTGAACTGCGACCCCTCCACGGTCAGCCTCGCCGCCGACAAGCTCCAGAGCATGGGACTCATCGCCCGTCAGCCCCATCCCACCGACGGCCGCAAGCGCACCCTGGCCCTCACCGAACAGGGCCACGAGCTGTGGGAGGCCCTCCGGTCCCGGCTGCACGCCTCCAGGCTGTTCACCGGCCTTGACGCTCAGGAACAGGACACCCTGCTGGCGCTGCTGACGAAGATGCGCAACCCGCAGCGCCCGTAGCCCGCGCCTGCCGCCCCCTCGGGCCGGCCAACCGTCCGTCTTCGAAGTGGCGCTGAGGTTCCATAAGGCCCGGAGTTGAACGGATCCGGTGCGTGGCCCGTCATGATGGCTGCTCGCGCAGTCGTCGGGCGGACGGCACGGCCGCCCTCCCGAGTTGCTCGACGGCCTGGCTCAGATAAGGGGCGGGGAAGTCGAGCCGCTTGCGTGCGGGAAGCAGCGAGGCCGCCGAGCGGGCGGTGCGCAGGGTGGCGCCCGCGACGGGGCCGGGCAGGCCCGGGCGTCCGTACAGCTCGCGGGCCCAGGTCGGCAGCAGCGTGTAGCCGAGCTCGGAGGCTGCCGTCCACAGTGGTCGCAGCGGCCGCCATCGTCCGTGCAGAGGCGGTCGGTTGACGAAGCGGTGGATCAGCAGGGCGTCGGCGGAAGCGGTCAGGACCGGCCGGATGCCGGCCAGGTAGTCCTCCAGTTCACCGACCGAGCCGGGGGCGTCACGGGCCGCCAGTCCGACCAGGGCCGCGACGTGCCGCTGCTCGTCGACGTACCGGTCGGCCTGCGCGCTCGTCAGCCGCAGGCCGCCGTGCCGTACGGCGTGCAGGTTCGACCTGACCAGCGCGCAGTGCACCCAGAGCAGCAGGTCGGGGTCGTCCAGCCGGTACCGCGCACCGCTGTGCGGGTCGTGGATGCGCAGGCGCTCGTGCACGGCGCGCACCCGGGCGCCGGCCTGCTCGGCCTGTGCCCGGCTTCCCCAGGTGGTCGCCACTATGAATGAACCCGTGCCCACCAGGCGGCCGAAGGGATCGTCCTCGAACGAGGAGTTCTGGGCTATGCCGAGAGCCGCGATCGGGTGCAGGGCTTGGAGGTGGAGGGCGCTGATCCCGCCGATCCACATCGCGGGGTCGGCGTGCAGGTGCCAGGTCACCGAGGACGGGCCGAACAGGCCCGCATCGGCGTGCTGTCGATCGCGGGGGAAGGAGGAGGTGTCGCTGCTCATGCAGATGCCTTACGGAGTCCACGGATCGGCCCGGTTCGCGGTTCGGTGCAGGGCGGGGCCGCACAGGCAGCGGCCCTCGTGAGCGGTACCGCGCGCTCAGGGCAGCACGGCCGGCCGGTCCCGGCATCAGTATGTCCCTTCCGGCACGCCGCCGGGTGGTGTACGGCCAGGCGGTAGGAGGCTTCGACCGTGCACCAGTTGGGCCTGACCGTTCCCCGTACGAGGGTCGGCGGCGCGAAGGCAGTTGCGAGCCGCCGGTCGGCTGGGATCGACCCCGCCCGGGAGCCCTTCGCGCGTCAGGGGGGTGTTGTGTCTGCGCTCAGCCGGGGGAGGTCCGGTCTGGTCGACTCCCGGCTCGTGTGGTGGCACGGGCTCAGCCTGCCTCGTGGCAGCGGTGTCTGGTCGCGTGGGGGCCAATGGGCCTGTCGGAGCACGGCCACGGTATGGAGGAGGTCTGCGGTGCTGGTCAGCAAGGCTCCGCAGGAGTCGGTGACCTCCCAGTCGTCCGTGGTCGGGCCGGGGCGGGCGGTGCCCAGGCTGTGTGGGCTGGTGATGTCGGTGCGGTCCTGGATGCTGACGGCGTCGCCGACCAGGGTGGCCGTGTAGGTCCGGCCCATGCACTTGACGGTCATGGGGCTGGAGGTGACCTCGTCGAGCCGCAGGATTCTGGCGCTCGGTTCGTGTCGGATCAGGTGTGCGGAGCTGTCGTCCGACATGGTGAACTACTTTCGGTGCACAGGCGTGTTCTCTCGGTAACTGTACCGATGTGGACGCGCTGTCTTCCCGCTTTCCGGTATCGCGCGCATCCTTGGCCGGGCGCTGACAAGGGTGTCGGACCGCTTGGGGGGACCATGGAGTATGCGAGCGTGCTCGACCGGGTGGCCAGGGCAGCGCGGCCGGTGTCCGGTACCGGAAGGGTGGCCGCCTACATCCCGGCGCTCGCCCGCGCCGACCCGGCGGCCTTCGGGATAGCCCTCGCCACGGCCATCGATCCCGGGTCGGTGCACGGCACCGGCGACTGGCGGACACCGTTCTCGATCCAGTCCATCTCCAAGGTGTTCACCCTCGCCCTGGTCCTCGCCACCGATGGCGACACCCTGTGGCAGCGGGTGGGCAAGGAACCCTCGGGATCGCCGTTCAACTCCCTGGCCCAGCTGGAGCGCGAGGGCGGCGTGCCGCGCAACCCGTTCGTCAACGCCGGCGCCCTGGTGGTCACCGACCGCCTGCAGACCCTGACCGGCGATGCCAGCGGGACCCTGCGAGAGTTCCTCCGCGCGGAAAGCGGCAACCCCGCCATCGACTTCGACGCCCGCGTCGCCGCCTCCGAACAGCGCCACGGCCACCGCAACGCCGCCCTCGCCCACCTGCTGGCCGACCACGGCAAGCTCACCAACCCCGTGCACACCGTCCTGCGCCACTACGTCAAGCAGTGCGCGATCACCATGACCTGCCACGACCTCGCACTGGCGGCCTGCCTGCTCGCCAGGCACGGCATCCGCGCCGACGGGACCCGCCTGCTCACCCGCAGCGAGGCCAAGCGGATCAACGCCGTCATGCTCGTCGGCGGCACCTACGACGCCGCCGGGGACGTCGCCCACCGGGTGGGGCTGCCCGCCAAGAGCGGCGTCAGCGGAGGCATCCTCGCCGTCGTCCCCGGCCGCTGCGGCCTGTGCGTGTGGGGGCCGGCCCTCGACACGCACGGCAACTCCGTGGCCGGCATCGCCGCCCTGGACGCCTTCACCACGATCACCGGCTGGTCGGTCTTCTGACAGTGGCCCACGGGGCCCGGAAAGTGCGGTCGGGCGCGGCCGCCGCTGCGTCAGGCGCCGGATCGCAGGGCGGGCAGATAAGCGCCCGCCTGGCCGGCGGCGTTCGGGTGGAAGGACTGGCCGATCGGCCAGTTCAGGGCGTGGAGCCACGGGTCGGCGTCGCAGAGCTGGTGCCCCGCGAAGCCCGCTGTGACGTCCTGGTAGACGAAGCCTTCGTGCGCGGCGACCTCCTCGCGGATCACGCCGTCGAGGACGTCGGCGCCCTCGTCGAGCGCGGTGCGCTTGGTCGTACTGATCCCGGGGCAGCCGCTGACGGCAAGGTCGTAGAACCGGGGGTAGCCGAGGACGACGACGCGGGCCTGAGGGGCGCGCGCCCGGATCGCGGCGTACAGCGTGTGCAGACGGCCGGGCAGTTCGGCGCGGGCGGTGTCCTCCGCCGTGGCGGTCGCCGCGAGGCAGGCGCTGTCCGTGCCGAACAGGCACGACGTCATGACGGTGCCGAGGCCGACGTCGTTGCCGCCGATGGTCATGCTGATCAGGGTCGTGTCCGTGGCCAGGGCGCCGAGTTGGCCGTTCAGGACGTCGGTGGTGTCGGCGCCGCCGCACGCCTGGAAGCTGAAGCTGTCCGGGGCGGTGCTCCGGGCGTACAGGTACGGGTAGGAGTTGACGCTCTGGTTGCAGTCGTTGAGGTAGGTGGTGGAGGAACCGCCGCCCGCGGAATAGGAGTCGCCGAGGGCCACGTAGTGGACGCCGGAGGCGGCTTGGGCGGGAGCGGTGAGCAGACCGAGGGCCGCCGCCGTTGCGAGCGCGACGAGCGAACGGGACAGGGCTTTTCCACGGGTTCTGGGCATGGCTGACCTTCCAGGCAGTGATCGGGCGGGAACGTCGGGGCGGCGTGGCTCAGGCGGGCCGTGTCCCGGTGGTACGGGGCTCCAGGTCGCGGGCGCAGCGGAAGCCCGCGTGGCCGCTGGTGCTGTCGGGGGTGTTGGCGGTGCGGGCGGCGACGCGGTAGCGGTTGCAGTAGGACGCGTGGCACATGTGGGAGCCGCCGCGGATGACCTTGGCCGTACCGCTGTCGGGGCCCTGCGGGTCGGTGAGCCCGGCGCCGGTCGGGTGGTCGGTGGTCCACCAGTCGGCGCACCACTCCCACACGTTGCCGGAGGTGTTGTACAGGCCGTATCCGTTGGGCGCGAAGGCGTCGACGGGCGCGGTGCCGCGGTGGCCGTCGGCGGCCGTGTTCCTCGACGGGAAGGTGCCGCGCCAGATGTTGCACCGGTATTCGCCGTCGGGGTTCAGTTCGTCGCCCCACGGATAGCGCGCCTGTTCCAGGCCGCCGCGAGCCGCGTACTCCCACTCGGCCTCGGTCGGCAGCCGCTTTCCGGCCCAGGAAGCGTAGGCGGCGGCGTCGTACCAGGACACGTGGACCACCGGGTGGTCGCCCCGGCCGTCGAGGGTGCTGCCGGGGCCTTCGGGGCGGTTCCAGGCGGCTCCGGCGACGCCGCACCACCAGGGCGTGCGTTCCGGCCGGCGGGCGTCGCGCCTGAGGGCGGCGGGCAGGAACCCGGCGAACACGTACGACCAGCCGAAGCGTTCGGCGTCCGTACGGTGTCCGGTGTCGGCGACGAAGGCCGCGAAGGCGTCGTTGGTCACCGCGCACGCGTCGATCAGGAACGGCTTCAGGCGCACCGCCCGCACCGGGCCCTCGCCGTCCGCCGGGAAGCCCTCCGTGTCCCGGGTCCCCATCAGGAACTCTCCGCCGGGCAGCGCCACCATCCCCTCCGTGCCGGCGCCCCGCCGAGGCGGCGGCACGGAGAGGGACGACAGGGGACCGTGGGAGACACCGGCCCCCGGCGGCGCGCAGCAGGCGGGGAGCCGGTCGGCCGCCCGGGTCACGACGTCACCCGCTCGCGCTGCCTGTCCAGCTCCCGCCGCATGCGCTCGACGTCCCGCCCGTAGGTGCGGTGCAGCAGGGTCAGGAAGGCGCCGTTGACCAGCATGAGTACGACGAGCACCGCGAGGAAGACCGGGCGCAGCCCGATCGAGTCACCGAGGAAGCCCGCGCCGAGGCCGAAGGCGGCCCAGGCCACCGACTCGAAGACGGCCACGTAGAGCGTGAAGGCCGCGGCCCGCAGGCCGGGCGGCACGACGGCCATGACCATCGGCCGGTTGATTCCGGGATTGACGCCCTGCGCGATGCCCATGAGGCCGAAGAGCAGCGCGTACGGGCCGATGCCGCCGTAGGCGAACTGGGTGCCGAAGTAGGCGAGGACGGCGAAGGCGATCTGGGCGGCCTGGAGCACGGCGGGCAGTCCGTGCGCGGGGCTGCGTCGGTTCGCCCGGTCGCCGACGAAGCCGCCCAGCAGGTTGCCGGCGAAGAAGCCGATGCCGAGGGGCAGCAGCACGATCGAGGCGGTCTGGGTGGTGAAGCCGTACACGTCGACGAGGTAGACCACACCGAAGGAGAAGACGAGCAGGTGCCCCGACAGCAGCCGGGAGACGAGCAGCACCAGCAGGCTCGGGATCCGGAGCAGCGCCACCACCTGCGGCCAGGTCACCCGGGACGCGCTCTCGCGCGCGACTGCGTCCAAGTCGGCGAGCTCGGGCTCGGCGGCGCCCCGGCCCGGGTCGCGCAGCCATCGCCACAGCACGAGTCCGTACACGACGCTGAACGCGCCGATCGCCCACAGCCCCCAGCGCCAGCCGTCGTGCACGCCGGCCAGCTGCCCCTTCAGCGCGGCCAGCAGGGAGGCGGCGAGCGCGACCGCTCCGTACAGCAGGCCCACCGCCCGGCCCCGGCTCCGGTCGTCGAAGAAGTCGCCGATCAGCTCGGTGACGACCGGGGCGGCACCGGCGTAGCCCGCGGCCAGGATCGTGGACAGGACCAGGAGCTGGGTGAAGTCCTGCGCGAAGCCCAGGGCCACGCCCCAGACGCCCCACAGGCCGGAGCAGATCACGAGGACGCCCTTGCGGGACCAGCGCTGGGCGGCCCACACCCACAGCGGAGTGGTGACGACGCCGATCAGTTTGCCCGCCGCCGTCAGGACGCCGAGGGCCCCGAGGGAGAGGCCGAGGGCCTGGCGGATGACGGGGAACAGGCCGCCGATCAGACCGGCCTCGGTGTTGTCGACGAGCATGGCGCCGCCGAGCAGGTTCAGTTGTCGCCAGCGGCCGGGTACGGCCGTGGGAGGAGCGGTCCTGCCGGTTCTCGCGGGCTGCTCGATAAGCTCGGGCATGACACCGCCCTTTCGTCGCGTGGTTTCTTCGCGGGAGCTGTACGGGGGAGGGGAGGTGGGGCCGGTGACGGGGCGGCCACCCCGGCACCGGCCGTTCAGGGACGTGTCAGAGCGTGGCGAGCTCTTCCGCGACCGCCCGCAGGGCGGCGGCGGGGATCTGCCCGCCACTGATGCCGGCGACGTCGATCAGCGACGTGCCGGCCAGGAACTGCAGGAACTCGGAGTCGAGGAATCCGGGCAGGTGCCGACGGAGCACCTCGACGGCGACCGCGTCGGCGATCAGCGCCTTGACCGGCGTACGCAGGGAGAATCGTCCCGCCGGGTAGTCCTCGGGCCGCGGCAGCGGCCGGGCGAACTCCTCGGCCCGTTCCCGCTGCGCCCCGACCAGTAGGTGCTTGTCGGTGACCGGTCCGCCCTGGGGCAGCCCGAGGCGTTCGTACTGGCTGGGCGGCGCCTCGTTCGCGCGCAGCTGCTCGACGAGCAGGCTCGCCATACGCAGCTCGACGGCGTCGTCGACGATCGGGGCCAGCTGCTCGGGGTCCGTCTCCAGGTCGAACAGGAGGGTGCCCTGGAAGTACGGATTGAGGAAGGTACGGGCGCGGGTGCGCAGGGTGGGCACGCCCTTGGTGAAGCCGAACGGCGCGGCGAGCTCGGCGTCCGCGAGCTCGGCGGGGGTGAACCGGCCGCGCATGTGGGTGGGCATCAGGGTGTGTTCGTACAGCGGGGCGTTGTCCGCGGAGACGGGGGCCCGCATGTACACGTACCGTCCGTCGGTGACGTTGACGTGCCCGCCGTGCGCGCCGAACAGACCCGCCTCGCGTACGGGGGTGTCGTCGGCGACGGGCAGCGGCTTGCCCTGCATGTCGGCGGGGCGCTCGACGCCGAACCAGTCGAGCAGGGTCGGGGCGATGTCGATCGTCTGGACCAGGGAGCCGCGCCGTTCGCCGGCGGCTGCGGGATGGCGCGGGTCCCAGACGAAGAGCGGCAGGTGGACGAGTTCGTTGAACCAGGGCTGGACCCACTTGGCCCACCAGCCCTTCTCGCCGAGCAGGAAGCCGTGGTCGGTGTTGACGATCAGCAGGGTGTCGTCCCACAGGCCGTGCTCGTCCATGGCGTCGAGGACCCGGCCGAGGGAGCGGTCGCACATGGACAGCAGCGCGGCGTACTCGTAACGGGCGTGCGCCACCTGGTCGTCGGACTCGGTCACGCGCTTGTAGTCGGGCCAGTCGAAGTGCGGTCCGTCGTACTCGTGGGGGTAGAGGTCCTTGTAGCGCTGGTGGGTGAAGAACGGCTCGTGCGGGTCGAAGGTCTCGATCTGCACGAACCAGCGGTCGGCGTCCTTGTTGGTACGGATGAACTCCAGGCCCGCGTCGAAGGTCAGCGTCTGCGGGTGACGGTCCTCCGTCGCCATGTACTGCCGGTTGACCCAGTCCTGGCGCCACCCCTCGCCGCGCATCCCCTTCGGGGACTCGGGTATGTCGGGGTCGGCGACGTGTCCCTTCCAGGGGTCGCCCTCCTGCCCGCGCGAGAACTCCCAGGTGTTGTAGCGGCCGTGGTAGGTCGAGCCGCCGTCCTCCCAGTAGTGCGGGTGATCGCTGGCGAGATGGGTGTAGATCCTGTTCTGCTTGAGGATTTCGGGTGTGGAGTCGTCGAACGGTTCCAGGGGGCCCCAGCTGCGGTGCAGGAAGTTGTACCGGCCCGTGTGCAGTTCCCGGCGGGCCGGCATGCACGGGAGCGATCCGGCGTAGGCGTTGTCGAAGGTGACCGAACGCTCCGCGAGGCGGGCGAAGTTCGGGGCGTGCGTCCAGTCCGCCCCGTACGGCGGCAGCATGTGCCGGTTGAGGCTGTCGAACATGACCATGATGGCCTTCATGCGGGGGAGTTCCCTCTCTCGGTACGGCGTGCTTCCAGGCGTGATTCGAGGCGGCGCAGCATCCGCTCCAGCCAGGCCACCCAGGTGTCGATCGCGGACGCTCCGTACGCGTGGAGCTCGTCGAAGACGTCCTGGGCGAAGGCCCGGTCCAGCTCGGGCACCGGGTCCTCGAAGCGCAGGGTGCGGTCCCGGTCCCGGTTGCGGGCGATCTGCTGCCGCCGGAAATCGAGCTCGGTGCGTACCAGCCGGATCGCGGCCTCCGTGTCCAGCGGCGCCGCGAAGGCGAACCGGGTCAGGAAGTCGGGGTCCTGGAAGCGGCTGGTCGGCTCGTACGGGGACCGCACCCATGCCAGCAGGGCCTCGCGACCGACGGCGGTGAGCCGGTACACCTTCGCGTCCGGCCGGCCTTCGCGCGGATCGACCTCGTACGCCACCCATCCGTCGGCGACCATCCGCCCCAACAGCCGGTAGATCTGGCTGTGATGGGCCCGCGAGCGCAGGAACTGCCCTTCCGTCTCCATCCACTTGCCCAGGTCGAACCCGCTGAGCGGCCGCCCGGCGAGCAGCGCGAGCAACACGTACTCGAAGCGCTTCACCCCGTCGTCACCTCCTATGTGCACTCACACCTATGTGAGGAATGGTGTAGGGGGTGAGGGGCTCGGTCAACGAATCGGATGGGCGCTTATCAAGGTTGTATGACGGCGTTAACAATGCTTCGTGATGCCTGCCCGGTCAGAGCCCGGGCCGACGCGCCGCTGCGCGCCTGTGGGCCGGGCGGCTTCTACGGTGAAGGAACACAGCGGCTCTGCACGAGGCGGTGATCCCATGGGCCCATCCCCGGTCCGCTTCGGCATGCGCGGCGGGCACGTGGCACGCACAGGACGTCCCCGGATCCCGTGAGCCGACGCGACGGGCCGGCGGGCCGCGCACGTCTGCGGCGAACGTTGACGTTCTGGCTGCGTCCGGCGTTCGCGCTGCGCGTCGTCGGCCGTTTTCAGCGGATCGTCGGCTTCGACCGGTCGATGGCGCTGGCCTCGACCGCGCTCTCGGCGTTGGTCCCGTTGGCGCTGTTGGTCTCGTCCGTCCTCGGCGGTCTGGCCCGGCCGGACCTGGCACAACGGACCGTGCGGCGCTACGGCCTGACCGGCGGCGGGGCGGATGCCGTCACGGCCCTGTTCTCCTCCGGACTCAGCTCGAACCCGGGCCTCGGTGTGACCGGTGCCGTCCTCCTGGTGATCTCGACGCTCAGCTTCGCCCGGGCGGCGCAACGGCTGGTCGAGCAGACCTGGGAGCTGTCGCCGCTCAGCGTGCGCAACACGGCCAACGAGCTGCGGTGGGCGGCCGGCCTGGCCGCCTACCTCGCGGTCACGGGCTGGCTCCACGCGGCGCTCCCGCGCGGACGTCTGGACCTCGCCGCCACCCTGTGCGAAGTGCCGGTCACGGCGGCCTTCCTGCTCTGGAGCGGCCGGGTCCTGTCCGCGAAGCGCCTGGGCCCGCGATCCGTGTTCCCCTTCGCCGTCCTCGGCGCCGTCCTGGCCGCCGCGTACGCCGTGGGCACGACCGTCTACCTGCCGCACCTGTTCAGCTCCTACGCCACCCGCTACGGGCCCGTGGGGGCGGTCATCGCCATGCTGTCCGCCCTGTTCGGCGCCATGCTCGTCCTGGTGGGCTCGGCCGCGCTGGGCCGGGAGGTGGTCGACGAACTCGACCGGATCCGGCACGGCCGGCGGCCTCCGGACGACGATGTCCGGCGCGAGTGGGACAACGTGATCGCCCAGGCCCGCCAACGCTGGCAGTCGGCACGGCGCGAACTCGGACGCCGCAGTCGGCGTCGGGGGTGACACCGCGCCCGGGCGGGACTCGCAGCGCGCGGCCTCCGGCGCCGCGTCCGGATCGGGCCCCGGGGTCGAGGTCAGGTCTTCGTCACCAGGCGCTCGGCGGGGAGGTGACGGGTGAAGGCGAACCCCGCGAGGGTGATGCCCCCGGTGGTGAGGATCGCGATCTTGAGACCGTCCAGTTGGGCCGCCGAGTACGCGTTCAGGAGCTGCTGGGCCTGGTCCGGTGGCACCGCGGCCTTGGCCAGCCCCGTCTGGACCTGCGCCGTGGGGACGAACTGCACACCTGCCTCGACGGCGATGCCCACCTGCTGCCGCACGGCGTCCGAGATCTGGGGATTCCCCGCGATCTGCTTGTTGAAGGCTCCGGCGAGGGCGCTGATCAGGATCGCGCCGATCAGCGCGGTGCCGAGGGACGACCCCAACTGCTGGGCGGTGTTCTGCAGGCCGCCGGCCTCACTCCGCTCGGACTCGCCGACGCTGGACTGCACCACGTTGCCGAGCTGGGACGCGAGCAGCCCCATCCCCAGGCCGAGGACCCCCATCGCCAGGGCGAACGGCAGGTTGTCGATCTTCGGCTTGATGCCTGCGAGCAGCCAGACGATCGCTACCAGCATCACCACCAGCCCGACGCGAACCAGCCTCCGGGGTGAGGCGACGCGGGTCAGCGCGGACCCGCCCAGGGCCGCGATCAGCATCGTGATGGAGACCGGGAGCAGCCGCAGCCCCGTCTGGAAGGCGTTGAACCCTTGGACGACCTGGAGGTAGAGCGGGACGACGAAGAAGAGGCCGAGCAGGATGGTGCTCTGGGTGAGCAGCATGGCGAGGCCGGAACGCAGGGTCGGGAGGCGGAGGAGTCCGAAGCGGACCAGCGGGTCCTCGCCGCGTGCCTCCTTGCGCCGCTCCCAGGCCGTGAACAGCCCCAGGAGCACCGCCCCGGCGGCGATGACGAACAGGGTCGCGGAGAACCCGAGGACCGTGAAGGGGGACTTGCGCGGGTGGACGAGCCCCCAGGAACTGCTCTGCAGCACGCCGAGGACGACCAGGGCGAGGCCGGCGGCGGACAGCACCGAGCCCACGGCATCGAGGCGCACCCGGGCGCCGGTGTCCGGGGGCGCGTCGATCCAGCGCAGGAGCAGGAGGATGATCACGACCACGACGGCCTCGCCGGCGAAGACCAGACGCCAGGTGAGGTATGTGGTGACCCAGCCGCCCAGGAGCGGTCCGACTGCGATGCCGACGCCGGACAGCCCACCGATGACCCCGTACGCGACGGCACGGTCGCGGCCCTGGTAGGAGCCGGCGACGAGGGCGGCCAGTGCGGGCAGGACCATGGCGGCCCCGAGTCCCTCGACCACCGACCAGCCGAGGGCCAGCACCCACAGCACGGGGGCGCTCGCCGTCACCACCGACCCCACTCCGTACACGGTCAGCCCGATCCCGAAGGCCCGCCGGCGTCCCAGCTTGTCGCCGATCTTCCCGCCGGTGATCATGAAGGCCGCCATGACGAGTGCGTAGAGGGTGATGACGGCCTGGATCGCGGTGACCTCGGTGTGGAAGTCCTTGACCAGCTGGCTGATCGACACGTTCATCACGGCCGTGTCCAGCACCATGAGGAACTGGGCGGCGCCGAGGACGGCGAGGGCTCTCCAGTGCTCCATCAGTCCTGCTCCGTGGGTTCGTCGAGGCGGCGTGGGCGTTCGCGTCAGACGTCGGAACGAGCGGTGACCCGTCCGGCGGCGACCGCGTCGAGCAGTGCCCGGTGGTCGCGTTCGTTCTGGTCGGCGTAGGCGACCGCGAAGTGGGCCAGGGCCCGGTCGAAGACGTCGCCCCGGCCCAGGTAGGCGGCGATCGCGATCCGGTCCCCCGACCGGGCGTGGGCGCGTGCCAGGGTCCAACCGCACAGCCGACCGAACTCGTCCAGCTCGTCCGGCGACATCAGGCCGGGCTGCGCGATCCCCTTCCAGTCACGCAACTGGCGGACGTAGAAGTCCCGTTCGCGACCGTCGATCCCCTCGATGTGCTCCCAGCCGAGGAAGATGTCGCTGGCCGCCTGCATCAAGCGCTGCCCGGTCACGACCCGCTCTCCCTCGGAGGCGAACTCGCTGCGCCCCGCGTGGGCGGCCAGCACGGACTTCTGGGCCTCCTTCGCCTGGAGGAACAGCGGATCCCGGTCGTCCCTGCCCAGCAGCAGCACGATCCAGCAGCGGGTGCCCACGCTGCCGACCCCGACGACCTTGCGGGCCATGTCCACGACGCTGAACTGCCGAAGCAGGCTGCGCCGGTCCGCGGACAAGCTCCGGCCGTAGCCCTCGATCAGACGGTGGATCTCCTCCTCCAGTGCGAGGCGCTCGCGATCCGGGAGGAGGTCCGAGACGGGCGTGATCAGCGGGGGATCGGGGGCGATGCGTCGCTCTCCGTCCACCTCGCGGGTGAGGTTGTCGAAGGCTTGCAGGCTGTCGCGGGTACGGGCCTTGGCCAGGTTGGCGGAGAGTCGCTTCCGGGTGCCCCGGCGCAGTCGGCCCGCGACGGCCGCCTGCACCTGGTACGCGTCGGCCTTCGCGTACCAGACGTCGAGATGGCCCATCCCGGCGAAGGCGCGCATCGCCTCCCGGTAGGACCGCACGCAGGACCGGACCACCGCCTCGCCCTCCTCGTCGGCGAAGCCGTTCTCGCGACCGGCGATGACGAGGCTGGCCGCGAGACGCTTCACGTCCCACTCCCAGGGCCCCGGCAGCGTCTCGTCGAAGTCGTTGATGTCGAACAGCAGTTGACGTTCGGGCGAGGCGAGCAGACGGAAGTTCAGCAGGTGTGCGTCACCGCAGAGCTGGGCCCGGAACCCCGAGATGGGCGTGCCGGAGAGGTCGGCCGCCATGATCGCCGCAGCGCCCCGGTAGAAGCGGAAGGGTGATTCCGACATCCGGCCGTAGCGCACCGGCACCAGTTCCCGGACCCGTGAGGCGGACTGCGCCTCGATGAGGTCGACGGGATCGGGGCGGTCCCGGCCCGGCGCGAAGTCGCCGTGTGCGGACCGGGGCGACTTCGCCCGGGCCGTACGGCCCAGGTCGGCGCGTTCACGCGCCGACGGACGCGCCGGGAAGTGCTCTGTCGCGCCGCTCGGCATCGGTCCGTCCATCATCCCGGGCCTCCTCGCGCATCACCCGAAAGGAGTGTTCCCACCTCTCCATACTCGGCCGTGTCATGGGCGGGCGCATCCCGCGCCGCCAGGTGAAGCCCTCGCCGGGCCGTGGCGGGCGACCCGGCCGACAGTCGGAGAAGGGGCGGGCAAGCGGGGGCGAAGGCATGACGACCCGTCCCAGAGAAGGAGGACACCATGAGCGACGACATCGGCGTCTCCGAGGGCCGCACCGTCCGCGAGCGCCCTGCGCCGCAACGGCGCCAGGGTGGTCGCCGGCGGACGCGGACCTTCCGCGAGGGCCCGAGAGACGGCCTCTCCCACGAGCGGTGCCGTGGCGAGGTCGAGTTCGCCCTCCAGCGACACCGATGCGGTGTCCTGGCACAGGTCGGTTCTGGTGCGGAGGAGGTCGTCGACTTCCATTGCGACCACTCGGGAAGCTCGGCTAACAAAAGAGCCCCGGAAAGAAGCTCTACGGCCACCGTAGGACCGGGCCGTCCGGCCGGGCGTGGGCCGTACGGCCCACCTCCGAGGTCTGCACGGGGTCGTCCGGTGCGGGGCTCCCCCGGTTCCGCGAAGCCCTGCCCCGGGCAAGCCGACCACCGTCCACCCGGACGCTTCCCCCCGGTGGTACTCCCACCGCGCGGCCCTTCTCCTGGAGAGGCAACTCGGTGGCCGGCGGGCCACCTGGTCGAGGAGGATGGCGATGGCATCGACCCCTTCGGAGTCCGGTCCGAACCCCTCCGAAGACGGCGGCGGTCAGCACCCGGAAGGCGCGCCCGAGCAGCCGCCACCGGAGCCCGCAGGCAGCGTTGTCCCCCCGGGGCCGGACCGGCCTGCGTCGACGGGCGACGAAGCGGACGACATCGCCCGCCTGCACGCGCGGATCACCGTTCTGGAGGCCGCGTCCAAGCGGGAGCACCACCGCTTGCGCACCTCCGGCGCGGTGGTGCTCGTCGTGCTCGCCTCGCTGCTCTCCCTGCTGTCCGTCCTCGCGGTCTGGACGGCGAACTTCGTCGGTGACACCGACAGGTACGTCCGGACCGTGGCACCTCTCGCGACCGAACCCGACGTCCAACAGGCCGTCACCAACCGGGTCACCGCCGTCGTCCTCGACCAGATCGACGTGAACGCCCTGGTGAAACAGCTCTCCGATGCCGCGGCCGAGCAGGGCGTGCCGCCCAAGGCCGCCAACCTCATCAACGACCTCAGCGGCCCGATCAGGAGCGGATTGACCCAACTGGTCGGTTCCACCGTCCACAAGGTCGTCACCAGCGAGGCGTTCGCCACCATCTGGGTCGACGCCAACCGGCAGATCCACACCGCCCTCGACAAAGCACTCACCGGCAAGGGCGGCGGCGCCGTCAAGTTGGAGAACAACCAGGTCGCCATCGACATCGCGCCGATCGTCGCCAAGGTGAAGGACGAACTCGTCAATGCCGGCCTCGGCGTGGCCGCGAAGATCCCGGACGTCCACACCGACTTCGTGGTCTTCGCGTCGCAGGACATCGGGAAGGTCAAGACGGGCTTCCGGCTGCTGGAGATCATGGGTGACTGGCTGCCGGCCATCACCGTACTGATCGCGGCCGGGGGCGTCCTCCTCGCGGTCCACCGCAGACGGGCCCTGCTCGGCGCCGCGGTCGGTGTGGCGTTGGCCATGCTGCTGCTCGGCGTCATGCTCACCGTCTTCCGGGAGATCTACCTCGACCGATTGCCGCCCGGGGCCGACCACGCCACCGCCGGAACCGTCTACGACACCCTCATCCGGTTCATGCGCGCCGGCGTCCGGGCGGTCGGCACGGTCGCCGTGGTCACCGCCGTGGGGGCCTTCCTGGTCGGGCCGTCCCGGCCCGCGGTCGCCGTACGCACCGCCGGCCGTCGCCTCGTCGCCTCGGTACGCGACGCCCTGTACTCACTCGGTATGAGGCTCGGCCCGGTCGGGCCCTTCGTGCACCGCTGGAAGCGGTGGATCGGTGTCACGATCCTGGTCGTCGCCGCAGTCATCCTGGCCACCTGGTCCTACCCGACCTGGTCGGTGGTGCTGTGGCTCACCTTCTTCGTGGCTCTCGGCTTCGCCGTCCGCGAGTTCCTCGACACGGGCCCGGACGCCGAGCATCCACCGGCCACGACGGCCCCCGGTGGTCCGCCGCCCGGACATGCCTGACCAGCCGGGCCGACTGCCGGCAATGGGCCGGTCAAGGATCTGGACGCGAGCGGTGCGTCACTGCGGCCCAGAAACGGAACCGAGACCACAACACGAAGAAGGCCCGACCGGGAACTTGGGTTCGAGCGGACGAGGCGCGGCTCGTCTACGTCCCGGTTACCCGTGCCCGTCACCAGCTTGGCCGAAGCGGAACCGGGCCGTTCGGCCCTGGTCCTCAGGTTGTTCGGCAGGCAGGATCGTCTCGACCCTGCCATGGCGGACCCGGTGACGGCGCGCAATGGGGCCGGTCGGTCGGGGAGAAGGGGACGTCCGGCCCTCGCTGCGGCCGTGGCCGCGGGGTGAGTATCGAGGGCATGGAATTCGAACGTGAAGCGGTCAGCGACCGGCAGTGGCTGGCGCTGCTGGCAGGACGGCAGGTGGGGCGCCTGGTGTACACGGTCGGCGCGCTGCCCGCCGTGCTGCCGGTCCGCTTCGGCCTCGAGGACGACGGTTCCCTGCTGCTGTGGGTGCCGGTCACGGTCGGGCTCGGACGGGCCCTGGACCGGGCGGTGGTGGCCTTCGAGGCGAGCGAGGTCAGCGAGGCGGACGGCGGCGGCTGGAGCGTCACCGTGCTCGGACACGCCACTGCGACGCCGGGAGCGGGCACCGTGCGCCTACGGCCGGAGCTGGTGACGGGCCGACGGTTGGCACCGGTGGCCCCGGCCGGGGAACGATGACCCGGCGGCGACTGCTGCCGGCGCCGTACGGCTGCTCACGTCTGCGCCAGCGGTGCCTTCCAGACCAGCCGGGTCCCGGTTTCCTCCGGCGTCTGCAGTTCGAACGTGCCGCCCACCTTGCCCGCCCGTTCGGCGAGGTTGCTCAGCCCGCTGCGGCGGCCGGCGGCCGGGATGCCGGTGCCGTTGTCGGCCACCACGAGGACGACGTCCGTCCCGGTGGCCCGCAGGACGACCTCCACCCGGTCGGCGCGGGAATGCCGCGCGGCATTGCTCAGCGCCTCCCGGAGCACGGCCATCACCTGTTCGGCCAACTCGGCGGACACATCGGTGTCGAGCAACCCCTCCATGCTGAGCTGAGGTGCGAAGCCGAGCGCCTCCTGCGCTTCCCCGACGACCAGGGCGGCTTGAGCGCGAAGGCTGTGGGTGGCGTCCTGGTCACGGGCGCGCAGGCCGAAGATCGTCGACCTGATGATCTTGATGGTCTCGTCCAGATCGCCCACTGCGCGCACCACCCTGTCCGCCGCGCCCGGGTGCTCG
The DNA here is from genome assembly GCF_044455705.1 of Kitasatospora sp. NPDC051170. Classification (NCBI taxonomy): domain Bacteria; kingdom Bacillati; phylum Actinomycetota; class Actinomycetes; order Kitasatosporales; family Streptomycetaceae; genus Kitasatospora; species Kitasatospora sp. NPDC051170. Next base: position 304,401 of record NZ_JBITFA010000001.1, on the reverse strand, counting down.
ATGAAACGGGCGGCGCTCTGGAGAGTCATCCCGGTGGCGAACAGTCGCTGGATCGCGAGGTCGTGCAGGTCACGCGCGATGCGGTCGCGGTCCTCCAGCAGCGCGAGCTGCTCGGCGTCGCTGCGGCGCGCGGCCAGCTCCAGGGCCAGCGCCGCCTGGTCGGCGAAACCGAGCAGCGGCCCGATCTCCTCCGTGGTGAACGCGGGCTGCCCGGACGGCCGCGCGAGCAGCAGGACGCCCTGGACCTGGCCGTCGGCGGCGCCGAGCGGGACCGCGACCGCCGGGCCCAAGCCGTCGAAGCGTCGCGGCCCGGCAGCGAACCGGGGGTCCGTGTGAAGGTCGGTACTGGTCGCCGGTGCCCCGCTGGTGTACGCCGCGCCGGACAGGGTGCCCTCGGCCGGGACCGTCAGCCCCAGCCTTCCGGTGGCGTCCGAGCCGACGGCGAGTTCGACCGTCAGCCGGTCCGTTCCGGGCAGCGGCACGGACACGTCGGCGAGCTCCGCCCCGGTGATCTCCCGGGCGCGCTGGGCGATCAGCTCCAGCACCTCTCCACGCGGGCTGCCTGACAGCAGGCCCCGGGTGATCTCCGCGCTGGCGCGCAGCCAGCGCTGCTGACGCTGCGACTCCTCGTACAACCGGGCGTTGTCGATGGCCACGCCCGCCGCGACCGCCAGGGTGGTGATCACCGTCTCGTCGTCCGAGTCGAACTGAGCGCCGCCGTGCTTCTCCGCGAGGTAGAGATTGCCGAACACCTCGCCACGGATCCGCACCGGGACCCCGAGGAAGGTGTGCATCACCGGATGGTTCGCCGGAAAACCGTAGGACGAGGCGTGTGCGGACAGCTCGGCCAGTTGCAGTGGCTCCGGATGCCGGATCAGTTCACCGAGGATGCCCTTGCCCGTGGGGTACGGGCCGATCTCCGCGATCTCCTCCTCCGACATCCCGACCGTGTGGAACTGTGACAGGCTCTGCCCGTCCGGTCCGATCACGCCGAGTGCCGCGTATCGGGCGTCCACCAGGACGGCGGCCGCCTCCACGATCCGACGCAGCGCCTGGGTGAGGTCGAGCTCGCGGCCGACGGAGAGTACCGCCTCCAGCAGGTTGTGGACCCGGTCACGGGTGCCGCGCGCGGCGTCGATGCGGGACTGGAGTTCGTCCAGCAGCTCGTCCAGACGCAGCTGTGGCGATGCGGCCTTGTCCCCGCCCACGGGTGTCCTCCTCGACGTGCGTGACCCGTCTCCGCAGGGCCTCGGGTTCACAGTAGCGGCCGGGTGTAGGCGGCGGCAGCCCACCGGTGCTCGGATCGGTCCGCCGCCACCGTGTGCAGCATGCCCGGTGCCCCGTCCTCATCGTCCGCCACGCCCACGACGAAACGGCAGGAACAGGACGTTGACTCGAACCCGCGAACCTCTCGCCCCGCCCGCTGCCGGACAGCTCCGCAGACCGGCAGGAGTCCACGGTGTTCGCCCGGGTCTCACCGGAGGACAAGGCCCGGATCGTGCGGGCACTGCGACGGCGCGGACGGGCCGTCGGATTCCTCGGCGACGGCGTCAACGACGCGCTCGCGCTGCACTGCGCCGACATCGGGCTGTCCGTGGACCCCGCAGGAGCCTGCCGGTCTTCGGCGACCCCACACGTGCCGTGCCCGTTGCCGATCCGGACAGCGGATCCCTGCACATCTCCGGCTCGGCGCTGTTCAACCTGAAGACGGCCGGCCGGCACCGAGGGGCTGACGGGGCGATGGCGTGAGCCACCCGTCGCCGAACCATGGGCCGGCGGTGTCCGCACCCTGTGCTGGAGGTTCAGGTCCCTCTCGCCCCGGTCGGAGCCGAAGGCGGGGTCACGAGGCCGGGCGGCCTGTGGTGGCGTGGGCGGCCAGGGTCTGACTGGCGATGACGGCGGCTTGGACGCGGCGCTCGACGCCGAGCTTGGCCAGCAGGCGGGAGATGTGGTTCTTGACGGTCTTCTCGGCGAGGTAGAGACGCTCACCGATCTGACGATTGGTCAGCCCTTCGCCGATCAGGGCGAGGACCTCCCTCTCGCGGTCGGTGAGCTGGGGGAAGTCGGGGGTCCGCTGAGTGGATTCGCCGCGCAGGCGGGCCATCAGCCGAGAGGTGGCGCCGGGGTCGAGCATGGACTGGCCGGAGGCGACCGTGCGGACGGCGGAGACCAGGTCGGTACCGCTGATCTGCTTCAGGACGTACCCGGCGGCCCCGGCCACGATGGAGTCCAGCAGGGCCTCCTCGTCGTCGAACGAGGTGAGGATCAGGCACGCCAGCTCCGGCATGCGTGAGCGCAGCTCCCGGCAGACCGTGACGCCGTCGCCGTCGGGCAGGCGCATGTCCAGGACGGCGACGTCGGGGCGCAGCGCGGGCACCCGGGCCAGGGCCTGCTCGACGGTGCCTGCCTCGCCGATCACGGTCAGGTCGGGTTCGGCGTCCAGGAGATCCTGCACGCCCCGGCGGACGACCTCGTGGTCGTCGAGGAGGAACACCTTGACCGGGGTGTTCGCCTGACCTGCCACGTTCTCCGCCATGCCTTCTCCGTTCGCCTCTGCCCGCTGCCAGGGCGGGGCGGATGAATCCACACGGCAGTGTGCCGCGGCTGTCGATCGGCCGGTAGGGCCGGACGGCCCTACTTCCCCCTGGTCGGTGCAGTGCGGGGTGTGAGTCACCCTGCGGTGGCCGCCTGCAGGTCGTGCTGTTGGAACAGGGCGGCGGTGTGGCGGCGTGGGGTGCTGTCGTCCAGCAGCCCACCCCGAAGGAGTTCACGGACATGCCCAGCACTTCCCGCCCCGCGCGGTCCGCCTGTCCCGTCCCGCCATGGCGCGGCCACCTGCGCCGGGACGGGTTGGAGGTCACCGACGAGGTCTTCGAATCGCCGGCCGCGCTGGTCTTCGACCAGGCCGAGAACCGCATGCACACCATCAAGGCGATCCTCGTCGCGACCCTCGGGAGGGACTGACCATGCGCATCGTCGCCGCCCTCGGCGGGAACGCCCTGCTCCAGCGAGGCGAACACCCCGACGCCGCCGTCCAGTTGCACCACGTCCACCAGGCCGCCGCCTCGCTCGCCGAACTCGTCCTCGCCGGGCACGAGCTGGTGATCACCCACGGCAACGGCCCGCAGATCGGCCTGCTCGCCGTGGAGAGCGAGTGCGATCCGGTCCTGACCGCGCCCTATCCGCTGGACGTGCTCGGTGCCCAGACCCAGGGCATGATCGGCACCCTGCTCGCCCGCGAGCTGCTGAACCGCCTGCCCGGGCGGGCGGTGACCGCGCTGGTCACCCACACCGAAGTCGACCCGCACGATGGGGCGTTCAAGCATCCGACCAAGTTCATCGGCCAGCAGCTCACCGCCGAGCGGGCCCGGCGGATGGAGCGCGAACGCGGCTGGACCACCGCGCAGGACGGCGCCCACCGCCGCCGCGTCGTCCCGTCGCCCCGGCCGCGCGAGGTGCTCGAAGCGCCCGCCGTCCGCGTCCTCCTGGCCGGTGGAGCGGTGGTGATCTGCGCGGGCGGGGGAGGCGTACCCGTCACCCGCAACCCCGACACCGGTCGGCTGACCGGTGTGGAGGCGGTCGTCGACAAGGACCTCACCGCCGCCCTTCTGGCCGAACAGCTGGACGCCGACGCCCTGTTGATCCTCACCGACGTCACCCACGTGTTCACCCGGTTCGGCGCCGCCCACCCCGGTCCGCTGGTCGCCGCGACTCCCGAGCACCTGCGCGCGCTGGACCTCCCGGAGGGCTCCATGCGGCCCAAGGCCGAGGCGGCCGCCTCGTTCGCCGAACGCACCGGCCACCTCGCCGCCATCGGCCCGCTGGACGACGCGCTCGGCACGATCCTCGGCACCACCGGCACCACCGGCACCACGGTCCGCGCGGCCGTGGAGCGCGGAAAGCCGGGCCCTCAGGCCCTGCCTGCGGGACCTTCGGCCCTCGGCGCGCTGCCCGGGCACGCGACAGTCTGAAACCCGACCGGAAGAAGGACCTGATGAACCCACTGCAGACTCACCCCGCAGTCCACATCCAGGTGGAGACCCGGGGCGAGGTGTCGTCGGCCGCGCCCGACTACGCGAAGGCGAAACTGGCGGCCGTGGTCGAGCGGCTGCACGAACCGGTGCTCGCCGCCCGGGTGAAGCTCACGCAGGAGGCCAACCACGCCGTCGTCAAGCCGTCGCTGGCCCAGGCCGTGGTGGACCTGGACGGCAGGCCGGTCCGGGCCCACGTGGCCGCCGCGACCATGCCCGAGGCCATCGACCTGCTCCAGGACCGGCTGACCGCCCGGCTCGCCCGGGTGCGCCAGCACCGGGACCTCCACCGCCGCCCGGCCACCCAGCCGACCGGGCCCAACGCCTGGAGCGACGCGGCGGGCCACGAGCACCGCCCGCACCGCCACGGCCGGTCTCCGGACGAACGGCGGATCGTGCGGCACAAGGCCTACAGCCTCGCCCGCCAGACTCCCTGGGCCGCGGTGTTCGAGATGGAGGCGATGGACTACGACTTCCACCTGTTCACCGACGCCGCGACCGGCTACGACAGCGTCGTCTACCGCGACGAGCACACCGGCGGCCACCGGCTGGCTTCCGCCGGCCCCGCTCCCGAGCGCGCCGAAGGGCTGAGCGTGAGCACGACCCGGGCGCCGGAGCTCCATGTCGCCGAGGCGGTGTCGCGCCTCGACCTCACCGGATGGCCGTTCGTCTTCTTCACCGACGCGGCCACCGGACGCGGCAACGTCCTCTACCACCGCTACGACGGCCACCACGGCCTCATCACTCCCGCGCAGTAGCCGGCGCGGGTACGGTCCGGCGGGCTGTGGGGGCCCGGCCGGGTTGGGGCAGGGGCGATGGCCGGGAGCGGGTGGGGCCGCTCCCGGCCATCCCTGATGCCCGGCCATCCCTGATGCGGACCCACACGAATCCACGAACGGCCCGCCACCGCAACCGCGGTGGCGGGCCGTTCGTTCGGAATTGCCGTTGAAGACGGCGGGACGGCCGAAGTCGGGGGCCTTGCGCGAGAGCGTCTCCCACAGCGTCCAGCCGCCGTCGCGCTTGTCGCGGACCAACTCGGCAACCGTGTCGTCCGTCACCGTGACGCCGTGTTCGAACCGCACCCCGTGCTCGGTCAGCCACCGAATGAGTGGCCGCACGATCGAGTCGTACTGGTTCAGCCGGGTGCGGCGGACCCCGGAGAGGGTGTGGATGTGCGGGAACTCCTGCACGAAGCACAGGAAGTACCGCTTGAGCTCGATCGCGCTGTGCCAGTTCTGGAAGGCGAAGGTGGTGCGCCACATCGCCCAGAAGTTGGTGGCGAAGAAGTGATCGGAGAAGAACTCGTCGACCCGCCGGGAGCCGATCACCGACTCGGGCAGGGCCAGCAGGCGGGCGAGTCCGATCCGGTCACGGGTGTCCAGGCCGAGCTGCGAGGCGTCCAGAATCCGGTGCCGCGCGAACAGGTCGTGATCGGGGTGGACACACGGCGGCCGGCCGAGGCCGCGCTCGACTTCGCCTTCGACGCCGCGCGCCGCTACGGGCTGCCGGTGCGGGCCCTGCACGCGTGGGCACCGGTGGATCCGCCGGTGCGCGCGAAGTCCCAGCTCGCCGAGCACGACCTGCTCGACCGCGCGATCGCGCCGTGGCGGGCCGCCCACCCGGACGTGCAGGTGGTCGCGGACGCCGAGCCGGGTGGCGCCGGGCAGTTGCTCGTCGATGCCTCGGCCAAGGCGCGGCTCCTGGTCCTGGGGCAGCGCCACGCTGCGTCGCTCGGCCACCTCGGGCCGGTCGCGCATGCCGTACTGCACCACGCCGCCTGCCCCGTGGCGCTGGTACCGGAGTCGTGACGACGGATCCGCGGAAAGCACCGCGGCGGCGCAGTGGGCGGCTCCTCGGGTCCGTCGCGTCGCGCACGGCGGCCGAGGCACGGCGCCCCGTCGTCCTGGTCCCGGCGGGCGCCGACGGCCGTCCGGGCCCGGGCAGGCGCCGCCGTCCGGGCGCCGGTCGTCCCTTGCCGGACACGCGGTGAGGCCGGCCGCGACGACGGCATCGCGGCCGGCCTGATGTGCTGACGGGGGATCAGCGGAGCCAGGTGTGGTCTCGGACGATCGGAAGGGCGGCCCAGCGGCGGCCCAGGCCCCAGGTGTCGCCGGCGGCCGTGGTGGCGAGGGCGATGAGCAGCAGAGCGTAGATCAGGTGGTAGTCGGCGACGGGGTTGCTGGAGCCGCTGCCCGCTCCGGTGGCCAGGTGGCGGGCGGGCGGCCACTCGGCGGCCCACATCAGGGCCAGCAGCAGGGTGCCGCTGAGGGCGGCGACCTGCAGGGCGATGCCGCCGATGAGGGCGAGGCCGATGCCGAGCAGGCCGAGCATGAACAGCCAGTCCGCCCAGGCATGCCCGGCCCAGTGGTGGAACGTTGACTGGAGCGGGCCGGCCGACACGTGGCTGAGGAAGCCCTTGGCCGGAGAGGTGCCATCGAGCCAGGAGTTCGCGTTCCTGGTGGCGTAGCCGAGGCCGAAGGTCTTGTCGAGGAAGGCCCAGAGGAAGACGAAGCCGAGGCCGATCCGGGCGGTGGCGAGGGCCCGCGCACCGGTGGTGGTCACCGAGGTGCTGCGCGCCGCGTCACGGGCGGCGTGCGCGGAGGTGTGGCGGCGGAGCCCGGTGCCGAACCGGTGGGCGAGGCGGGGAGTGTGCGTGTGGTGAGCGGCCATGGTTTGCGGCCTTCCTTTCCCAATTCCGTTGTGGATGTGGTGTGTTGTTCCTGGCTCAGTCTGTTGCCGGGCGGCTGGAGGTGGTCAGGTGCCGAAGGTCCCGGCTGCGGGTCCGAAGGGCCGGGCCGCTTGGGGACGGGAATGCCGAGGGACCGGGTGCGGCCTGCGCCCGGTCCCTCGGCCCCTTCGGGGCGGTTACTTGCGGTGCGCGACGCCGCCCACGACGGCCAGGGTCGCGGAGGAGAGGAACGCCTCGTCCAGGCCGGGCATCAGTGCGAGGCGTTCGCACAGCTCCGCGCGGCGTGTGGTGGCAGTGCCCTGGAGGTCGCCGAGAAGTCGCAGCGTCTGCGCACCGGTCAGCTCCGGGTACAGCCGCAGCTCGCCGGGCAGGTAGCCCAGGTGCGGGGGCGGCCAACTCGATCGCGGGCCCGTCGTGGTCCATCCGACACCTCCCGAATCATGCCCGGCGAACATCACGCTCACCGTGGTTCTGCCCTGCCCTGCCCTGCACCGCCCTGCACAGGCGGACAGGACGACAGTGCTCCACCGGTCGGCGCCGACGGCAGGGCCTGATGGGCCCCTCCAGCGAGGCAGTCGGTCCTCCGCGGTCCCGGAGTTCGGGCCCGCCGCCTCTCGCGCCGGCAGCGGTCGGGCTGAAGGTCCCGGCGGCCATGGCCCCCACGGCCCTTCGCTCCCAGCGGCTGGAAACCGAGGCTTGAAGCACTGGCGCCGCGTCCGCCGGTCCGCCCCGGCCGTCCGGGGCGCCGCCGACGGACGCGCCCCGTCCACACATGACAGGAGAACCGAGAATGCGACACCGGATCGTGGGAGAGCTGATGACCTCGGCCGTCGTGCACGTAGGGCCCGACACCGGCTTCAAGGAAATCGCCCGACTGCTCGCCGAGCACGACATCACCTCCGTGCCCGTCCTCGACGACCAGGACCGGCCGATCGGCCTGGTGTCCGAGGCCGACCTGCTGCTCAACGAGGCCGGCCAGGAGGACCCGGCGGGACTGCTGCTGATCCCCAGCCTGTCGCCCGCCGAGCAGGCCAAGAGCCGAGCTGCCACCGCTGAGCACCTCATGACCAGCCCGGCCGTGTGCGCCCGGCCCGAATGGACCGTGGTGGAGGCGGCGCGCCTGATGCAGCGTCAGTACCTCAAGCGGCTCCCCGTCGTCGACGAGGCGGGACGCCTGGTGGGCATCGTCAGCCGCAGCGACCTGCTGCGCGTCTTCCTGCGCCACGACCGTGCGATCCGCGAGGAGATCCGGCAGGACGTCCTCTCCCGCACCCTGGGCATCTCCCCGGACAGCATCGACGTCCAGGTGGCCGACGGACAGGTGACGCTCACCGGCACCGTCGCCCACCGCAGTCTGGCGCCGGTCGTGGAGCGGCTGTGCCGGGGAGTTGACGGCGTGATCACGGTCACCAGCTGGCTCGACCACCGCACCGACACCACCGTCGCCCCGCACCCGGCCCGCTGGGAGCGCACACCGGGCGCATCCGGTTCGCCGCGTCCCGCAGCAGCAGGGCGGCCGGGCACCGCGTACACCGCGTACACCGCTTACACGATGGGTGTACGCGGTGCACGCGGCCACCGCGAGCACGATGGCGGTCGCCGTGAACGGCGTGGCCATCCCGTCGGCCTTCGCTCGACGGTGCGGCAGGGCCCGGTACGGCCCGGTCAGTGGGTCCGGGTCCAGGTGGCGACCTCGGGCAGGTCGGTGCCGTGTTCGCGGATCCGGACGTCGCGCCGGGCCGCCCGATCGCCACGGGCGTCTGCGCCGTCTACCGGCCCTGAACGGGGGTGCCGGGCGCCCGGCGGACCGGGAGCAGGCCCCGGAAGGGCTCAGTGGGGGTTGCCGAGGGCGAAGAGCAGGATGACGAAGCCGGCGAACAGGTGGGTGCCGAGGACGTAGATCGAGGCGCGGATGAGCATGGCCTTGCGACGAGCCTTCTCGTCGCTGGTGCTGTCACTCATCGGGACTCCCGGACGGGCTGCGGCGGGGTGGTCTGTTCGGGGCGGTCTCGTGGTCACCGAGAAGTTCCTGTGGCGGTGAGAGGGTCTTGGGTGGAGAGGACCTGGTGGCCTGTCAGGTGCTTGCGGGCGTAGGCGATGGCGTCCGGGGTGGTGTCGAACACGTGGCCGTCGGTGCGGAGCCGGTCGAGGATGCCGAGGGCGTCGAGCGTGCGGTGGTGTTCGTCGCGGATGCCGGAGACGAGCACGAGGGTGCCTCGGCGCTGGAGTTTGGTGATGGCGTCGCCGAGGACGGTGGCGCCGCTGGCGTCGATGGCGCTGACCCGGGACATCCGCAGGATCGCGACCTTGACCTCGGCGGATTCGGTGAGTTCCAGCAGGAAGCGGTGGGCGGCGGCGAAGAGCAGCGGGCCGTCGATGCGGTAGGCGACGATGTGCTCGGCGAGCAGCGCCTGTTCCTCGGCGTGGTGGTCGGCCGGGGGTAGGTCGGCGTGCAGGGGGACCTGCTCGACGCGGGCGGCCTTCGCGACTGCGGCGAGGGCGAGCGCGCCGGAGACGAGCATGCCGATCACGACGGCGGTGACCAGGTCGAAGGCGAGGGTGGCGGCGGCGGTCAGGAACAGGACGGAAGCCTCTCCGCGCCCCGTGCGGGCCAGCGCGCGCAGCGAGCCGACCTCGACCATCCGTACGGCGGTGGCTATGAGCACCCCGGTGAGGGCGGCCAGCGGGATGCCGGACACCAGCGGCGCGGCGGCGAAGACGATCGCCGCGAGCACGCCGGCGTGCACCAGCGCCGCCAGCCGGGAGGCCGCGCCGGAGCGGACGTTGACGGCGGTGCGGGCGATGGCGCCGGTGGCGGCGACGCCGCCGAACAGCGGGGCGGCGAGGTTGGCCAGGCCCTGTCCGAACAGTTCGCGGTCGCTGTCGTGGCGTTCGGAGACGCTCATCGCGTCGGCGGCGGTCGCGGACATCAGCGATTCGAGGGCGGCCAGCGCGGCGACGGCCAGCGCGGAGGGCAGCAGGGCGGGGACGGCGGAGAGGTCCAGGAAGCCCAGCGAGGGCATGGGCAGGCCGGCGGGCAGGTGGCCGATGGTCGCCACAGGCAGGTCGGCCAGCTGCGCGACAAGAGTCGCGGCGACGACGGCGATCAGCGAGAACGGCAGCGCGGGCCGCAGCCGTACGCCGATCAGCATGACGGCCGCGACGCCCAGGGCGAGCGCGAGCGCCGCCCAGTGCGGGGCGGTGGCGAAGTCGCCCACGGCCTTGGCCGCGACGACGGCCGGGTTGTCGCCCTCGGGCTTCTTCACCCCGAGCGCGCCGGGCACCTGCTGCAGCGCGATGACGCCGGCGATCCCGACGGTGAAGCCCTCCACGACCGGGACGGGCACGTAGGCCATCCAGCGTCCGGCCCGCACCAGCGCCAGCGCGACCAGGACGACGCCCGCCAGCAGGCCGACGGTGAGGACGCCGCCGGTGCCGTAGCGGGCGACGATCGGCACCAGCACGACCGTCATGGCGCCGGTCGGCCCGGAGACCTGGAGGTTGGAGCCGCCGAAGATCGCGGCGAGCGCGCCCGCGACGACGGCGGTCGCCAGGCCCGCCTCGGCGCCCGCGCCGGAGGAGATGCCGAATCCGAGCGCGAGCGGCAGCGCGACGATGGCCACCGTCAGTCCGGCGAGGAGGTCCTTGCGCGGCGAGCGGCCCATGGTGGCGAGGATCTCGCGGTTGGGGAGGACGGACCGCACCCGGTCGAGGACAGCGTGGGCGGCGCTCATGCCCGGACCTCGTGAGCGGTGGCTGAGGTGGGCGCGGTGGGTGTGCTGAGCTCGTTGAGGAGTTGGCGCTGGTCGGTGATCATCTCGCCGAGGATGCTGCGGGCCGCCCGCAGCAGCCCGGCGACGTCCGGCGTGCTGAGCGCGTAGACGACGGTGTTGCCGTCCCGGGTGGCGGTGACCAGGTTGGTGCGGCGCAGGACCGCGAGCTGCTGGGAGAGGCTGGACGCCTCGATCTCCAGAGCCGCGAGCAGTTCGCGCACCGGCAGCGGGCCGTCCTGCAGCAGCTCCAGAACGCGGATACGTGCCGGATGGCCCAGGGTGCGGAAGAACTCCGCCTTCGCCTGGTACAGCGGGACGGCCATGTCTCAGCTCTCTCCTCGCTCTTCCGGCTGGGCGGCGTGCGGGACGTCGATGCCGTGGTCGGCCGCGATCCGCAGCAGGCTCGCCTCGCGCCCGGCATAGGCATGGGCGCCGTCGTCGTCCCCGCACTCGCGAGCCTGGCGTAGGGCCTGTCGGGCCTGGGAGAGCTGTTCGTGCAGCTCCTCGTCGAACGCTGCGGCCATGACCACCCTCCCCGGTCGCCGGTACGACACCGGACGCACCTCATGTCGATCCAACAGCAAGCCAGCATGTATGAATATGAAGAATTTTTCAAATCGCTTGTTTCGCACGTGATGGATTCAGACAGTGACGATCTCTTGTGATCAGTACTCGTCATCGAGCCGCCGGAGCGTCTCGGGTGCCTACGCTCCGTGTGGGTCGGCGCGCAGGGCCGGTCGTGACATGGAGCGGTCGGGAGGATTTGCGCATGGCAGGCATCGACGGGGCACTCAAGGACGCGATGGCGATCGACGGGGTGCTCGGTGCGGCCCTGGTCGACTCGACGAGCGGGATGGCGCTCGGCACGCTGGGCGAGGCCGCGGGCCTGGATCTGCAGCACCCGCACGGGCTGCGCCCACCCGGCACAGGGCGGCACACCACCACTGCCCGTCCCGGGCACGGAGCGGACGGCGCGTTCCTGGACGGTCACCGCAACCACCTGCGCACCGGCCGCATCGAACTCCTCGCCCCGGCCGGCCGATGAATCCCGCGGCATCGGCACCCGAGGCCGCTCGGCCGGTGCGCCCAGGGCCGTTGGGCCCTTGCCAAGCACCGTCGACGCGGCGAACCATCGAATCACCGGCGCTCCCCGCCGGCAGCAGGAGGTGAACCCGCCATGACCACCGAAACCGAGCTCACCGCCGCCGACCTGCGCCTGCTGGCCGAAGCCGGCGGGATGGCCCCGTCGCTGCACAACAGCCAACCCTGGCACTTTCGCCCCACCCCGGACCTGCGCGGCCTGGAGGTTCACGCGGACCTGAGCCGGGCTGTCCCGGCCGCGGACCCGGACGGCAGGGCCCTGCACATCTCCATCGGTGCCGCAGTCTTCAACCTGCGGGTGGCCGCCGCCCACCTCGGCCGCGAGGCCGTCGTCCAGCTTCTGCCGAACGGCGCGGGTACGCAGCCGCGCGCCGTCCTCGGCCTCTCCGCGCCCCTGCGGACGCCGCAGCCCTTCGGGGCCGACCTCTACCCGGCGATCCCCCGGCGCCACTCCAGCCGACACCCGTTCACCAACCGGGACGTCCCCGAGGCGCTCGTGGCCGACCTCATCACGGCCGCCCGGGACGAAGGTGTGACGCTGACCGTGCTGGAGGAACACGGCATGCGCCGCGTCCTCGCCCTCACCTCCGAAGCCGAGGCCCGCATCGCCGCCGACGTCACCCGTGAGGCCGAGACCCACCGCTGGCTGCGCCTCGAACCCTCCTGCGACGGCATCCCGCTCGCCGCCCTCGGCTCGCACGACCGCGATGCCCACCTCCCGATGCGCGGCTTCGCAGGCCACCCGCCGCGCCACACCACCCCGGCCGCGCGCTTCGAGGCCCTGCCCCAGATCGCCACCCTCACCACCCACTTCGACGGCCAGTCGGACTGGCTGCGCACCGGTCAGGCGCTGGAGCGGGTCTGGCTGCTCGCCACCGTCCACGGCCTGCGGGCCTCCGTCCTGCACCAGGCCGTCGAGATCCCCGACACCCGCTGGCGCCTGCGCGACCCGGCCGAGGGGCCCGCCCACGTCCAGTTGGTGCTGCGGCTCGGCTACGGCCCGCCCGGCGCCGCGAGTCCGCGCCGCCCGGTGTCGCAGGTCCTCGACCTGCCGGAGGGATAGCAGCGCCCGGGGTTCAGGTGCTGCCGAGTCCGGCCTCCTCCAGGTCGAGGTCGCGCTGGAGCACGCGCAGGGTGGTGTCGCTGATGCGGTGCTCCTCGTAGAGGCGGCGCAGTTCGGTGTTCTGTACGGCGATGACCTCGCGGCGGAGCTGGCGGTGGGCGGCGTCGGCGGTGGTGCCGTCCGCGGCCTCGGCGGTGCGGTCGAGGCGGGCGGTGAGACTTCGGCGGACGCGGTCGACGGAGGTCTCGGGGACGGCCTCCAGCTCGGAGAGGTGCTCGACGTGGTCGAGGGCGGCGCGGTTGAGCGCGTCGCGGGCGTCGGCCTCCTCGCGGGCGGTGTGCTCGGGTTCGAGGGCGAGTCCGGAGCGGTTGACGACGACGGCGAGGGTGAGGCCCTGGACGACGAGGGTGAACACGACGACCGATGTGGTGAGCACCAGGACGAGCGGGCGTCCGGCGAGGGCGGAGCGGTCGTCGGCGAGGAGCGGGATGGACAGGGCGGCGGCCAGCGGCATGACGCCCCGGGTGCCGGCCCAGGTGACCACCCCGGCGACCCGCCAGGACAGTCGGCCGCGGCTGGGTTTGACGGCGCGGGTCAGCGGCAGGGTCCACAACACGCGGACGCCGATGAGCAGGGCGGCCAGGGCGAGGGCCTGCAGCGGCCACCAGCCGGCGCCGGCGGGCAGGTCCCGGACCAGGGTGGGCAGTTCGAGACCGACGATCGAGAAGACGACGCTCTCCAGCAGGAACACCACCACCGCGTAGACGGCGCCCAGCTGGAGCCGGATGTGCGCGTCGGTGAGCCGGTGGCCGGAGCGGCCGAGCAGGACGCCGGCGACCACGACGGAGGTGACGCCGGAGGTGTGCGCGGATTCCGCCAGGACGTACGCCGCGTACGGGGTGATCAGGGCGATCACGGTCTCCAGGACCGGGTCGGTGGTGCGGCGGCGGATCAGCCACACGGCCCCGGCGACGACGGCGCCGACCACGCTGCCGCCCCCGCCGAGCAGCAGCAGCTCCCCGCCGGCGGAGGGCAGGTCGACGGTTCCGCCCACCGTGACGGCGACGCCGACGGCGACCTTGAACAGGACGAGGGAGGTGGCGTCGTTGAACAGGCTCTCGGCCTGGACCAGCACCTGGATGCGGCTCGGCAGCGCCAGGCGTCGGCCGAGCGCGGTGACGGCCACCGGGTCGGTGCTGGAGAGTACCGCCCCCAGCACGAAGGCCATCGCGGGCGGCAGCCCGGTGACGGCGACGGCCACGAAGCCCACGGCCGCGGCGGAGGCGAAGACCAGCCCGAAGGAGAGGATCGTCACCGGCCGCCACACCGCGCGCAGGTCGCGCAGCGACAGATCCTCGGCGGAGGAGTAGAGCAGCGGCGGCAGCACCACCAGGGCGATGGCCTGCGGCGGGACGTGCAGCGCCGGCACTCCGGGGATCAGCGCGACGCCGATTCCGGCCAGGACCAGCAGCGAGGGGGCGGGTATCCGCCATCGCCGGGCGAAGGTGGCCACGGTCGTGGCCAGAACCACCAGAACGAGAACGATCCCCACGGCGTGCATCTGCAGAAACGACCCATCGCAACCACCGGGGTCGCCGCCGCCCGATCGCCGCGGTCGTCCCCCGAGCCGACCAGACTTCCCGGCACACCGCTGGTCATCTTATCGGTTCGTTTGCGGGGTGGGCAGGGGGGTGGAGGGCGGAATCGGCGCAGGTCACGTGGCCAGTACGCGGGAAGGGAACCGTTCGGTTCCAGGCGCCGGAGGGCGGGGCGTACCTGGTGTCGATGTACCTGTCCCGGTCCGGGACGCCGGGCGTTCAGGTGATGGTCTGCTACCCGCCCGGGCGCCCGAAGGAAGCCCGGGAGGCCGGCGGATGGGTCGGTTGGGTGTCCCCGCTCATGGGTTTCGTCGTGGGGACCTTCTTCGTCGTCGCCGCTGTGCTCATCCTCTCCGGCACGGTCCCCACTTCTCCGGTACCCCCGCGCTGACGGTCTCGTCCCTGGGAGTGTTGCCGGGGGTGGGCGAAGAAGGGGAACGGCATCCCGGCGGTCCTTCCGCCGAGGAGCCTCAGGCACTGCGACTCGTCCAGGGATGTGTATTCGGCGGCCATGGCAGCCATGCTCACCCGGGCCCGGCATCCCCGGGAGGGGCCGATGGTCCCCCGAGGGGGCTCCGGTCGGCCCGGTCCGGTGGGGGAGCGCTCAGACGGTCCCGGGGCTCGCCGGGTGGCTCCGGCCGCCCAGAACCCGGGGCGCGAGGAGCGCGGCCTGCACTCGCCGTTCCACGCCGAGCTTGGCGAGCAACCGGGAGATGTGGTTCTTGACGGTCTTCTCGGCCAGGTAGAGCCGCTCGCCGATCTGCCGGTTGGTCAGGCCCTCGCCGATCAGGGCGAGGACCTCCTGCTCGCGGTCGGTGAGCCGCGCGGCCTCGGACGGCTGCCGGACGCCCTCCCCCCGCAGTCGGGCCATCAGCCGGGTGGTGGCACCGGGGTCGAGCATGGACTGGCCGGAGGCCACCGTACGGACCGCGGAGACGAGGTCGGTGCCGCTGATCTGCTTGAGGACGTAGCCGGCCGCACCGGCCATGATCGAGTCGAGCAGGGCGTCCTCGTCGTCGAACGAGGTGAGGATCAGGCAGGCCAACTCCGGCATCCGGGAGCGCAGTTCGCGGCAGACGGTCACGCCGTCGCCGTCGGGCAGCCGCATGTCCAGGACCGCGACGTCCGGGCGCAGTGCCGGGGCCCGGCTGAGCGCCTGTGCCACGGTGGACGCCTCGCCGACCACCGTGAGGCCGGGCTCCACGTCCAGGAGGTCGCGCACGCCCCGCCTGACCACTTCGTGGTCGTCGAGGAGGAACACCTTCACCTCGGTCGTCGTGTCGTCCGCCATCACCGCTCCGTACTCGATCCTGCTTCCAGCGGGCAGACGGTGCCGACCCGTGAGCAGTCTGCCGGAAGCCGGGGTACGAGGGGAAGCGCGGGCCAGGCGGCCCGCTCAGCCGGCGCGGTGGTCGCGCGGGGCGCGACCGCTCCAGACCGGTTCCAGCAGGGTCCAGGAGTGCTCCCAGGCGCGCGCGGCCCAGCGGTTCAGGGTGTTGAGGCGGAAGCCGAGACCGGCACCGACGAGGGCGAGGAGGCCGCCGAGCGTGAAAGCCCCCAGGAATGCGGCATCGACGGCGGACTCGGTGGTCCCGGGCGGGGCCTCGGCGAACCGGCCGGAGCCGTCGGCCAGGATGCCGACGGACGTGCCGGAGGCGGTGCCGGGCGGCACCGTGACGGTGCCGGTGACGGTCCGGCCGTCCGGGGCGGCCCAGGTGGCGTCCGCCCGGTAGCGCCTCAGGTCCCTGCCCCGCTCGCCTTCGGTCGGGCGCCGGGCCGGGGTGAGCGTGACCGCCCGGACCGGGTGCAGCCGGGCGGCCGTCACGGAGGCGTCGTGCCGGGCTTCGGAGTAGCCGGCCACCGTCGCGCCGGCGCCGGCGAGCACCGCCAGCGCGGCGCCGAGCAGGGCCAGCAGCAGGGCGCGGCTGCGGGAGCGGTCGAGCAGGCGGACCAGCGGGTTGGCGTTCTGCCCGAATGCCTGCCGCAGGTGGCGGCGGAGGCGCGGGTGTGGACCGGCGCTCATGTCGCTTCTCCTTCGTGGACGGCCGACGTCACGTGTGGGGGACGACGGCCACCGGGACGGGGCAGTGGTGGAGCACGGCGTGGGCGACGGGACCGAGCCGCAGGCCGAGGGGGTGCCGCTGCTCGCGGCGGCCGAGGACGACGAGCCCGGCGCCGGCGGCGGCGTCCAGGACGGCGCTCGCGGCCCCGCCGAGCCGGGCGTCCACGACGACCTCCACCTCGGGGTGCTTCGCGCGGCGCGCGCTCAGGTGCTGCGTCAGTACGGCGGTCTCGGTGTCCTGCTGCACCGGGAGGTCGACCAGCGGCGGCATGAGGCCGCCGTAGGCCCAGGCGGCGGACGGGTCCCAGCCGTGCACGGCGTGCAGCGCGGTGCCGCGGAGCCCGGCCGCGGTGAAGGCGAACTCCAGGACGGCGTCGGCCGGTTCGCGGGCGTCGAGCCCGACCACGACCTCGCCGGTGCCGGAGGCGGGCGTGCCCTCGCGGACCAGGACCGTCGGGATCGGGGCCCGGGCCGCGACGGCGAGGGAGACCGAGCCGACGAGCAGTCCGGCGAACCCGCCGAGCCCCCGGGTGCCGAGGACGAGTATCTCCTGCCCCCGGGCCTCAGCGACCAGCCCGTCCACCGGGTCGTCGGCCCTGACGGCGGTTTTCACCACCAGGCCCGGACGGGCGCGGCGGATGCGTTCGGCGACGCCGGTGAGGGCGTCGAGCGCGCTGGGCCTGGGGTCGCCGGGCCGGGAGCGGTCCATGTTGTCGGTGCTCAACCAGGGCCAGACGTGGAGCAGCCGCAGCGGAGCTGCGAGCCGGTGGGCCCAGTCGGCCGCCCAGAGGGCGGCGGCCTCGCTCTGCGGCGAGCCGTCGAGGCCGACCAGGACATGGCGTGTCGTCACGGGAACTCCCGGGAGATCGGGGGCGGAGGGGAAGGCCCTCCACCGACTGAGCACCACTGTGCGGCCGCCCTCCCGTTCGAGCCCAGGGACCGACGGGACCCAAGGCGAGGGGCCACTGGTCCCCGGCCGGGCCCGTAGCGCCGGGACCCAAGGCGAGGTCGGCGGGACCTTCGGCCCCTCGGCCCGGCAGGCCGGCGCACGGCAGCCTGAGGACCCCGGAAGCGTTCCCCCGACGGCCGGGCACCCCGATGACCACCTCCGTCGCCCCAAGAGGAGAGCACACCCATGTCCGTCACCCCCGGTCCGGCCCGCAGCGGGCCTTCCGACGAGGAGATCCGGGCGCTCGACGCCCACTGGCGGGCCGCCGACTACCTGGCGGTGGGCCAGATCTACCTGATGGCGAACCCGTTGCTGCGCGAGCCGCTGCGGCCCGAGCACATCAAACCCCGCCTGCTGGGCCACTGGGGCACCTCACCCGGCCTCAACCTGGTGCACACCCACCTCAACCGGGTGATCAGGGCCCGCGACCAGGAGGCGGTCTGCATCTGGGGCCCCGGACACGGCGGGCCCGCCGTGCTCGCGAACTCCTGGCTCGACGGCAGCTACACCGACACCTACCCCGACGTCACCCGCGACGAGGCGGGCATGGCCCGGCTGTTCCGCCAGTTCTCCTTCCCCGGCGGCGTGCCCAGCCACGTCGCCCCCGAGACGCCGGGCTCCATCCACGAGGGCGGCGAACTCGGCTACGCGCTCTCGCACGCCTACGGCGCCGCCTTCGACAACCCCGGTCTGCTGGTCGCCTGCGTGATCGGCGACGGCGAGGCCGAAACCGGCCCACTGGCCGCCTCCTGGCACGGCAACAAGTTCCTCGACCCCGTCCACGACGGCGCGGTGCTGCCGATCCTCCACCTCAACGGCTACAAGATCGCCAACCCGACCGTGCTCGCCCGGCTGCCCGAAGCCGAACTCGACGCCCTGCTGCGCGGCTACGGCCACGAGCCGCTGTACGTCGGCGGCGAGGACCCACTGGCGGTCCACCGGGCCATGGCCTGGGCCATGGACACCGCCCTCGACCGGATCGCCGCGATCCAGTACGAGGCCCGCACCGGCGGCGACACCCGCCGCCCCCGGTGGCCGCTCATCGTGCTGCGCACGCCCAAGGGCTGGACCGGCCCGTCCGAGGTGGACGGCCTGCCGGTGGAGGGCACCTGGCGCGCCCATCAGGTGCCGCTCGACCAGGTCCGTGAAAACCCGGTGCACCTGCGGCAGTTGGAGTCATGGCTGCGCTCGTACCGGCCGGAGGAGCTCTTCGACGCCCTCGGCCGCCCGGTGGCCGAGGTCCTCGCGCACGTCCCCGAGGGGCACCGCCGCCTCGGCGCCAACCCGCACGCCAACGGCGGCCTGCTGCTGCGCGACCTGCCGATGCCGTCACTGGAGCGCTACGCCGTCCCCGTGGACAAGCCCGGCACGACCCTGCACGAGCCGACCCGCGTCCTGGGCGAGCTGCTCGCCGACCTCATGGCCGCCACCGCCGAACGCCGGGACTTCCGTCTGGTGGGCCCGGACGAGACCGCCTCCAACCGCCTTCAGGCCGTCTACCGGGCGACGGGCAAGGCGTGGCAGGCCGAGACCCTGCCCGTGGACGAACACCTCGCCCACGACGGCCGGGTGATGGAGATCCTCTCGGAACACACCTGTCAGGGCTGGTTGGAGGGGTACCTGCTGACCGGCCGGCACGGCCTGTTCTCCTGCTACGAGGCGTTCGTCCACATCGTCGACTCGATGGTCAACCAGCACATCAAGTGGCTGCGCACCACCCGCGAGATCCCCTGGCGCGAGCCGATCGCCTCGCTCAACTACCTGCTCACCTCGCACGTCTGGCGCCAGGACCACAACGGCTTCTCCCACCAGGACCCGGGCTTCGTCGACCACGTCCTCAACAAGAGCCCCCAGGCCGTGCGCGTCTACCTCCCGCCGGACGCCAACACCCTGCTCGCCACCGCCGACCACCTGCTGCGCAGCCGCGACTACGTCAACGTCGTGGTCGCCGGCAAGCAGCCCTGCTTCGACTGGCTCACGCTGGACGAGGCGCGCGAGCACTGCGCCCGCGGGGCGGGCGTCTGGGAGTGGGCGGGCACCGGGGAGGGCGCGGGCGAGCCCGACGTCGTCCTCGCCTGCGCCGGGGACGTGCCCACCCAGGAGGTCCTGGCCGCCGCGGGCCTGCTGCGCCGCCACCTGCCCGACCTGTGGGTCCGGGTGGTGAACGTGGTCGACCTGGCCCGGCTGATGCCCGCCGAGGAGCACCCGCACGGCATGCCCGACGCCGAGTTCGACGCCCTGTTCACCCGCGACCGGCCGGTGATCTTCGCCTACCACGGCTACCCGTGGCTGATCCACCGCCTCGCGTACCGCCGGGCCGTCCACCCGCACCTGCACGTACGCGGCTACAAGGAGTCCGGCACCACGACCACGCCGTTCGACATGGTCGTCCGCAACGACCTGGACCGCTACCGCCTGGTCATGGACGTCATCGACCGCGTCCCCGGCCTGGCCGGTCCGGCGGCCGCCCTGCGCCGGACGATGGCCGACCAGCGGGCGCGCCACCAGGACTGGATACGCGAGCACGGCACCGACCTGCCCGAGGTCACCGAATGGACCTGGCAGGGCTGACGGGGCGGGACGGACCGACCGACAGCAGCGAGATCAACAAGAGCAGCGAGATCAACAAGAGCAACGAGAGCAACGAGAGAGGAGAGACGTCATGTCCCACGTCGTAGTCGTCGGGGTCGACGGATCGGAACCGAGCAGGGCCGCGGCCGAGTGGGCCGCTGGGGAGGCCCACCGCAGCGGCCGGCCCCTGCGGATGATCCACGCCGGGGCGGCGGCGCCCTTCGACCCCACGGAGCCCGGCGACGCCGTCGAGCAGGTCCCCGAGCCGGTGCTCGCCGTCTGGGACCACCTCGCGAGCGCACTGCCGGGCCTGGAGATCACCTGCGGGCACGCGCCCGGCAACCCGGCGGCCGTGCTGGCCGCCGCCGGCGGGCGGGACGGCCTGGTGGTCGTCGGCTCGCGCGGGTCAGACGGATTCGCGGGACTGCTGGTCGGCTCGATCGCGCTGCGCACGGCGGCGCGCGCCCACTGCCCCGTGGTCCTGGTGCGGGCCGGGGACGGGACGGGGGTGGAGGGTGACGTGGTGGTCGGGCTGGACAGCGCCCGGTCCTACGGCGACGTCCTTTCTTTCGCCTTCGAGCAGGCTGCCGAGCGGGGGGCGGCGGTGCGGGTCCTGGAGAGCCGCACGCGCCCGGCCGGGCCGTACCTGACGGAGGCACCGGTGGACCAGCCCGAGATCAGGGAGGCCCTGGCGGCGGCTGAGCTGACGCGGCTCCAGGACGCGATCGCCCCCTGGTGCGAGAAGTACCCCGCGCTCCGGGTTGAGGCCGAGGTGACGGCCTGGCCGGCCGGGCGGGCGCTCGTCGAGGCGTCGCGAGGCGCCGCGCTGACGGTGGTGGGCCGCCGGACATCCGGGCTGCACGCGGCCGCACCCTGGCTGGGTGGCGTGGCCCACACGGTCCTGCACCACGCGCACAGCCCGGTGGCGGTGGTGCCGCACGCCTGAGCGGGCTCCGCACCGCACGGACTGCCGTGGCACCGGCCGGTGCCACGGCAGTCCGCGTTTCGCACGGGGCCCGTAGGGGTCCGGTCGGCGGCCGACCCCGGTTGATCCGGCACCTGGACCGCACTGTCTTGGTGGGCCTCAGGTGGCGGAGCCCGCGGCGGCGCCGGTGGCCAGGTCCGCGCCCCAGCGGGCGATGGCGGCCTCCAGGTCCAGGGGGCCCATCTTCGGCGCCTCGCCGGGCGCCGACCAGCCCTCCCGCGGCACGCGCCACATCACCTCGAACTCGTTGCCGTCCGGGTCCTTGGCGTAGAAGGACATGGAGTGGTGGTGGTCGGTGGCGCCGACGAGGGCCCCGCGCTCGCTGAGGGCGCGGCCGATCTCGGCCAGCTCGCCGAGCGTGCCGACCTCCCAGGCCAGGTGGTACAGGCCGACCCGGCCCGGCTGCGGGCCGGGTGCGTCGGCGCCGATCGCGAACAGGCCGAGGTCGTGGTCGTTGAGCGTCTCCTCGGCGCTGAGGAAGGCGGCCCGCCCGGGGAACTCGACGTCGACCTTGAAGCCCAGCACCTCGGTGTAGAACGCGACCGAGGTCGCGACGTCGCGGATGTAGAGCACCGCGTGGTTGAGGCGACGTACCGGCATGGGTCTCTCCTTGCAAAGTTCAAACTTGAACCGAATCGCTTCGACAGTAACCCGGTAGTTCGAATTTGAATAATAGGGCGGATAGGTGCCCGCCCGCACACGGGACCTTCGGCCTGCGGGAGTGGCCCATTGGACACGCGCCCCGGTTCGGGCCGCCCCGGCACGCTGGAAGCGGCAGCGCGGGCGGGACGGACCGTCCGCGCGGCCCCCGATGACGAACCGAAAGGTGGCACCCACCATGTCTCGTCGCCCGCAGACCGAGGAGACCGTCTCCTCCGTCCCGGCCCCCCGCCCGGATGCGGCACCGAGCCCCGACAGCGTCGTCGGCGCGCTGGTCGCCGACGCGCTCACCGCGCTCGACGCTTACGCGGACTACACCCAGGAACAGGTCGACCACATCGTCAAGAAGGCGTCGCTGGCCGCGCTGGAGCGGCACACCGGGCTGGCCGTGCTGGCGGTGGAGGAGACGGGGCGGGGGCTGTTCGAGGACAAGGCGGTGAAGAACGTCTTCGCCTGCGAGAACGTCACCCATGTGATGGCCCGGACGAGGACCGTCGGGGTGGTGTACCGGGACGAGATCGACGGCATCGTGGAGATCGCCGAGCCGATCGGAGTGGTCGCCGGCATCACGCCGGTCACCAACCCCACCTCGACCACGATCTTCAAGTGCCTGCTCGCCCTCAAGACCCGCAACCCGATCGTGTTCTCCTTCCACCCCGCGGCGCAGCGCTGCTCGGCGGAGGCCGCCCGGACCGTGCGCGACGCGGCGGTGGCGGCCGGGGCGCCCGCGCACTGCATCCAGTGGATCGAGGAGCCGTCGACGGCGGCCACCAGCGCGCTGATGCACCACCCGGACGTGGCCACGATCCTCGCCACCGGCGGCAACGCGATGGTGCGGGCCGCGTACTCCTGCGGAAAGCCCGCCCTGGGCGTGGGCGCGGGCAACGTCCCCGCGTACGTGGAGCGCAGCGCGGACCTGCGGCGGGCGGTCAACGACATCGTGCTGTCGAAGTCCTTCGACAACGGCATGATCTGCGCCTCCGAGCAGGCCGTCATCCTGGACGCGGAGATCCGCGACGCCGCGCTCGCCGAGTTCCGCACGCTGAAGGCCCACCACGCCGACGCGCAGGAGAAGGCGCTGCTGGAGCGCCACCTGTTCGGCGCCGGCAGCGGATCCTCCTGCGCGGGGGAGCGGCTCAACGCCGAGGTGGTGGGCCGCACGGCCGCGCAGATCGCCGAGGCGGCCGGGTTCGCCGTGCCCGCCGACACCTCGGTGATCCTGGTCGACTGCGACGCGGTCGGCCCGCAGGAGCCGCTGACCCGGGAGAAGCTCTGCCCGGTGCTCGCCGTCCTCACCTCACGTTCGCGCCGCGAGGGCGTCGAACTGGCCTGCGCCATGGTCGAGTTCAACGGACTCGGCCACTCGGCGGCCGTGCACACCGAGGACGCGGCCTTCGTCGAGGAGTTCGGGCACGCGGTCAAGGCGTGCCGGATCATCTGGAACGCGCCCAGCTCCCAGGGCGGCATCGGCGACGTCTACAACGCCTTCACCCCCTCGCTGACCCTCGGCTGCGGCAGCTACGGGCACAACTCGGTGGCCGGCAACGTCTCGGCGCTGAACCTCCTCAACATCAAGCGGATCGGGCGGCGCAACACCAACATGCAGTGGTTCAAGGTCCCGCCGAAGATCTACTTCGAGCGCAACTCGATCAAGTACCTGGCCAGCATGCCGAACGCCCGCCGCGTCGTCGTGGTGACCGACCGGACGATGGTGGAGATCGGCCACCTGGAGCGGGTGCGCGACGTCCTGGGCCGGCGCCGCGAGCCCGTCGAGGTCCGGGTCGTCGACTTCGTCGAGCCCAACCCGAGCATCGACACCGTGCTCAAGGGCGCCGAGCTGATGCGCGGCTTCGAGCCGGACACCATCATCGCGCTGGGCGGCGGCTCGCCGATGGACGCGGCCAAGGTGATGTGGCTGATGTACGAGCACCCGGAGGTGGAGTTCGGGGACCTGAAGGAGAAGTTCTTCGACATCCGCAAGCGCGCGTTCACCTTCCCCGACCTGGGGGAGAAGGCCAAGCTGGTGTGCATCCCGACCACCTCGGGCACCGGCAGCGAGGTCACCCCCTTCGCCGTCATCACCGACACCGCCACCGGCCAGAAGTACCCCCTCGCGGACTACGCCCTAACCCCGAGCGTGGCCATCGTCGACCCCGCGCTGACCACCGGCCTGCCGCCGCACGTCACCGCCGACACCGGCTTCGACGCCCTCACCCACTGCATCGAGACCTACGTCTCCGTCTACGCCAACGACTTCACCGACGGGCTCGCCCTCCAGGGCATCCGGCTGATCTTCGAGAACCTCGAGGAAGCAGTCGCCCACGGCGCGGACAACCCGCTCGCCCGCGAGAAGATGCACAACGCGGGAACCATCGCCGGGATGGCCTTCGGCTCCGCCTTCCTCGGCGCCGTGCACGCCATGGCCCACACCCTCGGCGCCACCTTCCATGTCGCCCACGGCCGCACCAATGCCCTGCTGCTGCCGCACGTCATCCGCTGGAACGGCTCCGCCCCGGCCAAGGTCACCGGCTGGCCCAGGTATGGCAGCTACCTCGCCCCCGAGCGCTACCAGGCGATCGCGCGGATGCTCGGCCTGCCCGCCGCCACCCCCGGGCAGGGCGTCGCCTCCCTCGCGGCGGCGGTCGAGGAACTGCGCGACAGGGTCGGCATCCCGCGCTCCTTCAAGGACGCCGGGGTCGACGAGACGGCCTTCCTGGCAGCCCTGCCGCAGCAGGCCATGAACGCCTACGAGGACCAGTGCGCCCCCGCCAACCCCCGGATGCCGCTGCTCGCCGACCTGCAGCAGCTGATGCGCCGGGCCTACTACGGCGACCAGGCGTGAGCCTCCGGACAGGAGAGAGGACGATCCGATGACCACCTCGCAGAACCACGAGCGCACCGCCGGCGCCTGGGACGGCTTCCACGGCGGCCTGTGGCGCGACGCGATCGACGTCCGCGACTTCATCCAGCACAACTACACCCCCTACGAGGGCGACGCGGCCTTCCTCGCCGGACCGACCGAGCGGACCCTCGCCGTGTGGCGGCAGATCACCGACCGCTTCCCCGAGGAGCGCGCCAAGGGCGTGTACGACGTCGCGTACGACGTCCCGGCCGGGATCACCGCGTTCGCGCCCGGATACATCGACCGGGAACGGGAGTTGATCGTCGGCCTGCAGACCGACGCCCCGCTCCGGCGCGCGATCATGCCGTACGGCGGCTGGCGGATGGTCGCCGGCGCGCTGCGCACCTACGGCTACCCCGTCGACCCGGGGCTGGAGAAGGTCTTCACCCGGTACCGCAGGACCCACAACGACGGCGTGTTCGACGCCTACACCCCCGAGATCCTCGCCGCGCGCAAGGCCGGCGTCGTCACGGGCCTGCCGGACGCGTACGGCCGGGGCCGGATCATCGGCGACTACCGCCGCGTCGCCCTGTACGGCGTCGACCGGCTGATCGAGGCCAAGCGCGCCGAGAAGGCCGAGCTCGACCCGGCGCCCGCCGACCCCGCCCGGCTGGAGGAGACCATCCGGGAGCGCGAGGAACTCGCCGAGCAGATCCGGGCGTTGGGCGAGCTCAAGCAGATGGCCGCCGCCTACGGGTACGACGTCTCGGGGCCGGCCGCGAGCGCCCGCGAGGCCGTCCAGTGGCTGTACTTCGCCTACCTCGCGGCGGTCAAGGAGCAGAACGGCGCCGCGATGTCGCTCGGCCGCACCTCCACCTTCCTCGACGTCTACCTCCAGCGCGACCTGGAGCACGGCGAGTTGACGGAGAATCAGGCTCAGGAGCTGATCGACGACTTCGTCATCAAGCTGCGGATCGTGCGCTTCCTGCGCACCCCCGAGTACGACGAGCTGTTCTCCGGCGACCCGACCTGGGTCACCGAGTCGATCGGCGGCATGGGCGCTGACGGCCGCACCCTGGTCACCCGCACCTCCTTCCGCTACCTGCAGACGCTCTACAACCTGGGCCCGGCCCCCGAGCCCAACATGACCGTCTTCTGGTCGCCGAAACTCCCGTACGGCTTCAAGGAGTTCTGCGCCCGCGTCTCCATCGACACCTCCAGCATCCAGTACGAGTCCGACGAGCTGATGCGCCCGCGCTTCGGCGACGACACCGCCATCGCCTGCTGCGTCTCCGCCATGGAGGTGGGCAAGCAGATGCAGTTCTTCGGCGCCCGGGTCAACCTCGCCAAGACCCTGCTCTATGCGATCAACGGCGGCCGCGACGAGCGCACCGGCGCCCAGGTCGGCCCGGCCACCGCCCCGGTCGGCGAAGGCGTCCTCGACGACGGGGAGGTGCTCGCCCGGCTCGACCGGCAGATGGACTGGCTCGCCGAGACGTACGTCCACGCGCTGAACGTCATCCACTACATGCACGACAAGTACGCCTACGAGCGCCTGGAGATGGCCCTGCACGACCGGGACGTCCGGCGCACCATGGCCTGCGGCATCGCCGGACTCGCCGTCGCCGCCGACTCGCTGTCCGCGATCAGGTACGCGAAGGTCACGCCCGTACGGGACGGGACCGGCCTGGTCACCGACTACCTGGTCGAGGGCGAGTTCCCCGCGTACGGCAACAACGACGACCGGGCGGACGAGATCGCCGTCCGGCTGGTCGAGGACTTCATGGCCAAGGTGCGCAAGCACCCCACCTACCGGGGCGCCGAGCACACCCAGTCCGTGCTCACCATCACCTCCAACGTCGTCTACGGCAGGAAGACCGGCAACACCCCGGACGGGCGCCGGGCCGGCGAACCGTTCTCGCCCGGCGCCAACCCGATGAACGGGCGCGACCGCCACGGCTACGTGGCCAGCGCCCTGTCCGTCGCCAAACTCCCGTACGACCACGCCGAGGACGGCATCTCGCTCACCAACACCGTCACCCCCGACGCCCTCGGGCGCACCCCCGACGATCGGGTGCGGAACCTGGTCGGCGTGCTGGACGGTTTCACCGCCTGCCATGGGTTCCACATGAACGTCAACGTCCTCGACCGCGACACCCTGCTCGACGCCATGGAGCACCCCGAGAAGTACCCGCAGCTGACCATCCGCGTCAGCGGCTACGCCGTCAACTTCGTCCGGCTCACCCGCGAACAGCAGCTCGACGTGATCGGCCGCACCTTCCACGACGCGCTGTAGCGCCGTCCTCGCCGTGTGGTGCCGGCACCCGCTGTCGGCACCACACCTCCACCGGAGACCCCCATGACCTCGCCACCGCCCGCCGGAAGGCTCCACTCCTGGGACCTGTCCACCGGAGTCGACGGCCCCGGTACCCGCTTCGTCGCCTTCCTGTCCGGCTGCCCGCTGCGCTGCCTGTACTGCCACAACCCCGACACCTGGCGCCGGCGGGACGGGCGGCGCGTCGAGGCGGAGGAGATCGTCGCCGAGGCGGCCAAGTACGTCCCGTTCATCCGCGCCTCCGGCGGCGGCGCCACCGTCAGCGGCGGCGAACCGCTGCTCCAGTCCGCCCTGACCGGAGAGCTGCTGCACCGCTTCAAGCACGAACTCGGCCTGCACACCGCGCTGGACACCTCCGGCTTCCTCGGCGTCCGGGCCACCGACGACCTGCTCGCCGACACCGACCTCGTCCTCCTCGACATCAAGTCCTGGGACCGCGTCCTCTACCGGCACCTCACCGGCCGGCCCCTCGCCCCCACCCTGGCCTTCGCCCGCCGCCTGGCGGACCTCGGCAAGGAGGTCTGGGTCCGCTTCGTCCTCGTCCCCGGCCTGACCGACCCGGCGGAGAACGTCGAGGGCGTCGCCGCCTTCACCGCCTCCCTCGGCAACGTCACCCGCGTCGACGTCCTGCCCTTCCACCGCCTCGGCCTCGCCAAGTGGCGCGCCCTGGGCCTGACCTCCACCCTGGCGGACACCCCACCGCCCACCGCTGATCAGACGGCCCGCGCCCGCGCCGCCTTCGAGGCCCACGGCCTGCGCACCGCCTGACCGACCCGGACGTAGGGGGGCGAGCCCTCGGCTTCGAGTCGACGGCGATGTACGGGGAGGAGTCCCGCAACCCCAAGCGGATCGTCCCCCGGGCGACGCTGGCGGTGGTGGTCGGGCTCGGCGTGCTCTACACCTTCGTGGCCTGGACGGTGGTGGCCGGCAACGGCGCCGGGGCCGTCGACGTCGCGGCCGGGGCAAGCCCGCTCGACCTCTTCCTCGCCCCCGCGCGGAGGCTCCTCGGCCCCTGGGCGGGGCCTCGCCGACCACCTCACCTGGGACGTCGACGACATCGATGCGCTGGCCTTCTGACAACGGCAGGTCGTTCGAAGGGTCGTGGCGGAAGGGTTTGAGAGTTCTCGCTCGGCCCGGCTTCCGGTTCCACCCCGTCGCGCGGGAGCCAAGAGCTGATGCGAATCTGGCACTGATGCTCCGAGCCGGAGGAGGATCGTCATGTCATCGGAGTCAGAAGATCCTCGGCAGGAAGCGGTGTCCGGAGGCGCCCGCCCCGAAGATGCAACCGAGGCCGAGGAGGGTGTCGAGGAGAAGGCCGAGCAAGGAGGCTCTGCCGACCGTGGGAGCCAGGGGAGTCCATCCAGCGAGCGGCGTCGGACACGGATTATCGAGTGGCTGAGTTCGATTGTAGGGTCAGCAATTGTCTCGGGTATTCCTATTCTGCTTTCCTGGAAGGCGTCAATTGGGGTGCATCCCGCTTCCGGCTTCCAGGTTGATTGGAGATGGCTTGTCATTGCTGCGGGGTTGATTGCTTTTCTGATATATGCGGCGGCGGCAGGGAATCCCTTCGGATTCCTTGGTGGAAGACTGTCGGAGGCCATTGGGAATTATTCGATCGTATCGGTGCTCTCTGTTTCATCTCTTGTTCTCACCGGTGTTGCATGTGCGCTTGTCGCCCTGTCGAACAGATTTTTTGCAGGCGTCGTCCTCATCTTTTTCGCCTTCCTTCGGTGTTGCGCCAGAATCATCTTCGATGGGCCTGTCGTGTGGCCATCACGGCTGGCCAGCCACCTGCGGATGGAAGTCTTCCTTCACATGGTCATGATCATCGCCTTGGCCATGGGCAGCTGCTTGATGATATCCGGCATTCCCCGTCCCGGGTTCACTTTCGCCAGTCGGGTCGCGATATGCGGGACAATCATGCTCGCGGCGTTGGTGGCGATCAACAAGGTCGCGTCTCGCGCACGGAAGGTGTGCACGGAGATTGTCCGCGAAGCCGACTGCGTGATGGCAGGCGTGCCTGGGATCAAGGCGCATCTCGAGGCGCCCGATCCTGCCGTCCCGAACGATCGGCGCCATGAGCTGTCGGCGGCGATTGATCGGCTTGACCTGGCTCTTGGGACGAGAATCAGCACCGGATTCAAGCGGCTCGGTGCCGAGGTGATCCATCCGGACAAGAAGGATGACCTTGTTCTGAGGTTGAAGGATATTGCTCAGGGCGTCCTGGCGGGTGGTGATCTTCGTACGGTCGCCCAGGTCAGGGGAATTCGGGCCGCGTGTGAGCCCTGGGTTGATGTCTCCCTTTAGAGGGGTCAGCGGACGAGGACCCGCTCGCCCGAGCGTGGCACCACGGCCGTCCAGCCGAGTTCGCGGTCGATCCGGTCGCGCAGCGCCTCCGAGCCCTCGGGCTCGCCGTGGACGAGGTAGTCGGTGCTCGGTGGCGGGGCGGTGCGCAGCCACTCGATGATCTCGGGGGCGTCGGCGTCGGCGTGGGCGGAGAAGGCGGGGACGTTGACGACCTCGGCACGCACCGGCACGTAGCTCCCGTACATCTTCAGCGCCCGCGCGCCACCCTCGGCCCGGAGGCCGGGGTCGGCACCGACGTCCGTTCCGAGCAGGGCCGG
This sequence comes from Kitasatospora sp. NPDC051170, assembly GCF_044455705.1. Lineage (NCBI taxonomy): Bacteria > Bacillati > Actinomycetota > Actinomycetes > Kitasatosporales > Streptomycetaceae > Kitasatospora > Kitasatospora sp. NPDC051170. The sequence goes on along the minus strand of NZ_JBITFA010000001.1, from coordinate 275,118 downwards.
ATCACCCTGACCGGCGGGCTGCCCGACACCGTCTCCGCCGCCGTCCTGGAGTGCTTGGTGCGTTCCGTGCCCGGCGTGGTGGGCGTCGAACTCCGGCTCACAGCCGCAGCGTGACCCGGGGCGGCCCAGAAGCCCTGCTCCTGGTGCCCGCCCAACGCCGTCCCGCACGGCCGACCCGGTGCGCCGAACGGCGGGGACGCGCAGAATCGGTGGTGTCACCGCCCGCGCATCCCAGGAGCAGGCCATGGACACGCCCCGGCCCGTACGGGTGTTCCTGCTGGACGACCACGAGGTCGTCCGGCGCGGCGTCCGCGACCTCCTGGAGGCCGAACCGGACATCGAGGTGGTCGGCGAGGCGAGCAGCTGCGCCCAGGCCCTGGCCCGGGTGCCGGCGCTGCGTCCGGACGTGGCCGTCCTCGACGTTCGCCTCCCGGACGGTGACGGGGTGACCGTCTGCCGGGACCTTCGCGACAGGATGTCCGAGCTCGTCTGTCTGATGCTCACCTCCTTCGACGACGACGACGCCCTGCTCGACGCGATCATGGCCGGGGCCGCCGGGTACGTCCTGAAGCAGGTCAAGGGTGCCGACCTGGTCAGCGCGGTGCGCACGGTGGCCTCCGGGCAGTCCATGCTGGACCCGGCCACCACCCGCAAGCTGATGGAGAGCCTGCGCCACCACGAGGAGAGCGCGACCGATGTCGCTCTCGCCGGGCTCACCCCTCGCGAACGCGAGATCCTCGTCCTCGTGGGGGAGGGCAAGACCAACCGGCAGATCGGCCAGGAGCTCTACCTCGCCGAGAAGACGGTGAAGAACCACGTCTCGCGGATGCTCGCCAAGCTGGGCGTCGAGCGCCGCCTCCAGGCCGCCGTCCTCGCCGCCCACGCCGAGACCGAGTCCGAGCAGCACCAGCGCCAGCAGCCACACCCACAGCCGCACCCGCGCTGAGCCCGTCCGGCCCCGGACGTTGAGTCGAACGGCCCACGCGCGGCCCCCGGCCCCGGCCGCACGGTGGAAGTGCCCCACTCCACCCGGTCGAGGAGCCCGCGATGATGTACTGGAACAACGGCATGAACGGCTGGGGCATCGGCCTCATGACCGTCGGCATGCTGCTCTTCTGGGGCCTGGTGGCCTTCGGCGTGGTCGCGCTGGTGAGGTACCTCGGGCGTTCCGAGCAGCACCGTGTGGCCGGTCCGCCGCCGCCCTCGACCCCACCGCCTCCGACGTCATCGCCCGAACGGCCCACACCGGAGCGGCTGTTCGCGGAGCGCCTCGCCCGCGGCGAGATCGACCCCGACGAGTACCGCAGCCGCCTGGCCACCCTGCGCGGCGACGGTCCGCCCGCCTGACGCCGTGGAGGCCGTCATGCCCACCCTCGCTCTCGACGCCGCCGCCCTGGAGAAGCTCGTCTCCGCCGCGGTCGCCGCACCCTCGATCCACAACAGCCAGCCCTGGCGCTTCCACCTCCAGCCGGCCACCTCGATCCTCGAGGTCCGGGCCGACCGCACCCGGGCCGTCCCCGCCGCCGACCCGCAGGGCCGGGCCCTGCACATCTCCGTCGGCACTGCCGTCCTCAATTTGCGGGTCGCCGCCCGCCGCCTCGGCTGGGCGCCCGAGGTGCGCCTGCTGCCCGACCCGGCCGAACCGGACCTGCTCGCCGCCGTCCGGCTCGACGGGGTGGCCGCCGCATCCGTCCCCGACACCGAGAAGCTGTACCGGGCGATCTTCCACCGGCATTCCATCCGCACCCCGTTCACCGGCGAACCCGTCCCGTCGGCCGTCCTCGACGAACTCGCCACCGCCGCCCGCGCCGAGGACGCCACCCTCCACCTGCCCGACCAAGCGGAGACCGCCCGCCTGCTCCACCTCACCGCCGAGGCCGAGCGCCGCAACACCACCGACGACGCCCAGCGCACCGAGAGCCGCAGCTGGATCCACACCGGTGACGCCCCGCCCTACGGCATCCCGCTCGCGGCACTCGGCCCGCAGGACCTGGCCGGCCACCTGCCGATGCGCGACTTCGCCGCCCTCCGCGCCGCCGAGCACCAGGCCCCGGCCCGCTTCGAACGCGAGCCGCGGATCGCCGTCCTCACCACGGAGCACGACAGCCCCGAGGACTGGCTGCGCGCCGGGCTCGCCCTGGAACACGTCCTGCTCGCCGCCACCGTTCACGGCGTCCGGGCCTCCCTGCTGCACCAGGCGATGGAGTGGCCCTACCTCCGCTGGGAGGCCCGCGACCCGCATCAGGGCCCCGGCCACGCCCAGATGCTGATCCGCCTCGGCTACGGCCCCGAGGGCGCGCCCACGCCCCGCCTGGCGGTCGGTGCGGTGCTGGACCGTGGAGAACCGACGCCCGACGCCTAATCGTCGGGTAGCGGGACCCGCCAGACCAGCTCGGTGCCGCCCTCGGGGCGGGTGCGGGCGGTGAAGGTGCCGCCCAGGGCGGCGGCGCGGTCGGCGAGGTTGGCGAGACCGCTGTGGCGGCCGTGTTCGGGCAGCCCGATCCCGTTGTCCGTGACGGCGAGGGTCAGTTTGTCGTCGGCGGTCGCGGAGACCTCGACGGCGTCGGCGTTCGCGTGGCGAGCGGCGTTGGAGAGGGCTTCCTCCAGGACGGCGACGGCGGCGTCCGCGATCTCGGCGGGGACGGTCGCGTCGAGCAGGCCGCTCATCCGCAGGGCCGGGGCGAACCCGAGGGAACGCGTGGCGCGTTCGACGACCTCGACGAGGCGGGCGCGCAGGCCGCTCGCCGCAGGGCCGGACTCGCGCAGGCGCAGGCCGAAGATGGTGGCGCGGATGGTCCTGGCGGTCTCGTCGAGGTCGTCGATCGCGCGCAGGACGCGGTCGATGGCCTCCGGGTGTTCGATGAAGCGGGTGGCGCCCTGGAGGGTCATGCCGGTGGCGAAGAGACGCTGGATGGCCAGGTCGTGGAGGTCGCGGGCGATCCGGTCGCGCTCCTGGAGGAGGGCCACCTGCTCGGAGTCGCGGCGGCGCTCGGCGAGTTCCATGGCCACCGCCGCCTGTCCGGCGAAGCCCAGCAGGGGCCCGGACTCGCCCTCCTCGAACAGCGGCGAGCCAGCTGCTCGGGCCAGCATCAGCACGCCCCGGACGCCGCGATCGGCGGTGCCGATCGGAACGGCGGCGGCCGGGCCCAGCCCCTCCCAGCGCGGCGGTCCGGCCGTGATCCTCGGGTCTTTCCGGACGTCCGGGCTGACCACGAGCCCGCCGGTACGGACGGCCGCGCCGACGAAGGACCCCTCCACCGGTAGCACCAGGCCCCGGTGCCGCTCCTCGCCGAGTCCGACCGCGATCCGCACCTCCAGCTCCAGGCCCTCGCGGAGTGGCACAGCGACGACGGCGAGGTCCGCGCCTGCGAGCTCGGTGGCCCGGGCGAGCAGCAGGTCCAGCACCTCCTGCTCCGCGCTGCCCGACAGCAGGCTGCTGGTGACCTCGGCGCTCGCCTCCAGCCAGCGCTGCCGCTGCCGAGCCCGGTCGTAGAGCCGGGCGTTGTCGATCGCCACCCCGGCGGCGACGGCGAGGGTGGCGAGCACCGATTCGTCCTCGGCGTCGAACTCGCCGCCACCGCGCTTCTCGGTCAGATAGAGGTTGCCGAACACCTTGTCCCTGATCCGGATCGGCACCCCCAGGAAGGAGCCCATCGGAGGGTGGTCCGCCGGGAACCCGTAGGAGGCCGGATGGTCGGAGATCCGGGCCAGCCGCAGCGGCTCGGGGTGGCGGATCAGCTCGCCGAGGATTCCGTGCCCGGACGGCAGATCGCCGATCTGCTCGACTTGCGCGTCCGTGACACCGACCGGGATGAACCGGGACAGCCGCTGGTCCTCGCCGATCACCCCGAGCGCGCCGTATTCGGCGTCCACCAGGGTGACCGCCGCCTCCACGATGTGCCGCAGGGCCTGGGCCAGCTCCAGGTCGCGTCCGACCGCCAGCACCGCCTCCAGCAGGCTGTGCACCCGGTCGCGCGTCCCCCGCGCGGCGTCCAGCCGCGCCTGGAGCTCCTCCAGCAGCTCGTCGAGCCGCAGCTTCGGCACGGGGGAGTCCGACTCCGATGCGCTGCTCTCCGGTGCGCCGGCCAAGGGATCCTCCGCGGCTCGCCCGATGCCTCTGACCAGCCTAGGGTCGGAGCCGGCGCCGCGTCGGGTGTGACAGGGCCCATCGGCCCAGCGGGAGGACCCACCGGGCCCCTGGTGAGCGGCCTTGCCGTGTCGAACGCTGGAGGAGTAAGCGGAACACCGAGCTCCGATGATCCGGGGCTCCACCTCCGGAGGAGTGAATACGGCATGAAGGCGCTCACCTACCACGGACCCGGCCGCCGTACCTGGGGCGACGTTCCCGACCCGGTCGTCCGCGACCCGGAGGACGCCGTCGTCCGGGTGGACGCGGTGACCATTTGCGGCACCGACCTGCACATCCTCAGAGGCGACGTCCCCGAGGTCGAGCAGGGCCGCGTCCTCGGCCACGAAGCGGTCGGCACCGTCACCGACACCGGCCCGGGTGTCCGTACGGTCGCGGTCGGCGACCGTGTCCTGATCTCCTGCATCTCCGCCTGCGGCCGCTGTGCATACTGCCGCACCGGGACGTACGGCCAGTGCACCGGTGGCGGCGGCTGGGTGCTCGGCCACCTCATCGACGGCTGCCAGGCCGAGTCCGTCCGCACCCCGTTCGCGGACACCTCCCTTTACAAGCTGGCGGACGGTGTCGGCGATGAGGACGCCCTGCTGCTCGCCGACATCCTGCCCACCTCGTACGAGGTCGGCGTACGCAACGGCCGGGTTGGCCCGGGCGACACCGTCGTGATCGTCGGCGCCGGGCCGATCGGCCTTGCCGCTGTCCTCACCGCCCGGCTCTACAGCCCGTCCCGGATCATCGCCGTCGACCTCGCCCAGAGCCGCCTCGACGCCGCCAAGCGCTTCGGCGCGGACACCACGCTGACCGTGGCCGAGGCCACCCCGGAGGCCGTACGCGCCCTGAGCAAGGACGGACTCGGCGTGGACGTCGCGATCGAGGCGGTCGGCGTGCCCGAGTCCTTCGAGCTGTGCGCCCGCCTGGTGCGGCCTGGCGGTCGGGTCGCCAACGTGGGTGTCCACGGCAAGCCGGCCGTCCTCCACCTGGAAGACCTCTGGATCCGCGACGTCACCATCACCACCGGCCTGGTCGACACCGACAGCACTCCGCTGCTGCTCGACCTGTTGGCTGCCGGCCGACTGGACGTCGCAGGGCTGGTCACCCATCGCTTCGGTCTTGACGAGATGCAGGAGGCGTACGACGTGTTCGCCGACGCGGCCGACACCGGGGCCCTCAAGGTCGCGCTCTTCCGGACGTGACTTCTCTTCAACTCATAGGAGCAGTTGCCATGGACGACCACCCCGACCCCGTAGGTGTCGCCCGTCGAATCCTCGAGCGCTGCCGTCAACTCGGCCTCAGCGAGCAGGTGCTGTGCCAGCGTGCCGCCATGGCTCCGTCCTATCTGCGGCTTCTGTTGCAATCCGGGCCGGAGTTCGATCCGGACGCCTTCGTCCGTATCGCCACCGCGCTCGGAACGACCTGGCCGGAGCTGGCCTCGGACCACCGGCCCGACGCCCCGCCGGGGCAGGCCGGGCCCGGCTCGCGCCCGATGCTCCGGCACCTCACGGAACCGGAATGCTGGGAGCTGATCGGCACCCACGGCGTCGGCCGGATCGGCCTCCCCGGCGGGCCGGCGCCGGTGGTGCTCCCGGTCAACTACGTGGTGGATGTGAGGACGATCGCCTACCGCACGACCCCCGGGGGCGCCGCCGCCCCGCCCGAGGGTTCGCCGGTCTCGTTCCAGGTGGACCACATCGACGACCGCCGGATCCGGGGCTGGAGCGTCCTCCTCCACGGTGAGGCCCACCGTATCGAGGACCCGGAGGAGGAGCAGCGCCTCTCGACGCTGCCGGGCGCCACGCCCTGGGCAGGCGGCTCCCGCCCGCTGTGGGTCCGCATCCGGTCGAACGAGATCACCGGCCGCCGGATCGGTACGGCGTGAACGCCATTCCGGCGGTCAGCAGCGTCCAATTCGGTTGACGGAAGCGGCGGTTCGCAAGGCGATCAACGGTGCTCCTGTGGCAGGGTCTGACGGGTGTTCTCGGACTACGCGGTTGTCCGTGACAACCCCATCTACACATGTGTGACGCCTGAGAGCCTTCGACGGCTGGCCGACTCCGCGTCGTACGACGAGCAGGCGGCGGCGTTCGCGTCGATCGCGCTGCGGAACGAGTCGGTTCGGGCGGTACTGGAGCGCCTGGCCGGGCTGGACGGCTTGCCGCCGTGGTACCTGACGGCGGGGTCGCTGTTCCAGACGGTGTGGAACACGGCGGCCGGCCGTGAGGACCTGCGGGCCGTGCGCCGGCACCGACCGGCACTACACATGCGCCACCTGCGGCAAGAGCGGCGACAACCGGCACAAGAACCAGTGCCACCGCTGTGCGATGCCCGGAGAACTGCGTGCTGCGTTCGGCGACACGGCGTGCGAGACGTTCCTCGCTCCACTCGTAGCGGCACTCCAGCAAGTCGCCAACCCGCCCTCGGTGATGAACCGGCTGCACCGGGAGAACAGCGGCGCCGCTCTCCTGCGCGAACTGCTCGCCGGCGGATACCCGCTGACCCGCGAACTTCTGGACACCTTCCCCAATCGGGTCTCCGCCCTGTATCTGCGCAACCTCCTGGTCCAGTCCGGCATCCTTCCCGGCCGCGACGAGCGGATGGCCCACCGTGATCGAGCAAGGCGCCAAGTTGGGCATCGATGTCGAGGTCGTCCAGCGGAATCCGCAGGTCAAGGGGTTCACGCCGGTTCCCAAGCGATGGGTGGTCGAGCAGACCCTGGGCACGCTGATGCTCCACCGGCGGTTGGCCCGCGATTACGAGGCCCTCCCGGCCAGTTCGGCCTCGATGATCTACTGGTCGATGACCGGCATCATGACCCGCCGACTCACCGGCGTAGCCGCACTGACCTGGCGAGATCCACCCAAAGCGAGTGGGGGCACGCATGCGCGAGCTGCTGGAGAAGATCGAGGCCCGGCAGGTCGCGGCCCGTGATCAGGCCGACCAACTCCGCGAACAGATCGCCTTCCACCGCCCACACGGCGCTCGCGGCGGCCAGACACCCTACGAACGCCTCAAGCAGAAGACCGAGACCCAGGTGTAACCGAGCTCCAGCAGATGCACACCTAGTGCCGCGTCAGGCGACCCCTGCTCGACGAGCCCCCCGACGGCCCGGAGGCCGGGCCGTCGGGGGGCTCGGCCGACGCACCGTCAGCCGATGCCGGTCACAGGATCGTGAACCCGGTTTCCGGAGAGCATGCGCGGCAGGTCATGCCTTGCCAGTCAGGCGCCAGATCTGGTTCCTCTTGTTGGCCAGGTTGCTCGCCGGGTCGCAGGTCCACTGGTGGATGAGGGCGCCCGGGGTGGCGGAGACGCCGCTGACGTCGACGCACTTGCCGCTGTGGACGGCCAGGAGCTGGTAGTCCTGGCTGTTGCCGAGTGCGGTGACAGGCTGGAGGGTGAACATCTGGTTGGTGCCGCCGCTGCAGGTCCACTGGATGACGGCGGCGTCGTCCGCCGTGGAAGCGCCCGAGACGTCGAGGCACTTGCCGCTGAGCTCGTTGACGACGGTGTAGGTGTTCGCGCGGCCGGCGACCGGCTTGAGGTCGAGCATCTGCTGGTAGCCGCCCTCGCAGTTGTACTGCTGGTACTGGGTGCCGTCGGTGGTGCTGAGGTTGGTGTCGTCCAGGCACTGGCCGCTGTGCTGGACGACGGCGACGGTGGAGACGGTGGTGTTGGACGGCGGCAGCAGGGTGACGGTGTAGCCGTCCTTGGCGTCCGTCCAGGGCACGTTCACCGAGGCCGAGTTGTTGCTCACGGTCAGGGTCTGATCGGAGACCGTCACCGGTCCGGTCACCGCGCCGCCACCGTTGTTCGGTATGCGCTGGACGATCGCGCGCACCTGGCTGTTCTCCACCACCGAGGTGGTGTCGAGGCGGTTGAGACTCACGGTGACGTTGCCGGTGTTGCCGTTGTCGCCCAGCAGGATCTTCGCGTTGCGCGCGGCGTTGTCCTTGGTCGCCAGCCCGTCGGTGTTGGCACCGGGGGTGAGGTTGACGATGTTTCCGGTCTGGGAGCCGTAGTACCGGTAGAGGAACCACTCGCCCTTCGGCAGGTACTGACCGGAGCTGTTCTTGGTGAGCAGGCCGGCCGCGTAGTCGTGCAGGCCGGGGCCCCCTCCCCAGTTGGAGCGCAGGCCATCGGCGCCGGCCCGCTCCAGGCGGCTGATGAACCAGCCGCCGCCACCGGGGTTCTGCTGCTCGGTCCCGGCGTACTCGTTGATCTGGTACGGGCGGGTGTTGGTCAGGCCTGCGGCGGCCAGGATCGCGTTGGCGTTGCTGACGGCCGGGACGGGGTCGTGCGGGATGGCGTGCCAGCTGTAGATGTCGGGGGCGACGTTGTTCGCCTTGACGTGGTTCAGGTAGGTGGTCCACCAGGAGTTGGACGGGTCGGGCGCGTTGGCCACGCTGGGGCCGACGATGAGCTGCCCGGGAACGTTGGCCCGCACGGCGGCGTAGAACCGCGACCACATCTGCAGGTACTGACTCTGGGACCGGCCCCAGAAGCCGCTGAGGTCCGGCTCGTTCCACAGGTCCCACTCCACCGTCATGTTGCTGGCCTTGACGTCGGAGATGAGCTGGCTGACGAAGCTGTCGAACTTGCTCCAGTCGCCGTTGTCACCCGGAAAGGGCTGAGTGGTGGTGCCGTCGGCGCCCCACAGGTCGTGCGGCAGGATGACGAACGTGCCGCCGAGGGCGACGGTACGCCGGTACTGGGCGAGGGTGGCGTTCCAGCGGGTCTGGTAGTCGGCGAGGCTGGTGGCGTAGCCGCCGCCGTTGAGCTGGGCGCCACCGGCCCGCTCGGCGTGCCACTTGATGTCTCGGAAGAAGTGGTCCGGCGGCAGCGACCCGTCCGGGGTCAGCCCGTAGATCGTGCCCGAGGCGCGGTAGCCAGGGGCGGCCCCGGTGGCGGAGAAGTCGACGCTCACGCCGGTGTCGGCGGCGTGCGCGCTGGTGACGGGGACGATCCCGGCGGCCAGGGTGGTGAGCAGGCCGACGAGGCTGACGGCCAGTCTGCGGCGGTGCGGTTGCATGGCGGCTCTCCCGACTGAATGGGGTGGGGGGTGGTTTCGGCGACCTACCGGTGCGGTGAGCTCCGGCGGTCGTCGCTCTGGGGGTGGCTGCGCCTGGTGCGGTCCTCGGCCAGGAGCAGGGGCAACCGCTGGCGGTGCGGGCGCTGAGGCAGGTGCGGGTGCAGGCGCGGTCGCGAAGTTCTTCGCCGATGGGGGTGTTGACGTCTCGGCGAAGCCGTTCTTCTCGCCGAGGGCGCGATTCCTTCACGGGGTGAGGCAGAGGAAGGAATGTGCCGATTGTTATCGCTAACAGCTAGCGAGGGCAACACGCCTGAGGCCTTGGAGGCTCTGGAGCGCCGCAACGGGCATCACTATGGTCACGCACCGACGCGGCGTCAAGACATCACACCTCACTATTGTTAACGCACACATATCCCCGATTCCAGGAACCCCGACACCGGGGCATGCGGAATCAGGGGCGGCGCGCGACCCAGGCGTCCCGCCACCGGTGACCGCACTGCTCCCGGCCGTGGGGCGCATCACTCCTGACGGATCATCGGCCCGAGCGAATCCGCGGGAGCCGCGCCGGTGCTGTGGCGCAGCGAGATCGGGGGGCTCATCAGGATGTGCTGGGCCGGAGTCGACGGATTGCCCATGATCTCGACGAGCAAGGACATGGCCCGTGCGGCCATCTGATCGCTCGGCATGTCCGCCGCCGTGAGTGGGGGGCGGAAGTCCTCCGCCCACTGGTTGGCGACGACGCCGGTGAGGGAGAAGTCTCTGGGGATTGCCAATCCCGCTTCCTCCAGCGCGCGTTGGACCCCCGGAAGTGCGGCCTCGTTGATCGTCGCGAGTGCGGTGACCTCGGGATGCTCTGCGAGCAGGCCGGCGATGCACTCCTGGCCGGAGCGGGCGTCATCGCCGCACAGCAGTTCGATCCCCCGAAGGCCGAGTTCGGTGATCGCCTGCTTGAAGCCGGCACTGGCCCGGTGACCCGGCGCGTAGCCGGCGGCGACGAGTTCGGGAGAGCGGTTCAGCAGGGCGATGTGGCGGTGCCCGAGGTCGGAGAGGTGCCGAACGCAGTGGTGGATCAGCCCGGCGTAGTCGACATCGACCCAGAACATGCCTGGGTCGTTCTCCGGGTGGCCGATGCCGACGAACGGCATGCGCGCCTCCCGTAGGCGGTCCACGCGGGCGTCCTCCAGGCGGATCTCCATGAGGATCACACCGTCCACGCGGCTCTCCGACACCAGCCGCTCGAAGGAGCGGTCGTGGTCACCGCCCGACGGGGAGAGCAGGACGTCGAGGTCCGCCTTCGCGGCCGCGTCGACCACGCTGCCCACGAAGTCCAGTTGCATGTGTGTGAGGCGGCTGCTGGCCGGCGGGATCACCAGGCCGATCGTGCGGGTCCGGCCTTCGGCGAGGGCGCGGGCCGAGGCGTTCGGGCGGTAGCCCAGTTCGTCGATGACGGACTGGATGCGCTTGCGCGTGGCCTCGGAGACAGGCCGCTTGCCGCTCAGCGCGTAGGAAACCGTGCTGCGTGACACTCCTGCGCGGCGTGCGATCTCGCCGATGTTCATTCCGCTCCCTCGTGGCCCTGTCGTGGCCGCCATCCTAGGGCTGAACGAACCGGTTCGACTACACGTGGCACAGATGCGTCCTGACCGGCGGTGTCACACGCCTACGGCGAGACCTAAACGGGACGGCCGTGCAATTGGTAACGCTCACATGTCTCTTGACGGCAGCCACAGCTCGGCCTAGGTTCCCAGTCGAACCGGTTCGCGAAACCGGTTCGACACCTCCGCGTAACGCATCCGGAGCTTCCGCCCGCTTCCTCTGACCCAGCAACGCCGCAGGTCGGAAAGGGACACGCGCCATGAACAGAACCGCCTCTCGCAGACTCGCACTCGCCTCCTTGGCCGTCGCGGTCGTCATCACCGGCGCCTCGGCCTGCAGCGGATCCGCGGGCTCGTCCGACGCGGCTTCGGGGACCTACACGATCTGGGACCCGTACCCGCAGTTCGACTCCGGCTCCGACTGGGCGAAGCTGCTGAACACCTGCGGCACGCAGGCCGGTGTGACGGTCAAGCGCACCGCGTTCGACACGAGCGACCTGACCAACAAGACACTCCTGGCCGCGCAGCAGGGCAAATCGCCGGACGTGCTGATCGTCGACAACCCGGTCGTGTCCACGCTGGCCGAGGCCGGTGTGCTCACCGGCACCGACGAGAACAGGATCGACACCTCGCAGGTCCTGCCCAACCTGCTGGGCGCCGGTCAGAACGGTGGCAAGACGTACGGGACGCCGATCGGCGCGAACACGCTGGCCCTGTATTACAACAAGAGCGTCCTCCAGGCCGCCGGGGTCGACCCGGCGGGCATCAAGGACTGGGCCTCGCTCAACGCCGCCCTGGAGAAGGTGAAGGCCACGGGCAAGAAGGGGATCACCTTCTCCGCCATCGGCACCGAGGAGGGCAGCTTCCAGTTCCTGCCCTGGTACTGGGGCTCCGGGGCGCAGCTGACCGACGTCTCCTCGGACCAGGCCGTGTCCGCCGTGTCGCTGTGGCAGAACTGGCTCAAGAGCGGCTACGCGCCCAACTCGGTCATCAACAACACCCAGACGACCAGCTGGCAGGAGTTCGCCACCGGGCAGTTCGCCTTCGCCGAGAACGGCACCTGGCAGCTCGCGAACGCGAAGAAGGCCGGCTTCGACTACGGGATCCTGCCGATCCCCGCCATGAACGGCGGCACCGCCGCGGCACCCACCGGCGGCGAGTTCGTCACGGTACCGGTGCAGGGCGACAAGGCCCGCTACGGCACCAGCGCCAAGCTGGTGTCCTGCCTGACCAGCGCGGAGAACCTGGTGGCCACCGACACGACGTTGTCCTACGTGGCTCCGGCCAAGGCCGTCCAGGACAAGCAGGTCGCCGCCGACCCCGACCTGACGGTGTGGGCGCAGGCGGTCGCCGCCGCCAAGGGCCGCACCAGCGACAACCTGGGCACGAAGTACCCCAAGATCTCCGAGCAGCTGTGGGGTGCCGTGCAGTCCTCGTTGACCGGTGCCAAGTCGCCGAAGGACGCCCTGAGCGCCGCCCAGGCCGCGGCCACCAAGTAATCCGGCAACCCCGGGTTCCGCCGCAGCCGCGCGGGCCCGTCCACGGAGGACCTCTCGCTGATGACCGACACCACGCAGACGGCGGCGGCTCCGCCCGGGCGGGCCCGACGGGGTGCGAGGACAGCCGCACCCGCACCGGCCGCCTCCTCCGGGAAGGCGCCGGGAGGCAGGCCGCGCTCGCAGCAGTGGACCGCCTGGGCGTTCCTGGCCCCGGTGGTGATCTACCTGGCCGTCTTCTACGCCTACCCGCTGTACCGCAACATCGACCTGTCCCTGCGCAACTACACCGTGCGGTCGTTCGTCCAGGGCGACGCCCCGTTCACCGGACTCCGGAACTACGCCGACGTCGTCCACGACCCGACGTTCTGGCCGGCCCTGGTGCACACGGTGGTCTTCACCGGCGTCTCGCTGTTCTTCCAGTACGCGATCGGGCTCGCGCTCGCGGTGTTCTTCGTCAAGCACTTCCCGCTGTCGTCCGTCCTGCGGGCGCTGTTCCTGGTGCCGTGGCTGCTGCCGCTGATCGTGTCGGCATCCACCTGGTCGTGGATGCTGAACAGCGACTCCGGTGTCGTCAACGCGGTGCTGCACACGTTCGGCGTCGGCCCGGTCAACTGGCTGACGTCGCCCTCGTGGTCGCTGCTGTCGGTCATCGTCGCCAACATCTGGATCGGCGTCCCGTTCAACCTGGTCGTGCTCTACAGCGGGCTGCAGACCATCCCCGATTCGCTGTACGAGGCCGCGGCCCTGGACGGCGCCAACGCCTGGCAGCGGTTCTGGCGCATCACCTTCCCCCTGCTGCGTCCGGTGTCGGCGATCACGCTGCTGCTGGGGCTGGTCTACACGCTGAAGGTCTTCGACATCATCTGGATCATGACGAAGGGCGGTCCCAACGACGCGTCCACCACCTTCGCCACCTGGTCCTACCGCCTCGGTTTCGGCAACCTGCTGCCCCATTTCGGCCCGGGCTCCGCCGTCGGCAACCTCCTGGTCCTGATCGCCCTGGCCTTCGGCCTGTTGTACGTCCGCGTCCAGCGAAAGCAGAACGCCTCATGAGCTCCGCGACCGCGCCGGGCCCGCGCCCCACCCGCACCGCGGCGTCCCGCCGCCCCCGCAGCCGCGGGTGGTGGAGGACCGCCCTGGGCGTCCTGTTCACCGCGGTCATGCTCTTCCCGGTCTACTGGATGGTCAACGTCTCGCTGACCCAGGACCGGAACATGCGCAAGGCCACCCCGGACCTGCTGCCCGTCCACGGGACGCTCGAAGGGTACCGGCTGGTCCTGAGCCAGCAACTCCCCTACCTGGCAACGAGCCTGCTCATCGGCCTGGGCACCGTGGTACTGACCGTGGCCCTTGCCGCGCCGGCCGGGTACGCACTGGCGAAGCTGCGGCCCCGCGGCGGCGGCCTGGTGTCGTTCCTGATGCTCGTGGCCCAGATGGTGCCCGGTGTCATCATGGCGATGGGCTTCTACAGCATCTACGTGAAGCTCGGGTTCATGGAGTCCGTGCCCGGGCTGATCGTGGCCGACTCCACGCTCGCGGTGCCGTTCGGCGTGCTGATCTTCACCGCGTTCATGTCCGGGATCCCCGGGGAGCTCGTGCAGGCCGCCCAGATCGACGGCGCCGGGCCCGTGCGCACGTTCCTGTCGATCGTGCTGCCGATGAGCCGGAACGCCGTCGTCACCGTTTCCCTCTTCGCCTTCCTGTGGTCCTGGTCGGACTTCGTCTTCGCGAGCACCCTCGACAACGGCGGCGCCGACCAGCCGATCACGCTCGGCATCTACCACTACATCGGCAACAACAACCAGCAGTGGAACGCGATCATGGCGACCGCCGTCGTGGCCTCCGTCCCCACCGCCCTGATCCTCGTCCTCGCCCAGCGCTACATCGCCGCGGGCGTCACCAGCGGAGCGGTCAAGGACTGACCGTCCGATGCCGCCTACCCGACCTCCGACCAAGAAGTGAGCTCTGCCTTGACCGACATCGCCCACGGCCCGGCGTTCGCCCTCGAGGACATACCGTTCAGTCACTACGGGTCCTGGTTCAACCTGTCGCCGGTCACCGCACTGCACACGCGCAGCCGCGACCTGCACCTGGTCTCCCACAAGAACGGCATGCACGCCGTCCTGCGCCTGCTGCCCGTCGTTCCCGACACCGGGAACCGGGCGCCGGCCGCCTGGCACCCCACGCCCGGCCTCCTCACCGTCGCCGCCGCGGAAGGCCTCGTCGAGTTCGCCTACGAGAACGCCCAGGCCCTTCGCGTACGCGGCCGGAACCTGTCCCTCGCCATCACCCCCGCCGAGGGGAAGCTGACCCCGTTCACGGGCACCTACCTCTACCGCGACCCGGTCGACGGCTCCTACCAGTTCAGTTCCTACGAAACCGGACGCCGCTACCGCATCACCCTGCTGTCCGGCGCCGTCGCCGACACCGCCGGCGCCGAGGGACTCGCCGACGCCGACCGGCGCCTGACCCTGCGCGGTGAGCCCGGGTGGGAGGCCGTGATCGAGGAGATGGACAGCGCCCGCGCCCCCTACGCCACCACCGGCGGCTTCGAGACGGTCACCGACCGCGCCCGGGCGGCCTTCCGCTCCTTCAACCGGGATCTGGCCGTTCCCCTCGCGGACACCGCTCCCGCCGCCGACCTCGCCGCCTACGTCCTGTGGTCCGCCACCGTCCGCCCCGAGGGCTTCCTGAAGCGCCCCGGCATCCTGATGTCGAAGCACTGGATGGACAAGGTCTGGAGCTGGGACCACTGCTTCAACGCCCTGGCGGTCGCCCCCGCCTCCCCTGAACTCGCCTGGGACCAGTTCCAGTTGCCGTTCGACCACCAGGACGAGCGAGGGGCCCTGCCGGACTCGGTCACGCACTCCGAGGTCCTCTACAACTTCGTCAAACCGCCGATCCACGGCTGGGCCCTGCACCGCATGCGCGAAGCACTGCCGCAACCGCTGACCAGCCGGCAACTCACCTCGGCGTACGAGGGCTTGAGGAACTGGACCCGGTTCTGGCTGGACGCCCGCCGCGTCCCGGGCTCGGCGCTGCCGCACTACCACCACGGCAACGACAGCGGCTGGGACAACGCGACCACCTTCGACTCCCGTCGTCTCGTCGAGGCGCCCGATCTGGCCTCGTTCCTCGTCCTGCAGCTCAAGGAACTCGCCAGGATGGCCGGCGAACTCGACCGCGCGGAGGAGGCCGACGAGTTCACCACCCTCGCCGACACCGTCCTCGCCGCCCTGCTCGACCGGCTGTGGGACGGCGACCGGTTCCTCGCCCGCTCGCCGCACACCGGCACCACCACCCACAGCCGCAGCCTGCTGGACCTGATGCCCATCGTGCTCGGCGAGCACCTGCCGGAGTCCATCGGCGCCAAGCTCGCCGACCGCATCCACGGCCACCTCACCGATCACGGCCTGGCCACCGAACACCCCGCCTCACCCTTCTACGAAGCGGACGGCTACTGGCGCGGCCCGATCTGGGCACCCTCGACCGTCCTGATCGAGGACGGACTCCGCCGAGCGGGCCACACCGACCTCGCCGACGAGGTCAGCGCCCGCTTCCGTGCGCTGTGCGAGACCTCCGGCTTCGCCGAGAACTTCGACGCCCTCACCGGCGCCGGTCTGCGCGACCGCGCCTACACCTGGACCGCCGCCGCCTACCTCCTCCTGGCGCAGGCCGACGCCCGCCGCCGCACGGCCGACCGGACCCCGGCCGAGCCCGTGCTCGGCTGAGCCGTCCGCTCCGGGACAGCCCCACACTTCCCGGGCCGCCCCGGCCCGGGAGCCCCTGTCCCCATGGGAGAGCACCAGATCTGGCGCCTCCTCGGCAAGAGGCGACGACTGCCCCCGGCCGGAGCTCACCGCACGCGGTCGGGACGAACAGCGCGCTCGGCACGCCGACGCCCTGGAAGATCTCGTACGCGACGGTCCTACAGCGAGGGCGCTGGTCAGCGCGAACAGCGCCGTCAGGCGCCAGCGCAGTCTGCGGATACGGGCTTCGGCGGTCAGCATCCGAGCGGGCTCACCGACCGGCCCCGGACCCGGTTATGTTCCGTCGGTCACGAGCCGGTAGCCGAGCCCGCGCACGGCCAGCGCGCGGGCCAGGTCCACGCCGACCAGTCGACCGATGGACGCGGGCTTCGCCGACGCGGCGGGCTCGGGCCCGGCAGGGGCGTTCGACGGTGGTGACGCCTGCGTGGGATCCATGGGTGTCATGGGCGCCAATCTCGCCGTCCGCGGCCCGCGCGAACCATCCGGCGGGCTTCCGTGCTTCCCCCGCCGACCGGCCGGGCGGCCCCCGCCGAACGCCTGCCGCAGCATCGCCCGGCGGCACCACGGCCACGGAAGACCTCCCGGCAACCAGCCACCTGGGCCGCCGCCGGGGACGGCCGCCGCTGCTCCCGCCGACCAGCGGAGAAGCGGCGGCCATCCGGCGGGGTCCCCCCGGCTTCCCGCCGGATGGGATCCGCGGCCGCCCGCCGCCAGGGTGGAGGCGTGTCTGCGAACCCCCTGCCCCGAGCCGCCCGCCCCACCGGCAGGCTGCGGCAGCGCGCCGCCGCCTCGACGGTCTGGTACCTGCGGCTGGTCGCCCTGCTGAACCTGGTGGCGGTGCTCGCCGCGCCCTTCCGCGACCAGGTGGAGGCGCACAACGACGGCGAGTACGTCACCCCGTACCTGGTGACCGCCGGGCTGACCTCGGCGCTCCTCTCGCTGCTGCTCGCGGTGGCGATGCGCCGGCGCAAGCGGGCGGCGTGGATCTTCAACACCGTACTCTCCGGCCTGTTCCTGCTGCTGTACGTGGCCGGGCTGGCGGTGCCCGGCGACCGGTTCGGGGCGCACGCCTTCAACTACCTGTCCACGGCCCTCACCGGCGCGTTCTTCCTGGCCCTGCTGATCGGCCGCCGGGAGTTCACGGCCAAGGGCGACCGGTCCAACCCCAAGGCGGCCGTGGCGGCCTTCGCCGGCGGCCTGCTCGCGGGCGGCACGGTCGGCGCGCTGCTGGTCCAGGCGACCAACGAGCTGAGCGGTGCCGGTTTCGCCGACCGCTTCGGGTACGCGGTCGCCGGCATGGTCACCGTCGAGCCCTCCTCGCACGCGGTCGACGTGATCTCCCTCCCCACCTGGTCGGACACCGCGATCAACGTGATGGGCGCGGTGCTGTTCCTGGCCGTGGTGTACGTCGCCTTCCGCAGTCCGCGCGGCACGGAGCTGCAGACGGCCGAGGACGAGACGCGGCTGCGGGCGCTGCTGGAGAAGCAGGGATCGAGCTGCTGCAGCGCGCCGAGGAGGTGGGGCTCAAGCGGGTCTCGCTGAACTTCGCGATGCTCCGTTCGGTCTTCGAGCGCGGTTCGCGCCTGGGCGCCGGGCCGGTGCTGCGGCTGTGGCGTTCGGTGCTCGGGTTCTTCTCGCGCTGGTGGCAGATCGAGTCGCTGTACCGGGCGAACGCCAAGTACCGGCCGATCTGGGAGCCGCGTTACCTGCTGTTCGAGAAGAGCGGCGAGATCCCGCTGATCGGCATCGCCAGCGCCCGCGCCGAAGGATTCCTGACCGTCCCCGCACTGCCGGGGCCTCGGCGCTCCCGACTTCGCGGGGAGCCGGGAGCGCGAGACCCGCGAAGCCGCGCCCGGGGGATGCGTCCGACCGGTGCCGGAGCGACGCGACGCCCCAACTCTGACTGCCCGCCGGGATCCGGCCAACCCGCCGGTCGGCCGTAGCCACCCGCTGGTCGGCGGGCCGAACCCGCCCGACCGGACGGGCCCTCATCCTCCTACGAAAGGAATCCCCTGGTGATAGCCGGACTTGTTGTCGCCGCTGCCGCGTCCGCCTGTTACGGCACCGGCTCCGTCCTCCAAGCGGTCGGTTCCCGCCGCGCGGCCCGCGAGGCCGCCGCCGAAGCCGACCCCGCACAGCTCACCGAACACGGCGGGCCCACCCTGTCCTCCACCGGACGGGCGGCGCGCACCTGGGAGTTCATCCTCGGCACCGCCCTGGACGTCGTCGGCTTCGGCCTCGGCGCCCTCGCCGCCCGGATGCTGCCGCTCTTCCTCTCCCAGACCGTCATCAGCGCCAACCTGGTCGTCACCGCCGTGCTCTCCATCAGGCTGCTGGGCATCCGCCTGCGCCGCCCCGAATGGGCCTCGATCGCCGTGCTGTGCGCGGCCCTGGTCCTGCTCGCCGTGGCCGCCGGACCGCAGGGCGGCCACCAGGCCGCACCGGCCTTCCACTGGTGGCTGCTGATCGCGACCACCGTGGTGATCGTCGGCGGGAGCCTGCTGGTGCGCCGGATGGGCTCGCGCGGCGCGATCGTGGCGGGCCTGCTCTCCGGCCTCGGATTCGGCGCGCTCGGCATCGGCGTGCGCGTCCTGAACGGCGTCGACACGCTCGACCTGGGCCGCATGCTCACCGACCCCGCCCTGTACGCCGTGCTCATCGGCGGCATCGGCGGGATGTACGTGCACACTGTGGCCCTGCAGATCGGCTCGGTCAACGGCGCCACCGCCGCCCTGGTGATCGGCGAGACCGTCGTCCCCGGCGCGGCCGGCGTGCTGTGGCTCGGCGACGTCTCCCGCAGCGGACTGGGCTGGCTCGCCGTCGGCGGCTTCGTCATCGCCGTGGCCGCGGCCGTGGCGGTCGCCCACTTCGGCCAGGAGGAGGACGCCGCCGAGGCACCCTCCGAGGACCGGGAACCCGTGGGTGTCTGACTCGACGTCAGTAAGTCGGCCGCACCTGCCCAGGTGCGGCCGACGCGGTCCCGGCCGCGCAGCCGTCCCATGCCGCCCCGAGCCTCGGCAACACCGGCCCCACGGTGATCAGTTACGGTAATGCCCTTGCGCGACGTCGCACAGCAGCACCGCGAACTTCACGGCTACGGCCGAACTCGCCTTCGTAGCCGACCGGTTCGTACCTCCTTCGGCCTGAAACGTTCACCTCACAGCGAAAGAGTCACATGAAGACCTTCACCCTGCCCGGCACCGACGTGGTGGTCCCCAACGTCGTCCTCGGACTGATGCGCATCCAGGACATGACCGACGAGGCGGTGCGCAGGCTCGTGAACACCGCACGCGACTCCGGCATCACGTTCCTCGATCACGCCGACATCTACGGCTCGGACTACCACGGTTGCGAGCGTCGGTTCGCCGAAGCCATGAAGCTCAGCCCGTCGGAGCGTGAGCAGTTCGTCATCCAGTCGAAGGCCGGAATCGTCAAGGACGCGGGATACCTCGACCTCTCTCATCACCACATCACCGAGTCCGTGAACGGTTCGCTCCGGGCACTGGGCACGGACTATCTCGACATCCTGCTGCTGCACCGTGCCGACGCCCTCGTCGAGCCGGAGGAGGTGGCCCGTGCCTTCGACGAGCTGTCGGCGGCGGGCAAGGTCCGTGCCTTCGGCGTCTCCAACCACACTTCCCGGCAAATCGACCTGCTGCGCAAGTACGTGACGCGACCGATCGTGGCGAACCAGCTCCAGCTGTCGATCACCCACGCCCCGATGATCGCGCAGGGCGTCGCCGCGAACATGCAGGACCTCGATCAGTCGGTCGTACGGGATGACGGAATCGTCGACTACTGCCGCCTGCACGACATCACCGTTCAGGCGTGGTCGCCCTTCCAGGCCGGATTCTTCAACGGCCCGTTCCTCGGATCCGAGCGCTTCCCCGAGTTGAACGCCGTCATCGACCGGCTGAGCGACAAGTACGGCGTGCCGGCCGAGGCGATCGCGGTCGCCTGGATCACGCGCCACCCCGCGCGGATGCAGGTCGTGCTCGGCACGACCACGCCGGAACGCGTCACGGCCGCCGCACTCGGTTCCGACCTCCCGCTCACCCGGTCCGAATGGTACGAACTGTTCCGTGCCGCCGGATACAAAGTGCCCTGAGGGCCGTCCCGCACGTTCTGTTAACGCTCACTCTTTCGCTGTTGTGCACCAACGATGTCGTGATCCGCACGGAGGTCGCCATGAGCACGAACGAGCCGTCCGTCCACCGCCGCACCCCGTTCCCGGCCGGAGCGGGCGTCGCCGCGATCGTCGCGTCGGGCGGGGTTCATGCCCGCACCCCGCCGGACGCCCGGCCCGACATCAACGGCGAGGCTCACCCGTTCGAGCTCAGCGAGGTGGGGCTGACGGCGGGACGCTGGCTGGACAACCAGAACCGGACGTTGGCGTACCTGAGGTTCCTCGACATGGACCGGCTGCTGCACACCTTCCGCCTCAACGCAGGCCTGTCCAGTTCGGCACAACCCTGCGGTGGCTGGGAGGCGCCCGACATCGAACTGCGCGGCCACTCGGGGGAGGGCGCCTCGTCGGCGATGACCGCCGTCAACTCGGGGCGGAGCTCCGGGACTTCGACGCTCCGGGCGCGGGACCAGTAGAGGCCGGGCGTGTTCTTGGGCGGCGGCGCGTCCTCGGCGAGCTTCGCCTGCGTGACGACCCGCGTCGAGCCGTCCTCCCGGAGGAGCTCGGAGGCCGACTGGGACAGCATCATGACGCCCAGCACGGCCAGGAGGGCCACGGCGACGGCGGCGACTGCTCTCCTAGCCGATGCCATGGCGGAACCCCCTCCTGGTCGTTGACTGTCCTTCGAAACGGAACCCCCGTGCCCGGCTCCGGCGCCGGCCGGTCGGATCAGCGGGCCGGGGTCAGCGTGCCGGGGCCAGCAGCTGGGTGGCCGCCAGTTCGGCGTACAGCTCGTCCCCCTCGACGAGTTCCGCGTGCGTACCGACGGCCCGGACGCGGCCCGCCTCCATCACCACGATCCGGTCGGCGCCGGTCACCGTGGACAGGCGGTGGGCCACCACCAGGACGGTGGTCTCCCGGGCCGCCTCGGCCACGATGTCGCGCACCGCCAGCTCGTTGACGGCGTCGAGCTGGGAGGTCGCCTCGTCGAGGAGCAGCAGCCGGGGCCGCCGCAGCAGTGCGCGGGCGATGGCGACGCGCTGGCGCTCGCCGCCGGAGAGCGTGGACCCGCGGTGGCCGACCAGGGTGTCCAGACCCTCGGGCAGACGGGCGACCAGGGTGTCGAGCCTGGTGCGGACCAGGACGTCGGCCAGGTCCTCCTCCGAGGCATCGGGCGCGGCGAAGAGCAGGTTCTCGCGGAGCGTGCCGGCCAGTACGGGGGCGTCCTGCTCGACGTAGCCGATGGAGTCCCGCAGCCGGGGCAGCGACCAGTCGCGCACGTCCCGGCCGTCCACCAGTACGCGTCCGCCGGTCGCCTCGTGGAAGCGTTCGAGCAGGGCGAAGACCGTGGACTTGCCCGCGCCCGACGGGCCGACGAAGGCGGTCATCCCGCCGGCCGGCACGTCGAACGTCACCTCGCGGTGGATCTCGGGCAGCTCCGGGCGGTAGCGGAAGGACACCTGCTCGAAGCGGACCGACGCCGGTCCCGTGCCCGGACGGGAAGGCGCGGGTGAGGTGAGAGAGCCCAACTCCTGATCTTCGGTGGAGAGTTGCTGTGCCCGGGTGATCCGGGCGATCGCGGCCGAGCCCTCCTGGTACTGGGTGGCGGCGTCGACCAGCCGGTAGACGGGGTCGGTCAGGTAGAAGACGTAGAGCAGGAAGGCGATCAGGGTGGACACCGGGATCGCCCCGGACGCGACCCGGGCCCCGCCGACGGCGAGCACCGCCAGGAACGCCAGCTCCACGGCGAGGACGTCCGCGGACTTCGCGAGTGCCTCCCACTTGGCGCTGCGCACGCCGTGCTGCCAGGCCCGCTGAGCGGCCGCCACCACCCGGGCGCTCTCGCGCTCCTCGGCGCCGGAGGCCTTCACGGTCCGGTAGGCGCCGAAGGCGCGTTCCAGCTCGGTGGAGATCTCGCCCACGGCCTCCTGGGAGCGCTCGGTGGCCTCGGAGATCTTCGGCATCACCAGGGCGACGGCCCCGCCGGCCACGGCCAGGACACCGAGCGTCACCCCCAGCAGGACGGCGTCCAGGACGGCCATCAGGACGAGAGCCGCGACCAGGGTGACCACGCCGGTGATGCCGGAGACCAGCTCACGGGTGGTGACCGCGCGCAGCAGGGTGGTGTCCGAGGTGACGCGGGACATCAGGTCGCCCGGCGGGATCCGGTCCACCTCCGAGATCCGAAGCCGCAGCAGCCGTCCGATCAGGCCGCGCCGGGCGGCCAGCACGACGGACTCGGCGGTCCGCTCCAGCACGTACCCGCTGAGCGCCCCGAACACCGTGCCCAGGAGCACCAGCGCGGTGAGGGACAGCACGATCGTGGTGATGGTCTGACCGGAGGAGAGACGGTCCACCAGTGCCTTGGTGGCCAGCGGTTGCAGGAGTCCGCCGGCCGCGCCCACCAGCGCGCACAGCAGGCCGAGCGCGACGGTCCACCGGTGCGGCCGGACGTATCCGTACAGCGCCTTGAACGTCGCCCGCGCGGACAGCGGCGGGGTGTCCGCGCTGTCCGTGCTCGTCGGGTCGGCTGCGGTGTTCACGGGATTCCTCTCAGTTGGTGGCGTACCGGTCCAGCGTCACGGCTCGCGGTGCCGTGCCCCATCCGGTGACCGTCCGGACCACCCCCGCCTTCCGGCCGGTCCTTCCCCGCCGGGTGGCGCGTGGCCGCACCGGCGCCCCCGTGTGCGCCGGTGCCGGGCAGGCAAGGGATCATGGGGCGGTACGGCAGAGATCCCGAGGCGGCGCGGAGGACATGTGATCCGGGTAGTGGTGGTGGACGACGAGGCGCTGATCAGGTCGGGATTCGGCATGATCCTCAGCGCGGCGGAGGACATCGAGGTGGTGGCGACCTGCGTCGGCGGGCAGGCGGTCACCACCGTCCGTGAGCACCGGCCGGACGTCGTCCTCCTCGACATCCGGATGCCGGACGTGGACGGGCTGACGGTGCTGCGCGAGCTGGTCGCCCTGCCGTCGCCGCCGGCGGTGGCGATGCTGACCACCTTCGACACGGACGAGTACATCCTGACGGCGCTGAACTCGGGGGCGGCCGGTTTCCTGCTGAAGGACACCGAGCCCGAGCACCTCGCCCCGCAGGTGCGCACCCTCGCGGCCGGCGGCGTGGTCCTGTCGCCCAAGGCCTCGCGGAGCCTGCTGCGCGGCCACCCCGGCAGCGGTCCGGCCGTGGTCGACGCCGAGGCCGGGCGGGTCGACCGGCTCACCGACCGGGAGCGGGAGGTGCTGGTGCTGCTCGCCGAGGGGCTGTCCAACGCCGACATCGGCGTCCGCCTCCACCTGGGGACCGGAACGGTGAAGGACCACGTCAGCGCGATCCTCACCAAGCTGCGGGTCGGCGGGCGGGTCCAGGCCGCGCTCCTCGCCCAGCGCGCGGGCCTGCTGGACGACGGCCCGCAGCGCCCGTAGCCCCTGCCCTCAGCCCTGTTGTGCTCCGCTCTGCGGCCGGTCGTCCCTGGCGCGCTCCATGG
Source organism: Kitasatospora sp. NPDC051170 (assembly GCF_044455705.1). Lineage (NCBI taxonomy): Bacteria > Bacillati > Actinomycetota > Actinomycetes > Kitasatosporales > Streptomycetaceae > Kitasatospora > Kitasatospora sp. NPDC051170. Next base: position 251,476 of record NZ_JBITFA010000001.1, on the reverse strand, counting down.
CCGACGCCTTCTCCGTACGGCCCCGGGGCCTGCCCCGCAGCGCGCGGGCGATGGCCAGCGACCCGCCGCCGTGCAGCAGGATGCTGCCGAGGACGACGACGACCATGGCGTCGAGCGCGCTGTTGGCGGCCACCCCGTCCGGGAGGGCGTTGAAGGCGAGCAGGCCGAACACGATCGAGGTCGTGCCGCGCGGTCCGAGCGCGCCGACCATCAGTCGCTCCGCCCGGCTGAACCGGGACCCGAGCAGGGACAGCAGGACCGGCACGATCCGCAGCACGGTCAGAGCCGCCGCGCACAGCACCAGCACCGACCAGTCGACGCCGATGACGAACGTGAGCACCGCGGCGTTGCCGAAGAAGAACCACATGACCATGGTCATCATGGCGCTCGTGTCCTCCAGCAGCTGGAAGTCCGAGCCGCCCTGCTCGGCGGCGCCCCGCTCGGCAGCGGCGCCATGGCGCTCCGGCGCCCGCCTCACGTACCGGAAGGCCACGCCGGCCACGAAGGAGGCGACGAAGCCGTTGCCGTGCACCGCGGTGGTCGAGGTGTAGGCCAGCAGCGGGACGATCAGCACCAGGATCCGCCGGGACTGGTCGGTCATCCACTGCGCCCGCTGCGCGAGGTTCATCAGCCAGGCGAGCAGGGCGCCGAGCAGGGCGCCGATCACCAATGCCTTGACCGCGAACGGCACGGTCGTGCCCAGCGCCTCCAGCGGCGTGCGCTTCTCGGCCGTCGACCCGGCCAGCACCAGCGCGAACAGGAACAGCGGCGACACGATGCCGTCGTTGTAACCGCTCTCCACGTTGAGGACGCTGCGCACCCGGGCGGGGATCCGCCGGTCGCGGACCAGGATCTCGGCGGGTGCGAAGTCGGTCGGAATGATGACGCACGCGATCAGCAGCAACGCCGCGAAGGACAGGTCCGGCAGCAGCAGCCCGCCGAGCAGGACCGTCGCGCCGAGGCTCAGCGGCAGGGCCACCAGCAGCACCCGGGCCGCCGAGCCCGGGTCGCGGCCGAACAGCCGCCCGCCCCGCAGCTCGGTGGCGTCCACGAAGAGGAGGACGGCCAGGATGATCTCCGCCACCCGCTGGGCGACCACGGAGTTCATGGCCGAGGCGATCTCGCTGTGCGTGAACAGGCCGGTGGCGACGCCCGCGAGCACCAGCACGAGCGGCGCGCGCACGTGCCGGCGCTCCAGCCGCCCGGCGACGAGCGACCAGACGGCCACCACCGCGGTGATCACGATCAGGACAGGAATCAACAAGGGAACTCGCTTCCGAACGACGACGGGTGGACACCTCCGCCGTCCTGACTACATGCCGGGCAGCGTCCGAGCACGGAGGTGCCCCGGTCCGCAGACCGGTGTCGCAGCCGCCGGCCACCATCCCACCCCGTGGGCCCTACCCGGTCACCCCGCCGACCGCCCGGAACACCCCCGCCGACCGGGCGGAGCGTCCGTGACGCCGCAGGGCCTGCCACCTCGGCGGCCTCCGTGCCCGAGTGCCCCTGCCGAGTGGATGTGAACACCCCGCCGGGTGGCCGGAGCCGCGGTGCGGCCACCGCCCCGAGGACACCGAAGCCGTAGGGTCGGCTTCGACGGAGCACCTGCCGGACCAGGTCGGCTCGGCGCAGCACACGCCGGGCGCCCCGGGGCGTCGTCCGGGATCAGGGCCGAGGCGGTGAGGACGGAACAGAGCGAAGGCGAGGCGGCACGGATGAGAACGAAGGCGGTGACGGAACCGGAGGCAGCGGTGAGCCGCACGGCGGCCGACGGGAAGCGGCCGCGGACGCGGGGGACCGGCCGGGCCCACGCGCTGTGGGCGCGGGTGCCGGCGCCCGTCGTGGACGGCGCCCTGGTCGTGGCGGCGGCCGCGGACGCCTGGGCGAACCTCGCGACGGACACGTGGGCCTTCGACCTGGCCGTGGCCGCGATCGCCTGCACCGCGCTGACACTGCGCCGCAGGTTCCCCCTCCTCGTCCTGCTGCTCACCCTGCCGATCGCCTTCACCCAGGAGGACATCGGCCTCGCACCGTTCGTGGCGCTGTTCAGCCTGGCCGAACGCTCCCGCAACCGCCGGCTGCTCGCGCTGTGCGCTGTCGGCACCGCGCTCGCCAGCTTCATCCCGTGGTCCCTCGGCGGCCCCTTCGAGGTCAGCCGGACCCTCACCCTCGTCACGTTCGTCTACAGCCTCGCCACCGCGGCCGCCGCCGTGCTCTTCGGGCAACTCCTCCAGACCCGACGGGACCTGGAGCGGCAGATCGCCGAGACCGAGGAGGCCAGGGAGCACGAGCGGATCCTGCACGCCCAGACCGTCCTGGCCCGTGAACGCGCCCAACTGGCCCGCGAGATGCACGACGTGGTCTCCCACCAGGTCAGCCTGATCGCCGTGCGCGCCGGGGCACTGCAGATGTCCACCAGGGACGAGGACGCCAAGGACGCCGCCCGTACGATCCGCTCCCTGAGCGTGACCACGCTGGACGAGCTGCGGACCATGGTGGGGCTGCTGCGCGCCTCCGGCGGCCGCCACACCGAACTGACGCCCCAGCCCACCCTGGCCGACCTGCACCGGCTCGTGGACTCCAGCGGCATCGAGACCCGCCTGAGCGGCGAGCTGCCGCCCGACCTCGGCGCCTCCGCCCAGCGGGCCGTGTACCGGACGGTCCAGGAGGCGCTGACCAACGCCCGCAAGCACGCCCCCGGCGCCACCGCGACCGTCGAGCTCTGGCAGGACGGGACGGAGGTCGGGGTGACCGTCACCAACAGCGCGCCCGCCCGCCCCTCCCTGGCCCTGCCGGGCTCCCGGCAAGGCCTGATCGGCCTGCGCGAACGCGCCGAGATCCTGCACGGGACCCTCGAAGCCGGCCCGACCGCCGAGGGCGGCTACCGGGTCGCCCTGCGCATCCCCCTCACCGCCAACGGCGGCTGAGAGGCCAGACCGCTCCTCTGCCCGCCGCTCCAGGCCCGAGGGACAAAGGTGTGTGCGGGCTCAGGCCGTCATCGGGACCAGACACAGCCGTCCGTTGTCCTCGAGGTGCGTCATGCGGGCCGCCAGCAGTGGCCACTGGCGGGAGTTCACCAGGAGGCCTGCCTCCCGCTCGTGCCCGGCCAGGGCCAGGTGTACCCATCGGACGTAGCGGGCGTTCTCGGCCTCGCTCACGCCCAGTTGAGCCAGTGCCTTTCGGCGGTTGGAGAGGTCGAGGTCCGGAGGGAGGTCCAGTCCGACCGTGAGCGGGCCGTAGCAGCGCTTCGTGTCCCAGCTCGGGCCGGCCGCCGCAGGGCGTTTGCTGGTGTTGGCCACGCGGGTGATTGCTCGGTCGACGCCGACGGCCTCGGCATGTGCGGCTGCCAGGATCTGCCCGACGTCGACGCCCCGTTCCCGCAGCGAGGTCATGGTGGCAGCGAGTTCGGGCCAGGCGGGCGAGGCCGGGATCGCTTCCCGAACCGGCCCTGCTGGCACGGTCGAGCGCAGCAGCCGCGCCCGTTCCGCCGACCCATCGGCGGCGGCTACCGAGTTCCGGACCAGGACCGCGATCTCGCCGACGCGCGGAAGGAACTGGTCCATGTCGACACCGGCTTGCCGGAGCGCGACCAACTGCTGCGCCATGACAGGCCAGTCCGCGTCCGACATCAGAGCCCACGCCACGTCAGGGGACACCCGCGCCTTCGGACCGCGGGCCGCGGCCGTGGCGGCGCCTGCTCCGATGGAGCCCGCCCCGGTGGGGCCCGCGCAGCCGCCGGAACCTCAGTGCACCGCCGACTTCCGGTACGTGTCCGGGGTGTGGCCCGTCCAGCGCTGGAAGGCGCGGCGCAGGGCACGCGGGTCGGCGTAGCCGAGGCGGGCGGCGATGGACTGGACGGGGAGGCGGGTGTCGCGCAGCAGGTGGGCGGCCTGTTCGTGGCGGACGGCGTCGATCTCCTCGCGCCAGGTGGTGCCGTGGTCGCTGAGTCGGCGCTGGAGGGTGCGCGGGCTGACGGCGAGGCGGCCGGCGACGCGTTCGAGGGAGAGCAGGTCGTCGGCCAGGGCTTCGGCGAGGACGGCGCGGAAGGTGTCGCGCCAGCCGGGGGCGGGGCGGGCTGCGGCCAGGCCCATCTCCACGTAGCGCCGCATGATGCGGGCGAGTTCCGGGTCCGCGGACGGGGCCTCCCGCCCGGCGTCCAGCAGGACGAGGGAGTTGGTGGGCTGGTCGAAGTCGATGCGGGCGGTGCCGAAGCCGTCGACCAGGTGGCGGTGGCGCGGCGGCGCCGGGTGGGCGAAGGCGACTCGGACGGGGCCGGCCGCGGCGCCGCCGACCCCGCGCATCCGTTGCAGGAGCGTGGCCAGGGCGAACACGCTGATCTCGCGGTCGACGCCCTCGTGGAAGGCCAACCCGTTGTAGTTGAGGGTGAGTTGGCGGCCCTCCTCGACCACGTCGAGGGAGACGGCCGGGTCGGTCAGCGCGCTGATCAGCCGCGCCCCCTCCCGCAGGCCCTCGGCGACGGTGGGGGCGGTGGTCACCAGGTAGTCCCAGGCGTGCAGGCCGCCCAGCGGCACGTTCCCGGCGACCAGGAGGCCCACGCCCTCCCCGCCCTGAACGAAGATCAGCTCCCAGATCCGGTTGATCGCGGCGGTGGGGACCCGTGCCAGGTCGTCCTCCAGCGCGCCCGGTTCAAGCCCCGTCACCAGCGCGATGTCCTGCGGGGTGATCCCCAGCCGAAGCGCGCTGTCGCGGACGAGCCGCACCAGGTGGGCGGGAACGGTGTCTCTGTGCACAGCGCGCGAGTCTAATCGAACGCCGGAAGTCAAGGCCCTGGCGCCCGTCCGTCGCGAGCGGTCCCCCTCGTGGCGCGAACGGTCCCCCTTGGCGCCGAACGTCCCCCCGCTGACGCGTACGGCCTCCCGCCACCGGTGCCCGCCGCCCCTACGGTCGAGGTCGGGGGCCGGTGGGTGCCCCACCGATTCCTGCGAAAGGGACCAGTCATGACCGACCTGAAGATCCTCGCCATCTCCGGCAGCCTTCGCGCGAACTCGCACAACACCGCGCTGCTGCACGCCGCCCGCAAGCTCAACCCGGGCGGCATGGAGATCGAGGTCTACGAGGGTCTGCGGGAGATCCCGCCGTACGACTTCGACCTGGACACCCCCGACGCCCGGCCGGCTGTGGTGCAGGACCTGCGCGACCGCATCACCGCGGCCGACGGTCTGCTGATCGCCACGCCGGAGTTCAACTACTCCGTCTCCGGCGTGCTGAAGAACGCGATCGACTGGGTCAGCACCGACTGGACCAAGGCCGAGGGCCTGCCGCTGCAGCACAAGCCCACGGCCATCCTGGGCGCCGCCCCGACCAACATGGGCTCCGTCCGGGCGCAGCTCGCGCTGCGGCAGGTGTTCGTCTGGACGCACAACGACGTCGTGGTCAAGCCCGAGGTCATCGTCTTCCGCTCGCACGAGCGCTTCGACGCCGAGGGCAACCTGACCGACGAGATCACCGCCGGGCTCCTCCAGGACCTCCTCGTGGCCCTGAGGGACAAGATCACCGCCGCCCGCACCCAGGGCTGATCCGGCAACGAGCCCGACGGGGCGGGGGCGGGCCGTCACCCGCCTCCGCCCCGTCTGCCACGGCCGTTTCGTCTCGCAACGGGGGCGCCACACCGAACTCGTCCCCGGCGGCCCGGGGATCGTCCTGCGGGGCCCTCTCCGGCGGCAGCGCCCGGTGCGCCGCCGCCGAGGCTGAAGGCGCCCACCCTCCCGCCCGTCGCCGTGCTGCCACGGGGGCGGCCGTTTTACCACCGGGTGACCGGCGCAGTGGTGGTTACTGGTGGGCGTCCTTGGTGTTGGGCTGGGTCTTCTGGTTGTAGATCTCCTTGCCGTCCGCGGTGAAGGCGTGGACGTAGGGGCTCGGGGAGCCGGAGTTCCCGGTGGGGCCGGTGGTGACGGCCGCGGCGTAGGCGAACGCACCGTCCGCCATCACCGCCGGGTACTGGGTCGGGTTGTCGCCGTAGCTGATGGTGACCTTGGCGACGTCGGGGGTGTAGTGCCCGGCGCCCACGGTGAGGGACTGCCCGGCACCGGCGGGCGTGCTGAAGGTGTCGAAGAACGAGATCTTGTGACCGACGCCCCACAGGCGGTCGTTGATGAACGTCGCGGGGACGGCCATGCTCCGGCCCTTGTCGCCCTTCGACTCGCACTGCACGTACTGCTTCGCGGAGTTGACGGCGATGACCACGCCGTCGGTGTCCGAGGAGGAGATGGGCGTGCGGACCGCGATCACCGAGTGGTACTGCGACGCCTCCGAGCCCAGGCAGGAGGCCAGGATCTTGGCGGTGGTCCCCGCGTCGATCGGGGTCGTCGCCGTGCTGGCGACGGTGAACGGGGTCGGCGGCCGGGGGGATGCCGACACGGCGGGGGCGCCCGTGGTGGCCGCTCCTTGTTGGGGCCCCAGCGGTTGCTGCGGTCCCGACGAGGGCAGCACGGACGGGAGGGCCAGGCACAGGGCCGCCGCCGCGGTGCAGGCCGTGGTCGCGCCCAGGGCGCGTCGTCGGTGGCGGCGCCGGTCGGCGCGGCGGCGGATCTCAGCGGCGGGCAGGGTCGGTGCGGGCGACTGCTCGCCGAGCAGCCGCAGCCGGTCGGCAAGGGTGTCGTGGTGGGGGTCAGACACGGAGCTTTCCTTCCTCGTCGGCCGGGGTCCGGTCGGCGAGTCTGACCGCGAGCGCGGCCCGGCCGCGGGCGAGGCGGCTCTTGACGGCGCTGACGGTGACGCCGGTCTCGGCTGCGACCTGCTCGACGGAGAGGTCGCACATGTGGTGCAGGACCAGGGCACTGCGCTGTGCCTCGGGCAGGTCGCGCAGCGCGGCGATCAGCACCAGGTGCTCCTCGGTGGGCGGCTCGACGGTGGGTGGTTCCTGGTGGTGGTGGCGTCCGGCCAACTGCAGGCCCCGGGCCAGACGCCGCCAGCGGGAGACGGCCAGCCGCCGGGCCGTCGTCCGGATCCACGCCTCCGGGGCGTTGACCGAGCCGAAGGCGTGCCTGCGGTCCCACGCGCGGACGAACGCCTCCTGGACCACGTCCTGTGCTTCGGACCAGTTGCCGGTCAGCGCGTAGAGCTGCCCGGTCAGGCGGGAGAAGGACGCCGCGTAGAACGCGTCGAACTCCTGTGGCGTCATCAAGGGCCTCTCCTCTGGGGCTCTCCGTCGGTTCACGGGACAGCCGGTGCGCGGAAGCACTCCTCGACCGCGGCGGTGGAGCCGTGCCTTCTGACGGAGCGTCCCGCCCTGTACGCACGAGCACCGTCCCAGGGTCGCGCCGGCGGCCTATGACCTGAATCACGTGTGCGGGGCGCGACCTGCCGGACGCAAGGGGGCGTACAGGGGTGCTGGCATCAACCGGACGCCCGCAGGAAAGGACAACGGATTCATGCGCATCCGCCCGATCATGCTCATCGCCGCCACCGCCGCGGCCCTCGCGACCGTGGGGGGAATTGCCACCGCCGCAACCGGCACCGCCACGCCCGCCCCCGCGGCAGCCCAGGGCAAGCCCTCCGCCACGCCCACCGCCACGCCCACTCCCGGGGCCCCCAAGGCCGCCGAAGCCGGCACTGCGGCGGTCCCCGGCAAGGGCCCGTCCGCCGGCTCCGTGACCGCCGTCACCCCGACCCCGTTCACCGTCGCCAGCACGGCGACGACCCCGATCGACGCGGGGACCACCGCCAAGATCCTGGCCTCCTGCCTGGGCTCGGAGGCGTCGCAGTACCACTCGGTGATCGCGGTCCGCACGCCCATCTCCTCCTCGGACACCGACGGCGTGGTCATCGCCGTCAACTCCGCGAAGCAGTACGTGCAGTGCGAGTCGAAGGGCGACAAGGGCCGGAGCATGGCCGTCCCCGCGACGTTCATCAACGACCGCCTGTGGGGCGTCGGTCACAAGATCTCGTTTTTCGACACCTTCAGCACGCCCGCCGGTGCCGGGCAGTCCCTCACCGTGGGCGCCGGGCACTACACCCCCGACGTCGCCAAGGTCACCATCAGCTACGGCGACAACCCGACCCAGTACCCGGCGGTGATGGCGGACGGTGCGTTCGCCTACGCCGCGGCCGTCACCACCGGCCCCACCGGGAACTCCGGCCCGCCGAGCCCCTACGTCCACGCCTTCACCGCGGACGGCAAGGAGATCTACAACCAGAAGACCCAGCCCAACATCAAGGGCGCCCACCAGTAACCACCACTGCGTAACCACCACTGCGCCACCCGCCGGCCACCACTGCCGGACGGGCAGACCGTGTGCGGGATCGGCGCGGTAGCGGGCGGTCATGGCCGGGGAATCAGCGAACCGCTCACCGCAGACCGGCGCGGTGAGGCGGAATCCGAGGCCGTGACCGCCCTTGTCGATGCAGCCGTGACCGCCGTCGGCGGGGTCAGGGGCGGTGGTCGAGCCTGGCGAGCAGGGCCCGGTGGGCGTCGGACCGGGCGTCGGCGGTGTGCCGTCGCGCGGCGTCCGCGTCGGGGTGGCCGAGGGCGGTGGCGATCGTGTCCCAGGGGTGGCCGGAGGCCCGCATGGCGTTGACCGAGGCGCCGAGGGCGATGGTGGCGGAGGCTCGGGCCCGGCCGATCTCGGTGAGGGTGTGCAGGAGGTCGGGTTCCGACTCGGCGGCGCGGAGGTGTTCGCGTGCGGCGACGGAGGCGCGGTCGGCGGTCACCCACCAGTCGGCCGGGGTGTGTTGGACCTCGCGGCCTGGACCGAACCCACGCCCGACGTCCTCCCGCAGAAGCAGCGGCTCGTCCGCGACCGGGTCAACGCCACCGCCGCGCCGCTCGCCGAGGACCTGCTGCACGAACCCTTCTGGCGGCAGGCCGCCCGCACCCCCGACGCCGTCGCGGTCATCGACGCCACCCGGACCGTGATCTACGGAGAACTGTGCGCGGCCGCAGCCGAGTTGGCCGATCAGCTACCCGAGGGCGGAGCCGATCCGGCGATGGTCGCCGTCGTCCTGGACAAGGGCTGGGAGCAGGCCGCCGCCGTCCTGGGCACGCTCGTGGCCGGCGCGGCCTACGTCCCCGTCCGCTGTCGTTGCGCTCCGGTCTTCGAGATGGCCGGACGCTCGCGCTCCGGGGGGTTCGGCGGGGCCTGAATCGTCCCCCGGAGAGCGGCAGTGCTCATTGGTGCGAGGCTGTGTTCGCGCAGGTCAGCGCACGCGTCCCCGCGGCTTGAGCGGGATCGACGGGAGCTCCGGGGCCGGGAGGCGGTCGCCCGGGTAGCCGTTTACCTCGCCGAAGCGGGTGCTGCCGCTCTCCCAGTCGAGGCGGGCTTGTTCGATCTCCTCGCCGGATCGGGCGATGAAGTTCCACCACATGACGATCTGTTCGTCGAAGGGGGTGCCGCCGAGGAGGATGGCGCGGGCGGGGGTGTCGGCGGGGTTGGTGAGGGTGAGGGTGGGGCGGTTGGGGGAGGCGTAGGCGAGGTGGGCGGTGGGGACGGGGGTGGCGTCGAGGTGAACTTGGCCCTGGTCGACGAGGAGGGCGTGTTCGTAGGTGGGGTCGACGTCGAGGGTGACGGTGGTGTGGGGGGCGAGGGTGAGTTCGGCGCCGAGGAGGGGGGTGAAGGTGGGGACGGGGGAGGTGTCGCCGGCGAGGGTGCCGAGGAAGACGCGGGCTTCGCCGCCGCCGTCGAGGGGGATCGGGCGGGGGGTGTGGTGGTGGAAGTCCCGGGCGGTGTCGCGGTGTTGTCCGGGGAGGGCGACCCAGAGCTGGACGCCGTGCAGCTGGGTGGTGGCCGGGGTGGAGACCTCGGAGTGGCAGATGCCGTGGCCGGCGGTCATGAGGTTGATGTCGCCGGGGCGGACGTAGGCGTGGGTGCCGAGGCTGTCGCGGTGCTCGATCTCGCCGCTGAAGAGCCAGGTGACGGTCTGCAGGCCGCTGTGCGGGTGCGGGGCGACGTGCATGCCGCCGCTGAGGGTGACCTCGTCGGGGCCGTAGTGGTCGACGAAGCACCAGGCGCCGACCAGGCTGCGGTTGCGCTGGGGGAGGGTGCGACGGACGGTCATGGCGCGGGGTCCGCCGAGGGGGACGTCCCGGGGTGTGAGGATCTCGATGGCCTCGGTGGGCTCTATGGTGAGGTCGTCGCCGGGGGTGCTCATCGCCGGTGTGTCCTTCCGCCTGCAGATCGTTCGAGTTTCAACTATTATGCACGGGCATGCTGATCAGCGGAAGCGATCCAAGCGATCATGTCGAGGAGGAGCGGTTCGTGGACGAGGTGACGGTGGTTCCGGCGAAGTGGCGGGTGTTCATCGACAAGCAGACCCCGGGAGCCTACAAGGCTCTGGTGGCCGCTGCCGAGGCGTCGCGGACGGCGGCGGCCGAGGCCGGGCTGGACCGGGTGCTCGTCGAGCTCGTCAACCTGCGGGTGTCGCAGATCAACGGCTGCGCCTTCTGCCTGGACGTCCACACCCGCGCCGCGCTGCGCGCCGGGGAGACCACCCAGCGGCTCGGGGTGCTGGCGGCCTGGCGGGACACCGAGGTGTTCACCGCGCGCGAGCGGGCGGCGCTGGAGCTGGCGGAGGCGACCACCTCGCCCGCCGACGCGGCCTTGCAGGAGTCCGCGTACGCGGTGGCGCGTGAGGTGCTGACGGAGGACGAGCTGTCGGCGGTGATCTGGGTGGCGATCACGATCAACTCGTTCAACCGGGTGTCGATCATGAGCAAGCATCCGGTGAGGCGCCCGGCTTCGCACTGATCGCCCAGGGGGCGGGTGGCATGCCGGTGCCCGGCGGCCGGGGGTGGGGCCCCGACTGCCGGGCAGGCGTGATCAGTTGATCGGACCGCAGCTGCGGGACAGGAGGACGGTGTTGTACCAGCGCTCGGCGCACGCCTTCATGTGGTGCCCGGGGCCGTCCGGCTGCCAGCCGGACCCGGCGCCGGAGGAGCGCCAGATCTCGTGGTCGTTGTCGATCAGGGTGAAGAGGCAGTGGTACGGGTCCGTCGCGGATGCCTGGGTCGGATTGTTCTCCATGATGTCGTGCCAGCCGCCGTCGACCCACGTGGGCTGGATCTCCTCGAGGGCCGTACAGGAACCGCTGCCGATGGGGTACTCGACGTATCCCTGGACGGCGGAGGCCGGGCCGGCGCCCAGCGCGATGACGGCGGCGGTGCCGATGGTGGCGACCAGGCCGACCCTGGTCTTCCTGCCGATGCGCATGCTGTTTTCCCTTCGAGGTTCTGGCCGTGGTGGCGTCTGGGGTAGATGCTGGTCGCCTTGTCCGAGGACGGACAGCTCTTAAGGTCTGGCCTTAAACGAACCGGGGGAGCGGCGGCATGAGGGTGGCTTTGGCGTTCGGGGCAAGGGACTTGGCCAACGTGCGGTTCGCGGTCTCACCGGTCCAGCACCTGCTGATCGGGCTCCAGCAGGACAGCGGGGCGCCGCTCCCGGCACGGCGGTGGTGGCGGGCGGTCCGGTCCCGGGTGCCGGGCCGGGTGCGGCCGCTGATCGACCTGGTCATGGCCAACCCGCTCTACTTCCCGGACTTCCTGACCCCGCCGATGCCGTTGGACGCCGCCGGCATCTCGATCGCCGACGAACTCGACGTCATCGGCGCGGTCGGCGCCGACCAGTTGCAGGGAGAGCTGGCCCGGTACGCGGAACTCGGGCCGGTGCCGAAGCCCGTCGCGCAGCTGCTCGATGGTGGCGCCTCCCAGCTGAGACGTTTACTGCGTGGGCTCCATGCCCTGTACGGCGCCTGTCTGGCCGAGGACTGGCCCGACATGCTCAAGCTCCTCAACGCCGACATCTGCATGCGCCGGGGCGTCGTCGGCGAGCAGGGGACGGGCCGGATGCTGGCCGGCATCCACCGGGCCTTCAGCGATCCGACGCGCTTCGAACTCACCCTGGGGGGCATCGCCCCGGGGGTCCCGGAACGCCTGGAACGGACGGCGGAGGCCGGGTTCGTCCTGTCCCCGAACCTGTTCCTCGGGGGGATGCTCTCCCCGGCCATCGCCAGCCCCTGGCAGAAGCCGCTCTTCGCGTACACGGCCTCGGAGGCCGTCCAGCCGCCGCCCGCCCGGGTGGACGGCCTGACGGCGCTCATCGGCAAGGGCAAGGCCGCCGCCCTGCGCGCGATCGGTACGGGCTGCACCACCACCGAACTCGCCACCCGGCTGGGAGTGAGCGCCCCCGCCGCCTCCCAGCACGCGACCGTCCTGCGCGCGGGCGGGATGATCACGTCCGTCCGGGACGGGCAGCGGGTCGTCCACTCCCTCACGCCGCTCGCGGTCGGGCTGCTCGCGGCCAACCCGGTGTGACTCTCAGGCGGTCGGCATCGGGTCGACTCCGGTGAAGCGGCAACTGGCGTCCCAGAGGTGGGCGGCGACCACGGGGTCCGCGAGGTGGGCCCACACAGGCTCGCGCCTGGGCCTGCCACGAAGGCCGAAGGCGCGCGGCGCCCACAGTTCCCCTCCCCGGACGGTCGGGTCGAGGACGGCTCGCACGGCGGGCCAGGCGCCCGCGTCCTTGCCCTGGACGAGGACGCCGGCGGGCGCCGCGCGCAGGTGGGCGCCCGGTGTGCGGGTGTGCACGGGCGGGCGCGAGGGGGTGAGGCCGTCCAGGGCGCCGCCGGGATGGACCACGATGCTCGCGACCGTGCTGCCGGCGGCGTGGAGGCGGCGGTCGAGTTCGAGGCCGAAGTGCATCTGGGCCAGCTTGGACCGTCCGTAGGTGCGCTTGGGGCGGTAGTCGTCCCGGGACTGGAGGTCGTTCAGGTCCAGGCGTTCGGACTTCGCGGCGAAGCTGCCCATGGTGACGACGCGGCCGGCCGGGGCGGCTTCGAGGAGGGGCATCAGCCACCGGGTCAGCGCGAAGTGGCCGAGGTGGTTCGTGCCGAACATCAGCTCGTGGCCGTCGGCGGTCTCCTGGCGCGGCGGGTCGTCCAGCGCGACCCCGGCGTTGAGGACGACGGCGTCGAGGGAGGTCGTACCCAGGGAATCGGCGACGGTCGCGAGGGAGGACAGGTCGGCGAGATCCAGCCGTACGGCGCGTAGGCGGGCGTCGGGCACGTGGGTGCGGACGGAGGCGAGGGCGGCCTCCGCCCTGGCGAGGCTCCGGCTGCCCAGGACGACGGTCGCCCCGGTGGCGGACAGCTGCTCGGCGACGAAGTAGCCGATGCCCGCGTTGCCGCCGGTGACGAGGACGGTGCTTCCGTCCGCACGCGGCAGGTGGCGGTGGTCCCAGGGGGTGGTGGGCGATGTGGCTGACGGCACGGCGGTGAGCTCCTCTGTGGGGCAGGCCGCTCACGGTCGGGCGGCCTGCCATCGAGAATTGCAGGAGCCGCCGTCAGATCACCCGCAGATCACCGACAGCACGGTCTCACGCTGTCAGCAGCGGTTCCCCGTAGTGCTCGACCGTGGGGAACGGTGCGTAGAAGTGGTGCAGCAGCGCCCGCCACTGCTCGTACTCGGTGGAGCGGCGGAAGCCCTCGGTGTGGTCGGCCAGCGTCTCCCACTCCACCTGGAGCAGGAAGCGCGAACCACCCCCCTCGTCCAGGCACCGCCGCAGCTCCAGCGACCGGAAGCCCTTCTGGACCGAGATCAACGGCCGGGCCTGTGCGAAGGCGGCGAGGAACTCGTCCTCCCGCCCGGGCCGGACATCGAGCAGTGCGCTTTCGAGGATCATGGAACGCATCCTAGAGGGGCTTGCCCGACGGGCCCGGGCCTGGTCAGGGCCGCAGGTGGCGGTCGTCGAGGAGGCAGAGGTGGACGGTGCCGTGCGGGTCGGCGGGGACGGAGCGGTCGAGTCTTCTCCGCCTTGGCGAAACGATCCGTCAGCAGAGCCTCGGTGCCGCCTGGTCGGCGCGCGGCGTCGTCGGCGGGAGGGCCGCCGGGAGGGCCGCCGGGAGCGGAGCCCGTCTGCTGTAACCGTCCGATGGCATGGCTGTCGGCATCAGATCCCCGTCCCCCGGTTGTGTGGCGTGCGGATCAGCTCTGCCCGCTCGGGGCGATGCCAACCGTGCTGTTGCCCGATCGACTTCCGGCGCCTCCTGGCGTCAGGAGGTGAGGATGCGGGCCAGGCGGGTGGCCTCCGTTCGGACGCGGCGGGGTGCGGTCGGGGCGGTGAGGATGTCGAGAGCGGGGAGGGTGGTGCGGATGCCACTGGCCGCCGCGCACTCGGCGGCCAGGGTGAGGGCGTCGGGCAGGCCCCGTACGGCCGGGTCGGTGACGACCTCGGCGATCAGGGTGGCGAGCACCTCCCAGACCGGCTGGGCGGCACCTCCGCGTGCGGCGTCGGCCAGGACGGGGAGGAAGCGGTTGGGCTTGGCGGCGGTCAGGCGCCAGAGCTCGGCTGTCCACTTGCCGAGCTGCTCGGGGTGCAGCCGGCTGCGGGCGTGGAGCGTCAACAGGGCGTCGAGCGCGGCGGTTCGGTGCTCCGTCCGGGCGGCCGTCAGGCCGTACGCGAGCGCCAGGTGGGTCAGCGGCCCGGGCCCGCCCGGGGCCTCCACGAGTCGGGGGAGCAGGGGGTTGAGGGCGTGGAGGTGGTCCTTGGAGGCGATCGTCTGGTGCACCAGGGAGGGGAGGCCGTGCGCGGCCACCGTCTCGGCGTGCCAGGGCGTGGTCCAGGGCAGCAGGGTGAGCTCGACGGCGTTGGGCGTCCGCATGCCGCTGAAGTGACTGACGTCGGCCGGGTCGGGGAGGGCGTGCATGAGGCCCGTGGCACCGGCGGGGGCGGCGGCGGGTTCGGTGGCGCGGACGTACGGTGCGATGCGCGGCAGTGGCGCGGGCGTCCCGTCGTACGGGGTGCGCTTCTCGCGCTGGCCGGGGTGCTGGGTGTGGAAGGCGTCCGGGACGGGTGGCGGGGTGTCGGACGGCAGTTCGCAGCCGAGTTCGGCGGCTGCGGCGCGGGCGGCCGGCAGCGCGGGTGGGGGCAGTCGGAGCAGGGACTGGGCCAGGTCGGTGGGCCAGGGGAGTACCCCGGCGGCCCGGTGCGCCGCGAGCCGCTCGGTGAACACGGCCGGGTCGACGGTGCCGTCGGGGGCCGTCGGAGTGGCGAGCAGGAGCGGTACGGGCGCGTCGGCGATCCGGGCGGCGGCCTCCAGCACACGCAGGGCGGGGAACGACGCCATGGTGCGGAGGTGCGCGGGGCCGTCGAGTATCTCGGCCGTGTGGAGCGCGGATTGGTGGTCCCGGCCGGTCAGGGCGTCGAGCAGGCAGAGGAGAGCCCCGTTGGGGTGAACTGCCCGCCAGGAGGGGACCGATTCGTCGTCCCGGTGGGAGTTGAGCGGGGCGAGGGCGCTGCGGAGGGCCGGGGCGTCGCGGTGGTGCTCGGTGACGAGGGCGGCGAGCAGCACCTCGAACTCGCCGGGGTCGGGCATCCGGTCGGCCAGGACGGCCGCCAGCCGCTCGGCGAGGTCGAGCGGACCGGTGGGGGAGGCGGGGAGCGCGGTGCGGCTCGCGTGCGGGGCCGCGAACGGCGCGTCGGACGTCGGGTTCGGGGCGCTCGGGTCCGGGGCGCTCGGAGCCTCGGCTGCCAGCAGACGCTGGGCATCGGGCTGGAGCGCGGGGCCGAGGGCGGCTGCCGCGGTGCGTACGGCCTCGGCGGTGGCCGGGGCGACGTCGGGCAGGTGCCGGGCGGCGAGGTGGAGGGCGCGTTCCTGGACGGCCGGAGCCGGGTGGGTGAAGGCGACGCAGACGGCGGGGAGCAGGTCGTCGGCCGTGGCCGGGTCGCGGCGCAGGGTGGTGTCGGCGCGGCTCAGCTGGGTGGTGGCGAGGCCCTTCTCCGGGCGGGCCAGGACGGCGGCCGTCAGCTCGGCGAACACGTCGACGGGGAGGCGGTCGTCCACGGACACCAGCGCGGTCTGGGCCGCCTTGGCGGCGGTCGGTGCTCCGTCTCCGGCCAGCCGGACGTGGTCGCGGGCCCGGGAGAGGACCTCCTCGGCGTCGAGGGCCAGGGCGGCGTACAACTGGAGGAAGCCGCGCAGGTTGCCGGGCCGGTCGCCGCGCAGCAGCGTGCCGAGACAGAGGTCGATCAGTTCGGCGCGCTCGAGCAGACCCTCGCGGGCTACGGAGGCGAGGGCCGTCGGCCAGGCGTCGTCCGGCGCGAGCCCGGGGTGGGAGAAGCGGATGAACTCGCCGCCGACGTCCGGGACTTCGAACAGACGGCGGACGAGCTCGGCCAGCCGGGGCTGGGCACGCAGCCAGGAGAGCAGGGTCGTGTGGTGCGGCACCGGCTCGCGCAGGCCCTGCTCGGCGAGCCACTCGCCGATCTCGCTGTGGGGAGAGCGCATCCCGTTCCCCTCGCGCACCCAGCCGATCACGTACCCGTCGGTGGCGGGGACTTCGGCGCCCGACCGGAGGGCGAGGCCGCGGACGATCAGCCAGCGGTCGCGGTCGCCGCGGGCCGGCAGCCACTCGGCGAGCCGCACCGCGAGTTCCCGGTGGAACGCCTGGTCACGGTGGGGCGGGAGCAGGGCCAGCAGGTGGGCGCGGCAGTCGGGGTTGGTGGAACCGCCGGAGGGCAGGGGCCAGGTGACGTCGAGCAGGCGGCGGTGCGTCAGCCAGTCCAGTGCCTGGGCCGGGGTGGCGGCGGCGGAGAGCCCGGCGAACTGGAGCGCGGCGAGCTGGTCGTAGGCCGCGGAGTACCGGTTCGGGGAGCCGTGGGAGAGCTCGCGCGAAAGCTCCGCGCGGAGCTCCCGCAGCGGGGCGCGGACATGGCTCAGCTCGGCGGCGGGCACGCCGGAGAGCCGCTCGATCACCCCCTGGGGCACCCGGGCGGCGATGAGCGCGCGCAGCTCCTCCCAGCTGATCGCCTCGGTCTTGAGATCCGTCACCGCGCCTCCTCGTCCGGTCCGACTGATGCCCGTGAACATAGCGGTCGCCACTGACAGGCGTGCCTGCGGGCAGCCTTGCCCGGATACCGACTGACCGTCAGGGGGGTTTGAGCGCCCGCATCTCGTCCGAGCGGCGTAGGCGGTGCTCCGCTGGAGGGCGGAGAAGTGCCTCCTCCCGGCGATTGATGACCGTCGGGGAGGCAGCGGAGAGGCTGGGCGGAGACGGCAGGCGGGGAGCCTGCCGCAGTGATGGGGGGATTCATGGCGCGTCGTAGGGTGTCCGTGCTGGTGGCGGCGATCTGTGTGGCGCTGGCGGCGCCCGTCGCCTCGGCGTCGGCGGCTCCGGTGCCGACGCCCGGGCCGGTGCAGGCTCTGCCGACCTTGACCGTCCCGGGGCAGGACGCCCTGATCGGTCTGGACGGGTACAGCCAGGGAGCCGACAGCCAGGGCGCCGACAGTCTGGCGGCGGACAGCCAGGGCGGCAACGGCCAGGGCGACCTCGGTGCCCGGCTGCGGGCGGGCCTGCGGAAGGTGACGGCGGCCGGGGCGGCCGCCTCCTTCGGTGAGGTGGTCGACGAGGACGGGGTGCGGCGGGCCGGCTCCGGCGTCTCCGACCTCCGTACCGGCGCGCCGGTACGGACGGACGGGCGGTACCGGGCGGGCAGCATCACCAAGGTGTTCACCTCGACGACCGTGCTGCAGCTCGTCGGCGAGCACCGCATCGGCCTGGACGACCCGGTGGAGAGCTACCTGCCGGGGCTGGTCCCGAACGGCGCGCACATCACCATCCGCCAGCTGCTCAACCACAGTTCCGGCGTCTGGGACCCGACCAACGAGCCCGACGGGGGCGTCTTTCCGACGTTCACCAACGTCGCCGACGCCCGCAAGTGGATCGAGGGCGGCGGCTTCAAGGACAGCGTCCCGCGCGACAAGGTGATGGCCGCCGCGACGGCGCACGCGCCGTACTTCGCGCCCGGCACCTCCTTCCACTACTCCAACACCAACTTCATCCTGCTCGGCATGGTCATCGAGAAGGTCACCGGGAACACGTACGCCCACGAGATCGAGGCCCGCATCCTGCGCCCCCTCGGCCTGACCAGGACGTACTTCCCCGGCGCCTCGACCGACATCCGCGGCCCGCACGCCCACGGCTACCTCACGCTGGTCGACGGCACCGGGCCGACCGCGCCGCGCACCGACTACGACATCAGCGAGCAGAGCGTCACCTGGGCCACCTCCGCCGGTGAGCTGATCTCCACCACCGACGACCTCATCCGCTTCGAGAGGGCCCTGCTGGGCGGGCGGCTGCTCAAGCCGGAGCAGATGGCGGCGATGAAGACCACCATCCCGATGACCCCGGACGGCTCGCCGAGCAGCGCCAACTACGGGCTGGGGCTGGCCCGGGTCGACCTCAGCTGCGGGCCGGTGTACGGGCACGACGGGTCGATGCCCGGGTACCTGTCGCAGATGTGGTCCTCGGGCAACCGCTGGCTGGCCGTGTCGACGACGCCGAAGGGCGACCCGCAGCAGGTCTACGCGCAGATGGGCGCGCAGTTCGGGCTGATGGAGGACGTGTTCTGCGGCAAGGGCGGCGAGGGTGGCAAGGGCGGCGAGGGCAGCGAGGGCAAGGGCTGACGGCGGTGCCGCCGCGCCCCGGTCGGGCGCGGCGGCCTCCGGCTCAGCCCTCCCCGTCGTCCTCGCCGAGGAACTCCTCGATGGCGCTGATGAGTTGCAGCGGTGTCTCCTCCATCGGGTAGTGCCCGGTGGCGGGCAGGTCGACGGCGGTGGCGTTCGGGTAGTGGCGCAGCCACGTCCCGCGGAGGAACTCGCCCGTCAGCGCCTGGTCCAGCTCGCAGACGAACACCCGTACCGGCAGCGGCAGTCCGGCGATCTCCTCGTGGAAGTCCTCCAGCGCCCAGGAGTCCAGCCACGCGCGGAACGCCTTGACGTCGCTGCGCCCCAGCGACTGGGCGAGCATCCGCGCCACCCACGCGCGCGGCCGCACACCGCTGGTGGTGATGTCGATGACGGTCGCCCGGTTCTCCGGCAGGTCGGCGGCGCCCGCGAACAACTCCCACTGCTCGGGCGGCATCGGGACGCCGGAGGCGGGCACCGGCGCGATGCCGACCAGCCGCCGTACGCGCTCGGGCGCGAGGGTGAGGACGCGCTGCACGACGCAGCCGCCCATCGAGTGCCCGATGAGGGAGAAGCGGTCCCAGCCGAGGGCGTCCGCCGTCGCCAGCAGGTCCGCGCCGCCCTCGGCGGTGGTGTGCCGGCCGGGCAGGTCGCGGGCCTCGCCGTAGCCGCGCAGGTCGACGAAGGCGTAGGTGAAGGCGTCGAGGTCGAGGTCGGGCAGCATGCGCTCGTAGGCGCCGCGGTCGGCGAACCAGCCGTGCACGGCGATCACGTGGTGCGGGCCGTGGCCGATGAGGGTGTGCGGGAGCGGGACGGCGGTCAAGGGCGGCTCTCCTCGGTCGGGTTGTCGGGCACGGCGGTGGTTCTGCCTCGCCGGGCGGGGCGCCAAACGCGACACACCGGACCTCACCCGAACGATCGTTCCGTACAGTGGGCGCAGCCACCGGCCGGTGGTGGGAGGCCGAGGTGGGGACGAGGATGAACGACGGCACGGACGTGGTGCTCAACCTGTGGCGGCAGCCGCTCGAGGCTGTGCCCGCCGGGGTGTGGGACCGTACGGACCTGACCGTCCTCATCCTCGCCGACACCGGGATCGAGGAACTGCCGCCCGGAATCGGCAAGTTGCGCAACCTGAGGACGCTCGACCTCGGGCACAACCTGCTCACCCGCCTCCCCGGGGAACTGGGCGATCTCACCGGGCTGCGCGACTTCCTCTACCTGCACGACAACGCGCTGACCTCGCTGCCGGAGAGCCTCGGACGGCTCACCTCTCTGCGCTACCTCAACGTCGGCGACAACCCGCTCGCCGAACTCCCCGACGCCATCGGTGAGATGGCGGCCCTGCTCGAACTGCGCGCACAGAACGGAAAGCTGACCGCCCTGCCCGAATCGATCGGCCACCTGTGCAACCTGCGCGAACTGTGGCTGCGCGGGAACGCGTTGACCGCCCTGCCGGAGTCCGTGGCGGAGCTGACCGAACTGCGGGAGCTGGAGCTGCGGGACAACGCCCTGGCCGAACTCCCCTCCGTGCTCGCCCGGTTGCCGCTGCTGCGCCGCATCGACCTTCGGTCCAACCGGATCACCGCGCTGCCGGACTGGCTCGCGGAGCCCGGCGCGCTGCCGGCGCTGGAGAAGCTGGACCTGCGGTGGAACGACGTCAGGCTGCCGGTCGCGCTGCTCGACGCGCTGGCGGCGCGCGGGTGCGTCGTCCTGCACTGACCCCCGAACTGCACTGACCCCCGAACTGCGCCGACCCCCGAACCGGCCTGCGGAAAAAGATCGCCAAGCGGGCGCGCGGCCTGCTAGCGTGGAAGGCATGAAGCGCGCTGCACTCGTCACGACGACGCCGGAGAGAGTCCCGGTGCGCTGACTGCTGACCTAGTCCGAAGCCCCGGGGCCGAGTGCCCCGGGGCTTCGTCGTTCCCGCTCCCGCACTCGCCCTGCGGCACACCCGAGCGGAGACCACCCTCATGAACCACCACGACCACCGCAAGCTCGGCCGCGAGTTGGACCTGTTCGACACCGACCCCCTGATGGGCTCGGGCCTGCCGTACTGGCTGCCCGACGGCGCCGCGATCCGGCACGCGCTGGAGGAGTTCATCCGCGAGCGCGAACGCCTGGCCGGCTACCGGCACGTCTACTCCCCGGTGCTCGGCAAGCGCGACCTCTACGAGATCTCCGGCCACTGGGAGCATTACCGCGAGGACATGTTCCCGCCCATGCGGCTCGGCGCGGAGGAGATGGTGCTGCGGCCGAGCCTGTGCCCGCACCACGCCCTCATCTACCGCTCCCGCTCGCACAGCTACCGCGAACTGCCGCTGCGCATGGCGGAGTTGGGCGGCATGTACCGCTCCGAACTGTCCGGTGTGCTGGGCGGGCTGACCAGGGTCCGGGCGATCCAGCTGAACGACGCGCACGTGTTCTGTACCCCGGAGCAGGCGGCCGACGAGGCCGTGGCCGCACTGGAGCTGATCCGTGAGGCGCACCGCGCGCTGGGCGTGGTACCCGTGCGCTACCGGCTCTCGCTGCCTGGCGAGGGCGGCAAGTACGTGGCCGATCCGGCACTGTGGGAGCGGGCGGTCGCGCTGCTGACCGAGGTGCTGGAGCGCTCCGGGGTGCCGTTCGAGGCGGCGGAGGGCGAGGCGGCGTTCTACGGGCCCAAGATCGACGTGCAGATCGCCGACGGCGCCGGGCGGGAGTTCACCCTCTCCACCGTCCAGATCGACTTTCACCAGCCGGAGCGGTTCGGCCTGCACTACATCGGCCCGGACGGGCTCAAGCACCGGCCGGTGATGGTGCACCGCAGCGTGATCGGCAGCGTGGAGCGGGTCGTCGCCCACCTGATCGAGCTGTACGGCGGGGCGTTCCCGGCCTGGCTGGCGCCCGTCCAGGTGGTTCTGGTGCCGATCTCCGAGGCGGAGGTGGAGCAGGCCGAGCGGCTGCGGCGCCGATGCCTGGAGCTCGGGCTGCGGGCCGAGATTGCCGGGCCCGAGTACGGGAGCCTGGGTGCGCGGATCCGGGAGGCCAGGCTGGTGCCGTACCAGGCGGTCATCGGGGCGAAGGAGGCCGTGGACGGCCGGGTCGCCCTGCGGCTGAGGGACGGCCGGCGGCTCGACCCGATGCCCGCCGAGGAGGCCCTGGCGCGGATCGGCGCGCTGGTGGAGGGGTGCGCGCCGCAGCTGTGGGAGGGGGACGGCGCCGGTCAGTAGGACTGGAGCTCGATCAACTGGCCCTCCGGGTCCCGCAGATGGGCGCTGCGCAGGCCGGGGCCCCACTGCGGGCGGTCGGTCGCCGGGGCGACGAGGGAGGCACCGCTGCGCAGGCACAGGTCGAGCGCGGCGTCCACGTCGCCGACGCGCAGGACGAGCATGGCGGCGTCCTGCGCGTCGGCGGCCGGGCGCGCGGGCAGGTGGGCGGTGCCGAGGTCGGCGGCCATGGCGGCGCGGTCGTACAGCGCGAGGACGGCCCGGTCGGCGACGTCCCAGTTGGCGTACGGGCCTTCGGGGGCGCCCTTGGCGAGCTCGGCGCCGGTGAGGGCGGGGAGGACGGCGCGGTAGAAGGTGAAGCACTCGGCGAAGCGGGTGACGAGCAGGCGGGGGTAGGGGGCGTCCACGGGCGAACTCCTGGGTCGGGCGGTGCGGGTGCGGCCGCCGGGGCGAATTAGTGGGTCAGCACCCACTATAGGGATGAACCCTAGACTGTCGCCATGGTTTCCGACGCCCCGCCCCCTCACCAGGACCTGCCGCCCACGCTGCTGGACCTCAGCACGTACCTGCTCTCGAAGGTCGGCAAGGCTTCGCGCACCAGGCTCACCGAGCGGCTGGCCCAACGCGGCCTGCGGCTCTGGGACATGGCCGTGCTGGCCGCGCTGGCCGACTTCGGGCCGCAGGCGCAGCGGGACCTGGTCGGGCGGCTCGGGATCGACCCGAGCGACCTCGCGAAGGTAGCGGACCAGCTCGCCGCCGCCGGGTACGTCGAACGGGCGCGCGACGCGGCGGACCGGCGGCGGGTGTCGGTGTCCGTCACCGCAGCGGGGCGGGCGCTGCTCGCGGAGCTGGATCAGCAGGCGCGGGAGGTGCAGGACGAGGTGCTGGCGCCGCTGGACGCGGGGGAGCGGGAGGTCCTGCAGTCGCTGCTGCTGCGGGTGCACGCGGGGCTGGGGGAGCGGCGCGGGGCGGTGTAGGCCCCGCCTGCCCCCCGGCTGCGAGCGTGACGGCTCATCAGTGTGTCCCGGCGAGGCTTTCAGAGCTGATCGCCCTTCCCTCCCGGGCAGGAGTACGGTCTGATGTCTGGTCAGGAGCGAGGTGCGGGGGCGCGGATGACTGGTGCGGAGATCGCGGTCGGGTATGTGTCGGCCTGGAAGGTCCGTCAGGCGAAGCGGGTGGCCGGGCGGGCCGACGAGGAAGTCGACCGGACCCTCGACGCCGCGATGGACGAACTCCACGGCTTGGTCAGCCGCAGGCTCGGCGCGGACCCGGCGCTGCGCCGACTCTCCGAGGAGGCGGAGCGGGACGAGATCGGTGACCGCACCCGGCAGCGGGTACGGCTCGCACTGGAGGACGCCGTCGAGGAGGATCCCGCCTTCGGCGAGGCGCTGCGCCGTGCGGTGGAGCAGGTGCGGACCCTCGACCACGACTCCCGGGCGTCCGGCGGGGTGTCGGCGGCGGACGGCGGGCTGGCCGTCGGTGGGAACCTGCATGTCGAGGCCGACCACGGGTCGTTCGCGGCCGCAATGGTCCAGGGGGATGTGACGCTGGGAAACCCTTCCCGGCCGGGTCCGCAGCGCCACTGAGCGGGCCCGGAGACAGCACGACCGCATCACTGCACGGCATCACCAGCGTCTACGGCGACCGGGGCGGCGTCGCCTTCGGCTACGTCGGCCAGGTCCACCACCACGCCGCGCCCCGCACACCGGCCACCTGGCCGCACCAGATCGGCGTGATCCCGCCCCGCGCCCTGTCCTTCCAGGACCGGGCCGAGGCCCACCAGCTCCGTGCGGTGGTCGACTTCGGGGGCACGACGGTCCTCAGCCAGGTGCTGGCCGGGACCGGCGGCGTGGGCAAGACCCAGCTGGCCGCCGACTACGCCCGCACCGCCTGGGAAACCGGCAGCGTGGACGTGCTGGTGTGGATCAGCGCGAGCAGTCGCCAGGCGATCACCGCCGGATACGCCCAGGCCGGCATCGAGGTCCTCGCCGCCGACCCGAGCGACCCGGAGCAGGCCGCCCGCGCGTTCCTGGCCTGGCTGGAGCCCAAGCACGGGCAGGAGCCGTGCCGGTGGCTGGTGGTCCTCGACGACCTCGCCGACCCGGCCGACCTGCGCGGCCTGTGGCCGCCCGGCGGGCACGGCCGCACCCTGGTCACCACCCGCCGTCGCGACGCCGCCCTCAGCGGGCAGGGCCGCCGCCTCCTCCCCGTCGGACTCTTCACGCCCGGGGAGGCACGCGCCTACCTCACCGCCGTGCTCACCGCCCACGGCCGCACGGAGCCGGAACAGCAGATCGACGCCCTGGCCGACGACCTCGGACACCTGCCCCTGGGCCTCGCCCAGGCCGCCGCCTACATCGTCGACACCGCCGTCACCTGCGCCCGCTACCGCCGTCTGCTGGCCGACCGGCTCAGGAACCTGGCCGACGTGCTCCCCGAACCCGGCTCCCTGCCCGACGACCAGAGCGCCACCGTGGCGGCCACCTGGTCCCTGTCCATCGAACACGCCGACCGGTTGCGCCCGGCCGGCCTGGCCCGGCCCATGCTCCGACTCGCGGCGATGCTGGACCCCAACGGCATCCCCACCGACGTCCTGACCAGCCGGCCCGCTCTCACCCATCTCACTGCCAACACCGGGCAACCGGCCCCCGCGACGGCCGAGGACGCCGAGGGCGCGCTGCACGCCCTGCACCGGCTCAGTCTGGTCACGTACGTGCCGGGGCAGCCCGTTCAGGTCCACGGTCTGGTGCAGCGAAGCGTGCGCGAGCAGCTTCCGCGGGACCTGGTGGCCCGGACGCTCCGGGCGGCGGCCGACGCCCTGCTCGACGCATGGCCGGAGACGGAACCCGACTTCGTCACCGGCCAGCGGTTCCGAGCCAACACCGAAGCGCTGCGCTCCCATGACGAGCACCTGCTGTGGTCGGACCGCGATGTGCACTACGTCCTGCTCCGGACCGGCCAGAGCCTCGCCCGCGCGCAGCTGTTCCAGGCGACGACGGACCACTACCGGCAACTCGCGGCCATCTCCGCGCAGAAGTACGGCGCCGGCTACGTCCGCACCCTCGTCTGCCGCAGCAACTCCCTCCGCTTCCTGTGGCTCACCCGTCCCGCAGAGGCCGTATCGGCGTACGAGGAACTGGCCGCGGACTGCGCCCGCCTGGTCGGGCCGGACCACTTCGCCACCTTCGACGCCCGTGGTGCCCTTGCCGCCGCCCGCGACCACCGGGGCGATCTGGCCGGTGCGCTGGCCGACTACGAACACCTGCTCGCCGACCACCGGCGCGTCCAGGGCCCGTACCACCGGCACACCCTCGCGGTCCGCTCCAAGATCGCCTCCTTGCACGTCAACAGGGGAGACGAGCCGCGTGCCGCCGCCGTGTACGAGGAACTGCTCGGCGACTGCAGGACCCACCTCGGGCCCCTCGACGACATCACCATGGACGTACGCATGGAGCTCGCCCGCCTGCTGGGTCGGGCGGGCGACCCTGCCGGGGCCCGCGAGCGGCTCGGAGAGCTGCTGAGCGACCATCTGGCGGCGTTCGGCCGCAACGACCTCCGCACCCTGGTGGTGCGGCACGAGCTCGCCAAATGGCGGGCCGCCGCCGGAGACCCGGCCGGAGCCGCCGCCGATCTGGAGGACATGATCGACGAGGCCGTGCCGGTTCTGGGGCCCTACCACGCCGACCTCTCCGCCGCCCGTTACACCCTGGGACTGCTGCGCGATCAGGCGGGCGACGCCACGGCGGCACCGGCCGGCATCAACGAGTCCACCCGTGTGTTCGAGGAGCTCCTCGGGCCCGACCACCCACTCGTCGTCCAAGGCCGCGCCGTGAGCCTCGGGTGGCAGCACGCCTTGCTGGAGAGCGATCCGGTCACCGCCCTCCGGGTCGTGAGGGAGGAGACCGCCGCCCTGTGCGCGCTACTGGGCCCCGACGACCCCCAGGTGCTGATGCTCCGGCGTTTCGCCCTGGGCATCGAGGGCGCGATCGGCGACCCCGGGCGGGCAGCCGAGGAGTTCGCCCTCCTGGCCGCCGACTACGGGCGGGCCCTGGGCCCCGACCACCCCGAGACCCTGGTGACCCGCGTCAAGCTGGCCGACTGGCGAGGAGAGGCGGGCAACCATGCCGAAGCGGTCACCGAGCTTCGCGTCCTGCTCGCGGACATGGCCCGGATCCTGGGACCGCACCATCCGGAGACCCTGAGCGCCCGAGCGCTGCTTGCCAGGAAGCTGCACGCGGCGGGGGATGCCGAAGCGGCCGTCGCGGCCTACGAGGAGCTGATCGTCGTGCACCGCCAGGTGCTGGGCGCCGACCACCCGGACACCCTCGCGACACGTATCGCCCTCGCCGACCTCCGTGCCACGGACGCCGAGGCGGACGAGATGCTCCCCGTCTACCAGGAGCTGACCACGGACTGCACGCGCATCCTGGGCCCCGACCATCCGCGAACGCTCGACCTGCGCGGCCGCCTGCTGACCTGCCGGTCGGAGGCAGGCGACCCGGCAGGGGCAGTCGAGGACTACCGCGAACTGCTCCACGACTACCGGCGGCTCATGCCGCCCGACCACCTCGAGGCCCTGCCCGTCCGTGTCACCTACGCCGCGCTGCTCGCGGTCAGCGGAGACTTCGTCGGGGCGGTCGCCGCGTACGAGGACCTGCTTCCGGTCTCCTTGCGGATCGTGGGCCCCGACCACCTCCTGTCCCTGGCGGTCCGCGGCTGCCTGGCCGAGGCGATGGCCCGGCGTGACCGTGCCCCGGCCGACTGCCGCGTCGCCTTCGGCGCGCTCCTCGACGACTGCACGCGCGTCCTGGGCCCCTCCCACTACCTCACCGGGGCCACGCGGGCCTTCCGGGACGCGCTGTCCCCGAGCGGCTCGGCAGTCCCGTCCACCACGTACGACAAGCTGATCAGCCGGTACGCGAAGGCCGAACGCTCCGGCCGTGCGGCGCCGCCGGCAGCCGGGTGCTGAACGAACCGGCGACTCCCGGCCGGAGGGAGGGCTACGGGATTGTCGAGGCGGGCGGCGCGGGGCGTCGTGCTCCGGCGAACTCGCCGGCCCAGCGGGGTACGTCGAGGACGTGCTCGACGCGGGCGATCAGGGTGCCGGTGCGCTCGGCGTGGATCATCGCGCCCTCGCCCGCGTAGATGCCGACGTGGTGCAGCGGGGCGTCCGGGCGGGAGAAGAACAGCAGGTCGCCCGGGGCGAGGTCGGTCCGCTCCACCGGGGCGCTGCGGTGGAACTGGGCGACGGTGTAGTGGCCCAGCTCGACGGTGCCGTGGCTGGCGCGGTACCAGCAGTAGAGGGAGAGGCCGCTGCAGTCGAAGCCGACGGTGCTCTGGCCCATGCAGACGCCGTTGAGGTAGCCGTTCTCCTCGTCGCAGAAGCCGAGGCCCGCGCCCAGGCGGTCGCCGCCGCCCCAGGCGTACGGGACGCCGAGCTGGGAGGCGGCCACGGCGGCGACGCGGCGGCCGAGGGCGGCGGCGGGCGTGGTGTCCTCGGTGCGGGCGCCGGCCGGTCGGGCGGGTTGGGCCGGTTCGGCTTGGGCAGGGGCGGTGGCGGCGAGGGCCGGGGCGAGGGCCGGGGCGAGTCCGGCGCCGAGGGCGAGGCCCAGCATGCGGCGGCGGCCGACTCCTGAGGTCCGGTTGTCGTCGGACTGCGGGGATTCCATCGGTGACTCCATGGGCTCCATCGCTCGACTCCCCGAAGTGTGGTGCGGTGCGGTGCGGAAGGGACCAGGATTCCGGGTCGGCGGGTCCGGCCGCCATCACCCGTGCAGGTGAATCGCGAACGCACGGGCCCTACGGGGAACGGGAGTTCGTGCGAAAACCGATTGACCGTCGGCCCGGTCAGGCCAACCATGGGCGCGAACGTTCGGTCCTGTCGTCCCGCTGTCCTTCTGCCCTTCTGTCTTTCTGTCCCTCGAGTGTTGGAGGTCCCATGAGCTCG
This sequence comes from Kitasatospora sp. NPDC051170, assembly GCF_044455705.1. Taxonomy (NCBI): domain Bacteria; kingdom Bacillati; phylum Actinomycetota; class Actinomycetes; order Kitasatosporales; family Streptomycetaceae; genus Kitasatospora; species Kitasatospora sp. NPDC051170. Next base: position 223,909 of record NZ_JBITFA010000001.1, on the reverse strand, counting down.
CACGTGAAGCTGATCCGCAATTCCCGGCTGACCCCTGCCGTCGACTACGCCTATGCGGCGCTGGTCGAGGCTCCGGTCCGCTCGCTCTGGATGGCCGGTGCCTGTCCGCTGGACGAGGAGGGGAAGACGGTGGGGGTCGGGGATTTCGAGGCCCAGGCCCACCAGGTGATGCGCAATCTGATAACCGCGCTGGAGGGTGCCGGTGCGGGGCTCACCGACATCGCCAGGACCACCGTGTACGTGGCCTCCTCGAACCAGGCCGACCTGGTGAAGGTGTGGAACGTGTATCGCGCGTACATGGGCGAGCACGACGCGCCGAGCACCCTGCTCGGGGTGGCCGTACTCGGTTACCACGACCAGTTGGTGGAGGTGGAGGCCATGGCGGTGCTGGGCTGAGAAGCAGGTGGGGCTGCCTGAATCCGAGAAATAAAACCGATCGTTCGGTTTTAGGGCTGGCTCCAGGTGGTCGATGAAGGGGCGCGCACGTCGCCGAACGGTGCGCGCCCCTCGATTTCCTCACAGGTGGGCGACTGTGAGGTTCCTGAGAACCCTCTGAGAAAGGGGCGGGTGGGGGCAGAGATACGGATGTGGCGATCGTGAGGGTTGATCGTGTCGCCTTCGGGTGACCCGTCGCTAAGATACGGGGTGTTTGGTTTGGTTTTGTTTGAGGGACGGCTCAGGGCGGGGTGGTTGCGGTGGTGCGGCAGGAGCGGGCGGTTCGTACGCGTCGGCTGATCCTGGAGGCCGCGGCGTCGGTCTTCGACGAGCACGGGTACGAGGGCGCCACCATCGGCGAGGTGGTCGCCCGGGCCGGGGTGACGCGGGGCGCGGTGTACTTCCACTTCGCCTCCAAGCGGGATCTCGCCCAGGGCGTGGTGGAGGAGCAGTTCACCCAGGACGGCGTCCCCGAACGAACCTGCAAGCTACAGGAGTTCGTGGACACCGGTATGGTGGTGGCCCATCTGATGCCGCGCGACCCGCTGCTCAGTGCGGGGGCCCGTCTCTCGCTCGGTCAGGACGTGCTGGACGACCTCGGCGGCGCGATCCCCGGCTGGATCGGGCGGATGGAGGACCTGCTGGTCGCGGCCGGCGAGCGCGGGGAACTGCTGCCGCACGTCGTCGCGGCGGACACGGCCTGGCTGCTGGTCGCGGCCTGGACGGGTGTGCAGATCCAGTCGCAGAAGCTGTCCGCCCGGGCGGACCTGGAGGAACGGGTGTCGGGGCTCTACCAGCACCTGATGCCCAGCATCGCGGTGCCGGGCGTGCTGGCCGCCCTGCGGATGGGGCCGGAGCGCGGCGCCCAGGTGGTGGCCGAGGTGGAGGCTTCCCGCGAGACGAGCCTGGGCAGCTGACCGCAGCTGACTGCTGCTGTCCGCGCCGGACTGCGCCTGACCCTCCCTCATAAACAAACAGTACGTTCGGTTTTCTGTTGACAAACCACATGACCTGTTTTTGACTGGTCGCAGTTGCCCCAGGGGTGTCGACCCGGGTGCCGGCCGCAGCGTACGCGCCTGCGGTGTTCCGTGTGATGTGGGGGATGGTCAACGTGGAAATTCGGGTGCTCGGGGAGCTGGACGTCCGGGTGGGCGGGATCTCGGTGGTGCCGTCGGCGCCGAAGCCCCGGCAGGTGCTGGCACTGCTGGCGCTGCGGGTGGGCGAGGTGGTCCCGGCCTGCCTGCTGGCGGAGGAGCTGTGGTCCGGCCGTCCGCCGCGCAGCGCCCGCACCACCGTGCAGACGTACGTCCTGCAACTGCGCGAACTGATCGACCGGGCACTCGCGTCGGGCGCGGCGGATGGAGCGGCGGAGCGGGCGAGCGCCAAGGACGTCCTGGCGACCTCGCCCGGCGGCTACCGGCTCAACGGGGGCGGGGGAGCGGCGGACGTCGCGGAGTTCGAGCGGCTCGCCGGACTCGGCTACTGCGCCATGGACGCCGAGGACCACGCGCTCGCCGCGAGCCGGCTGGCCGAAGCCCTGGCCGTGTGGCGCGGCCCGGCCTTCGCCGACGTGCCGACCGGCGGCCAACTCGCCGTCGAGGCCAAGCGGTTGGAGGAGTCCCGGCTCTACGTCCTGGACCAGCGGATCGAGGCCGACCTCAGGCTCGGCCGCCACCGCGCCCTGATCGCCGAACTCACCGTCCTCGTCGACCGCTACCGCACCCACGAGGGCCTGCACGGCCAGTACATGATCGCCCTGCACCGCTCCGGCCGACGCGGCGAGGCACTGGAGGCGTACCAGCGCCTGCGCACCACCCTGGTACGGGAGTTGGGCATGGAACCGGGCCCCGGGCTGCGCCGCCTTCAGCGCGCCATCCTGCTCGCCGGCCCCGAGCGGGAGCCCACCGAACCCACCGAACCCGCCGAGCCCGCCGCCCCCGGTGAGGCGGGTAGCCGGGCGGCGAGGCTGAGCCGCGTCGGCTGACGGCACCGGGGGCCTGCGAGGGCCGGGGCCGGGACACGCCCGGCGGCGAGGTCGAGCGGAGCCCGAGTCCGGATGTCAGTGCGACTCGCGATGATGTCCGTATGAACGACGACGCCTCCCTGGCCACCCCGCAGCAGTACGCCGACGCCGTCTCCACCGCCGTACGCGCGGCCGGGGCCTACTACGGCGACGGCTCCACGCCGCTCGGGGACGACGAGTACGACGCCCTGGTGAGGGCCATCGAGGCGTACGAGCAGGCGCACCCCGAGGAGGTGCTGCCCGAGTCGCCCACCGGCAAGGTGGCCGGCGGCGCGGCCGTCGGCGACGTGCCGCACAGCACCCCGATGCTCTCGCTCGACAACGTCTTCTCCGCCGAGGAGCTGGAGTCCTGGGCCGCCGGCCTGGAGCGCCGCCTCGGCCGGCCCGTCGCCGCCTGGTGCGTCGAGCCGAAGCTGGACGGCCTCGCCGTCGCCGCCCGCTACCGGGCCGGCCGCCTCACCCAGGTCCTCACCCGCGGCGACGGCCTGGCCGGCGAGGACATCACCGCCGCCGCCGAGGCGGTGCTCGGCCTGCCCGCCCAGCTCACCGAGCCGGTCGACGTCGAACTGCGCGGCGAGGTGCTGCTCACCCACGAGCAGTTCGAGGCGGCCAACGCCGCCCGCACCGCCCACGGCGCCACCCCCTTCGCCCACCCGCGCAGCGGCGCCGCCGGCACCCTGCGCGCCAAGGACCGCGCCTACCGCGTCGAGCTCACCTTCTTCGGCTACGACGCCCACGGCCTGCCCGGCCTCGACCACGCCGCCCTGCTCGCCCGGATCGCCGAACTCGGCGCCAACACCGCCGCCACCACCGAGGCCGCACCCCTGCGCTGCGCCACCCTCGAGGAGGTGCAGCGGCGCATCGACGAGATCGCCGCCCTGCGCGCCGCCCTGCCCTTCGGTATCGACGGCGTCGTCATCAAGGCGGACGCGGTCGCCGACCAGGAGGCCGCCGGCTCCGGCTCCCGGGCACCGCGCTGGGCCGTGGCCCGCAAGCTCCAGGCCCAGCACAAGGTCACCAGGCTGCTCGGCGTGGAGTGGAACGTCGGCCGCACCGGCATCATCGCGCCCCGCGCCGTCCTCGAACCGGTGGTCATCGACGGCGTCACCGTCACCTACGCGACGCTGCACAACCCCGCCGACATCGAGCGGCGCGGCCTGATGATCGGCGACCAGGTCTTCGTCTACCGCGCGGGCGACGTGATCCCGCGCGTGGAGGCGCCACTGGTCGAGGAGCGCACCGGCGCCGAGCAGCCCATCGTCTTCCCCGAGGTCTGCCCCCGCTGCGGAGACTCCATCGACACCTCCGAGCAGCGCTGGCGCTGCGTGCGCGGCCGCGCCTGCCAGGCCGTCGCCTCCGTGATCTACGCCGCCGGGCGCGACCAGCTCGACATCGAGGGCCTCGGCGGCACCCGCGCCGTCCAGCTGGTCGAGTCGGGCCTCGTCGCCGACCTCGCCGACCTGTTCACCCTCACCAGGGAGCAGCTGCTCACCCTCGACCGCATGGGCGAGACCAGCGCCGTCAAGCTCCTCGCCGCCATCGAGACCGCCCGCACCCGGCCGCTCAACCGCGTCTTCTGCGCCCTGGGCATCCGCGGCACCGGCCGCACCATGTCCCGCCGGATCGCCGCCCACTTCGGCAGCATGACCGCCATCCGCGCCGCCGACGCCGAGGCACTCGCCGGCGTCGACGGCATCGGCACCGAGAAGGCGGCCATGGTCCTGTCCGAACTCGCCGAGGTGGCCCCGCTGCTGGACCGCCTCGCAGCCCAGGGCGTCGGCACCCAGGTCACCGAGCCGACAGCAGCCGCAGCCACACCCGCCCAGGACCAGGCGGGCGAGACCACCACGACCGACGCGGGCCCGCTGGCCGGGCAGAGCGTCGTCGTCACCGGCAGCATGACCGGCGCCCTCGCCGAACTCTCCCGCAACGCGATGAACGAACTCATCGAACGCGCGGGCGGCAAGGCATCCTCCTCCGTCTCCAAGAAGACCAGCCTGCTCGTCGCAGGCGAGAAGGCCGGCTCCAAGCGCGCCAAGGCCGAGGAGCTCGGCGTGCCGATCATGCCCCCGGAGGAGTTCGCCGCCCTGGTCGCCGACCACCTGGCCTGAGGGGCAGGGCCCAGTTCGCCGTGCCGCGCAGCGCCGTCCTGGCAGGATGGGCGGTATGGAACGTGTGCTGGGGATCGGTGGGTACTTCCTGCGGGCGGCCGACCCGGAGGGTCTGAACGCCTGGTACCGCGACTGTCTGGGGCTTGACGCCGATGAGCACGGTTTGTGGCGTCAGGCGGACGGGCCGACGGTGTTCGCGACGTTCGAGTCCGGGACGGAGTACTTCGGCTCCGGCTCGCAGCAGACCATGCTCAACTTCCGGGTCCGCGACCTGGACGCGATGCTGGCCCAGCTGCGAGCCAGGGGAGCCGAGGTGGCCGAGGAGATCCAGGAGATGGAGGGCGTCGGTCGATTCGGCTGGGTCACCGATCCCGAGGGCAACCGGATCGAGCTGTGGCAGTCGGCCTGACGGCCTCCTCGTACGCGTAGTCGTTCAGCGGACCCAGGCGCGGGTGAGGGCCTGGACGGCGGAGCCGTCGAGGTCGGCGAGCTTGGTTCCGCTGAACTCCCGGGCCCACTGGGAGGTCTGGACCCGGAAGGCCGGCCGCTCGTCGGTCAGGGCCGTGACGATCGGGGCGGCGGCCTCGGCCGGGGTCTGGGCGTTGGCGAAGGAGGTCTGGGTGCGGGAGAGGTACGCCTGGAGGGCGGGGGCATAGGGCCCGGCCTCGCTGAGCAGGGCGGGGATGTCCAGACCGAGGTTGGCGACGAACTCGCTGGCCACCGCGCCCGGCTCCACCACGGTCACGGAGACGCCCACGGTGGCGGCGACGGGGGCGAGGGACTCCATGAAGCCTTCGACGGCGAACTTGGCCGCGCAGTACGCCTCGTTGAAGGGCTGGCCGACGACGCCGCCGACGCTGGTCACGGTGATGACCCGGCCTCCGGAGGCCCGCAGGTGGGGGAGGGCGGCCCGCGTGGTGGTCACCACGCCGAAGAAGTTGACCTCCATGACGGCGCGGACGTCGTCCAGGCTGCTCTGCTCGATGGTTCCGACCCCGGCGGCGCCGGCGTTGTTGACCAGTGCGTCGAGGTGGCCGTGCTCGGCGATGACCTCGTCCAGGCAGGCGGCGACGCTCTCGGGGTCGACCACGTCCAGGCGCTTGACCTGGACGCGATCGGCGACGCCGTCCTCGTCGGCGGCCTTGAGCAGGGCCTCGGCCTTGCCGGTGTCCCGCATGGTGGCGATGACGGTCCAGCCGGCGCGGGCGGCGCCGACCGCGGCGGCCAGGCCGATACCGGAGGACGTGCCGGTGATCAGGACGGTCTTCTCGCTGGTCATCAAGGGTTCTCCCTCAGACGTAGTCGTCGTAGCTGAGCCGTAGCTAACCGGAGAGCTCCCCGGTTAGCTACGACGGTAACCGGGGAGCTCCCCGTTTGTCCAAGTAGACTGGTGACCCGACGAAAGGAACAGCCAGTGACGAGCAGCCCGGGTCCGCTGCGAGCCGACGCCCGCCGCAATCGGGAGCGCATCCTCGAAACGGCCGTCCGCGCCTTCGCCGAGCAGGGACCGGACGTTCCCTTCGACGCGATAGCCAAGGCCGCGGGCGTCGGCTCGGCCACCCTCTACCGCCACTTCCCCACGCGTGGCGCACTGGTCGAGGCGGCCTACCGCAACGAACTGGCCCGCGTCTGCGACGGCGCCGCGGAACTCCTGGCCGAACTGCCTCCGGACCGCGCGCTGCGGCTGTGGATGGACCGGTTCATCGACTATCTGGCCGCCAAGCAGGGCATGGCGGACGCCCTGCGCGCCGCAGTCGCGTCCGGCGCGGACCCCTTCGCCGAGACCCTCGAGAAGCTCGGCACCGCGATCGACTCCCTGCTGTCCGCCGGTGCGGAAGCCGGCCTCCTGCGGTCGGACGTCGACGCCTTCGACGTCGGCCTCAGCCTCACGGGTATCGCCCAGGTCACCAGCGCCCCCGCCCAGCGGGACAGGGCTGGCCGGCTCCTCGACCTGCTCCTCGACGGACTCCGCTACGGGACGGGCCGGTAGCAGCTCGCCCGGAAGGTTTGATCATCGGTGCCGGGCATGCGGTAAGGTGTCCGGCGCCGAGTACGACCGCGACCGAGGGAGGTGAGCCCCATCAACGGAACGTCCGAGCGGGTGCTCCCGGAGCGCGGCCGCGTGGGCGACGTACACGCCTAGCGTGCACGTGCCGACGCGTCGACGGCCCTGACGGGAGCCCTGGCGGATTCCACATCGCCTCCTCCCGATCTCCTCAAGGGGTCCTCTGTGCCGGTCTTCTCCTCCTCCGCCCTCCGATCCTCCGTGGTGGCCCGCCTGCGCGCCGCCGGCTGCGTCTTCGCCGAGGACGAGGCGCGCATCCTGCTCTCCTCCGCCGCCACACCCGCCGAACTGGCCGCCATGGTCCGCGCCCGCGCCGAAGGGCAGCCGCTCGAACACGTCGTCGGCTGGGCCGAGTTCGCCGGGCTGCGGATCGCCGTCGACCCGGGTGTCTTCGTCCCGCGCCGTCGCAGCGAGTTCCTGGCCGCCACCGCCACGGCGCTCACCGCTCCGGGCGCCGTCGTCGTCGACCTTTGCTGTGGCAGTGGCGCCCTGGGTGCGGCCGTCGCGCACGGCGCCGCGCACCCCGTGCGGCTGTACGCGGCCGACGTGGACCCGGCCGCCGTCCGCTGCGCCCGCCGCAACCTCGGGCCCGCCGGAGCCCGGGCGTACGAGGGCGACCTGTTCGACGCCCTGCCCGCCGCCGAACTGCGCGGGCACGTGGATGTGCTGCTCGCCAACGTCCCGTACGTCCCGACCGGGGACATCGAGCTGCTGCCGCCCGAGGCCCGGCTGTACGAGGCCCGGCCGGCGCTGGACGGCGGGGCGGACGGGCTGGACGTGCTGCGCCGGGTGGCGGCCGCCGCGCCGCAGTGGCTCGCGCCGGGTGGGGCGCTGCTGTTCGAGACCAGCGAGCGGCAGCTGCCGGGCGCGCTGGTGGTGGCCCGGGAGGCCGGGCTGGTGGCGGAGGCCGTGCACGAGGAGGAGCTGGACGCCACGGTGGTCGTGGCCCGGAAGCCGTGAGTTCGGGGGCGGGCGGGGTGGATGTTTGACAGGCTCAACCTTTGAGCCCTAGCGTCGCGGTTGCTTCACGTGATGAACCTTCCATGCGTGCAAGCGCACACCCCGCCCGCCCAGGGAGCACCCTCACATGAACCAGAACGACCACGTCGCCGCCGTACAGGCCGAAACCGCCCGGCTCGTCACCGCCGTGCGGTCCGCCGACCCCGCCACCCCCATCCCCACCTGCCCCGACTGGACCCTCGCCGACCTCCTCCGGCACACGGGCAGCGTCCAGCGCTGGTTCACCGCCCTGCTGCTCCAGCGCATCCAGCAGCCGCCCACCGAACGCCGCGTCGACCTCAAGCTCCCCGACCGCACCGAGGACTACCCCGCCTGGCTCGCCGAGTCCGCGGCGGAAGCCGACACGGCGATCGCCTCGCTCGACCTCGACGCACCGATGTGGGCCTGGGGCATCGACCAGCACGCCCGCTTCTGGGTGCGCCGGATGCTCTTCGAGACCCTCGTCCACCGCGTCGACGCCGAACTCGCGCTCGGCCTGACCGCCGACATCGCTCCCGCCCTCGCGGCGGACGGCGTCGACGAGTTCCTGACCAACCTCCCCAACGCGGTCTTCTTCGCCCCGCGCACGGCCGAACTGCGCGCCGAACACCGCGCGATCCGCTTCACCCGCACGGATGGGGACGGCGACTGGCTGGTCCGCCTGCGCCCCGACGGCTTCGGTCTGGAGGCGGGCGAAGGGGCCGCCGACGCCACGGTCTCGGCCTCGGCCGCCGACCTGCTGCTCGTTCTCTACGGCCGCCTCGACCGCTCGGCGCCGGGGGTCACCGTGGCCGGTGACGGCGAACTGCTGGACCTCTGGTTCGCCAACTCCGCCTTCTAGGAGTTGCCCGAGTCGGCCTCCCCGGTGAGGCCGACTCGGCACGACCGTCAACGCCCGGGGACGGAGAGGACCATGGTGTCGGAATCCGGCCCCGAGGCGACGGTGACGAACCCTTCGCCCAGGTAGAGGAGCCGCGCCCGGTTCGCGCGCTCCACGCTCAGACAGATGCGGGCGAAGCCGCCGTCGGCGGCCCGCCGGACGGCCTCGCGCAGCAGCGCCCGCCCGACCCCCTTGCCCCGCCAGGCCAGGACGACGCCCAGCGAGAGCTCGGGGACATCCTCGGCCACGAACCCGTAGCCCGGGTCGTCGGCGCCGAACGACCGCAGCCAGGCCGCGCCGATCGGCCGCCCGCCCGGCGCGACGGCAGTCACCCCGAGATCGCCCCGCCGGGGCCAGCCCTCCACGTAGTGCGCCGTTCGGGGGTCCGCGAGGACCTGGTCACGGCTGACGGCCTCACGGGCCGGGTCCCAGTTCACGGCGGCCGTGAGCATGTCCGCGAGGAACTCCGCATCATCGGCCGTCGCCGGCCGCAGCGCGTAGTCTTCGGTGCTCGTTTCGGTGCCCATTTCGATGCTCATGGGGTTGGCCTACTCCGGCTGCCGGTGCGCTGCGCCCGCCGCGCGGAGGCGTTGGGTGAGGAAGAGGGCCGCGCGGTCCAGGGCCTCGTCCGCCTCGTCCAGGAGGCCGGCGAACGCCTGGTACACGTGCGGCACGTCGGCGGTGACGTCGAGGATGACGTCCACCCCGGCCGATCGGGCGCGTGCGGCGAGGCGGGTGGAGTCGTCCAGGAGGATCTCGTTGGTGCCCACCTGGATCAGCATCGGGGGAAAGCCGGTCAGGTCGGCGTGGACGGCCGGGCTGAGCAGGGGCTGGTGGGGGTCGGCGCCGGCGAGGTACATGGCCCCGGTGCGTTCGACGGCCTTGCGGGTGAAGATCGGGTCGGCGGCCTCCCTGGTGTCCATGCTCTCGCCGGTGCGGGTCGCGTCGAGGCCGGGGGAGAACGCCACGACGGCGGCGGGGAGCGGCAGACCCGCGTCCCGGGCGGCCAAGCAGGTGGTGACGGCGAGGCCCCCGCCGGCGGAGTCGCCGGCGAAGGCGATGGCCGAGGGGTCCTCTCCGCGGTCGAGGAGGGCGCGGTAGGCGCTGAGGGTGTCGTCGATCGCGGCCGGGAAGGGGTGCTCGGGGGCGAGCCGGTAGTCCACCGAGTGCGCTTCGAAGCCGGTCCGGGCCACCAGATGGCCCGTCAGCGACAGGGCGGTCTCGGGGGAGCCGAACACGAAGCCGCCGCCGTGGAAGTACAGGATCGTCCCGGCCCGGGGGGTGTCCGCCGGTGCGACGTGCAGGGCGGGTCGGTCGCCGAGTGTCGTGTGCGTGGTGCGGATGCCGTCGGGAACGATCATCCGGGCCATCAGCGCCCTGAAGTCGGCGCGGATCTCCTCGACCGACCGCAGTGCCTGGGGCTGCGGCCGGCGCAGCATCGCGTCGATCGCGGCGCGCTGTGCCTCGCTCATGGCTGTACTCCCATCGCTCGTGGCTGTACTTCCATCGAAGTCCATTCCCGTACACTATATGCCATGGCATATACATCGAATGGTGCGGTCGACCTGCCGGCCTTCTTCGCGGACCTCGTGCGGTGCGAGACGCGTCTGTACAACGCGCTGAACGACCGCCTCCGCGCGCGGCACGGGATCGTCACCTCGCAGTTCGAGTTCCTGCGCTTCCTGCGGGACCACCCCGGCGCGCGTGTGGCCGATCTCGCGGCCGAGTTCGCCGTCGGCATCGGCGCGACCAGCAAGGGCGTCGACCGCCTGGAGAAGCAGGGCTGGGCCGTCCGGCAGCCGAACCCGGCCGACCGCCGCTCCTCGCTGCTGGTCCTGACCGACGACGGCACCCGCCTGGCCGACGCGGCGGAGGAGACCTTCGCCGAGGCGCTGGCCGAGCTGTTCGGCGGCATCCTCGACAGCGCCTCCGTGTCGGCCGCGGCCCGGGCCTTCGCCGAACTGCGCGCCGCCCTCGAACACCTTCAGATCGGCACACCCACGGGGTGAAGGGGCACTGACCCGTGATCAGGGTGCCGCCCGGTTCACTCCGGCACGGGAAGGCACTCGGCGAGCAGGCCGACGATGTCGCGCCAGGCTCGCCGCGCGTGCTGCGGGTGGTGGCCGACTCCGGGGACCGTGGGGTGATCGACCGGCGGGTGGTGGAAGGCGTGCAGGGCGCCGCCGTAGACCGTGAGGCGCCAGTCGACACCGGCGGCCTGCATCTCGGCGGTGAACGCTTCGCGTTGCGCGGGCGGCATGATCGGGTCCTCCGACCCGACCCCGGCCCAGACCGGGCATCGGATGCGCGCGGCCTCGCCAGGCCGGCTCGTGGCCAGCCCGTTGACCGTCCCGATCGCGCGCAGGCCGACGCCGTCGCGCCCGAGTTCCAGCGCGATGATGCCCCCGGTGCCGTAGCCGACGGCGGCGATCCGATCGGGGTCGGTGCGCGGTTCGGTGCGCAGCACGTCGAGCGCCGCGTGGCCGATGCCCCGCATCCGGCCGGGGTCGGCGAGGAGCGGCAGGCAGCGGGCCAGCATCTCCTCGGGGGCACCCAGGTAGCGCCCGCCGTGAAGGTCGAAGGCCAGTGCCACGTATCCCAGCTCGGCGAGGGCATCGGCCCGGCGGCGCTCGACGTCGCTGAGCCCCATGCCCTCCGGCCCGATCAGCACCGCGGGCCGGCGGCCGGCCCCGGCCGGGAGGGCGAGGTGCCCGGTCATCGTCAGACCGTCGGCCGGGTACTCGACCGTGCGTGTGGTGATCGTCGTCATGCGGCTGGACTGTACCGACGGCCGAGCCCGGTCGGGCGGCTGATCTGCTGCCGGCAGAACAGCGCGCGTGCGCCTCTGCGCCTCTGCCGGCGGGGTTGGCGGGCTGCGGGGTGGGGGACGGGATTCCCTGGGCCCGCGGGTGGTGCGAGGAGGGGAACGGCCGTGCAGAATCCGGGACTTCGGCGACTACTGGGTGGGGACTACGACCGGGGGACGTTCGATGCCGCGCGCCGGGAGTCGGCGCGCGCCGCGGCCTCCTACCAGGAGGCGTACGCGCGGACCGTTCTCGAGGCCGTGGCGGCGCTTCCGAGCGTTCCGGGTGTGCCGGCGATCCGCCGGAGTGTGTTGGAGCGGAAGGGGATCTGGTTCGGGTACAACCGCCCGCTGGACGGGTGGAGTGCGCCGGGGGAGAGTGGCGTCGAGCCGATGCTCGGCGTCGTGATGGGTGGCAGGACCCTCGAACTCGACTACGACGTCCACCTGCCGGCGTCCTGGGTGGGGCGCAGTCCGCTGCTGCGGACCTCGCGGATCTTCTGGTTCGGCGACCACATCTTCATGGCCGCCACCCTCCCCGTCACCCTCCCGCACTGGAGGGACCTCACCTGGGTGATGGGTTCGGCGTACCAGCCCGGGGTGACGCTGGAGTACTGGGAGAAGCTGAGGTTCGGCCAGGACGTCATCGACCGGGCCTGGCGGGACGCGCAGGACAGCGTGGCCGTCGCCGGGCGGATCGGCCGGCTGGACGTGTTCTCGCACTGCCTGCTCGACGGCCTGCTGTCCTATCCCAACCACTGCGGTGACTTCGAGAGCGGCAGCATCCTCGAGCTGCGCACCTACGAGGTGGGCGGCTACCCGTTCGGCCGGGCGATCCGGGCGGAGCACGGGGCCGCCATGCTGCTGGGCCTGGTGATCGGTCTGGGCCATGACCTGCTGGAGTCGGGGACGGACATCGCCAACCGGGAGGAGCACAACCTCTGGGTGTCCCTGACGGACGGGTGCTGCTGCCCGGTCTGCCTGGGGGCCCTGGAGGAATGGCTCCTGACGTGGCTGGACGCCGCGCCGGACACCGCCGGGTACCTGACGGCCTGGAGCTTCCTGGGCTACTTCGCGGGAACGTGGCTGAACGAACGGCACGGGGTCTCCGAGGCGGCCCCTCCCACGGGACTGGTCGGCGGGCGTTGCCGGAACGCCTCCGTGCTGCGGCGGTTGCTCTCCGGGGCGGACGAGGTCGCCGCACAGCGCGTCGACATCGTCGAGCGGCCCGGCTGCGGCCTGCACGTGGAGGGGGCGCTGCCCGTCACGGCCGAGGAGCGGCGGGCCGTCCACGACCGGTTCACCCGCCACATGTTCGGACGGGACGGGATCTACTGCGGCTGCCTGCACCGCACGATCGAGCGGCAGCTCCGGACGGGTGGTCTCCGGTCGGTCCTCGGCCCCTGGATCCGCACGGTCGTCCCCTCGGCGGGGCGCAACCGGGATCGGTAGCGTCCGCCCGTCACTCGGCCGGGGCCGGCCGGCGGCGGGGGAGTTCGGCGCGGCGGAGGGTGGGGGAGCCGAGGAGGACGAGGAGGGCGAGGGTGGCGGAGGCGCCGCAGGCGGTGAAGACGGGGGTGACGCCCCAGATGGCGATGGCGGCGCCGACGAGGGGGTAGGCGAGGGGGGAGAGGCCGAGCATGGTCACCATGACGACGGAGGTGACGCGGCCGAGGTAGGCGGGGTCGGAGGCGGTCTGGATCAGGGTGTTGTCCAGGCTGCCGAAGACGCCTGCGGAGAGGCCCGCCAGGGCGGCGAGGGCGACGGCCGCCCAGAGGTCCGGGACCAGGCCGAGCCCGACGGCGGCCGCGCTGGTGACCAGGAGGGAGCCGGAGAGCATCAGCCCGGCGCGGGGGAGCCAGCCGACTATGGCGAGCAGGGCGGCGCTCGCGGCGGCGCCGGCGCCGAAGGCGGAGACGATCCAGCCGTACCCGGACGCGCCCCAGCCGCGTTCGGCGTTGAGCAGCACCATGCCGACGTTGAGGACGCTGTTGAGGCAGAGTTCGGCGACGGCCCCGGCCAGGACGAGCGGGCTGATGAGGCGGTGGCGGCGGAGGTAGCGGAGCCCGTCTAGGAGGTCCTCGCGGGGTGTGCGCCTGGCGGGTGCGTCCTCGGTGGGGGCGGGGAGCGGGCGGACCCGGACGGTCAGGAGGAGGGGCAGGGAGAGGGCGAAGAGGACGCCGGCGGTGGTGAAGGCGGCGGCCGGGCCGCCGAGGCCCATGGCGAGGCCGCCGAGGGGCGGGCCGGCGATCTGGCCGACGCGCATGGCGAGGGAGCGCAGGCCGGTGACGCGGGCGAGCTGGTCGGGGCCGGTGATGCGGGGCGGCAGGGCGCCGACGGCCGGGACGAACAGGGCGTCGACGGCGCCGAAGACCAGGGCGACGGCGACGAGCAGCCAGATCGTGGGCGTGGTGAGGGCGACGGCGGCGGCCACGGCGAGGATCAGCAGGCAGCGGAGGGTGTCGCTGCCGAGGATGACCCGGCGGGGGTCGAGGCGGTCGGCGAGGACGCCGCCGCCGAGCATGAGGACGGCCCGGGGGACGCCTCCGGCGGCCATGACCAGGCCGACCTCGGTGGGGCCGGCGGCGCGTTGGGCGGACCAGCCGAGGGCGAGGAAGTAGACGCTGTCGCCGACGAGGGAGGCGGTGTAGGCGCCGAGCCAGCGTAGGACGTTGCCGTCGCGGTGGGCGGGCGGGGTGAGGGGTGCTGCGATCGCTGTGGTCGTGGGCATGACAGGCTCCGGCGTGTGGTGGAGGGCGGGGTGGGCGTGCGGGGGCAGGCGGGAGTGCGACCCGGCGGGCCGTGCGGGGTCTTACGGTGCGGGTCTTACGGCGCGGGGTTTTAGAGTGCGGGGCTCTGCGCTGCGAGGTCGGTCAGGGGCGGAACGGGAAGCCGTAGAGGTAGGTGGAGACGTGCGCGCGGTCCTCGGTGTCGCCGGCTGCCTTGGCGGCTTCGCCGTGCTCGCGCCAGCGGCGCGCGACCGCGTTCAACTCATCGTTCAGTTCGGCCAGTTCGGCCGGAGTGAGGTCGAGGATCCACTCCGAGGCGAACGCCGCGTCCGTCCAGGCGGCGCCCCAGGTGGATGCCTGGGTGAGGTACTTGCGGTACTGGGCGACCCGGGCTTCGAGCAGGCCCCGGCCGACCGCCTCGATGGTGGCGGCGCCCTCGGGAGTGTCCGCGAAGTCCGACTCCCGGAAGCTCCAGCCGCCCTCGGAGGGCAGCTGCCACCAGCGCTCGCGGCCGTCGCCGCTGCGGCCCGGCGCCTCGACGACGAAGCCGAGTTCGGCGAGTTTGCGCAGGTGGTAGCTGACCAGGGAGGGCGCCAGCTCGGCCTGATCGGCGAGCTGGGAGGCGGTCGCGGAACCGGCGGCGAAGAGTAGCCGGTAGAGCTGGACGCGCAGCGGGTTGGTGAACGCCTTCAGCTGGGAGAGCTCAGTGATCCGGTCGGCGTGCGGCTGGGGCTGGGGCTGTGGCTGCTGCTGGGGCTTCGGCTCGGCGGGCATGGAACCACCGTAGGTCCGAAGGAAAAGTTGCGCAAGATAATTTTCAGAGTTTCGGGACGGGGTTCAGGTGAGCGTGGGCACCGACCCTCCGGGGGCGTGGGTGACCTCGACGCCCGGCATGCCCGCCGACCAGGCGGCCGCGACCGGCGCGAGCTGCGCCTCCGTCAGCGGCTCGGGCCCGAGGCCGATGGCGAAGCGAGTCCGCCCGTCGGAGTGGAAGGGGTGGGGCCAGGCGTGCAGGTGGCGCCCGCCCGCCTCCTCCAGCGCGGTGAGCAGAGCACGCAGTCGGCCCCGGGCGAGGCCCACCGACTCCGGCTCGGCGCTCACCACGGCCCAGGCGGCGTGGCGCCGGTGCAGTGGCGGGGGTGCCGGCAACTCCTCCCAAGGGGAGGGGAGTTCGGTGGCCAGCTGCCAGGCGCGGAAGAGTTCCTCGGCGAGCAGCTCCTGGGTGTCGGCGCCGACCTGGGTGGTGCAGCTGCGGACCGGCGCCGAAGGGGTGAGGACGGTCAGGCCGTGGGCGGTGCCTGGGGAGTCTCCCTCCAGGCTCACCGGGCGGCGCCAGTCGTACGCGGCCCAGGTCCCGGCGAAGCTTGCGAACAGGTCGCCCTCGGGGGAGTCCGCGTCGAGTACCGTCCGTGCGGCCAGCACCGACCAGGCCAGCGAGGGGAGTTGGCCGAACGGCGCCGAGTCCAGGCCGCGCGCCCGTGCCCACGCCTTCACCTGGCGGGCCAGTCGGACGAAGGCCGCGTGCCGCTCGCCGACCGCCGTCAGGATCGCCTCCGCGTCCGTGACGGCGCTCAGCGCGACGGCCGCCGCCTCGCCCAGCTCCGCCCGCCGCTCGACGGCGGTGGCGGGGTCGAGCGCGCCGGTGAAGACCACCGCGAGGTCCACCGTCAGGCCGTCCGCCTCCAGCCGCAGCCCCGGCACCCGCGCGCCGCGCACCTCGTGCAGCCCCTTGGCCTGCGGCAGCGCCGCCGCGACCCGGGCGCGCACATCGGCCAGGCGGGCCGCGCCGGGCAGAGCGGCGACCAGGTCGAGGTCGCCGCCGTCCAGCTGGCAGCCCATCCGGCGCGAGCCGACCGTACGGACCACGCCCTCCGGCAGCGCCGCCGTGATCAGCGAGGCCAACTCATGGGCAGCCAGGGATCGTTGGGGAGCCTCCCGGCGCAGCGAGACGCCGGACACCTCCGCCACGGACCGGACCTCGCCCGTGCCCAGGCTGATCACGGCGCGCGGACGCATCGGCTCCTCGCCCCGGCGCGAGAGCACCACCAGCTCACCCACCCGGGCGGTGACCGCCGTGAGCGCGGCCGCGCACTCGGCGGCCGCGCGCTGCGGGTCGGTGCTGCGCCCGAGGGTCAGGTGCGGGGTGAAGCCCTCGGCGCGGCCCCGGCAGCGGGGGAAGCGCCGCTCCAGCGCGTGCCGCAGCGCCGCCCAGGGTGCGGCCTCGAAGGCATCCTCGGTGACGTCCTCGGTGACATCCTCGGAGACGTCCTCGGTGGCGGCCGGGTCCAGCCAGAGGGTGGCGTCCTCGCGGTGGCCGAAGGTGTGCACCCCCTCCAGCCGGGCGGTGAACGGCGCGACCTCGGCGGCGGCCTTCGCGAGCAACGGCAGGGCGCGCTCGAACTCCGACTCGGGGACGAAGCCGAACAGCAGGTTCACGTGCGGCGGCCAGCGGCGCACCTGGGGGTCGTGGACCTCGCGCAGGCGCTGGATCGGCGGCCACAGCTCCTCCGGCGGCAGCCAGGCCACGGCCGTCCGCGCGGTCGGCGCGACATCGAGCACCCCGTCCGAGGAGTCCGAACCGCCGCCGATCTCGAGGTCCACGACGAGACCGTAGTGGTCGGAGGCGTACAGCCCGTCCGCCGCCGGGCGGTCGCCGAGCAGCCCGGCCGAGGTGACCAGGGCGTCGCGGTGCAGCACCCGGTCCAGGCGGCCCGGGCGCCCGCTGAGCGAGGAGACGGCGGCCAGCGGATTGCGCGTCGGGTCGAAGGTGGGGGTGTCGTCCGAGGGGCCGTGCGCCTGCGTCCAGGCGTCGCGCAGGCCGAGCGCGGCGGCGGGGCCCTGCGGGCCGGAGCGGCCGTCGTTGAAGTCCCCGAGCAGAAGGAGTTCGCCCTCCACGCCCGCGAACCCCTCGGCGAGGCGGGCGAGTTCGGCCTGCCGCCGGGCCGCACCGTCCGCCGAGTGGTCGCTGCTGAGGTGGACGGCGGCGACGGTCAGCGGCGCCAACCCGGCCCGGACGGTGACGGCGGACACCGCCTTGTACGGGCCCAGCGCGTGCTGCCCGGCGGCCAGGACGGGCAGGCGGCTGAGCAGCAGCAGCCCGTACCGGTCCAGGTCCGGCGCCAGCGGGTCGAGGTGGAGGGCGTAGCGCTCCCGCACCCAGGGCGCGGCCGACAGGGCGGCGGCCAGCGCCGGTTCGACCTCCTGGAGGGCGATCAGATCGGCGTCGGCCGCCTCCAGCGCGGCGATCAGCAGGGGACGGCGGCGGTCGGTGGCGATCAGTTCGGCGTCGTAGCGGTCCCACAGGGTGTTCCAGGTGACCACCCGCAGCCGCTGTGCGGGAGGGGCCTCCTCAGCCCACGCAGCCGGACACCACCCGGAACCGGCCCGCCAGCCGTACGGGACGGTCGCGGTGAAGAAGGGCGTGGGCAGCAGGCTCGGATCGGTGCGGCGCCCGGCCTCGGTGCGGTCGAGCACGTCCAGGCCCGTGTCGCGGTCCCACACCAGGACGCCGTCCGCCTCGACGAAGCGCACCCGGTGCCAGGGGACGTCCCCGGCGGCGGTGAACGCCTCCAGCGGGACGCGCTTGACGCGGTCGTCGCGCTGGCGCACGCCGAGGGTGAAGCGCGCGGGGTCGAAGCGGGCGTCCCAGCGGACGCGCTGGCAGATCTGCTCGATCGGACGCATCGGTCCTCAGTCCTCCTCGACGTCGAGAGAGCCCGCCCTGTCCTCCACGGTGCCACGCGCGCCGACGTACCAGGTGCGGTGGGCCTCCCCGGGGTACGGCGGCTGGTAGCGGTGCAGCTGCGCGGTGAGCACCTGCTCGGGCACCGGATGGGGGCGGACGGCGTTGCGGCGCTGGAGCTCGGCCTCGTCGACGATCATGACGGCCTGGGTGACCAGGGCGTCGCGGCGCTGCGCGACGCCCTGGACGAGGGAGCGCTGGTGACGGTTGAGCGAGGTGGCGTCCCAGACGACGGTGGCGCCGGGGACGAGGGCGGCGGAGAGGCGGTCCAGGCCCTCGCGCAGCACGTCGGCGTTGTCCCGCTGGTCGGCGCGTGAGCCCCGGGCGGTGCGCAGCCCGTCCAGGGAGACCACCGTGTCCACCCCGGGCAGGGTGGCGGTGAAGGTGCTCTTGCCGCTGCCGGCGGGGCCGGTGAGCTGGATCAGCCGGGGGAAGGCGCCGTCGCGCCAGCGCCAGGTGGCGGCCACGGCCTCGTCGGTGCGTTCGAGGCGGCCGAGCGCGTACGCCTCGCGGGCCTGGGCGAAGCAGCGGTCGGCGGCCTCAAGGGCGAGGCCGGCGAGGCTCTCGCGCAGGCCCCGGCGCAGCCCGTCCAGCGGGTCCGGGTCGAGCAGGGCTCCGGCCTCGGCGTGCAGCTCGGACCAGGCGACCTGCTGCTCCTCCTCGAGGCCGGGCGCGGTCAGCGCGGCGAGGGCGTGCAGGACCTCGAGGTCGGCGGCCACGGACATCCGCACCAGCCCGGCGTGCCGGTCCTCGTCGGGGTGGGGGCGGTGCAGCCGGGGGTGCAGGCCGACGAGGTCGGCGACCCTGCGGGCCAGCGGCAGGCCGAGGGTGCCGGCCAGCCGGGGCGCCAGCTCCTCCCGGCGGGTGCCGCGCAGCACGGTGGCGAGGACGCCGGTCAGCCGGCGGTCCCCGGTGCGGCCGAGGGCGTCGAGGCGGTCCGAGATCTCGGCCAACTCGTGCTCGGGGCCCGGGAGTTCCTCGAGACCGAGCGCGGCGGCCAGGGCGCCGGGGGTGGGCCGGGCGCCGCAGCGCACCGCCCACAGCGCGGCGGAGGGGCCGAGCCCGTTGGGCACCACGGCGGCGTGCATCCAGTGGGTGTCGGTCCGTACGTGACGAGGGCGCACCCACTTGGCGATCCGCTCGCCGAACTCGGCCCGGGGGAAGCCCTGGACGGTGCGGACGACGTAGCCCTCCTGCCGGTCCAGGTCGAGAGTCGTGGCGAGGGCCCGCAGCGCGCGCTCGTCGTACCGGCCGCGCCAGAGCACCCGGGGCGCCGGGAGGCCCGCGCGGCGCAGGAAGCGGACGGTGGTGTCCCAGTCCAGGCAGGTGTCCCGGTCGTTCCAGACCGAGAAACCGTAGAACCAGCTCTCCAGATCCTCGTACGGGATCGAGTGCCGGGCGTACATGTTCTCCCCGCTGACGCGCCAGCCGGGAGGGATCAGGCGGCCGATGCGGCCGTGCAGCTCCTTCACCCAGGCGCGGGAGGGGTGGTGCGCGGAGTCGAGGGAGCGGGCGTGCAGGCCGTCCCGGTAGAGGGTGGTGTTCTCGCCGTCGAGCTTCTCGGTGACGACGACCTCGGCCCCGGCGAGCCCGGAGAGGTCCCCGGTCCGTACGTCGTCCGCCGAGGCGCCCGGCGACCAGGGCAGGTGCGGTGTCCTCGGGTACTGCACGCGCATGTCCTGCCCCCCGGGTCGGTCCTTGATCCGCCGACACTGTAGGAGGCGTTCGACCCGCCCGACCAGCGAATTAACCGGGACGGGGCCCCGGGCGAGGCCCCGTCCCGGCGCGTCGGTCGGATCAGAGGATCGGTGGATCAGAGGATCAGTGGATCAGGTGGAGGGAGAAGCCGTGGTCGGTGGACACCTTCGCCGTCTTGACCTCGGTGAGGCCCGTGGCCTCGTCGTGGTACCAGCCGGAGTCGGCGGCATCGAGCTCGGCCGCCGAGTCGAGCTGCGGCAGCGGGCCGTCGTCGGTGGCGACGAAGCTGGGCGCGCCCTGGCCGTGGACCGTGAACCGGTAGCTGCGCGCCTGCGGTTTGCCGGTGTAACTCCCCTCGCTGGCCCCGACCTTGACGGTGGTGACGACCGGGTTCGCATGGACGTCGACGCGCTGGGTGGCCGAGGCTCCGCCCGCGTACTGCCGGCTCACGCCGTCGTCCTCGTACAGGGTGTAGGTGGAGGAGCCCCGCTCCGACGGGTAGAGGTCGTAGTCGAGTTCGCCCCGGTCCCGGCTCTCCCAGGACAGCGTGCCCTTGGGCCACATCGGCACGATCGCGCCGCCCCGGACGAACAGCGGCAGGGTGTCGAGCGGCGCAGCGTAGTCGTTGATCGTGGTCGGGCCCTGGTAGGTGCGCCCCGTCCAGTAGTCCGTCCAGGTGCCGGGCGGGAGGTGGATGCCGTTGCGCACCGAGGTGTCGGAGTAGACCGGCGCGACCAGGAAGTCCGGCCCGGCCAGGAACTCGTACTTCGCGTCCGGGCCGAGCGCCGCCGGGTCGTCCGGGTACTCCAGGGCGAGCGGGCGCACCGCGCCGATGCCCGTGCGGGTGGCCTCCGCCGAGAGGGTGTACATGTACGGCAGCAGCCGCTCCTTGAGCTGGAGGTACTTGCGGTTGATCGAGGTGTACGGCTCGCCGTCCAGCCAGGGCTGCTGGTCGCGCTGCTGCTTGCCGCTCATGTCCCGGGCCCAGCCGTCCATGGTCATGATGGCCGGCAGGAACGCCTTCCACTGGAGGTCGCGGGTGTACATCTTCGGGTCGCGGCGGAAGATCGAGCCCACGTCGCCGGTGTCGTACGCGATGCCCGACATCGTGGCGCCCGCGTAGGTGGGGATCTGCCAGCGGATGTAGTCCCAGGACAGGCTCTGGTCGCCGCTCCACAGCACGCCGCAGCGCTGGGCGCCGGCCCAGGAGACGGGCAGCCAGACGAAGCCGCGGGCGTCGCTGTTGTCCTCGATGCCGGCCTTCGCCTGGTCGCAGGCATTGAGCGCGAAGTCGTAGCCGTTGCCGACCCAGGCCACGTCGAGCTTGCGCACCCGCACGCCGGCCTTGACCTCCTCGGCCTGGTTGGGCAGGCCGTTCTGCGTCCACAGGCCCAGCTGGGCGTGGTCCTTTCGAAGGCCCGTGCCGGTCTGCGGGAGGTTCTCGTAGCCGCAGCCGTAGCCGTCGTTGACGAGCATCCAGCCGAGCGGCATCTGCTGCTGCACGTACCCGTCGGCGATCTTGACGGCGTCGAGGGTGTGGCGCTCGCCGCGGTTGGCGTTGTGGAGGTAGCAGTCGGAGTCGCCGGGCTCCAGGCCGTAGACGGGCGGCATGAACGGCTTGCCGACCAGGGCGGTGTACTGGCCGATGACCTTCTTGACGTCGCCGGTGAAGTAGTAGGCGTCCAGGCGGCGTTCCTGCTGGCCGGTGCGCACCGGCGAGCCGAAGTCGTAGGTGCCCGGGGCGAAGGTGTTGCGGAAGACGCCGTAGCCGGCGGTGGAGACGTAGAAGGGCTGGGAGTTGTTGTAGCCGCCCTCGTTCCAGTCGGTGCTGTTGGCGACGTGGACGGTCTGGTCGCGGTGCGAGAAGGAGCCGTTCTGCTCGCCGCCGCCGAAGAACTGCTCCTCGGCGCCGCGCCGGAGGCTCTGGCGCAGTCCGCCCGTGCTCCAGCGCAGCGGGGCGTCCTCCTGCCAGATCGCGGTGCGGTCGTCGGCGCGGTAGAGGCCGAAGCGCAGCGGGTGCTTGTAGACGCGCAGCACCAGGTCGTGGGCGTGGACGGCGTAGTACGCGCCGGTGTCCACCGACCAGGTGCGGGGCTGGAGTTCGGGCTGCTTGCGGATGATGGTGCTGCCGGCCGGGTCGGTGAGCACGCCGTCGGGGGCGGCGCGCAGGCGGAGCTGGTCGTCGGCGAGGAAGTCGACCTTGGCCTTGAGGGAGCCGGCGCCGATGTCGTAGCTGCCCTGGCCGCCGGAGAAGGAGGTGAGGTCCCCGGCGTCGGCGGTCTGCGGGAGGTAGGCGCGGCCGGTGAAGGAGCCGCCGTGCACGTCGTACGGGACGACGAGGACGTGGTAGGTGCCGGACGCCTTGGGGATGACGGTGGCCTCCGGGTCGGCGGTGCCCGCGCTGGAGGCGACCTGCTTCCCGGCGGCGTCGAAGACGTAGAGGTCGAAGTCGTCGGTGGGGTTCTGCCACTGGACGGAGAGCGGGACTCCGCCCTCCGGATTGTCGTTCCAGTAGCCGGCGGGGACGTTCACGGTCAGGTCGAAGCGGGCGCAGACCGCGCCGTCCGGGTCCTGGGCGGCGGGCGGGCAGGAGTTGGCGCCGCCGAGGGTGCCCTTGGCGTACTGCGGGCTCTGCCAGGTGACGTTCTGGTGGTCCCGGTCGAGGACGGCGGAGGGGGTGCCGGCGGCCCGGGCCGGGAGGACGGGCCCGGCGAGGGCGGTGATGCTGCTCAGGGCCGCTGCGAGAGCGGCCCGGCGCAGGCGAAGTGGTCGCACAGTGGTGTCTCCTGTTCTCCTGTCAACGCATGGCGGGTGGTGGCGAGGAGGCCAGCAGACGCAGCAGCCGGGTGACTTCGGCGGCCACGGCGTCCCGGGCGGGGGAGAGGTAGCGGCGGGTGTCCACCGTCTTCGGTTGCGCGCCGAGCTGCGCGCGGACGGTGTCGGTGAACACCCGGTTGAGGTGGGTGGAGATGTTGACCTTGGTCATGCCCGCCCGGACCGCGGCCGCCAGGCCCGCGTCGCCGACGCCGGAGGAGCCGTGCAGCACCAGCGGGACGGGCACGGCGGCGCGCAGCCGGCCGATCAGTTCGAGGTCGAGGACGGCGTCCCGGGTGAGCATCGCGTGGGTGCTGCCCACCGCCACGGCGAGGGCCTCGACCCCGGTGGCCGCGACGAACGCGCGGGCCTGGTCCGGGTCGGTGCGCACTCCGGGGGCGTGGGCGCCGTCCTTGCCGCCGATCTCGCCGAGCTCGGCCTCGACCTGGACGCCCCGGGCCCGGCAGTACGCGACGACCTCCCGGGTGGTGGCGAGGTTCTCCTCGTACGGCAGGGCGGAGCCGTCGAACATCACCGAGCCGAGGCCCAGCCGGACGGCCTCGCGCACCAGCCCGGCGGACTCGGCGTGGTCGAGGTGGACGGCCACCGGCACGCGGGCCGAGCGGGCGATCGCCAGGGTGGCGAGGGCGATCGGTTCGAGGGCGCCGTGGTAGCGGGCGGTGTTCTGGCTGATCTGCAGGATCACCGGCAGGCCGGCGGCCTCGGCACCGGCGGTGATCGCCTGGGCGTGCTCCAGCTGGACGACGTTGAACGCCCCGGCCCCGACGCCCCTGGCGGCGGCCTCCCGGACGATCTCAGCGGTCGGGGTGAGCACGGTCGGTCTCCTTCGGCTCGTCCCTCTTCAGCTCCTCCACGAGGACGGTCGCCCGGAACCGCGGGTGCGCGGCGAGGTCGACCTCGCCCGCCACCGGGCGCAGCACGGCCGCAGCGGACAGCGCCGTCGCCTCCCGCAGCAGTTCGGGCCAGCCGGCGCCGTCCGCGAGCCCGGCGGCCAGCGCCGCCACGCAGGCGTCCCCGGCGCCGGTGGGGTTGCCGGCCAGTCGGCGCGGGGGCGCCGACCGCCAGCGGCCCTCGGGCGTGACGGCGTGCAGGCCGTCGGGGCCCCGGGAGAGCACGACGGCCCGCGCGCCGAGCAGGCGCAGGGTGTCGACGCCGTCCTCGATCCCCGGCCGGCCGGTGGCCTCGGCGAGTTCGGCCGCATTGGGCTTGACCACGTCCGGTCCGGCCGCCAGCGCCGCCAGCAGCGCCGCACCGGAGGCGTCCACCACGGTGGTGGCCCCGGCCCGCGCCGCCGCCGTGACGAGCTGCGCGTACGCGTCCTGCGGCAGACCGGGCGGAAGGCTGCCGGCCAGCACCACGACCTCGGCCTCCTCGACCAGCCGGGCGTAGTGCGCGCGGAAGGCTGCCCACTCGGAGGGCTGCGACCGGGGCCCGGGCTGGTTGAAGACGGTCGCCTCGCCGTCCGCCCGGGAGACGACGGTGACGGTGCGCCGCGAGTCCCCGGCGACGGCGACGAGGTCGTCCCGCAGCCCGGCGGCGTGCAGCTCCTGACGCAGCAGGCTGCCGGTCGCCCCGCCCGCCAGGCCGGTGACGGCGGCCGGCCGGCCGAGGGCCGCCAGGACGCGCGCGACGTTGATGCCCTTGCCGCCGGCCCGCTCGTGCACCCGCTCCACCCGGTGCGAGGCGCCGGGGAGGAGGCGGTCGACCTCGTAGGTGACGTCCAGCGCGGCGTTGAGCGTGACGGTGAGGATCACCGGGCCACCGCCGTCGGTTGCGTCTGCCCGCCCGTCCGCCCGTCAGCTGGCCCGTCCGCCTGCCCGCCCGCCGGCCCGTCAACCGGCCCGTCCGCCTCGCCGCTCGCCCGCCAGGCGTAGAGCCCGGCGCCCAGGCAGCCCGCCAGGTCCCCGAGCCCGGCGCGCACCAGCCTCGGCCTGCGCAGGAGCGCGGTTCGCGCGGCGAGGTGTTCGCGGACCGGGTCGAGCAGCACGGCCCCGGCCCCGGCCAGGCCGCCGCCGAGCACGATCAGCTCGGGCGCGAGGAGCGCCGAGGCGGCGGCGAGCGCCACGGCGAGGCCCTCCACCGCGCGGGCCCAGACCGCCCGGGCCTCCGCGTCCCCCCGCCGCAGCAGGGCCGCGACCTCCTCGGCGCCGCCGACCGTACGGCCCGAGCGGGCGGTGTACGCGGCGGCCACGGCGCTCGCGGAGGCGACGGCCTCCAGGCAGCCGCGCCCGCCGCAGGCACAGGGCGCGCCGTCCGGCTCCACCTCGAGGTGGCCCAGCTCGCCCGCGTAGCCGCCGGCGAGGACGGGGCGGCCGTCGCAGAACACGGCGGCCGCGATGCCCGTCCCGATCGGCACGAACAGCATGTCCCCGGCCCCGCGCGCCGCGCCGAGGACGGACTCGGCCAGCCCTCCCGCCCGGACGTCGTGGCCGAGCGTCACCGGGAGGCCGGTGCGGTCGTGCAGCAGGTCGGCGAGGCGGAGGTCCCGCCAGCCGAGGTTGACGGAGCGGACGGCCCGGCCGGTGCTCTCCTCCACGATGCCGGGGACGACCACGCTGACCTGACGAACCGTCAACTCCCGTTCGGCGGCGAGTCGAGCGAGTGACAGGAGTGCCCCGGCGATTCCGTCCAGGACCGCTCGCCGGTCGGTCGGGAACCGCAGCACCGACAGTGGCCGACACGAGCGGTCCAGCACCGCGCCCTTCATGCCCGTGCCACCGACGTCCAGGGCGAGGACGCAGTCACTGCTAGGCATCCTGGCTCCGCAGGACGACGGAGCGGGTGAGGTGGCGCGGCCGGTCCGGGTCGCAGCCGCGCGCCTCGGCGACGGCGACGGCGAGACGCTGCGCCCGGACGAGGTCGGCCAGGGGGTCCACGTCGCCTTCGGCGTCGCCGGACCGGGCGACGAGCAGCCCGCCGGTCCGGTCGATGTCGGCGGCGAGTCCGTCCGGCAGCGCGCCGAACATCCAGGCGACCCGGCCCGGGCCGGTGACGCTGATCGGCCCGTGCCGGTACTCCATCGCCGGGTACGCCTCCGTCCAGGCCCGGGCGGCCTCGCGCAGCTTCAGGCCGGCCTCCAGCGCGAGCCCGTACGTCCAGCCGCGCCCGAGGAAGGTGAACTGCTCGGCCTCGACCACCCCGGCGGGCAGCGGCTCGGTCACGGCGCGCCCGACGTCGCGTACGGCCCGGGCGAGCGGGCGGACGCCGTCCGGCAGTGCGCCCTCGGCCTCCAGGTGGGCGCGCAGCAGGGCGAGGGCGGTGGTGGCGAAGCGGGTCTGCACCACCGAGCGCTCGTCGGCGAAGTCCAGCACCGCGACCTGGTCGGCCAGCGACATCACCGGGGTGACCGGGTCGGCGGTGAGGGCGGAGGTGGCCACCCCGGCGGCGCGGGCACGCGTCAGCAGGTCCAGCACCTCGGTGGTGGTGCCGGAGCGGGAGACGGCCAGGACGCGGTCGTAGCCGCGCCCGTCCGGGAACTCGGAGGCCGCGAAGGCGTCCGTCTCCCCGTGGCCGCCGCCCTCGCGCAGCGCCGCGTACGCCTGGGCCATGAACCAGGAGGTGCCGCAGCCGACCACGGCGACGCGCTCGCCCCGGCGCGGCAGCGCGGTCACGTGCAGGGGGAGTGACTCGGCGGCCCGGCTCCAGCAGGCGGGCTGCGAGGCGATCTCGGCGGCGGTGTGGGTGGCTGTGTGGGTGGCGGTGTGGGTGCGTGCGTGGCTGGGCGTGTCGGCGGACATCCGGGCTCCTTCGATGGGGGTGAACTGGCGTGACGGGGGCGCTACTTGACCGACCCGGCGGTGAGCCCGGAGACCACCTGCCGCTCGATCAGGGCGAACAGCACCACCACCGGCAGGATGGCGACGACCGATCCGGCGAACAGGTAGTTCCACTGCACGGTGTAGTCGCCGATGAAGCTGTTGAGGCCCACGGTGAGCGGCTGGCTCTGCGGCGCGGTCGACAGGGTCAGGCCCATCACGAACTCGTTCCAGGCGGCGATGAAGGTGAAGATCAGCGCGGTCACCACGCCCGGCATCGCCAGTGGCAGCACGACCCGGCGCAGCACGCCGATCCGGCCGAGGCCGTCGATCATGGCGGCCTCCTCCAGCTCCGCCGGGATCGAGCCGATGTAGGCGGTGAGGATCCAGACGGCGAAGGCCAGGTTGAAGGCCGCGTTGCAGAGGATCAGCGTCCAGACCGAGTTGAGCATGTCCAGCTGGTAGAACTCGCGGTAGAGGCCCACCAGCAGTGAGGTCGGCTGGAACATCTGGGTGACGAGGACGAGCAGCAGGAAGAGCCGCCGCCCCCGGTAGCGGATGCGGGCGGTGTGGTACGCGGCGGGCAGGGCGACCAGCAGCGCGAGCAGGGTGGAGCCGCCGGCGACCAGCAGGCTGACGCGCAGGTTGGCGCCGAGGGTCGAGTCGCGCCAGACCTTGACGAAGTTGGACCAGGCGAACTGCCGTGGCAGGTAGGTCGCGTCGCGCAGCTCGTCGGCCGGGCGCAGCGCGGTGACGACCATCTCCAGGTAGGGGAGCAGGAAGACGGCGGCCAGCAGCCAGGCGGTGGCGGCGAGCAGCAGGGTGCGCGGGCTGAGGCGTATTCGACGGTTCGTCAACTCTCCTCCCCGGTGTCCCTGTTCCAGCGGCTCACCCTCAGGAAGGCCAGCACCATCAGCACCACCAGCGCGAAGTTGACCACCGACATGGCGGCGGACTCCCCGAGGTCGGTGCTCTTCAGCTGGTACATGAACACCGTGGTGGTGGCCGTGTCGCTGCTCGGACCGCCCTGGGTCATGCCCCAGATGACGGGGAAGGAGTTGAAGACGTTGATCAGGTTGATCACCAGGCCGACCAGGAAGGCCGGGCGCAGCAGCGGCAGCGTGATCCGCCGGTACGACTGCCACGGAGAGGCGCCGTCCACCCGGGCCGCCTCATAGATCTCGGCGGGGATCGTCTGGAGGCCGGCCAGCAGGGTGTAGGTGGTGAACGGCAGTGAGACGAAGACGGCGACGGCCACCATCCACGGCCAGGCGGTGGAGGGATCGCCGAGCCAGTCGCGCGGCCCGTCGATGAGGCCGAGATCGGTCATCGCCGTGTTGAGCACGCCCGCGGTGCGGTCGAGCATCCAGCGGAAGCCGATGGAGGTCATCAGGACGGAGGCGGCCCAGGGGGCGATCAGCGCCCAGCGGGCGAACCTGCGGCCGGGGAAGCGCTGGTCGAACAGCTGGGCCAGGCCGAGGGAGAGCAGCATGGTGAGGCCGACCACGGCGAGGGTCCAGACCACCGTGGAGAGCAGCACGTGGCCGAGGTCGGTCTCGCCGAGGAGCTTGCGGTACTTGTCCAGTCCGGCGGAGCCGCGGACGAAGCCGCTGGTGCTGATGCGCAGGAAGGAGGTGCGCACCATCTCGTACACGGGCCACAGGACGACGAGGAGGATCAGCAGGACGGCCGGGCCGATCCACGGCAGCGGGCCCAGCGTGCGGTGAAGCGGCCTTCGGCGGGCGGCGGGGTCGACGGACAACGGGGTGCCTTTCGCGGGGCGCGGGCGGCTACGTGGTCGCTAGTTCGCTAGTGGTCGCTACGTGTGCGCTGGGTGGTCGCTACTGGTTCGCGACGGCGTCCTGGGCCTTCTTCTGGAGGTCGCCGAGCACTTTGGCCGGGTCGGAGGAGACGGCGCCGCCGACGGACTTCTTCATCTCGGCGGAGACCGCATCCCAACTGGTGTCGCCCAGCGGGTAGAAGGAGGCGTTCGGCAGGAGGGCGAAGAACGGTTCGAGGTCCTTGTGCTTGCCGCTGGAGGTCATCTCGCGCAGCGTGTCCTGGGTGACCGGCATCAGGTTGTAGGTCTCGTCGAAGGTGAGGGTGTTCTCCTTCGTGTAGACGAAGTCGAGGAACTTCCTGATCTGGTCGCGGTGGCCGTTCTTCTTGAAGGCCATCGTCCAGTCGGCCACGCCGAGGGTGGATTTGAGCGGGCCCGACTTGCCGGGGATCGGCGCGACGCCGTAGTCGACCTTGCCGTCCTTGGCCATCTGGATCAGCGAGGGGTGGCCGTTGAGCATGCCCGCCTTGCCGGCGGCGAAGTCGGCGAAGGCGGTCTTGCGGTCGGTGGTCGCCGGGTTGGCGTAGGTGAGGCCGGGGTCGACGAGGTTGGCCCTGAGCCAGGCGAAGGTGTCGATGTCGGCCTGGCTGTTGAGGGCGTACGTGCCGTCCTTGGCGGTGGGCCCGCCGCCGTTGCCCAGCTCCCAGATCATGCTCTCGCCCTGCGCCTCCTCCGGGCCGAGCGGCAGGGCGTACGGGGTGACGCCGGGCGCCTTGGCCTTGAGCAGCTCGGCGTCCTTGCGGACCTCCTCCCAGGTGGTGGGCGGCTGGGGGATGCCGGCCTGCTGGAAGAGCGCCTTGTTGTAGAAGAAGGCGCGGGCGGAGGAGACGAACGGGATGCCGTACTGGACGCCCTTGACCTTCCCCGCCTCGGTGAAGCTGTCGAGGAAGTCGGCCCTGGTGCCGCTGGAGAGCACGTCCTCGGCCTTGTAGAGCAGGTCGTCGGCGACCTTGTCGGCGTAGCCGCCGGTCTGGAGGACGTCCGGCACGTTGCCGCTCTGGATCATCGTGCGGACCTGCTTGTCGATGTCGTTCCAGTTCACCACCTGGACGTCGACCTTGATGCCGGGGTTGGCGGTGGTGAACGCCGTGGCCAGGGAGTTCCAGTACGCCTTGGAGCTGTTGGACTCCTTGTCGCCGTAGTCGGCGGCGACCAGCTTGAGCGTCACTTTGCCGTCGGCGTCTTTCCCGCCGCCTTCGCTGCTGCCGCTGCCGCAGGCGGTGAGGACGAGCGCGCCGAGGGCACAGGCCGCCGAGAAGGCAAGGACACGATTCTTCAACGCAGTTACCGCCTTCGCATGCCGCATGGTTCGATCTTGAGCTGAGGGTGATCCAAGTTGCTTGAAGAGTGCTTCTTTCGAGCAGGTTCGATCGAGCTTGCTGCGTCGGACAGTTCATGTCAATGGTGCGTGCAGCGAAAAGCCCGACCGGGTGGTCCCGGTCGGGCACGGTGGTGGGTGACGCGCGATCAGGCCCGCAGGACCCGCACCCCGCAGTCGGCGATCGCCTTCTCCTGCGCCGCGTCGGCCTCCTGGTCGGTGACCAGGTCGTCGACCTCGGACAGCGGGCAGATCTTCGCGAAGGTGACCCGGCCGATCTTCGTACTGTCGGCCAGCACCACCGAGCGCGTGCTGCTGCGGAGGAAGGCCAGATCGGTCTGGGCCTCCATCTCGTCGTGCGTGGTGCAGCCCTCCTGGGCGGTCAGGCCGTCCACGCCGATGAAGGCCAGGTCCAGGTGGTACTGCGCGAGCATCCGGTCGGCGGCCGGCCCCACCAGTTCGTAGCTCGTCGTACGGGCGATCCCGCCCACCACCACCAGGCGGATGTCCGGCCGCACGATGAGGTCGGCCGCGATGTTGACCGCGTTGGTGACGATGGTGATCCCGCCGCGCTCGGCCAGCACCCGGGCCAGCTCGCTCGTGGTCGTCCCACCCGTCAGGCCCACCACCGCGCCGTCCGGCACCAGCCGGTCGGCCGCCAGCGCGATCCGCCGCTTCTCCGCCTGGCGCTGGCCCCGCTTGTGCCGCAGCGGCAGCTCCAGGTTGACGGCACCGGTGACGGCCCCGCCCCGGGTGCGGTGCAACAGCCCCTGGTCGTGCAGTTCCTGAAGGTCGCGCCGGACGGTGGCCGGCGACACCCCCAGGAGATCGGCCAGCTCGTGCACATCGGCGCTGCCGGCCTCGGCCATGCGTGACAGGATGCGGGCGGTTCGATCAGCTTTGAGCATGCCGGAAGTGTAGTGGCGTCGACTGAGGTGTCGGTTGAGGTGCCGACTGAGGCGCCGGCTCCCCGGCGGCCGCCGACCGGCGGTCTCAGTCGGTGGTGGCCAGGCGGTCCATCAGGCCGGCCGCGAGGATCAGGACCTGGCGCTCGGTGTGGTTGAGACCGCCGAGGGCCGAGCCCAGCCAGACGTCCCGCTGGGCCATGTCCTCGGTGAAGGCGCGGCGGCCCTCCTCGGTGATCGCGAGAAGCACCTGGCGGCGGTCGGCCGCACTGCGGGTCCGGGACACCAGGCCCGCGCCCTCGAGGTCGGCGAAGACCCGGGTGAGCGACTGCGGCTGCTGGCGTTCGGCCGCCGCGAGATCGCCCGGAGTGGTCGGGCCGTGGTGCAGCAGATGGGCCAGCACGCTGGTCTTGTTGGTGCTCAGGGCCCCTTCCGGCCGCTCGGTCCGCAGTCGCCGGGCCAGTCGCAGGACCCCGCGCCGGATCGCTGCCGCTTCCTTCTCGTCCTCCATGGTTCTAAGGTACCACTTACAAATAACCGGGATTGGTCTCAAAAAAGTCGGGCGGAGACCGGACAAGTGATACGTAATGCTTAGGAATCAGCAGGTCCGCAGTGCGGTGGTCACCAGCGCCGCGATGATGGTCGCCTTCCTGCTGGCCTGGCTGCTGGAGACGCTGGCAGGGCTGAACCCGGACGTGGTCGTCCTCGCCGTCGTCCTCACACTGAGCCTGGGGCGGGCGCTGCGCCCGGGGCGCGGCCCCGTTCAGGGCGTCGTGCCGCTGGTGCTCGCCGTGGTCGCCGTCGGCGCGGGCGGCGTCGGCCGGCTGCTCCAGGAGCACCCGAACGCCGGGGGTACGGTCTTCACGCTCGCCCTGGGCCTGTCGGTGTGGGTCCGCCGCTTCGGTCCGCAGGCGGCGCGGCTCGGGACGCTGATCGCGCTCCCGTTCATCGGGCTCCTCGTGGCCCCGATGCCACTGCCGCCCGGCGCGGCCCAGCCGCTGTGGGGAGCCGTGGCCGCGGTCATCGCCTACGCATCGGTGGTGCTGGCGCGATCCGTCGCCGACCGCACCGGGTTCACCGCCCCGGCGCCGTCCGACGAACCGGTTCGGCCGGCGCCGCAGCCGCGCGGGCGGGTGGCGGTCAGCACGAGGATGGCACTCCAGATGACCGTCGCCGTGGGCGCGAGCTTCGCGCTCGGCCGCTGGGCCTACCCGGACCACTGGCCGTGGCTGGTCCTCACGGCCTTCATCGTGTGCAGCGGCAACCGCGGGCGGGGCGACGTGCTGCACAAGGCCGGCCTGCGCGTGGTCGGCGCCGGCCTGGGCACGCTCGCGGCGACCCCGCTGGCCGGCCTCTTCGGGCCCGGCGACCGGCGCTCGATCGTGGTCATCCTGGCCGTGCTGGCGGTCGCGACCTGCCTACGGGCCGTCAACTACGCCTACTGGGCCGGTGCGGTGACGGCCGCGCTCTCCCTGCTGTACGGCTACTTCGGGCAGACGGGACAGGCCCTGCTGGTGCAACGGCTGGCGGCCATCGTCCTGGGCGCGGCGCTGGCCGTCGCCGCCAGCTGGCTGCTGCTGCCGGTGCGCAGCAGGCAGGTGCTGCGCGGTCGTGCGGCCGCGCTCCTCACCGCACTGGGCGAGCTGGCCGACGCGGTGCGCCACCGGCCCGAAGGCGTCGGGCACCACCGGGCCCGCTGCCAGGAGGCGCTGCGACGCGTCGAAGAGGTCGCCCGCCCGCCGCAGCTGCACCGGCTGCTCACCCGCCGGCTGTCGGCCCGGCGGCGGCCCGCGGCGCACGCGGCCGACGCCCTGGAGGCGGCCCGGCGCTGCGCGTCCGCCGTCGCCCGCCTCGGGGACACGGCCGATAGCACCGTCCCCGCCGCCGCACTGGCGGAACTGGACGCGGCACGTGCCGAGTTGGGCCGCGTCCTGCGGGCGACCCGGCCGGCGGCCGCCACGTGAAAGCCCCTCCGGCGCCGCCGCGAACCGCCGTACGGCGTGATCCGAGAAGCACGTCCTACCGGCCGCCGTCCTCCGGCGGCAGCCAGCGGTCGGTGTCGGCCTTGCCCGGGGCGAGGCGGTTCACGACCTCGGCCAGTTCGACCGTCGCCTGCTCGATCCGCCGGTAGGTGTCCCGCTGCTCGGCCACGATCGCGGCCAGCAGCAGGCCGGTGAGCGCCGCGCACCCGTTGAGGGCCTGCAACGTCACCATGGCGGCGACCAGCCCGTGACCGGCGAACGGGCCGGCCTGGTGGGTGGCCGCCGTGACGGTGAGCACCGAGACCAGCAGGACGCAGGACGCCGCTCCGAGCTGCTGGAACCGGAGCGCCGCCCAGATCAGGAACGGGAAGACCAGGAAGAGCACGCTGAGCGTGGTGGAGGTGGCGACCACGGAGGCGCCGACGGTGCCGGCCAGCAGCAGGACGGGCTCCACCCAGTCGAACCGGCGCCGGTCGGTCGTCAGCCGGTCAGCCGTCAGCCGGTCCGTGCTCAGCCAGTCGGTGGTCAGCCGGTCATCGGTCGGCCGGTCATCGGTCGGCCGGTCCGCGCGCAGCCGGGCCGTGCGCAGCGCCAGCAGCACCGGGGTCACCACCAGCACCCCCATCGCGTCGCCCGTCCACCAGGCCGACCAGGTGGACCAGAACCCGTCGGCCGGCAGGTCGCCGTTCAGGATCAGGACGGCGGTGCCGATGAGGGAGCTGACCAGCATCCCGGCGAACGCCCCCAGGAACACCAGCGCCATCCCGTCCCGCAGCCGGTCCAGCTCGATCCGGAACCGGGCCCGGCGCAGCATCAGGTACGCGGCGACCGGGGCCAGGGTGTTCCCGGCCACGATGCCGGCAGCGCCCCAGGTCGGCGGCCCGGAGGAGGCGATCACCAGGAAGGCGCCCAGGGCCACCGCCGGCCAGACGCGCAGGCCGAACAGCAGCAGACAGGTGAGCGCGATCCCGGTCGGCGGCCAGAGCGGGGTGACCTTGGCCCCGCCGATCACCACCTGCTCCAGCAGGCCGATCCGCCCGGCCCCGAGGTAGACCGCGGTGACCGCGAGCTGGAACGCGGCGGCCCGGGCGAGGCGGCGGGCATCGTGGGCGCGGGGCGTGGTGGTGGGCGGCACAGGAGCCATCTGACTACGGACGGGCACGCGGTACCGGCGTGACACGCACGCGCCCGTGCGCAGCGGGAGTCCTCAGGGGTCGTGGCGGTCGTCGTGGCGCAGCACCAGCACGGCGGCGTCGTCGGTGTGCCCGGTCAGGTCGGCGACCTCCAGGAGTTCGGCGGCCAGCACCTCCGGCTCGTCCGCGACCCGCTCCCGGAGCACGGCCGCCACC
Source organism: Kitasatospora sp. NPDC051170 (assembly GCF_044455705.1). NCBI lineage: Bacteria > Bacillati > Actinomycetota > Actinomycetes > Kitasatosporales > Streptomycetaceae > Kitasatospora > Kitasatospora sp. NPDC051170. Next base: position 190,440 of record NZ_JBITFA010000001.1, on the reverse strand, counting down.
CGCTCCAGCCCGGCCTCGATCGGGAACTCGGGCCCCTCGACCACCCCGTCCGTGACCAGGGCGACGACCCCGGTCCCGGTCAGCCGGTGGTGGCCGACCGGGTACCGCTGGCCGGGCAGCACCCCGAGCGGCGGGCCGCCCTCGTCGTCGGCGGTGCACTGGCCCCAGCGGCCCTCGCCGTCCGCCCAGATGGACGGGACGTGCCCGGCCCGGGCGTGCGACAGGTCCCCGGTGGCCGGGTCGTAGCGCAGGAAGGTGCAGGTGGCGAAGCGGCGGCTGTCCATGGAGATCAGCAGGTCGTTGGCCCGGCTCAGGACCTCGCCGGGGTCGGCGTCCGTGGTCGCCACCGCGCGCAGCCCGACCCGCACCTGGCCCATGATCGCCGCCGCCTCCACGTCGTGGCCCTGGACGTCCCCGAGGGAGAAGGCCACCGAGCCGTCCGCCAGCCGGAAGCCGTCGTACCAGTCCCCGCCGACGCTGAGACCGTGCCGGGCGGGCGCGTACCGGGCCGCCGCCCGCAGACCGGGCAGCTGCGGCAGCGCGGACGGCAGCAGCTCGCGCTGGAGGGCCTCGGCCAGCTCGACCCGGGCCCGCTGCGCCTCGGTCTGTTCCAGGGCGGACGCGGTCAGCCGGCCGAGTTCGGTCAGCAGGTCGTCGGCGCTGGGGCGGCCGGCGGGGCGGCGGCGGATCATCGGCCCTCCGGCGGGCTGTGGGGTGGGTGACCAGAGCCAGCGTATGTCGGCCGAACGGGCGACGGCCGCTCGAGCGGCCCGAGGGCGGGGTGATCGCCCCGAGGCGTACGAACCCAGGGTGATGTGGCGTGCGCGGAAGGTGATCGAGGCCGGCCGGGTTGCCGAGCAGGACGGCCCGGGCCTGGTGGCAGGCGAAGGCGCCGCCGGTCAGGCCCACTCGGCGGGCAGGCCGAAGCGCTGGACGTGCTCCGTCCCGAGGAACGAAGTGAGCGCCTCGATCAGCTCGCCGCGCAGCGTCAGCACCGTGACCGACCACGCGATGTGCGGGGCCGAAGGGCTCGCGCCCACGTAGAAGGCGACCGCCGGCTGGCCGTTCGCCGAGGTGAGGCGGTGGCGCCAGCTCGGGCAGCGGGTGAGCGGGACCTCGACGGCGAAGTCCATGACGGCCTCGCGTCCCTGGTACCACTGGGCGAGCGGCGGCATGGACCAGGTGACGTCCTCGGTGAGCAGGGCGACCAGGGCGTCGGCGTCCCCGCGCTCCAGGGCGGCGGCGAAGGCGGTGACCGTCTCGCGGACCCGGGCGTCGCCGAGCTTGCGCAGGGCCTGCTGCTGCGAGGGCGCCGGGACGCGTTCGGCGAGCCGGCGGCGGGCCCGGGCGAGGGCGGAGTTCACCGAGGTGGTCGAGGTGTCCATCATGGCGGCGATCTCGGCGGCGGAGAAGCCGAGCACGTCGAACAGCAGCAGCGCGGCCCGCTGGTTGCCCGGCAGGTGCTGCACGGCGGCGACGAAGGCGAGCTCGACGGCCTCGCGCTGCTCGTACCGCGCGGCGGGACCGGCCGGGCCGGCGGGCAGGCCCGCGTCGGGGTAGGGGCCCAGCCAGGCGACCTCGGTCAGCGCGGTGGCGTCGAGGACGGCGTGGTCGCTTGCCGGGCCGAGGTCCACCGGCAGAGCGCGCCTTCCGCGGCGGGTGATGGCGCTCAGGCAGGTGTGGGTGGCCACCGTGTACAGCCAGGCGCGCAGTGAGCTGCGGCCCTCGAAGCCGGCCAGACCCTGCCAGGCCCGCAGCAGCGTCTCCTGCAACGCGTCGTCCGCGTCGTGGGCCGAGCCGAGCATGCGGTAGCAGTGGACGTGCAGTTCCCCGCGCAGTGGTGCCACCAGCCGGGTGAACGCCGCGTCGTCCCCCTCGCGTGCCCCGGCCAGGTCGTCCGATGCGGAGGCCGCGGAAATTTCCTCGCTCACGGGCGACGATTCTGCCCCATCCCGTGGGTCATAACGTCGACCGCTCGTTCAGCCACCCCGAGGAGGACCCGTGTCCACCGCCGAATTCCCGCACACCACCGACCTGTCCACCACCGACCTGTCCACCGCCGACCTCAAGTCGGACCTGCGCCGCTACCTGCAGGACGCCCGCGAGACCGTGCTCTGGAAGCTGGACGGCCTCTCGGAGCGCGACGTCCGCCGTCCGCTCACCCCGACCGGCACCAACCTGCTCGGCCTGGTCAAGCACCTGGCCGGCGTCGAACTGCTCTACCTGGGCTGGGTGTTCGGCCGCCACTACACCGAGCCGGTGGCCTGGTTCCGCCCCGACCTGGGCCCGTTCGGCCTCGCCCCCGACACCGACAAGTGGGCCACCGCCAACGAGTCCCGCGCGTACATCACCGACACCTACCGCCGGGCCTGGCAGCACGCCGACGCCACCATCGACGCCCTCCCGCTGACCGCCACCGGCTTTGTCCCCTGGTTCCCCGAGCCCCGTCGTGCGGCCACTCTCCATCAGATCCTGATCCACCTGGTCGCCGAGACCGAGCGCCACACCGGCCATGCGGACGTCGTCCGCGAGCTGATCGACGGTACGGTCGGCTACCGGCCCGGCGCCGCAGGGCAGTTGCCGCCGATGGACGAGCAGGGGTGGGCGGAGTACCGCGCCAGGCTCGAGGAGGTGGCCGCCGCCGCCCGGGACTGAGGCCGGCCCACTCATGGACGGGCCGCACCGGCTCCCCGGGGCGGCCGGGCGGCCCGTCCGGCCGGTTCGGGGCCGTTGAGGGCGAGCCGCAGGGACGGTCCGACGTGGCGGACGATTTCATCAGCGGTCATCGAGGCCACGGGTTCCAGCCGGACCAGGTAGCGCGTGGTGATCACCCCGGCGACCACCACGCCGAACGCCGCCGCCCGTCGCTGCGCGCCGGGGCCGTCGAGCCGGGCCGCCACCCGCTCCACGATCTCGCGTTGCAGGACCTCCCGCACCAGAGCCCCGTGCCCCTCGTCCTGCACCGCGTTGCGCAGCATGGCCAGCAGCGGGGGGCCGGACGCGGGGTTGTCCCAGACGGCGATCAGAGTGCGCAGCAGGCGCTGCGGCAGGGTGGCCGGATCGCCCGCCAGCACCTGCTCGATCACCTCGGCCGGGTTGACCGCCAGTGCCATCGCGGCGCCGAACAGGCCCCGCTTGGAACCGAAGTAGTAGCTGATCAGCGCCATGTCGACGCCCGCCTCCGCCGCGATCGAGCGCAGCGTCACGGCCTGGTACCCCTCGGCCAGGAAACGGCGGCGGGCGACCTCCAGGACGGCGGCCTTGGTGTCCGGGCTGCCGGGGCGACGACCTCGTGGCACGCCTCGCTCCTTCCGTCGTGGCCGATTAATTCATCAGCGTTGAAATGGTAGCCCGCGCGGCGCCACCGTGGTGCTCGTCCCACTCACCCGAATCCAGGGGAGGCCGAGCACCGTGCACGCCGTCCAGTCACCGCTCGCCACCGCGTCACCCGCCGCCGGCGCCGCTGCGCCCGCCCGCCACACCGCCGTCCTGGCGATCACCTGCCTCGCGCTGGCCACCGTGGTCGCCGCGATGTCCTCACTGAACGTGGCCCTCCCGGCGATCGCCCGCGAGACCCACGCCGACCAGTCCCAGCTGTCCTGGATCATCGACGCCTACAGCCTGGTCTTCGCCGCCCTGCTGCTCCCCGCCGGTGCGCTCGGCGACCGGTTCGGCCGCCGTCGCGCGCTGCTCGCGGGGCTGACGGTCTTCGGCGCCGGGTCCGCGCTGGCGATGACCACCACCTCGCCGGACGCGCTGATCGCCGTCCGGGCCCTGCTCGGGGTCGGCGCGGCGCTGGTCATGCCCGCCACCCTCGCCACCATCACCAGCACCTTCCCGCGAGAGCGGCGGGCCGGCGCGGTCAGCGTCTGGGCGGCCGTGGCGGGGGCGTCCGCCGTGGTCGGGGTGCTGATCTCGGGTTCCCTTCTGCAGGAGTGGAGTTGGCGCTCGGTCTTCCTGCTGAACGTGGTGCTCGCGGGGCTGGCCGTGGCCGGGGTGGTGGCCCGGGTGCCGGAGTCGGCCGAGCCGCAGCAGCCGCCGCTGGACGTACTCGGTGCGCTGCTGGTCGCCACCGGTCTCGGGGTGCTCGTCTACAGCATCATCGAGGCGCCGCAGCACGGTTGGACCAGCCCGGCCACCCTGGGCGGCGCGGGCCTCGGGCTGCTGGTCCTGATCGGCTTCGTCGCCTGGGAGTTGAGGACCGGCCACCCGCTGCTCGACCCTCGGCTGTTCCGCAACCGCAGGTTCGCGGCCGGCACGGCGTCGATCGCGCTGCAGTTCTTCGCCTTCTTCGGCTTCCTCTTCGTCCTGATGCAGTACCTGCAACTGGTGCGCGGCGACAGCGCGTTGACGGCCGCGGTCAGCATGCTGCCGATGGCGGCGACCCTGGTGCCCGGCTCCCGGCTGAGCCCGCTGCTCGGCGCCCGGCTCGGCGTCCGGCGCCCGTGGGTGGCCGGTCTGGTGCTGGCGGCCACCGGTCTCGGCCTCTTCTCCCGGGTCGACGGCGACACCCCGTACTGGCAGCTCGCGGGAATCCTGGTGGTGCTCGGGGCCGGTCTCGGACTGGCGATGCCGCCCGCCACCACCGCCATCACCGACGCCCTGCCCGCCACCCAGCAGGCCGTGGGCTCGGCGATGAACGACCTGGCCCGGGAACTCGGCGGCGCCCTGGGCATCGCGGTCCTCGGCAGCATCCTGACCGCCGGCTACCGGAGCCACCTCACCCTCCCGGACCTGCCGGCGCAGGCCGCCGACGCCGCCCGCTCCTCCCTCGGCGCGGCGGCCGCGATGGGCGGCCCGGTGCTCGACCACGCCCGTACGGCCTTCGTCGCCGGACTCCAGGAGGCGCTGCTCGGCGGCGCGGCGACGCTCCTGCTGGCGGCGGTCGCGGTGGCCCTGCTCCTGCGGCGGCGCAGCTCGGAGCGGTGAGACCGTCCGTGAAACGGCGAGGGCGCGCACCACGCGGTGCGCGCCCTCGCCGTCATGGGGTTGCCGGTAAGGCGTCAGTCCGCTATGCCGTACCTGAGTCCGTCGAGGATGAGGTCGAGGAGGCGTTCGGCCTGTTCGCGCTGTTCGGGCTTTCCCGAGGCGAGGGCGACGCCGGTGAGGGCGGCGAACATGTCGGCCGGGCTGATGTCCGATCGGATGCCGCCGGTGGCGGTCGCGGCGTCCAGGAGCGAGGTGAGGGCGGTCATCATCAACTCCCGGCTGTGGGCGTAGGGGTTGACGCCGGAGTCGACGACGGCGCGGAGGGCATCGGCCATCCCCAGTTTCGCGGTGGCGTAGTCGATGAAGCGCCCCATCCAGGCGCGAAGCGCCTCGAGTGGCGGCACGGCCGCGAGGAGTTCGGGGGCCGCCTCGCACAGCCGGCTCAGTTCGTTGCGGTAGGCGGCCTCGATCAGGAGTTCCCGGGTCGGGAAGTTGCGGTAGAGCGTGCCGGTGCCGACGCCCGCCTCCTTGGCGATGTGCTCCAGGTGTGCGTCGAGTCCCTGCTCCGCGAAGACGCGCGCCGCGGTGGAGAGGATCTTCTCCCGGTTGCGCCGCGCATCGGCGCGCAGCGGCCGGCCGGTCTCTGGGGTCATCGGAGCGCTCTTTCCTCGAGTGTTGCTAAGTGGAGGCTCCTCCGCTTAGTGTCCTCGAAACGGCGGCGCCTCCACTTACGAGTGTAGGACACGCGCCGTCGTCGTCCGCACGGTGCGGGCCAGCACATCAGAGGAGAAGACGATGAGCCTCCCGCTCGAAGGCAAGGTCGCCGTGGTCACCGGTGGCGCGTCCGGTGTCGGCCTGGGGATCGCCCAGGAGTTCGTGGACCAAGGCGCCCGCGTGGTCATCACCGACTTGCAGCAGGAGCGGCTGGACGAGGCGGTCGCCAGGATCGGCCCGAACTCCTCGGGCATCGTGGCCGACGTCACGAAGCTCGCCGACATGGAGGCGGCGTACCGGGAGGTCATCGCACGCCACGGACACCTCGACGCGGTCGTGGCCAACGCCGGCATCGGCGCGCACGCCCCGCTCGGCGCGATCACCGAGGAGCAGTTCGACCGGACGTTCGACGTCAACGCCAAGGGCGTCCTGTTCACCGTCCAGCCGGCGATCGCGCTGCTGCCGCCCGGCGGCACGGTCGTCGTCATCGGGTCGACCGGGTCCATCCAGCCGCCGGCGGGCATGGGCCTGTACGGCGGTTCCAAGGCCGCGGTGCGCGCCTTCATCCGGTCCTGGATCCAGGACATCAAGGGCACCGGCATCCGCATGAACGTCCTCAGCCCCGGCGCCGTGGACACCGAGTCCCTGCGCAGCGCCCTGGGCATGGCGCAGGGCGCCGACGCCGTCGCCGCCGCGGTCCGGAGGATGGGCGAAGGCAACCCGACCGGGCGGATCGCCGACCCGCGCGAGATCGGCAAGGCCGTGGCGTTCCTCTCCAGCGACGCCTCCAGCTTCATCACCGGCGTCGAGCTCTTCGCCGACGGCGGCATGGCGCAGGTCTGAGCGGCCCCCGTCATCGTGGTCACCAGCTGAGCGCGGCCGTCACCGGCCGGTGGTCGCTGCCGTTGGCCGCGAGCACCCGGGAACTTTCCGGTCGTATGCCGCGGACCATGATCTGGTCGATCCGCACCATCGGGAACGCGGCCGGCCAGGTGAAGCCGAAGCCGTCCCCGGCCGCGTCCTGGGCCGAGTGCAGCTGGGTGGTCAGGCCGGCGAGCGCGCGGTCGTCCAGGGTGCCGTTCAGGTCGCCGAGCAGCAGCACCCGAGGGCTCGGATCGGCGGCGAGGGCCCTGCCGAGGGCCTGCGCGCCGAGGTTGCGCGACTCCGTCCAGAAGCCCTTCGCGGGGAGCACCCGGACAGAGCCGAGGTGGGCCACGTACACGGTCAGCGGGCCCCGGTCGGTGGTCACCGTGGTGCGCAGCGCCCGGTTGACGGCCAGCTTGGCGTCGGACGGTTTGGTGGCTCCCAGCGGCCCGTAGTCGACGACGTCGATCGGCCGGGTGTCGGAGAGCGGGAACCTGCTCCACAGCCCGACCGTGCCCTGCACCGTGTGGAACGGGTACCTGCTCGCCAGGGCCTGCACGTACAGCGGTGTGGCCTCGGGGGTCAGTGCCACCAGGGCCAGGACGTCCGCGCCGTGGGCGGCCAGGTCGCGCGCGGTACCGGCCGGGTCGGTGTTCTCGGCGTAGACGTTCTGCTCGGCCACGGTGAGGTCCCCGCCCGACTGCGACCGGTCACCGAGCAGCCCGCCGAAGAGGTACACCCAGGCCACGACGGGCAGCAGCAGCGCGGCCGTCGCGGAGGCGGAGCGGCGCCACAGCGCGGCGGCCAGCAGCAGCGGGACGAACACGCCGAACCAGGGCAGGAGGCTCTCCACCAGGCTGCCGAGGTTGCCGAGCCCCCGGTTCGGAATCCACGCGTGCAGCAGCATGGTCAGCCCGAGCAGCAGCGCCAGGGCGGCGAGGACGAGGCCGCGCTTCCAGGACTCCGGTCGGGAGGCGGCGTGTACGGCCCGGCGGATGCGCGCGTGCCAGGCCGCGACGCCGGTCTTCCGGTCGTCCGAGGTCTGCGCCGGGGACAGGGTCTGGGTCATGTGCGGCAGTCAAGGCGGCGCGGTGTCGCCGGCGCGTATGCGGATTTCGATACGCGGACGATATGCGGCCGCTCGTAGCATGGCGGGCATGCGTGTGCTGATCGTCGAGGACGAACGACTTCTGGCGGAAGCCATCCGCGACGGGCTACGACTGGAGGCCATCGCGGCCGACATCGCCGGTGACGGCCACACCGCACTGGAACTGCTGGGCGTCAACGCCTACGACATCGCCGTCCTGGACCGCGACGTCCCCGGGCCGTCCGGGGACGAGATCGCCAGGCGCATCGTGGCCTCCGGCAGCGGCATGCCGATCCTCATGCTCACCGCGGCCGACCGGCTCGACGACAAGGCGTCCGGGTTCGAACTCGGCGCCGACGACTACCTCACCAAGCCCTTCGAGCTCCGCGAGCTCGCGCTCCGGCTCCGGGCGCTCGACCGCCGGCGCGCCCGCAGCCGGCCGCCCGTACGGGAGATCGCGGGCCTGCGGCTGGACCCGTTCCGGCGCGAGGTCTACCGGGACGGGCGCTACGTCGCGCTCACCCGCAAGCAGTTCGCCGTGCTCGAGGTCCTCGTCGAGGCCGAGGGCGGCGTGGTCAGCGCCGAGGAACTCCTGGAACGCGCCTGGGACGCGAACGCCGACCCGTTCACCAACGCCGTGCGCATCACCGTGTCCGCGCTGCGCAAGCGCCTCGGCGAACCCTGGGTCATCGCCACCGTGCCGGGCGCCGGCTACCGCATCGACGCGCAACCGGGGGCCGGGCAGGAGGGCGGCGGCGAGCGTGGACAGAGCACCTGACCGGGCACCGGGGCTGAGCGTCCGCCTCAAACTCACCCTCAGCTACGCCGGCTTCCTCATGGTGGCCGGCACCCTGCTGCTCGCGGCGGTGTGGTGGTTCCTCCTGAAGTACGTCCCCGGCCGTGCGCTCATCATCCCCGGCTCCACCGACCTCACCGAGGGTGTCTTCCCCATCCGCGACAACCTCCTGCGCGTCTTCGCCCCGAGGGCGGCCGCGGTGATGGCGTTCCTGCTGCTGTTCGGCCTCGCGGGAGGGTGGTTCCTCGCCGGCCGGATGCTGGCCCCGCTGACCCGCATCTCCGACGCCACCCGGCTGGTCTCCGGCGGATCGCTCGCGCACCGGATCGAACTCCCGGGCCGCAAGGACGAGTTCCGTGAACTCGCCGACGCCTTCGACACCATGCTGGCCCGGCTCGAAGCGCAGGTCGGCGAGCAGCGGAGGTTCGCGGCCAACGCCTCGCACGAGCTGCGCACCCCGCTGGCGGTCTCCAAGGCGCTCCTCGACGTCGCCCGCAGCGATCCGGACCACGACGCCGATGCACTCGTCGACCGCCTCCACACCGTCAACACCCGGGCGATCGCCCTCACCGAGGCCCTGCTCCTGCTCAGCCGCGCCGAGCAGCGGGCCTTCACCCGGGAGCGCGTCGACCTGTCGTTCATCGCGGAGGAGGCCGCCGAGACGCTGCTGCCCCTCGCGGAGCAGCACGGCGTCACCGTCGAGACCCGCGGCGACGTCACCCCCGCGACCGGATCGCCCGCACTGCTGCTGCAACTGGCCGTGAACCTGGTGCAGAACGCGATCGTCCACAACCTGCCCGACCGGGGCACGGTGTGGGTGACCACCGGCCTCCGCCCCGACGGCGGCGCCGTGCTCACCGTCGAGAACACCGGCGAGCCGGTCACCCCGGGGCTGGCCGCCACCCTCACCGAACCCTTCCGGCGCGGCACCGAGCGCATCCGCACCGACCACGCGGGCGTCGGCCTCGGCCTGGCCATCGTCAGGACCATCACCCACGCGCACGACGGAACGCTCACCCTCACCCCGCGCCCCGGGGGCGGTCTGCGCATCACCGTGGAACTGCCCGCGACCGGCGGCTACTGAAAGCGAATCGGGAGAGGTGTGAGGGGGCGGCCCGGCTGTTCTAGCCGGTCGCGCGTCAGCGGCGGGCGTTGCGGAGGTGGGCGAGGCCCTCGGCGACGGCGGCCTTGATCTGCGGGTCCTTGTGGCGTTGCGCGATCCGCAGGTGGCGCTCGCCGTTCGCGAAGTCGCCGGCGTCGATCGCGAGCAGGCCGAGGTGGCAGTGGGCGCGGGCCGCGCCGGGTTCGTAGCGGGAGTTCGAGGCGAAGGTGAAGACCTCGAGGGCGTCGGCGCTCTCGCCCGCCTCCATGAGCAGGATGCCGAGGGCCAGGGCGCCCTTGGCGGAGAACTCGGGGTCGCTGGAGCGGGCGGCGACGGCGAGGTGGGTGCGGGCTTCCTGCGTGTCGCCGCGGCTCCGGAGGAGGTCGCCGAGGTGGAAGGAGGCCTGGGCGGCGGTGTGGGGGACGGTGGTGTGGGCCGCCTCGCGGTAGAGGGAGGCCGCGACGTCGTGGTCGCCGACGCGGTCGGCCATCAGGGCCTGCATCAGCCGGGCGGGGCCGACGACCTCCTCGAAGCCGGTGGCGACGGCGGTGGAGAGGGTGTCGAAGGCGTCCTGGTCCCAGTCCTGGGTCTCGCGGGCGAGCATGCCGCCCATGGCGAGCGCGGCGCGGGCGAAGGTGCGGGGGCGGCCGGAGTCGGCGACCAGCGCGTACTGGCGGCTCGCGTCCCGGTGGTTGCCCTTGCCCTCCAGGACGAGGCCCCGGACGTAGGCGACCTCGGCGGCCACGTCCGGGTCGGGGACCTTCACGGTCTTCGCGGCCTTTCCGGCGGCGGACCAGGCCCGGCGGAACCGGCCCCGGCTCATGTGCACCACGGCGGTCAGCAGGTGGCCCGCCGCCTGGAGCCTGGCCCCGGGCGAGGCCAGCGCGGTGGCGGCGACGGCCTCGGTCGCCGCGATCTCGTCGCGGTTGGCGTAGCCGAGGCCGAGTTCGAAGGCGAGGTCGAAGTCGAACCACGGGATGCCGGGCTTCAGGCCCAGCGGCACGGTGTGCGGCGCGGCCAGCATGCCTGCGAGGTCCTTGGCGAACTGCTCGTCCGAGGTGGTGCGGTCCGGCACGGTCTTCCCTCCCGAAGTGCGACGACAGCGCTCGCCGAACGCGCTGGGGCGCGAGGGTAGTTGGCGAAGCCACCCGTTCGGCGAGGTCGTAGCCTAACCCGCCCCGCCGACCGTGGGCCGGTGCTTGATTCGCGAAGGCGGTGCCGATAGGCACGTTCCCGACACTGTCGGTGAGATCCGGAGGTTTCGGCTGTGGGCGTGACGAATCGGTACAGGGATGCCTGGGAGGGCTTCTGGCGCGATGCGCCCGAGGAGCCGGGGTCGGTGATCTGGGACGCCGAGGCGGGGCTCAGCGCGCAGCGCCATCTCGCCCTGCTGGAACCGTATCTGATGGATGGTCGGCTGCCGATCGTCGACCTGGGATGCGGGAACGGCACCCAGACCCGCTTCCTCGCCGACCGGTTCCCGCGCGCCGTCGGCGTGGACCTGTCCGCCCGGGCCGTGGAGCTGGCCCGGCGCGGGGACGGCGCGCACCGGGCCGAGTTCGCGCAGCTGGACGCGACGGACGCCGAGGCCGTCCGGGCCCTGCACGAGGAACTGGGCGACGCCAACGTGTACGTGCGCGGGCTGATCCACCAGAGCGAGCCGGCCGACCGCCGTCCGGTGGCCGAGGCCGTCGCCACGCTGCTCGGCGCGCGCGGCCGGGCCTTCGTCTTCGAGCTGGCCGAGTCCGCCAAGGGCGTCCTGGCCGGGCTGGCGCAGGGCCCGTCCGGGCCGCCCCCGAAGCTGCGCCCGGTGCTCTCCCACGGCCTCGCCCCTGCGGAGGTCGCCGACGCGGCCTTCGCCGAGCTGTTCCGCGCGGCCGGCCTCGAGGTCCTCGCCGCCGGTGAACTCCCACTGGCCACGACCGAGTTCACCCCGGACGGCGGGCGGATCGAGCTGCCGGCCCACTGGGCGGTGCTCGGGCCCGCCGACACCGGGCAGAAGGGGTAGGCGGGGCCAGCGGATGCACCACGGGCCCGGGCGGGTGATCCTGGGGTTACCACCCGGCAACCGGACTCCGAGGAGTGTCACGATGTCGATGTTGGACAAGCTCAAGCAGATGCTGAAGGGCCACGAGGACCAGGCCGAGAAGGGCATCGACAAGGCCGGGGACTTCGCCGACGAGAAGACCCAGGGCAAGTACAGCAGCCAGGTCGACACCGCTCAGGACAAGCTCAAGGAGCAGTTCGGCCGCGACCAGGACCAGCCGCCCCAGTAGTGGCGGGCGGGCTCCGCGGTGGGCGTCAGGAGCTGACGCCCACCGCGTGGCCGTAGGTGGCCCGGTCGGGGAGCAGGTCGACCATGGCCCGGGCGACGTCGGCCCGGGGGATGGTGGCGCCGGCCGGGCCGGCCTCGACGGCGTGGCGGTAGCGGCCCAGCCCGGGGCGGTCGGTCAGGCGCGGGGGCCGGACGGCCGTCCAGTCCGTGTCGCTGGCCCGCAGGGCGCGCTCCATCGCCTCGAGGTCGGTGTAGAGCTCGTTGAGGATCGCCCACAGCAGCGGGCCGAACACCTTGGTCGAGACGAAGTTCTGGCCCGTCCCGGCCCGGTTGAGAGGGCCCGCGCTGACCGTGAGCAGACGGCGCACGCCGGTGGCCCGCATGGCCTCCAGGGCCGCGCGGGCGGAGGTGGAGGCGGGCTTGAGGGCGTCGTGGCGGCCGGCCTGGCCGATGCCGGAGAGGACGGCGTCCGCGCCCTCGAGCAGCGGCTTCAGCGAGGCCGCGTCGAGGGCGTCCGCCCGGGCGACGGTGAGGCGGTCGTGGCGGACGGCCAGCCGGGCCGGGTCGCGGACGGCGGCGGTGACCAGGTGGCCGTCGGCGAGCGCGTGGGTGACCAGGTGGCGGCCGACGCCGCCGGTGGCACCGAGGACGACGAGTTTCATGACCCCTCCCAGGGGCGGGCAGGTGCGTGGACGAGGGGGTGGGTGAGCACTCACCCACCTCTTCTTCGATGGTGAGTGAGTGCTCACCCACCTGTCAAGGTAGGCTGGCGCCCATGACGCACGAGCCGATGACGCACGAGCCCACGACGCACCAGGAGGCTGAGCCGCTGACCGGTGGGGCGCGCACCCGGGCGCGAGTGCTGGACGCCGCCGCCCGCTTGATCGGCACCGTGGGGATCGTCCGGGCCACGACCAAGGAGATCGCCCGGGAGGCCGGCTGCTCCGAGGCGGCGCTGTACAAGCACTTCCGCGACAAGGAGGAGATCTTCGTCCGCGTCCTGCGCGAGCGCGCGCCGCGCCTGGCCGCCGCCGTCGCGGAACTGCCCGGCCGCGCGGGGGAGGACACCGTCCGTGAGCAGCTGGAGGCGGTGGTCCGGATCGCCGTGCCGTTCTACCGGCGGTCCTTCCCGATGGCCGGCTCGCTGTTCGCCAGCCCCGACCTGCTCGCCGCCCACCGCAGGAAGCTCGGCGACGCCGGGCCGCACCACGTCTCCTCCCACCTCGCCGACTACCTGCGCGCCGAGCAGCGGCTCGGCCGGGTCTCCGGCGCGATCGACCCGGACGCCGCCGCGATGCTGCTGATCGGGGCCTGCTTCCACCGGGCGTTCCTGGAGCTCTTCTACGCGGACGAGGTGCCGGACGGCGCGCTGCGCCCGGCGGGGGCCGAGGAGTTCGCGGTCGAGACGGTCCGGGCGCTGCTCGACGGGGTCCTGGCGCCGGGGGCCTGAGGGCGCGCCGCCCCGGCGAAAAAGCGGGTGACCGGAGCGGGGTCGGGGAGGCAGACTCGGCGGCGATGCCTCAGTTGACTGCTGAGCGGCTGCTCGCCGCCGTCGAACCACTGTCCCACCCCCATCGGCTGCGCGAGGTGGCCCGGATTGCCGCCGGGCTCGCCCCCGCCGAACTCTCCGCCCTGATCGCCGAGTTGGACGGCCGGGGCCCGTACGAGCGCCGGCTGGCCGCGCTCGCGGCGTTCGCCGGACGGCAGACGGGCCATCTGGCCGAGCGGATCGAGGACCCCGATCCGGTGGTGCGCCGGTACGCCCACCGGGCGGTCCGGAAGCTGCCCGTGCCGGACGGCGCGCTCGAATCGGCGCTGCTGACCGCCGCCAAGGCGGTCCGCGACGAGGTGGCCCGGGCCGTCCTGCGGTCCGGGCGCACGCCGCTGGCCGACCGGCTGGTGCCGATGCTCCGCGAACGCCGGGGCGCCGCCGAGGCGGCGCGGCTGCTGCCGCTCTGCTCGGCCGGGGTCGTCGCCGCCGAACTGCCGCTGCTGGCCCACGCGATCACCTTCTCCACCTCACTCGGGCACCGCCACCCCGGCGCCGTCCTGGACCAGGCGGAACGCCGACTCGCCGACCTGCCCTACGGGTTGCGGCCGGCGTTCTGGGTTCGGCACGCGTACGGCCTGGCGGCCGCCGCCCACCACGAACCGGCCCGCGCCCTGGACCTGCTGGAGCGCCACCCCGTGCGGGAGGCCTTCCCCGGCCCGCTGCGGGACCGGCTGGCCGACTTCGCCGCCGTCTCCGTGGAGGCCGCCGAACGGACCGTGCGCCTGCTGCTCGCGAGGGACCGCAGCCGCCACGACCCGCCGCTGCGGGCCGACCTGGCACGACGGCTGGTCGCCGCGCGCCCGGACGGAGACGGCCTGGCCGCCCTCGCGCACCGCTACCACGGGGACCACCTGACGCTGATCCGGCAGCTGCCCCCGCAGCGGCGGGCCGCCTTCTACGACGAGGTGGCCGCCCGGCCAGGCCTCTACCCGCAGTGGTACTCCGTCGAGGTGCTCGCCGAACTGCCCGCCGAGGAGCGGTGGGCACGGGCGCGGGCCCGGCTGGCGGAGCACGAGGACCACCTCGACCCGCTGACCGTGCTGCCCGTCGCCGAGGCCCGGCCCAGGCTGCTCGCCGAGATCCGCACGGCCGACGCGCTCGACCGCGGCTGGGCCTGGGGCCAGCTGGTCGTCCAGGCCCGCCGCTCCCGGGAGCCGGGCGCCCTGCCCGAGGCGCTGGAGCTGCTCGGGCAGCTGCGCAACGAACAGGACCCGGTCCGCCGGGACGCCCTGGACGAGGTCGCGGCCGTCCCGCCGGGGCACTTCGACGAGTCGGCCGCCGCGCCGCTGGAACGGCTCACCGAGGACGCCCTGACGGCCCGGGACTGCTCCCCGGGCACCCGCGCCGCCCTGGTCCGCCTCGCCGGGGCCGTCCTCGGCGAACACGCGGGCGGACCGGCCCGCGCCCTGGTCGCCTGGGCCGTACGGACCGTCGAACGGGCCGTCGACCAGCCCGGCGGCACGGGCCTCGCCCTCCCCGGCGGCAGCGAGGCCGCGGCGGCGGAGGAGTTGCGGACCGCCCTCGAACGCTCGGCCCGGTCCGTGGACGCCGCGCTGCTGCTCACCGTCGCCGAGGCGTTCGGCGCCCGGGCACGGAGGGCTCCGCTCCTCGCCGACCTGCTGGAGCGCGTCGTCCGCACGGGGAACGAACGGGCCGTCGAACGGGCCTTCGCCCTGCTGGCCGCCGACCGGGTGGCCCCGCTGCTCGCGCTGCGGCCCTCGGCCGTCGCCCTGGCCCCCGTCCGGGCCGTCCTGACCCGGATCCGCACCGACCTGCTCGGCCCGCTGTTCGCCGCGCCCCTGACGGCGGCCGAGCTGGCCCAAGCCGACCGCTGGACCCACGCCGACCGCTGGACCCCCGCCCAGCAGCGGGCCGCCGCCGAGCAGCTCGCCCGTACCGCCGACGGCCCCGACCGGGCCCCGCAGGAGCGCGCCGCCGCTCTGTCGGCCGCCGCCCGGATCCCCGTCCACGGCGCGGAACTGCTGCGCCGGTACGCGGACTCGGCCGAGACCCTCCTCGCCGAGGCCGCGCTCGCCGCGCTGCCCTGGACCGAGCAGCCGGCCTCCACCCTGCCCGTGCTGCTCTCCCACGCGGGCGACGACCGGGCCAGGGTCGCCCTGTACGCGGCGGGCCGCGCCGCCCGGTACGCGCGCGACGGTGAACTCCGCCCGGAGCTGCGCCGGATCGCGCTCGCACCGGGGGTGAAGGTCACCAGCCGCAAGCAGGCCGTCCGGCTCGCCGCCGAACACCTCGGGCCGGCCGAGGCACGGGCCCTGCTGCGCGAGGCGTACACCGCGCCCGGGCAGCACCACGACGTCCGCGCCGCCGTGGTGGCGGCGGTCGGCGAGCGGATCGCCGACCTGCCGCTGTGGGACGTCCTCACCGACGCGGCCCAGGGACCGCCCGGGTTGCGGGAGACGCTCGTCCGGCACCTGCGCGTGCAGGAGGTGCCCGCCGGGCAGCGCCCCGAGCTCGCCGGGCTGATGGCCCGGCTGGCGACCGACGAGTCCCTCCTCGTCGCCTCCACGGCGCGGACGCAGCTCGTCGCATGGGCCCGGCACGTGCCGGAGGCCGTACGGGCGCTCGTCCCGCTGGCGACCGACCTGGCCGAACGGAGGACCGGGGACCGGGTGGTGCAGGTGATCAACGGGATCGCGCTCTCGGACGCCCCGCATCCGCTCGGCGGCTGGGCGCCGGGCAGTGTCCTGGCCGAGACCCTGACCACGCTGATCGGCATCCTCCGGGCCGGGGAGCCGGACCTGCCCGGCCGCGACCAGCCGGCCCGGCAGCGGATCGCCGCGGTCACCGGCTGGCTGTGGAGCTCGGACGTCCCGGAGGAGACCGTCCGGGCGGCCCAGCGCGGGGTGGCCGCGATCCTGCTCACCGAACCCCTGCTGCTCGCCGAGGCCACCCGCCGACTGGTCGCGGCGCTCGACTTCGACGCCCCCGAGCTGGGCGATCACCTCGCCGAACTGGCCGCGCTGGTCGCCCGCCGTCCGGCGCTGGCGGCGGCCACCGCCGACGCGCTGCGCAACTACGCCTGGCAGGAGCGCAAGGCCCCCGAACACGCCCTGGCCGCCGCGCGCCGTCTGGCCGCCACCGACGGGCTCGCCCCCGGCCTCTTCGCCGTCGCCCTCACCACCTGCGGCCCGCGCCTCGACTGGCCCCCCGCCTGGCGCGACCTCCTCCACACCCTGCGCCGCCACCCCGACCCCGACGTCCGCGACGCCGCCCTGGCCGTCTCCATCGAATCCGCCTGAGCCCGGCCGGGCGCCTCGACCTCCTTCCCCGACACACCTGATACCCCCAAGGGGTAGTCCGACGTGAGGCCATGTCAGCCATGGCCTTGTGTCAGATACCCCTTGGGGGTATGTTTTTGCCCGTCAAGCAGATACCCCTCCCAGGTATTGGAGCCGGCCGTGTCGGACCTCAGTGCACCCCCCTCGCCCCGCCGCTGGACGGCGCTCGGCCTGATCGCGCTCGCCCAGTTCATGGTGATCATGGACACCTCGATCATCGGCGTGGCGCTGCCGAAGATGCAGACCGCGCTCGGCTTCTCGCCGGAGAACCTGTCCTGGGTCTTCAACGCCTACGTCGTCGCCTTCGGCGGACTGCTGCTCCTGGGCGGCCGTCTCTCCGACCTCCTCGGGGCGAAGCGGCTGTTCGCGGCCGGCTGGACCGTCCTCGGGATCGGCTCGCTGGTGGCCGGGCTCGCCGGCGCGGCGTGGGTCGAACTCGCCGGGCGCGCCCTCCAGGGCGCCGGCTCCGCGCTGATCGCGCCCTCCGCGCTCACCCTGCTGATGACGCTCTTCGGCGGCAGGCCGCAGGAGCTGGGCAAGGCGCTCGCCCTGTACGGGGCCGCGGCCCCCGCGGGCGGCACGGCCGGGGTGTTCCTCGGCGGCGTCATCACCCAGTACCTCAGCTGGGAGTGGGTGTTCCTCGTCAACATCCCGGTCGCGCTGGCGGTGCTGGCCGTGGCGCCCGGCGTCATGCCCGCGGCCGCCGCCCGCCGGGGCTCGGTCGACTGGCTCGGCGCGATCACCGTCACCGCGGGCCTGGCCACCTCCGTCTACGCCATCGTCCGCGCTCCGGAGACCGGGTGGGGCTCGGCGAGCACCTGGCTCGTCCTCGCGGTGGGCGTCCTGCTGATCGCCGCGTTCGTCGCGATCCAGGCCGGGCGCCGCGAGCCGCTGATGCGCCTGGGCATCTGGCGCAGCCCCAACCTGGCCGGTGCCAACCTCGCGCAGTTCCTGATGGCCGCCGCGTGGATCCCGATGTGGTTCTTCCTCAACCTCTATCTCCAGCAGGTGCTCGGCCTCAAGGCGTTCGCCTCCGGGGCGGCGCTGCTGCCGATGACCGCCGCCATCATGGTGATGATGATCGTGCTGGCCCCGAGGCTCATCGCCCGCTTCGGCCCCAAGGCGCTCATCGTCGCCGGACTGGCCGCCCTCGCCGGCGGGATGCTCTGGCTCTCCTTCGCCCGCCCGGACGGCAGCTTCCTCGTCGACGTCCTGCCCGCCTCCCTGCTGGCGGCCGTGGGCATGTCGCTGGCCTTCATCCCCTCGCTCGGCACCGCGCTCTCCAGCGCCCGCCCCGAGGAGGGCGGCCTCGCCTCCGGCATCGTCAATACCGGCTACCAGGTCGGCTCCGCGCTCGGCCTCGCGGCGATGACCGCCGTCGCCGCCGCCCATGGCTCCCGCCGGACCGGCGACGCGACCGCCCTCACCCACGGCTTCTCCGCCGCCTTCGTCGGAGCCGCCGCCATCGCCCTCGTCGGAGCCCTCGCCGCCGTGGTCACCATCCGCTCGGCCGAGCCCACCGAGGCGGCATCCGAGCCCTCGGCCCAGCAGCCCGCCGGCGTCTGAGCGTCGGACGGCCGCCGGAACTACGGAAGTAGTGCCACTACGCGAGTAGTGGCACTACTTCCGTAGTGGCCGTCGGGCCCCTTCCACCCCCGAGATCCCGCCGGATTTCGGTTGACCTGGGCGATGAGGAGATCGGCGTGCTCCCGTCCCCGGGGCAGCTCCTTCGGCTCCCTGACGCATGAACGGCCCGGCGCCCATGGGGGTGGGCACCGGGCCGGGTGGTGCGGGTGGTGCGGGTGGTGCGGATGGTTCGGGTGGGGCTCAGCGGGCGGCGGTCTTGCGGGTGCGGCGGGAGACGGAGTCCAGGACGACGGCGGCGAGGAGGACGGCGCCGGTGATCATGTACTGGATGGCCTGGCTGACGTGGACCATGTCCAGGCCCGTGGTGATGCTCTGGATCACCAGGATGCCCAGCAGGGCGGACCAGGTCTTGCCGCGGCCGCCGAAGAGGCTGGTGCCGCCGATGACGGCCGCCGCAATGGAGTTCATCAGGACGTTGCCGCCGCCGAGGATCTTGTCGGCGGAGCCCTGCTGGGAGGCGTAGAAGAGGCCGCCGAGGGCCGCCATCCCGGCGGAGATCATGAAGACGGAGATGCGGACCCAGGCGACGTTGATGCCCGCGCGGCGGGCCGCCTCCACGCCGCCGCCGACCGCGAAGATCTGCCGGCCGTAGCTCGTGCGGCGCAGGACGAAGTCCGTGGCGACGACGACGGCCAGGAAGATGAGCAGGGGCAGCGGCAGGCCGCTGTCCTGGTTGAGCATGTAGGCGGCGGTCAGCGCGATGAGGGCGAGGACGCCGGTGCGCAGGGCGATCTCGCCCATGGGCCGCGCGGCGAGGCCGGCGGCGGCGCGGCGCCGGGCGTCGAGGATCTGCCCGGCGGCGTAGAGCGCGGTACCGAGGACGGCGAGGCCCCAGGTGTAGGCGATGTCCCCGTCGCCGAGGAAGTACGAGTCGAGGTTGGCCAGGACGCCGTCGTGCGGGACGTTGACGGTGCCCTTGTCGCCGAGGACGTACTGCTGCAGGCCGCTCCAGGCGAGCAGGCCCGCGAGGGTGACGACGAAGGCGGGGACGCCGATCTTGGCGAAGAAGAAGCCGTGCAGGGCGCCCATGGCGACGGCGGCGCCGATCGCGATGAGGCAGGAGACCCACTCGTTGTATCCCGAGCGCGCGGACAGGCTCGCGGCGATCGCGGCGGAGGCGCCGGCGACGGAGCCGAGGGAGAGGTCGATCTCCCCGAGGAGGAGCACGAAGACGATGCCGAGGGCGATGAGGCCGGGGCCGGCGATCCACTGGGTGATGTGGGTGATGTTGTCGGGGTTGAGGAAGTCGCCGGTGACGCCCTGGAAGATGGCGCCGATCAGGATCAGGCCGAGGACCACGGGCACGGAACCGAGGTCGCCGTTGCGCATCTTCCGCTTGAACTCGGCGATGTAGCCGGCCAGGCCGGACTCCCGGACGAGGAGGCGGGGGTCGACCGCGGCGGCGGTCGGGGCGGCGGGCGGGGTGCTCTGGTCGGTGGTCACTTCGCGTCCTCCGCGAGTCGGGCCTGGCGCCGGGTGACGGCGTTCTCGGTGGCGCCGGTGATGGCGGAGATGATCTCCTCGTGCGAGGTGGCGGCCACCTCGAAGACGCCGTTGTTGCGGCCCAGGCGCAGGACCGCGACGGTGTCGGCGACGGCCTTGACGTCGGCCATGTTGTGGCTGATCAGGATGACGCCGAGGCCCCGCTCGCGCAGGCGCTCGACGAGGTCGAGGACCTGGGCGGTCTGCTCGACGCCGAGGGCGGCCGTGGGCTCGTCCAGGATGACGATCTTCGGGTCGCCGACCAGGGCGCGGGCGATGGCCACCACCTGGCGCTGCCCGCCGGAGAGGGCGGCGATGGGGATGCGCACGCTCGGGATGCGGATGGAGAGGGTGTCCAGCAGTTCGCGGGCGCGCTTCTCCATGGCGACCTCGTCGAGCGTGCCGAACGTCTTCAGCTCGCGCCCGAGGAAGAGGTTGCCGACCACGTCGAGGTTGTCGCACAGGGCGAGGTCCTGGTAGACGGTCGCGACCCCGAGGGCCTGGGCGTCGTGCGGGCGGCCGATGGAGACCGCGCCGCCCTCCCACTCGATGGTGCCCTCGTCGATGGGGTGGACCCCGGCGATGGTCTTCACCAGCGTGGACTTGCCGGCGCCGTTGTCGCCCACCAGGGCCACCACCTCGCCTGCGTGTACCTCCAGGTGGACGTCCGTCAGCGCCTGGACGGCGCCGAAGCGCTTGGAGATCCCGCGCAACGCCAGTACGGGTGCGCCTGTCACGTGAACCAGCTCCTTCTTCCCGGGTGCGCCGTGATGGTGGGGTGGCGCCCGGGTCCGCCCGCGCGCCGTGCCGGGCAGGCGGGTGTGTGTCGAAAAGGGTGTGCGTTGAAAAGGTGCGAGGGCGGGGCGGTGCCTCCCCGGGGGGCCGGGGAGCGCCGCCCACGCGTGCTACTTGAGGCCGAGGGTGCCGCAGCCGGCGGCGTAGTCGGCGGTGCAGATGTCGGACGCCTTGTAGAGACCGTCGGCGACGACGGTGTCCTTGATGTTGTCCTTGGTGACGATCTTGGGGTCGAGCAGCTTGGCCGGGATGCCCTTGTCGGTGGCGCTGTCGGCGCTGGAGGTGGCCACGGACTTGATGTCCTTGCCCTGCAGCAGGTCGACGGCCAGCTCGGCGGCGCTGTCGGCCAGCGGGCGGTACGCCTTGTAGATGGTGTACGCCTGGTCGCCGTTGACGATGCGCTGGATCGCGTCGAGGCCCGCGTCCTGGCCGCCGACCGGGACCTTCACGCCCGCGCCCTTGAGCTGGGTGATGATCGCACCGGCCATGCCGTCGTTGGCGGAGTAGACGGCCTGGAAGCCGTCCTTGCCGAGCTGGGTGATCGCGGCGCCGATCTTCTGGCCGGCCACGGTGGGCTTCCACTCGCCGGACTGCTCGTAGACGACCTTCTTGACCTTGCCGTCGAGGACCTTGTGCGCACCGGCCTTGAACTGACCGGCGTTCGGGTCCGCGTCGTCGCCGTTGATCATGACGACGTTCGCGTCGGACGCCTTGGCGCCGAGGGCGTCGACCAGGGCCTGGCCCTGGAGTTCGCCGACCTTCTCGTTGTCGAACGAGACGTAGGCGGCGACCGGGCCGGTGGCCAGGCGGTCGTAGGCGACGACCTTGACGCCCTTGGCGGCGGCCTCCTTGACCCAGGACTCGGTGGAGGTGGCGTCGAAGGCGTCCAGGACGATCACCTTCACGCCCTGGGCGATCAGGGTGTCGAACTGCTGCTTCTGCTTGGCGGCGCTGCCCTCGGCGTTGTTGTAGAGCACCTTGCAGTCGGCGCACAGGCTCTTGACCTTGGCCTCGATGAACGGGCGGTCGAAGGACTCGTAGCGCGAGGAGGACGCGTTCTCGGGCAGCAGCAGACCGATGGACTTGGTGTCGCCGGAGGCGGCGGAGTCCTTCTTGTCGCCGCCGGCCTTGCCGCAGGCGGCCATGGACAGGGCCATCGAGACGGCCGCGGTGGCGATGACGGCGCGACGCATCGTTGCGTTCATGTGGGGGGTGCCTCCCTGACGTCGCCGCGACGGTGCGGCGGAGTGGAAGGGAGTCAACCTGCATCCGGCTGATGCAGTCAAGAAGTAAATTCAATGAGAGATCATCTCGGACTCATTCGTTATATTCCTGAAGCCAAGGGTGTGCTCCTGTGAACCTGTGGGGATGATGATGCAGGTCACAGGGTCGAAGGATTCAAGTCCTGTCGTGATCCACAAACGGAAGGCCGCCCTCCCCGGAGCACGCGGCTTCTGGGGAGGACGGCCTCGAGGGGCGCGCCCGGGCTAGTAGACGCTCACCCCGTACTTGGCGAGGGCCGCGGTGACGGGCTGGAAGAAGGTCGTGCCGCCGACCGTGCAGTCCCCGCTGCCGCCGGAGGTGAGGCCGATGGCCTTGGTGCCGTCGTAGAGGGGGCCGCCGGAGTCGCCGGACTCGGCGCAGACGTTGGTCTGGATCAGGCCGCGGACGGTGCTGCCGTCGGAGTAGCGGACGGTGGCGTTGAGGCCCGTGACGGTGCCGGAGTGGGTGCCCGAGGTCGAGCCGGTGCGGGTGACGTGCTCGCCGACGTAGGCGTTGGGGGCGGAGGTGAAGCCGCCCGGGTGCGAGAGGGCGGCGTTGTCGTAGCGGACCAGGGCGTAGTCGGTGCCCGGGAAGCTGGAGTTGACGGTGGCGCCGATCAGCGTGTTGTGGGCCTTGTCGGTGTACCAGGTGCTCGCGACGTTGCCGCAGTGCCCGGCGGTCAGGAAGTAGTGGGTGCTCCCGCTCACCACGTTGAAGCCCAGCGAACAGCGGTAGCCGCCGCCGTAGATGGCGTTGCCGGCGGCGAGCAGCGGGGTGAAGCGGCCGGGGGCGTGGCGGACGGTGATCCTGGGCGCGGCGGTGCCGGCGGCACGGACGATCCCGGCGACGGCGGACGGGCTGACGGTGCTGTCCACCGTCACCACGACGCGGCCGGCGGCCTGGTCGACGTACCACGCGGTGCCGTCCACCCGGGCGTCGAGGACGGCGTTGTCAGCCGCCGTCAACTGCTGGGCGGTGGACGGGCTTTCGGGCGCGGCCACGGCGCCCGGCGCGGCGACCGCGGTGGCGGACAGCAGGCCGAGCGTGAGGGCGAGCAGGCGGCGTCGGGTGTGGGGGGTGCGGGGGGTCGGGCGCTTGGTCCTCACCGGTCTCCTCCTGAGAGTGAGAAGGTCCCCTGGGGGTCAGGGGCCGTGAGGCGCGGTCAGGCGGTGCGTCGCGGGACACCCGTCGACGCCGTCGGGGAGGCGTGGCGGATGGCCTGCTCCTGACAGGCGCTGTCCGGAAGTATGAGGAGACCGGCCGTTCGGTACAAGCTTTCTGACGCCATCTCGGAAAACGGTTCAGTACGGACGATCGGTGGGCGAACGGCGCCACCGGGGTGAGGGCCAGGGTGCGAGGGGCAGGGTGCGAGGGCCGGGGTGCGAGGGCCGGGGTGCGAGGCTCAGTGCGTGCCGACGGAGGGGAGCCGCTCCAGGATGCGCTCCATGCCGCTGGTCCAGTTGGCCTCCAGCGCCGTGACGGCCTGCTCCACGTCCCCGTCCAGCAGGCACTGGGCGATCCGCTCGTGCTCCTCGGCGGCCCGCGCCAGGATCTCGTGGTCGCCCACGACGACCCGCTCGTAGCGGTGCAGGGTGAGCTTGAGCGAGTCGATCATGTCGCGCAGCCGGGCGTTGGCGCAGCCGGAGAGCAGCAGCGCGTGCCAGGCGTCGTCGGAGCGCTCTATCGTCTCGTGCGGCGCCTGCGGGGCGGAGAACGCGCGGGCCTCGGCGAGCAGCCGGGGTGCGATCGCGGACAGGTGTGTCGGGTCGGAGGTGCGCAGCGCCAGCGACTCCAGGGCGATCACGATCGCCGTCAGGTCGCGGAACTCCTGCTTGCCGGTGGGCGCGAACCGGAAGCCCTTGCCGCGCTCACTGGTGATGATGCCCTCGCGCTCCAGGCTGATCAGCGCCTCGCGCAGCGGAGTGCGGCTGACGCCCAGCTCCTCCGCGAGCTGCACCTCGTTGATCGACTCGCCGGGGGTGAACCGGCCACGGCCGAGCTGCTCCAGGAGCTCATCCTTCACCTGCTCGCGCAGCGGACGCCGCTCGATCGCCATCGGAACATCCCTCTTTCTTCCTCGGGCCGAAAGCCTACCGGCCGGGGCGCCACGTCCTGGCGACCGGGCGCCCCGGGTGGGTGTCAGGCGGTGCCGGCGCCGTCCACGGGGATCACCGCGCCGCTGAGGAAGGCGGCGGCGTCACTGGCGAGGAAGGCGACGGTCTGCGCGATGTCGCGCGGGAGGCCGATCCTGCCGAGCGGGCGGTCGGCGGCGTCGGCGTAGAAGGCGTCCGGGCTCTCGCCGAGTTGGCGGGCCTCCTCGGCGAGCATCCCGGTGTCGGTGTCGCCCGGGCAGACGCAGTTGACGCGGATGTTGTCGGGCCCGTGGTCGATGGCCATCGCCCTGGTCATGTTGACGACGGCGCCCTTGGAGGCGCAGTACGAGACGGCCCGTCCGCCGCCCCTGATGCCCCAGCCGGAGCCCGTGTTGACGATGCTGCCCCCGCCGGCGGCGGCCATCAGCGGCACCACCAGGCCGCTCAGCAGCATGATCGAGCGGACGTTGACGGCCATCACCAGGTCCCAGTCCTCGTCGGTGATCTCGGTGACGGTGGAGCGGCGGATGATCCCGGCGTTGTTGAACAGCACGTCCACGCCGCCGAAGTGGTCGACGGCGCTGCGCACCGCCTGCTCGCAGTCGGCGCGCCGGGAGACGTCGCAGCGGGCGAAGACGCCGCCGATCTCCTTGGCGGCCTGCTCGCCGCGCTCGGCGTCGAGGTCGGCGAGGAGGACGGACGCGCCGAGTTCGGCCAGCAGGCCCGCGGTGGCCCGGCCGATGCCGGAGGCGGCGCCGGTGACGATGGCGCGCTTGCCGGTGAGGTCGATCATGGGGGACTCCTCTGCGGAAGGGATCTCAGGGGGGGTGCAGCTCAGTCTGTGAGGCGGTAGACGGCGCTCGCGTGGCGGCCGGTGATGACCCGGACGTGCCCGGAGAGGCTGTGGTCCAGGGCGGGGTCGCCGGTGTCCAGGAGCAGCGGGCGGCCGGCGAGGGCGGCGAGCTTGGCCTCGGTGGCGAGGACGAGCAGGCGCTCGGGGCCCGCGGCGCGCAGCAGTTCGGGGGAGAGCTGCTGGTTGCCGCGGCCGAGGAGGAAGCCCTGGCCGCCGATGGGGGAGAGGGCGATCCACGGGGTGTGCGGCAGGGCGAGCAGCTGGTCGGCGCGGGCGTCGCGCAGGTGGAGGCGGGCGGTGCCGTCGCCGTCGAGGTGCAGGACGTCGACGCCGGTCAGGCTGGTGTCGGGCGCGCCGAGGGCGGCGGCGACGGCGTGGGTGGTGGTGCCGGGGCCGAGGGCGAGCAGGGCGCCGGGGCCGGCCCGGTCGGCGAGTTCGGCGGCGATCCCGGTGAATGCGGCGATCCCGGTGAGTGAAGAGGGGTCGGCCGTCGAGCTTCCGGTCTTGCGCTGCTGAACGCGGGAGGGCAGCACCGGGACGGTGAGGTGCCCGTACAGGCGGGCGCCGACCCGGCCGGCTCGCAGCGCCTCCTCGTCCCGGTCGACGACCTCGGCGGCGGTCAGCCGCACCCCCGTACCGTGCGCCCAGGCGGCGGCGACCTCGGCGGCGGCGCGGGGGTGCACGGCGAAGACGGCGGAGTGCATCTTCACACCGGCCGGGATGCCGAGGACGGGAACGGCGGACGCGGGGCCGAGCGCGTCCAGGACGTCGCGGGCGGTGCCGTCGCCGCCGCAGAACAGGAGCAGCTGTGCGCCGGCGGCGATCAGCGCCCGCACCGCCGCCCGGGTGTCGGCCGCGCTCGTGGGCTCCCCGTACGGCCCGTGCACCACCCGGCCGGCGCCCTCGACGCCCATCGGGCCGCCGACCGTGACGATCTCCACCTCCGGTGCGAGCGCACACAGATGACCGACCGTCAGATCGGCGCGGTGCGAGGCCGAGGGCCGGGCGCCGAGTGCGCGCGCCCGTCGCTGGGCCTCGGCGCCGTCGCTGCCCTTGAGTCCGACCCGGCCGCCGAGCCCGGCGACCGGGTTGACCACCAGCCCGACGCGGGGGCGCGGTGTCACGGCCGCTCGCCGAGGACCTTGCGGCGGTAGGCGCGCCAGCTGACCGCCCACACCTCGGGGTCGTCCAGCGGCTCGTGGCGGATGCGGTGCACCGTCGAGTTGTGCGGAGCGGTGCGGACGGTCTGCGGCTCCTCGTACGCCTCGCGGGCGACCTCGGCGAGGATCGCGGCGTACTCGTCGAGGTCGGCGCGGGAGTAGGACTCGGTGGGCTCCAGCGTCATCGGCTCGGGCACCACGTACGGGTGGTGGCTGGTCCAGTAGTGGGTGCCGAAGTCGGCGGCCCGGTACCCGAGGTCCTCGCTGTGCAGCCCGGTGTCCTCGTTGAGCCGCTCCCAGCTGTAGCGCACCTGCTCCACACGCGGGCGGCCCTCGGCGTAGGGGACGGAGACGCCGCGGATCTGACGCACCTTGTGCAGCAGGTAGTTGTTGTTGAGGACGGCCGTCTCGGCGACCTCGCGCAGGCCCTCGGCGCCCAGCGACATGATCCAGGCGTAGGCGCGCACCAGGTTCGGCACCACGCCGAGGTAGGGGCGGATCTTGCCCACGGACTGCGGCCCGCCCTCGTCCAGGCGGTAGCGCTCGCCGTCGAACTCCACGGTGGGGCGCGGTAGGTAGGGCGCCAGCTCCGCCGTGACCCCGCAGGCGCCGGCGGCCGGGCCGCCGCAGGCGTGCGGGGTGGAGAAGGTCTTGTGCAGGTTGAAGTGGCACAGGTCGAAGCCGGCCTCGCGGGCCCGGGTGATGCCCAGGATGCCGTTGGCGTTCGCCTGGTCGTAGGCGCACAACCCGCCCGCGCGGTGGACGAGTTCGACGAACTCGCCGATGCGCGGGTTGTAGATGCCGGTGTCCTCCGGGTTGGTGATGAGCAGCGCGGCGGTGCGCGGGCCGACGGCGGCGCGCAGCGCCTCGATGTCGGGGTAGCCGTCCGCGTCGGGGTGCAGAGTGATGACCTTGAACCCGGCGGTCTTGGCGCAGGCGGCGTTGGAGGGGTGGGAGAAGGCGGTGGTGATGATCTCGTCGCGCTGCTCGAGCTCTCCGCGCGCCGCGTGGTAGGCGCGGATGACGGAGACGTTCGTCCAGATGGCGGCGGAGCCGGCCCCGGGCTGGAGGCTCACCCGGTCCATGCCCGAGATCTCCTTGAGCATCTGCTCGAGGCGGTGGGCGAGTTCGAGCACCCCCTGCACGGTGGACGCGTCCTGCGCCGGGTGCAGGGAGGCGATCCGGCGGTCGCGGACGAAGGTGTCGTTGACCTTGGGGCTGTACTTCATGGTGCAGGTGCCCTGGCCGACGTCGATGTTGAGGTCGGCGCCCAGGTTCTCCTGGGACAGGCGCAGGTAGTGGCGTAGCACCTGCTGCTGGCCGAGTTCGGGCAGGCCGGGCGCGGTGGTGCGGCGCAGGGCGGCCGGGAGCCGGTCGGCGGGGGAGCCGACGGCGGCGGTGACGGCCGGGTCGGGCAGCGGCGGCAGGATGCCGCGCTCGCCGGGGGCGCCCAGTTCGAAGATCAGCTTCTCGTCCCAGCGGGCCTGGTGGAAGCGGCGCAGCGGCGGCTTGGCGGCGATCCTCGGGTCGACGGGCTCTCCGCCCGGGCTCTGACGGTTCGTCACTTCACGATCTCCTCAAGGGCGGTGGCGAGGTGCTCGATGTCGGCCCGGGTGTGCAGCTCGGTGACGCAGTAGCGGCCCTCGCGCTCGCCGGTTCGCCCCTCGCCGGCCGGGGTGCCGGCGTGCAGGCCGCGCTCCAGCAGGGCGGCGCTGATCTCGGCGGCGGTGAGGGCGCCGGTGTAGCGCAGGGTGAAGTCCGCGAAGTGGACGGCCCCGGGGTCGGCGAGCTCCACCCCGGGCACCTGGGCGAGGCGGGCGCGGGCGTAGGCGGTGTTCGCGAGGATCGTCTCGCCGATCTCGCGCATGCCGTGCGGGCCCATCAGCGCCAGGTAGACCCCGGCGGCGATGCCGTGCAGGGCGGCGGCGGTGCCCACCCACTCCTTGCCCTCCTCGCGCAGGGCGAAGGAGGTGCGCTCGTACGCGACGTCGCCGAAGCCGTACTCGCCGGGCACCTCCGTGGGCGCCAGGCCGAAGAGGCGGCTCGGGTACTCGGCGACCAGGCGCGGGTCGTCGTGGCTCGCGATGAAGCCCGCGTTGCCGCCGCCGAAGCTGGGGTGGATGCCGAGCGGCTGGAGGTCCCCGCAGGTCAGGTCGGCGCCGAAGGAGGCGGGCGGGGCGAGCACGCCGAGGCTGATCGGGTTGGCGTGGACAACCGCCAACGCGCCCGCCTCGTGGGCGAGTTCGACGTAGGTGGGCAGCTGTGGGTCCACCCGGCCGCTGTGGTCGGTCAGCTGCGCGTACACGGCGGCCACGTCGCCGCCCGCCAGCGCGGCCCGGACGGCCTGCGGTTCGGCGGGCAGCCGCTCCGGGTCGTGGACGCCGCGCACGTAGTCGCCGATGCGGGAGACCCGGTCCGGGTCGATGTCCCCGACCAGCAGCAGCCGTCGCCGTCCCGTCGCCCGCCCGGCCATCCGCAGCGCGGTGGCCGCCGCCTGGAAGCCGTCGTAGGTGGGCACGTTGACCACCTCGACGTCCAGCAGCTCGGCCATCAGCGACTGGTACTCCCACAGCGCCTGGAACCGCCCGTGGTCCTCGTACGGCTCGCCCGCGTAGGCGGTCAGGAACTCGCTGCGGTTGACGACCTCGTCCACCACGGCGGGCACGTGGTGGCGGTAGCAGCCCGCGCCGAGGAAGCTGCGCCCGGGCGGCACCGCCGTGTTGCGGGAGAGCAACTCCTCAAGGTGGGCGGCCAGTTCGACTTCCGAGCGCATCGGGTCCGGCAGCTCCAGCGGCCGGTCCAGCCGCAAGGCGGCGGGGATGTCGGCGTAGAACTCCTCGACGCCGCCCGCGCCGACCTCGGCGAGCATCGCCTTCCTCACCTCGGGCGCGGAGTTGGGGACGTACGGATGGGTTCGGGGGACGCGTGCGCTCATGGGGGCACCTTCCGCGATTTCGGTCAGAGACCTTGACGGGGCTGTGCATGCTGAGTTCTGTATACAGCATTCGGCATTCACTCGTCGGGAGGCAAGATGTCAGCGAAAACCCGGCTCGGAAATCTCCCCCGCACCCCCGGTCCGACCCCCACCCGGCGCAGCCTGCTCACCGCCGGACTCGCAGGCGGAGCAGTGCTGTTGGCCGGCTGCGCCACCGGCGGTGGCAGCGGCGCCGACGCCAAGAAACTGGGCGGGAGCGCGAGCGCCACCCTCAGCGGGAAGATCGGCATCTGGTCCTGGGACGTCGCCGCCAAGGCCATGAAGCGCCTGGGCAAGACCTTCGAGCAGGCCCACCCCGGCACCACGATCGAGGTCGTGGACATCGGCTACGAGAACGCCTACGACAAGATCACCGTCGGCCTCGGCGCCGGCAGCGGCCTGCCCGACGTCCTCACCCTCGAAGCGCACAAGGTGCCCGGCTACATCGGCAACTTCCCCGGCGCCCTCGTCGACCTCACCGGCCGTGCCGACGGGCTCAAGGACAAGTACCCCCAGTCCATCTGGCGCACCGTCAGCGACGCCAAGGGCCGCGTCTTCGCCCTGCCCTGGGACAGCGGCCCCTGCGCGCTCTTCTACCGCCGCGACCACTTCCAGCAGGCAGGCGTCGACCCCGCCACCCTCGCCACCTGGGACGACTACGTCAGCGCCGGCGCCAAGCTCAAGGCCGCCACCGGAAAGAAACTGCTCATCCTGGACTCCAAGAAGGACAGCACCTTCTCCCTCCTGCTCCAACAGCTCGGCCAGGGCTGGTTCGTCGACGGCAAGGTCGCCGTCGCCACCCCCGCCGCCGAACGCGCCCTGACCCTCCTCAAACAGCTCGTCGACCACGATCTCGTCGACTTCGAGGACGGCTGGGACGGCCTCGTCTCCGCCACCCACGACGGCAAGGCGTCCACCACCCCCACCGCCGCCTGGTGGGATGGCACCCTCACCGGAGACCTCGCCGACCTCAGCGGCAAGTACGGCGTCGTCCCCCTGCCCGCCTTCACCCCCGGCGGCAGCCGCACCTCCAACAGCGGCGGCTCCACCCTCTGCGTGCCCTCCCAGAGCAAGAACCCCGAACTGGCCTGGGCCTTCCTCGAGTTCCTCCTCGCCGACAAGGCCAACCAGGTGTCGATGATGAAGAACGAAGGACTCTTCCCCGCCTACTTCCCCGCCCTCGACGACCCCTACTTCCAGCAGCCCGCGCCCTACTATGCCGACCAGCCCACCATGAAGCTCTTCGCCGAACTCGCCCGCTCCATCCCCGTCGTCGAACGCACCACCGACGACACCAAGGCCGGCGACATCGTCACCACCGCCGTCAACACCGTCCTGCACAACGGCGCCGACCCCGGCGCCGCACTGCGCTCCGCCGCCCGCCAGATCGCCACCGCGACCGGCCGCCAGACGGCGGCCTAGGCCGGCGACGTGACCAGCCCACCCGCCTCCCTGCGCAAGCCCGCCGCCACCCGCACCCGCGCCACCGCACCCGCCCGGCGACGACGCACCCCCAACACCGCCGCCTGGATCTTCGCCGGCCCAGCCGCCGCCCTGTTCACCGCCTTCTTCGCCTACCCCCTGGTCGCCAGCCTCTACCAGAGCTTCACCGCCCGCCGCGACGGCGTCGACGTCTTCGTCGGCCTCGACCAGTACCGGCGCCTCCTCGAGGACCCGGCCTTCCTGCACTCCCTCGTCAACACCGGGCTCATCCTCGCCGTCCAGGTGCCGGTGATGATCGGCCTCGCCCTCGTCCTCGCCGTCCTGCTCAACCAGTCCTGGCTGCGCTTCCGCGCCACCTGGCGGGCCGTCTTCTTCCTGCCCGCCGTCACCACCCTCGTCGCCTACGCCGTCGTCTTCCAGGTCCTGCTGCGCACCGACGGCGGCCTCGCCAACCAACTGCTCCACGCCCTCGGCCTCGGCGGCGTCGACTGGCTCAACTCGCCCACCTGGGCCCGGATCTCCGTGGTCGGCTCGGTCACCTGGCGCTGGACCGGCTACAACGCCGTCATCCTGCTCGCCGGCCTCCAGGCCATCGGCCGCGACCAGTACGAGGCCGCCGCCCTCGACGGCGCCGGGCCGCTGCGCACCTACACCGGCGTCATCCTGCCGCAGCTGCGCCCGGTGGTGCTGTTCTGCGTCATCACCTCCACCATCGGCACCCTGCAACTCTTCGACGAGAACTACGTGCTGACCAAGGGCGGCCCCGGCGACGCCACCCTCACCCCGGTCGTCTACCTCTACAAGGTCGGCTTCCAGCAGTTCGACTTCGGGTACGCCGCCGCGATCGCCTGGGTGGTCGTGCTGATCATCGCGGCCGTCTCGCTGCTGCAGTTCCGGCTCTACGGAAGGGAACGCCGATGACGCCCCGGACACGCCGCCCGCTGCCCGCCCGGCTCGGCCGCGCCGCCGTCACCGCCCTCCTCGCCGCCGGCGCCGTCGTCAGCCTGGTGCCCTTCGCCTGGATGCTGATCGCCAGCACCCACAGCAGCTCCGAACTCTTCCACTCCCCACCGCCGTTCCTGCCCGGCGGCGAACTCCTGCGCAACCTCGCGCACCTCCAGGAGACCATCGGCTTCGGCCGGGTCATGCTCAACAGCCTCGGCATCGCCGTCGTCTACACCGCGCTCAGCGCCCTGCTCTCCGCCATGTGCGGCTACGGGCTCGCCAAGTACCGCTTCCGCGGCCGAGGGCTGCTCCTCGGGCTCGTCCTCGCCACCATGATGATCCCGCTTCAGGTGCTGCTCGTCCCGCTGTTCCAGATGATGGCCAACCTCGGCTGGATCAACACCTACCAGGCCGTCATCCTGCCCTTCCTCGCCAACTCCTTCGGCATCCTGCTGATGCGCCAGAGCTTCCTCGACTTCCCCGACGAACTCCTCGAGTCCGCCCGCATCGACGGCTCCGGCGAGCTGCGCACCTTCTACCAGGTCGTCCTGCCCTGCGTACGGCCGCAGCTGGGCGCACTGGTGATCTTCACCTTCATGGGGCAGTGGAACAGCTTCATCTGGCCGCTGCTGATGCTCAACAAGCAGGAGACGTACACCGTCCCCGTCGCCCTCAACACCCTCACCGGCCTGACCCGCGTCGACTACTCCGGCCTCATGCTCGGCTCGCTGCTCGCCACCCTGCCGCTGGTGCTGCTGTTCCTGCTCTTCCAGCGGCAGTTCGTCTCCGGGCTGCTGGGCGGGGCGCTGAAGGGATGAAGATGAACCTCACCCGGGTGCCCGGGCTGCTGTACGGCGGGGACTGGAACCCCGAGCAGTGGAGCGAGGAGGTGTGGGCCGAGGACGTGAAGCTGATGGCCGAGGCGGGCGTCAACCTCGTCACCGTCGGCGTGTTCTCCTGGGCGCGGCTCCAACCCGACGCCCACAGCTGGGACTTCGGCTGGCTCGACCGCCTCCTCGACCTCGTCCACGCCCACGGGATCGCCGTCGACCTCGCCACCGCGACCGCCTCGCCGCCCGCCTGGCTGGTGCGGGCCCACCCCGAGCTGCTGCCCGTCACCGCGGACGGCGTGCGGCTGGAGTTCGGCTCCCGCCAGCACTACTGCCCCTCCTCGACCGCCTACCGCGCCGCCGCCGTGCGCCTCACCCGGGCGCTGGCCACTCGCTACCGCGACCACCCGGCGCTCGTGCTGTGGCACGTCCACAACGAGTACGGCGACCACGTGGAGGAGTGCTTCTGCCCGGCCTCCGCCGAGGACTTCCGGCGATGGCTGCGCGAACGGCACGGCACCGTCGAGGAGTTGAACCGCTCCTGGGGCACCGCCTTCTGGTCCCAGCGGTACAACTCCTTCGACCAGGTCGAACCGCCGCGCGCCGCGCCCGGGCCCGTCAACCCCACCCAGGTGCTCGACTGGCGGCGCTTCTGCTCCGACGCGCTGCTCGCCCTGCACCGCGCGGAGAAGGCCGTGCTCGACGAGATCTCGCCCGGGGTGCCCGTCACCACCAACTTCATGTCGATGTTCAAGGCGCTGGACTACTGGGAGTGGAGCCGGCACGAGGACTTCGTCTCCGACGACGCCTACCCCGACCCGGCCGACCCGCGCGCCCACGTCAACGCCGCCATGAACTACGACCTCATGCGCTCCCTCAAGGCCGGCCGGCCCTGGCTGCTCATGGAACAGGCGCCCTCCGCCGTCAGCTGGCGGCCGGTCAACGTGCCCAAGCGGCCGGGCCTCTACCGGCTCTGGTCGCTCCAGGCGCTCGCGCGCGGCGCGGACGGGGTGCTCCACTTCCAGTGGCGGGCCTCCGTCGCCGGGGCGGAGAAGTTCCACAGCGCGATGCTGCCGCACCGGGGCACCGCCGGGCGGGGCTGGCGCGAGACCGTCACCCTGGGCGCCGAGCTGCGGCGCCTCGGCGAGGTCGCGGGCAGCCGGATGCGCGGGCGCGCCGCCGTGCTGCTCGACTGGGACAGCTGGTGGGCCCTCGAACTCGAGGACCACCCCTCCGCCCGGATGCGCTGGCTCGACCTGCTCCGGCCCTGGTACGCGGCGCTGTACGAGCGGGGCGTCACCGTCGACTTCCTCCCGCCGGGGGGTGACCTCGCGGACTACCCGGTGGTGCTGGCGCCCAACCTCTACCTGCTGGACACCGCCACCGCCGACCGGCTCGACGCCTACGTCCGGGGCGGCGGGCACCTGGTCTGCGGACCGTTCAGCGGCGTCACCGACCGGCACGACCACATCCACCCCGGCGGCCAGCCCGGGCCGCTGCGCGAGCTGCTCGGCGTCGTCGTCGACGAGCCCTGGCCGATCCCGGACGGGGAGACCACGGCTCTGGACCTCGACGGCGTCGGGCTGAGGGCAGTGCGCTGGAGCGAGTGGATCGAAGCGGACAGCGCTGCCGAAACGATCGTCCGCTACACGAGCGGTCCCCTCGGGAACCGGCCCGCCGTCACCCGCCGCCGCCACGGCGACGGCACCGCCTGGTACCTCAGCTGCCACCTCGACGCCGCCGACACCGGCCGGATCCTCGACCTGCCCCTCGTCGAAGCCGGGGTCGAAGCCGAACTGCCGGGCCTGCCCGAAGGCGTCGAGGCGACGCGTCGGCGCGCGGCGGACGGCACCGCGTACCTGTTCCTGCTCAACCACGGGACGCTCGAGCGCCACGTCGCCCTCGACCGGCCCGGCACCGACCTGCTCACCGGCACCGACCTGCTCACCGGCACCGCCGCCGGAACGGGCCTCACCCTCGCCCCGCTCGGCGTGGCCGTCTTCCGCATCCCGCCCACCGAGGAGCGCGCATGACACCGCTGACCCGCCGCCACTTCCTCGCCACCTCCGCGGCGCTCTCCGCCTCCCT
Organism: Kitasatospora sp. NPDC051170; assembly: GCF_044455705.1. NCBI lineage: Bacteria > Bacillati > Actinomycetota > Actinomycetes > Kitasatosporales > Streptomycetaceae > Kitasatospora > Kitasatospora sp. NPDC051170. The sequence goes on along the minus strand of NZ_JBITFA010000001.1, from coordinate 156,249 downwards.
GGCCACCACCGCCACCCTGGCCGCCAGACCCGCCTTCGCGGACGCACCACCCGTGGACGCACCACCCGCCGACGTACAGGCCGCCGACGCACCACCCACCGACGACCGCTACGCCGACATCCTCGACCAGCACGGAACCCCCGCCCTCGCCTACCCCGGCGACGCCGACGGCCACAACCCCATCACCGTCTTCGCCGACCTCGGCGCCTGGCACGCCTACGCCCTGCCCCGCCCCGGCGACCGCCTCGGCGGCTTCACCGGCCCCCTCCACCTCGCCCAGGAATACCCCTGGTGGCTCAGCGACGGCCTCACGCGCGTTCACATCACCGAAGACGCCAAGCCCCTCGACCTCACCGCCGGCGGCGCCCCCCGCCTCACCGCCCTGCCCGGAGTGCTGCGCCAGCGCTACGACCTCGGCACGGGCCTCACGCTCACCCTGGACCTGCGCTTCGCCGGCAACCGCACCGCCCTCCTCCACGCCCGCCTCGCCAACACGGGCCCCTCCGTCCGCACCCTGCGCCTCGCCTGGACGGGCACCCTGCTGCGCCCCGCCACCGGCCCCCAGCACGACGCCCCGCAGCTGACCGCCGCCGAGCGCGGAATCGAGGTCCGCTTCGCCCGCGTCCGCAAGACCTGGGACTACCTCACCGACGGCACCGAGCGCTTCGCCGTCCGCCACGCCCAGCCCGTCCGCGTTGCCCTGGACGCCACCGGAGACGGCCACCGCACCGAGCTCGCCGACCCCGTTCAGCTGGCGCCCGGCGCCGCCCGCAGCCTCCACTGGACGGAGAGCTACACCTTCACCGAGGCCGACTACGCCCGCGCCGCCGCCGAGTCCGAGGCCGCCCTGCGCGACCCCGCCCGGGTGGCCGCCGCCGGCGCCGCCCGCTGGGCCGGGTACGTGGCCCGCGCCACCGAGGGCGTCCCCGCCGAGCGCCGCCGCACCGCCGTGAAGTGCGTCCAGACCCTGGTCACCAACTGGCGCAGCCCCGCCGGCCGCATCCTCCACGACGCCGTCACCCCGGCGCTCGCCTACAAGTGGTTCAGCGGCGTCTGGGCCTGGGACACCTGGAAGCAGGCCGTCGGCACGGCCGTCTTCGCCCCGGCCCTGGCCGCCGACCAGATCCGCGCCGTCTTCGACCACCAGGTCCAGCCCGGCTCGGCCGAGCGCCCCCAGGACGCGGGCATGGTCCCCGACTGCGTCTTCTACAACGACCCGAGCACCGGCGGCGGCAACTGGAACGAGCGCAACTCCAAGCCCCCGCTGGCCTCCTGGGCCGTCTGGGAGGTCTACCGCCGCAGCGGCGACCGCGCCTTCCTGCGCGAGATGCTGCCCAAGCTGACCGCCTACCAGGCGTGGTGGTACCGCACCCGCGACCACCACGGCGAGGGCCTGTGCCAGTACGGCGCCACCGTCGACCCGGCCAACGTCACCCCCGAGGACTGCCGCCAGGCCGCCGCCTGGGAGTCCGGCATGGACAACGCGCCGCGCTTCGACGCCGCCCTCGGCTGCGGCGTCGTCGCCAACACCGACCCGGCCGGGCGCACCGTCGGCTGGTCCCTCACCCAGCGCTCCGTCGACCTCAACGCCCACCTCGCCGCCGACCACCGCCACCTCGCCCTGATCGCCGCCGAACTCGGCGACCGCGCCACCGCCCAACGCCTGCGCGCCACCGCCGAGCGCATCGACACGGCCGTGCGCGACACCATGTACGACCCGGCCACCGGCTGGTTCCACGACACCGACCTCACCACCGGCGCCCGGCTCACCGCCCGGGGCCGGGGTATCGAGGGCGCGATCCCGCTCTGGTCCGGCACCGCCACCCCCGCCCAGGCCCGTACCGTGCGCCGGCTGCTGCTCGACCCGGCCGAGTTCGGCACCCCGATGCCGTTCCCGACCGTCGCCCGCAGCTCGCCGTACTTCGACGCCGCCGGGTACTGGCGCGGCCTGGTCTGGCTCGACCAGAGCCACTTCGCGATCGAGGGGCTGCGCCGCTACGGCTGGAACCAGGACGCCCGCCGCGCGGTGGAGCGCCTGCTGGCCACCGCCGGCGGCCTGACGGGCGACGCCCCGATCCGGGAGAACTACGACCCGCTGACGGGCGAGGGCCGCAACTCCCGGGGTTTCAGCTGGTCGGCGGCCCTGCTGCTGCCGCTGCTGCGCGAGTAGTGGACGAACGGCCGGTTTTTGTCTCCGGGCGCCCCGGCCAGGCATGATCGGGGGCATGGTCGAACGAGTCATTGCAGCGTGTGACGGAGCAGCCAAGGGCAACCCCGGTCCGGCGGGCTGGGCCTACGTGGTCGCGGACGCCGCCGGGGTGCCCCGGCGCTGGCAGTCCGGGGCGCTCGGGCACAGCACCAACAACGTGGGCGAGCTGACGGCGCTGCGGGAGCTGCTCGCGGCCACCGACCCGGCGGCGCCGCTGGAGGTGCGCCTGGACAGCACCTACACCCGCGACTCGGTCACCAAGTGGCTCAAGGGCTGGAAGCGCAACGGCTGGAAGACGGCGGCGGGCAAGCCCGTCGCCAACCAGGAGCTGATCCAGGCGATCGACGCCCTGCTGGAGGGGCGGGACGTCACCTTCGTGTACGTGCCCGCCCACCAGGTGGACGGCGACCCGCTGAACGCCATCGCCGACAAGGCCGCCAGCGACGCCGCCCGCACCCAGGAGGGCGCGGGCGGCACCGACGCGGACCTGCCGGTGCCCGACCCGGCCGCGGCCGCCCCCGCCCGGCGCGCCCGCCCGTCCGGCGGTGCCTCCTCGACCGGCGGTGCCTCCTCGACCGGTACGGCGACGAAGTCGGCCGGAAAGGGCGGAGGCTCCCGTACGCTCTCCGCCCGCTTCCCGGGCACCTGCCCCTGCGCCCGCCCGTACGCCAAGGGCGACAAGATCACCAAGGTCGGCGCCAGCTGGGGCCACCCGGAGTGCGCCGCCGCCCACGCCTGAGCCGCAGCGCACCCGTCCGGGAGCTCACAGCGCCGCGAACAGCGGCTCCAGCAGCTCCCGGACGCCCCGCTCGTCGGCGAGGGGCGACACCTCCAGCACCGTCTCCGGGTCGGAGGACAGCAGCGTGACCACCCGCGCGCCCGCCGGCAGCAGCCGCAGGAACCCGGCGAGGGTGGCGGCCCACACCTCCGGGTCCCCGTCCTCCAGGAGCAGGTGGCCGTCCCCGAAGTAGCAGCCCTGCCGGCACATCCCGTCGAGGTCGACGGAGAAGCTCAGGTACGTCTGCTCGCTGACGGCCGAACACGGCCGGCTGACGCGTAGCCCGGGGAGCCGTTCGCGCAGGTACGCCTCGACCTCGTCGAGTCCGAGGTACCAACGGGTGCCGGGCGCGGCGGCGAGGTGGATGTCGTCCACCGGTGGTCCTTCCGTACGGACCCGTCCCGGACGCAGCACGGCCGGCCGCGGGGGAGCGGCCGGCCGTGACCCGGGGGGCGGGGGAGGGGAGGGGCTGAGCAGCCCCGATGGGTCGGCCCCGAAGGTCGGCCGGGGCCGGATCAGGCGGCGGAGGCGCCGCCCTTCTGCGCGATCTCCTTGATCTCGGCGAAGGTCAGGCCGAACTTGTTGTACATGATGGCCTGGTCCTGCGGCATCCCGGCCGCGCCGAGCTCCTTGAGCTGGGCGTCGGTCAGCGGCGCGGGCTGGCCCGCTCCGCTGCCGAACGCGGGGCCCGAGCCGGGGAACTCCCCGCCGCGGGGCGTGCGGAAGCCGTCCATCGCGAGGGACATGACGGTGTTCTGGAGCTCCGCCACGCTCACCTCGGTCGCGTCGCCGGGGGCGTCGACGGCCGGCGAGGTCCGGTCGAAGGCGAGCCGCACCGGGAAGGTGACGCCCGGGCCGGCCTTGGGCTCCAGCTGAGCCGCGTCGAAGTCGACGGCGGACAGCGTGCCGTCCTTGAGGTACACGTCGACCCCGACCTTGCCCTCGGGGACGTCGGCCGGCTTGGCGGCCAGGAGCCGGTCGAGCTGCCCGGGGAACTTGGCGGTCAGCGGCTTGACGGCCTTGGTGATCTCCTCGACGACCTGGCGGCCGGGGGCGCTCACCCAGAGGTGGTCCTTGCCGTCCTTCTTGCCCTTGTCCTCGACGGTGACGGTGCGCTGGAAGACGTCCTTGAGCGTGTTGAACAGCTCCTTGGACGCCTCCGGGTCGACGGTGGGCGCCTCGCCCGAGCCCGAGCCCGAGCCGGCGCCGCCCTTGGCCGCGTCCGACTTCTTGGCCTCGGCCGCGAACTCCTGCAGGTCGAAGGAGACCCACTTGCCGGCCAGCACGTCGCGGGCGGCCTTGAGCTCGGGGTTCAGGGTCCGGCTGAACTCGTCGACGGTGGAGGCGTCCCCGCCGATCAGCTTGACCAGGCCCTTGGCGTCCACGTGCAGGTACGCCCTGGCGTCGACCTGGCGGTACTCGAGGAGCTGGGTGCCGGTGCGGTCGGCCAGCGCGTAGGAGACGCGCAGCGACTTGTCGGGCGTGAACTCCTTGCCCTTGGCACGGGCGTTGCGGAAGGCGTCGATGTCCTTGAGCGGCTTGTCGGCCGACATGGCGACGGTGAGTTTGAGCCCCGACAGCTGCTGGGCGGCCTCCGGCTCGGTGGGCGCGTCCGTGGCCCGGCCGAAGGCCAGGATCTGCTCGGGCGTCGCCTCGACGGAGAACGTCACGCCGAGGGACTTGGCCTCGGCGATCCGGTCGAAGGCGCCGGACGCCTTCTCGGCGGCGCTGAGTTCCTTGGCGGTGCCGCAGGCGGTGAGCCCTGCGACGAGTGTCGCGGCGACGGCCACGACGGGCGTCGCGCCGCGAACGGTCTTGCGGATGGCGGTGTTGATGGTGACTCCTGTGTTGCCGGGCCCGGCCCGATGGACCGGACCACCCCTCCCCTTGATGTGCAGCGCGTGAGCGCCGTACACATGTGATCACACTACCAACAAGATGGCGTGCGAATATTTGGCCCGGATTTTAACGATCGTGTACCGGAGCCGAGTTGGCCGCCCCCTCCGGCAGCTCTACCGGACCGCGATGACGACGAATATCCCCAGGACGAGCACGAGTCCGACGATCACGCCGATGACCTGAGGCGACACCTTGTCCCGGATCTTCTGCGGCGGCTGGACCCGGCTGCCCGGGTGGGTGCTGTACTCCCACCACTGGACGACCTGCTGGTACTGCTGCCCGAAGTTCGGGTTCGGGTACATGCCGCTGCTGGCCACCCCCGGCAGCGTGCGGCGCTTTCCGGTCGGAAGGTGGATGCGGGCGGCGTACGAGGAACTGCTGCGGGACTTGGTCTCCCGGACGTCGATCCACTGGACCTCGTGCCACGGGTAGGTGCGGCCCTGCCCGAAGCCCCAGTACAGGGTGATCCCGGCCCGCCCGACCGAGGTCCAGCTGCGGTAGCTGAGGTACATGGCGGGGACGGCGAGAAGCACCGTCAGGCCGACGACGAAGACCAGACCGGGGACGCCGAGCTTGATAGCGGCGAAGACGCCTTCGAGGGTGATGAGGACGGCGGCCATGGCGAAGACGGAGGGACGGAACAGATCCTTCCCGCGGTAGATCAGTTCGTTCACGCCACGCACACTACGCCCGAACTCTCCGCCCCTGGAAGGGGGGTGGACGTTGGGCCGTGTCTGTCGGCTCACGTCGGGCGGTCGCCGCCGGGGCACGCACCTCGCCGGCTTCTCGTCGGTCGCCGATGCTCCGCATGGACTCCCTCCTCGGCACCGCCGATGCACGCACCCCAACGCCGCCCGCTCACCCGACGTGAGCCGACAGACACGGCCTAAGAAGGCGCAGGCCGGCCGGGGTGCGGTGAGCACCCCGGCCGGCCCTGTCGTGCGCGTGCGCACCGTCCTCAGTGGACGGGCGCGGCCGCCTCCGGAGAGGTCTCCCGGGTGGCGGCGGGCTTCGGGTTCAGCAGCCGCTCGGCGAGGTGGCCGAACAGCAGGCCGAAGGAGGCCCAGAGGGTCAGCTGGATGGCGAGCGCCGCGAGGCGGAACTGCCAGAGCAGCGTGGCGGGGAAGTCCGCGGGGACTTCGTTGACGGCGGGCAGGAACGCGTACGCGATCCCGACCAGGACGGCGAAGCCGAGCACGGCGACGACCGTCGCGTACCAGGTGCCCAGGCGCGGCGCGAGCCACCGGCCGGCGATCACCGCGGCGACCGCCAGCAGCACGCTGAGCACCATCATCAGGAAGTACAGCGTGGTGCGCTGACCGATCGTGTCCGGGTCGCCCACCGACGGCGGGTTGGCCGGGTACTTGAGGAACGGCACCACGTACACGGCGACCAGCGCCACCCCGGAGAGCAGGGCCGCGGTGGCCCGGGGGGAGAAGCGGCCGACGCGGCCCAGGGCGAAGCAGTACGCCAGCGCGGCGATGCCGCCGAGCGCGAGCCCGTAGAAGAGCACACCGGTCGCGAGGCCGGCGGTCGACTGGAGGGTGCGGCTGAACACCTCGACGGACGGCCCGTCGCCGTGGTCGTGCGCGGCGTGCCCGTCCTCGTAGGCGATGGCGGAGTCCACCCTGGGTTCGCCCAGCAGGTAGGCGACGACCAGGGCGACCAGCCCGGAGCCCAGGCCCGCGAGCATGCCGCGCACGAGCAGGGATCTGACGATTGCGGAGTTCACGTGAGCGTCCCCCGGTCAGTGGCAGGGGAAGCCGAGCAGGTGCCGGCCGTCGTGCACCCACTCGTGCACGTCCTCGCCGGAGATGAGGGAGGTGGCGCCCTGCTCGGCGCCGATGAAGTAGAGGACGGCCATCAGCAGGATGCCGAAGAACACGGCCCAGGGCAGGATCGCCTTGACCGAGATGGGGGCGATCGCCGGGGCGGCGGGCGCAATGGGGTGAGCCATGGTGGATCTCCTTTCGGGAACACGCGTCCCGTTCGGTGGAGCACGGACGACGGAGGCGGGTCTGACTCGCCGGACCGTGAACGGGCCGGACTCACAGTGGCGCGACCGTGCCGGTTTCCCACCGGACTTCCACGCACCGTCGTCTTGAGTTGTCGCCCGGAAGGTACCGTGTCGCGGGCATACCGCCAAGGGGCCCCGCACCGGCGCTGAGCGGGCCCGAAGGGCTCACCGGGGGCGCGGAATCCCATGCGCACACGGACGAGGGCCGCATCCCGGGCCCGGGAGGACGGCTGATGACCGCACACGTGATCTTGATCGCACCGGCGATCGGCGCCGACCTTCGCGAGGCCCGCTTCGGCGGCGACGGCCCGCCCGAACCCGCCGCGCTCGCCGCCGCCCGTACGGCCGCGGGCGCGGTGCCGCCCGTCGCCCGGGCCTGGACGGGGCCCGCCGAGCGCTGCCGCCGCACCGCCGAGGCGCTCGGGCTGGACGCCGAACCGGCGGGCGCGCTCGCCGACCTGGACACCGGGCGCTGGAACGGGCTGCGCCTGGACGAGGTCGCCGCGAGCGACCCCGCCGCACTCGCGGCCTGGCTCGCCGACCCCGACGCCGCGCCGCACGGGGGCGAGTCCGTCACCGCGCTGTGCGCGCGGGTCGGCGCCTGGCTGGAGGAACGGGCGGCGGAGGGCGGCCGGTCGGCTGCGGTCGCGGAACCGGCGGTGGTGCGCGCCGCCGTGGTGCACGCCCTCGCCCTGCCGGCGGCGGCCTTCTGGCGGCTCGACGTCCGGCCGCTGTCGGTGACGGAGCTCACCGGCCGCTCGGGGCGCTGGAACCTGCGCTGCGGGCGGGAGCTGCTCGCCTAGGCCCTCTCTTTCGGATCTTGCCGGGCGGTCGCCGCCGGGGCACGCACCTCGACGGCTTCTCGTCAGTCGCCAATGTCCCCCAGCCTTCGGCCGGGAGGTGCCCCCACCGCAGTGGCTCCCTCCTCGGCACCGCCGATGCACGCACCCCAACACCGCCCGCTGACCCGACAACATCCGAAAGAGAGGGCCTAGCGCCCCCTGAGCGTCCTCCGGGCGGCGCCGAGGACGAGCGCCGCCCACAGCACGGCGAGCCCGGGGACGGCCCAGATCATCGCGCCGTTGAAGGAGGTGTCCGCGGCGGTGTCCACCGGCGGCACCCAGCCGGCGGGGTCGGCCAGCACCTCGGTGCGCTGCCCCACCGAGCGCTGCGAGGAGCAGCCGCCGCCGCTGAAACTCGCGTGCGGCAGCGGCAGCCCGTCCTCGCGGCGGATGTCGCAGGACCAGCTGACCCGCCCGCTGCGGTCCGTCTCGCGGTGGGCGGCCGTGACCACCACCGCCGTCCGCTCGCCCCGGTGCTCGATCAGCTGGGCGCGCAGGGCGGTGGTGGGCAGCGCCAGCATCAGCACGCCCAGCGCCACCGCAGGCCAGAGCACCCAGCCCTTGGCCCGGACGAGCATGGTCGCGACCAGCGAGGACATCAGCACCAGGACGGCGGTGATCGCGCAGATCGGCAGGTAGTCCGGGTTGGTGCCGATCGCCATCAGTCCGACGATCAGCACGGGCGCGCCGAGCGCCGTCGCCAGCGCGGTGCGCAGCACGGTGCGCGGCGCGGGCTCCCAGCCCTTCCCGGGCCGCCGGGGCCGCTTGGGCGGTCGGACGACGCCCTCGGCGAGGGGGCGTTTGCGTTTGCGGTTCGGTCGGCTCGCCATGGCTGTTCCCCGTCGGACGGTGCGTGAGCTGGGACAGCACAGTGTGCCGCCGCACCCGGGCTGTCGGAAGACCGGGTGCGGCTGTCCTCGCCGACGTCAGGTGCGTCCGGGTCGGCCCTCGGACGGGGGCAGGGTTACTGCCGGGTAGGGCAGAGTCCGTGGCCCACGAGGGCAGCGGCGGGTGGCCCCGGAGGGCAGGTGGGCGGGTTGGGGCGGTTTGGAGGGATGCGTGGAGGTGGTGTGCGGATGATCGCGTGTTGACATGGTCACGGGATGTAGGGGGAGATAAGGGCGGAACGTTTCAGTTGCCCCGGGGGAGGTCGCTCAGCGTTCCGCTGATGTTGACGAGTTCGTGGCAGGTCGCCGCCTGGGCTCCCGAAGCGGGAGTGCCGGGGGACTCGCAGGTTACGTTCGCCGTCACGGCCTGGTCCTCGGAGACCCGGATGGGAGTCACCCAGTGGTAGTCCTGGTTGCGGAAGGTCTCCAGAGCGATCGTGGTGATCGTCAGATCGCCCGCCTTGATGGTCAACAGCCCTTGGTCGCCTTGGAAGTTGGCCACGACGATATCCGTGATGTCCAGGACCTTGCCGTGCGGGATCGGGTAACTCCCCACGGCCGTACCGGCGTTGGCGGTCTGCACGTCGATCGTCCCGTTGATCTGCGCCGCGCCGCCGCCCCCGGGCGCGCCCGGGCCCGCGCCTCGGCCGCCCGGAGTCGGTTGTCCGGCCGCCGGCTTGCCCGCGCCGCCCGGCGTGGCGCCGGCGGAGGGGACGGCCGGTGTGCCCTCGACGGCAGGGGCGGGCGCCGGAGCGGCGGACTTCTGGGCCACGGCCTGCTCGGCGGCCTGCTTCGCGGAGCTGCGCACCGCCGGGCGCACCAGGGCGAACCAGGCCAGCAGCAGGGCGATCAGCGCCGCCAGCAGAGCGAGCAGCCACTTGGGGAACACCGGGAGTTGGACGAACTCGCCGTCCAGGACGGACGGCGGGGTCTCGGCGGGGGTGTCCCCGTCCTTCGGGGCCTCCGGGCCGGCCTTGACCTCGAAGGGCCAGGTGTGCGGCTTCCCGAACCAGATCAGCTTGCGGGCCCGCGCCTGCACCCGCACCTCACCGGCGGCGCCCGGTTCCAGGCGCAGCTTGTCGGGGGTGACGCGGAAGCGCAGGTCCTCACCGGCCTGCGCGGGGGTGAACACGACGGTGATCGGCGCGTTGCCGAGGTTGCGCACCGTGGCCCGGAAGCGGGCGCGCCGCCAGCCGCGGCGGCGGCGCGGCGCCAGGGCGGCCCGCAGCTCCCGGAAGGGCAGCACGGTGACGGTGGCCTCCGGCACGGTGGCCAGCTCCGGGTGCTCCACGGGCAGCACCCGCACGCCGAGCGGGAAGTCCCCGGCCCGCGCCTCGGGCGAGCGCGGGGGCGCCAGACGCACCGTCACCGTCTCGGACGTGCCCGGGTAGAGCGACACCCGGGCGGGCTCGACCGTCGTCCACGCGGCGCAGTCGCCGACGACCTCCAGCGTGTACGCCTCCACGATGTCGAGGTCGTTGCGCACCGTCAGGGTCGTGGTGGCGGTGCCACCGGGCGCCACTGTCAGTGCGGCCAGGGCCAGTTCGGCGGATGCGGATGCGGTCATAGCGCGACGGTAGGGCCGCCGCCCGCCCCGGCGAGAGGCCCGCGCGGGCAAGCCGCGGGCACACCCCCTTGCCCGCGCGAGCCGCGAAGACGTCCTTGGCCGCGCGAGCCGCGCAGACGTCGCAGACCCGACGGCCCCCCGCCCCAGCAGGCGGCCCACGCCACCGTCCGGCAGCCGGCCGCCACCCCACACGTCCCCTGGAGAATGGAGTAGACGAATGACGCAGACCGACACCTCCCGCGAGGAAGCCGCCATCCGGACCGCGAGCCCGCGCGTACCCGCCCAACTGCGCGGCCGGCCGGCCCAGATACGGGTGGCCGTGTACGCCGAGGACCTCATCCTGCAGACCGGTGTGGTCCAGCAGCTGCGCCAGCGCCCCGAAGTGGAACTGCTCAGCGAGGCCGAGGCGCAGGCGGGCCGGGCGGAGGTCTCCCTGCTGGTGGTCGACGCCCTCACCGAGGCCGTGACCGAGCACCTGCGGCGGCTGCGGCTCGCCACCAGCGGCCGGATCGGCCTGGTGGTGGGCCAGTTCGAGGCGGGCGGGCTGCAGACGATCGTCGAGTGCGGGGTGGCCGCGGTGCTGCGCCGCGCGGAGGCCGACCAGGACCGGCTGGTGCACCTCATCACGGCGCTCGCCGCCGGGGAGGGCGTGATGCCCGGGGACCTGCTCGGCGAACTGCTCGACCGGATCGGCACCCTCCAGCGCACCATGCTCGACGGGCGGGGTCTGACCCTGTCCACCCTGACGGCCCGGGAGGCGGACATGCTGCGGCTGGTCGCGGAGGGCTTCGACACCAGCGAGATCGCCGCCAAGACCTCCTACTCCGAACGGACCGTCAAGAACGTGCTGCACGAGATCATCACCCGCCTCGGGCTGCGCAACCGGGCGCATGCCGTGGGGTACGCGCTGCGGCGCGGCCTCATCTGAGACCAGGCCGCCCGGCCACCCGGCCACCTGGTCCGCCCGGCCCGGCCCGCCCTGCCCGATTGCCCCGGCGGGCCAGTGATCGCTTCCCCCGGCTCGGGCGCCCCGGCCCTGCCGCCGGGCGTCCGGGCCGGGGAGACTGCGGGGAGACCGCCCCTGACACCCTGTGAGGTCGAGCGTGATCCGCGCCACCGATGCCCCCCGCCCCGCCCGCTCCCTCCGGCGGCGCCCGGCCAGGGTCGTCGGCGCGGTCCTGCTCGCCCTGGCGGCGGCCCTGCCGGTCCTGGGCATCGCCGCCCCGGCGGGCCCGGCCGGGCCCGCCGTCCAGGCGGGCGCCGACCAGGACGCCGGGCGGATCGTCTTCGCCGGCACCGACCACCGGGGCCTGGCCCGCGTCACCGGGGCCGCCGACAGCGCCCCGCTGTTCGGGCCCGGCCCGGTCCACTTCGACCGGGACCCGTCCGCCCGCGGCGACGACCTGGTCTTCACCAGCCTGCGCGACAGCCCCCTCCCGCAGGTCTACCTGCGCGACGCCACCGGCTCCGTCCGCCGGCTCACCACCGGCATGGACACCGCCCACCCCGCCCTCGCCCCGGACGGCAAGGGCGTCGTCTTCGAGGCCCTCGAGCCCACCGGCCCCGGCGGCAGGCCCCAGCACGTCCTGTGGGCCGTCGAACGCGACGGCACGGGCCTGCGCCGCATCACCGACGGCACGGCCGACGAGACGCACCCGACGGTCTCCCCGGACGGCCGATGGATCGCGTACTCCTGCACGGGGGATCCGGAGCACCGCCAGATCTTCCGGCGCCCCTTCGGCGGCGGCGCGCCCGTCAAGATCACCGACGTGACCCCCGGTGACGCCGTCGACCCGGCCTGGAACCCCGTCGGCGACGAGGCGCACCGCAACGAGATCGTCTACACCTGGGACCAGGGCCCCGGCCAGGCCCGCACCCTGATGGTCACCTCGCCCACCGGCGACGGCAAGCCCTTCTTCCGCGCCACCGGCTCCACCTGGAAGACCGGCTCCGCCGCCTGGCTCGCGGACGGCACCGGCGTCCTGTTCCTGAGCGCCGACCAGCTCACCCCCGGGCCGCCGTCCACCGTGGTGAACCTCTACCGCGCGCCGACCTGCTCCTGCGAGGCGCCGCAAGTCCTCTACAGCGCCGACCGGTTGATCGCCACCCCCGCCTGGCTCGGCCCGCAGAACGGCGGCGGACCCGTCGTCGAGCAGACGAGCGCCTCCGCCGCGAACGTCGCGAACGTGGAGGACATCCGCCCCGACGGCAGCGACCCGCGCGACCTCGGCATCACCGTCCTCAAGGAGGACCCGGCCGCCGCCACCAACACCGATCCCGCCCCCGCCGCCGACCCCCTCTTCCACCCCCGCCCCGGCTTCGACCCCTGGTTCGAGCGCCAGTCCTACACCCCGGACGGCCGCCGCCTCGTCGCCACCCGCTACGAGGACGCGCCCGGCGGCGGCCGCACCGAACGGATCTGGCGCGCCGACGCCGACGGCGCCGCCCCCGAGCCGATGGCCCTCGCCGGCCGGGGCCCGCTCGACCGGGACACCGACCCCGCCCTCTCCCCGGACGGCCGTCGCGTCGTCTTCAGCCGCAGCACCCCCGGAGGCCCCGGACGCCTGCTGATCGCCGACACCTCCAACGGCGCGATCCTCACCACCGTCACCCCGCCCGCCGGGCAGGAGAACGCCTCCGACGCCGAACCCCACTGGTCCCCGGACGGGAAGCTGATCGCCTTCGCCCGTACGGCCGTCGTCGACGGAAACGCCGGCAACCTGCACATCTGGACGGTGCCCACCGACGACCCCGCCCACCAGAACGACCTCAGCCGGGCGATCTGCCCCGGCAGCTGCGCCGTCATCGACGACAGCCCCGTCTTCTCCCCGGACGGCCACCGCCTCGCCTTCAACCGCCGGGCCGGCAACGGCGGCGACAACCGCCAGGACGGCCTGGTCGTCACCTCGCCGACCGGCGGCGACTGCACCGTCGTCCTGCCCACGGGCCTCGGCCCCGGCGCCTGCACCCGGCCGCTGCCCGAGACCCCCGACACCGGGCCCTTCCAGCCCCGCGACGCCGCCTGGACGGCCGACGGCGCCCGCCTGGTGCTCACCACCCGCCGGGCCATGGCGCCCAACTCGCCCGAGCAGCTGGCCGTCTACGACCTCGGCGCCCGCACCCTCACCCCGCTGACGCAGCGGCTGCCCGGACGCCAGAAGGAGCCGTCCGTCCAGCAGTCCGTCCACCTGGCGCTCACCGCGCCCGCCCGTACGCCCGAGGTGCGCGTCGACGACGGCACCGAGGTGACCGTCACCGTCGTCAACAAGGGCCCCGCGCCCTCGCCCGGCACCGTCCTCACCGTCTCGGTGCCCACCGGCGCCCGGCTCGGGAAGCTCACCACCCCGGTGGGGCGCTGCGACGCCGGGACGCTGCGCTGCGAACTGGGCCTGCTGGGGCCGGGCCAGGAGGTCCGGATCGGCGCCACCCTGATCGGGACCGTGGCCGGGCCCCGGGAGTTCGGATGGGGCGTCACCGGGGCGGTCGTCGACCCGGACCCGGGGGAGGGCTCCGCGCGGACGGTGCTGCCCGTGATCGCCGATCCGCCGACCACGCCGCCCGCCACGACACCCCCGCCGACGACGCCCGCGCCCACGACGCCCGCGCCGCAGCCCACGACCCCCGCGACCACGCCCGCGCCCCCGCCGCCGCCCGCGCCCCTGGCGGGCCCGGGTGTGACGGTCGAGGCCCAGCCCAACCCCGGCTACGTCGGCGGCCACGTCACCGTCACCTACACCGTGCGCAACGACGGTCAGGCCCTCGCCACGGGCCTGCGCCTCACCCTCGGCCTGCCACGCGGCGTCCCCACCGAGGCCCTGCCGCCCGACTGCCGCACCGACGGCAGCTGCCGGCTCGCCGACCTGGCCCCCGGCCGCAGCCAGAGCGTCCAGGTCGTCCTCTCGCCCAAGGCCGCCCTCGACACCACCATCACCGCCGTACTCACCACCACCGGCACCGACGCCACCCCCGGCCCCCACCGCGCGAGCACCCCGCTGCGCATCCTCCAGCCCCGCATCGTCGCCGTGCCGCCCATCGGCAAGCCCGGCTTCGTGACCTCCGTACGCGGCGTCGACTTCCCGCCCGGCGTTCCCGTCACCCTCACCTGGCAGCCCGGCATCACCGCCACCGCCGCGCCCACCCGTCCCAAGGGCGACGGCACCTTCGCCGGCCAGCTCCTCATCCTCCCCAAGGACGAGACCGGCCCGCGCACCATCACGGCGAGCGGCCCCGGGTTCTCCCCGGTCACCTGCCCCTTCCTCGTCGTCGAGGGCAGCATCGGCCCGCCCGGAGAGGTGGAGCGCCGGTGATCCACGAGGTCGACGAGGCCCTGCGCCTCCTGCTCACCGAGACCGGACTGCCCGAGCGCGGCGTCGAGATCGTCTTCGACGCGCCCACCCGGGACTTCGCCGCCCGGCGCAACGCACCCACCGTCAGCGCCTTCCTCTACGGGCTGCGCGAGGACACGGGCCGCCGCCAGTCCGGCACCGTCGCCGAGCACGACGCGGACGGCCTGGTCCTCGCCCACCACGGCGCACCCCGCTGGTTCGAACTGGCCTACCTGGTCACCGTCTGGACCAACCGCGCCCAGGACGAACACCGGCTGCTGTCCGAGGTGCTGCAGTGCCTCACCGCCGTCGACGCCCTGCCCGCCCGGCTGCTCACCGGCACCCTCGCCCGGCTCGGCCTCACCGTCACCCTCGACATCGCGGGCCGGGACACGGGCCTGCCCTCGGTGCCCGACGTGTGGTCCGCGCTCGGCGGCGAACTGCGGCCCTCGATCGACCTGCGGGTCCTCGCCCCGCTGCCCGGCGCCCGCACCCCGGCGGGCCCGCCGGTCACCGAGGGGCTCGTCGCCAGGGTCTCCGACATCGCCGATACGGCCGATACGGCCGAGGCGGCCGATGGGGACGCTCCGGGGCGCCGGCTGCGCTACGACGGCGCCACCGACCCCGGCGCGGACGGCTTCGCCGCGCCCCGCGAACGCCAGCTGCCACCCGGCCGCCGCCCGCGCGGGAAGGCCCAGCGATGAGCCCCGACACGAGGCCCGACACGGGCCCCGACGCCGCGCTGTGGGAGCGGCTGCGCGAGGTCGAACGGCGGGTTCGCGAGGCCGTGCGCGAACGCCGCGCCGAGGACCCCGACCCGGACGACCCGTACCGGGGCCAGTACCTCGCCCCGGAGGCCGTCGAGCGCATCCTCGCCTCCGACGCCGCCGTCCGTACGGCCGGAGCGGCGGCCGGTGCGACGTCGGCCGCGCCGCCCCCGCCGGGCACGCGCCTCGCCCGGCTGGCCGACGCCTTCGGGCTGCTCCCCGTCGACCTCGACCTCCTGACCGTAGCCCTCGCCCCCGACCTCGACCGCCGCTTCGAGCAGCTCTACGGCTACCTCAACGACGACCTCACCAGACGCCGGCCCACCATCGGCCTGGCCCTCGCCCTCTGCGCCCTGCCGAGCGCCGGAGCCGGCCGCTTCCGCCTCTCGGCCCGGTCACCGCTCGTCGCCGGGGGCCTGCTGGAGGTGGCCGACCCCGAACGCCCGCTGCTCTCCCGCGAGTTGCGGGTACCCGACCGGGTCGCGGCGCACCTGCTCGGCGACGACGAACCGGACGCCGCGCTCGCCGGGATCGCCCACCGGGCCACCCCGGCAGGCGCCGAGAACGGGCTACCGGCGCTCAGCGGCTTCACCTACCTCCTCGACCGCTCCGGGCACGCCGCCCCGCGCGCCCTCGCCGCCCTCGCGGCGGACGGCCCGCCGCCCCTGGCCGTCGACGCCGCCGCCCTCGGCGCCCTCACCGCTCACGGCCACCGCGACCTCGTCCGGGCGCTCGCCCGCGAAGCGCGCCTCACCGGCGCCGGCGTGGTCCTCGGCCCGCTCGACCGGCTGGACCCCCAACGCCCCGAGCGCGCCGCCCTGGTGCGCGACCTCTGCGACCGACTCGACGGCCACCCGCTGATCCTGCACGGCCCCCAGACCTGGGACCCGGCCTGGGCCCACCACAGCCCCGTCACCCTCACCCTCCCGCCGCCCGACACCCGCGAACGCGCCCGGCAGTGGGCCCTCGCCCTCGCCCACGCCCTCGCCGCCGCTGGAGCCGCCGCCGGAACCGCGCCCGACGAGGAACGCACGAACGAACTGACCGAGGCCGTCGCCGCCCACCGCCTCGACCGCGAGCAGCTCGAACGCGCCGCCTCCCTCGCCGTCCGCACCGCCGCCGCCGAAGGCCGCGCGCTGCGCCCCGACGACCTGCGCGCCGCCGTCCGCGCCCAGAACGCCGCGGGCCTGGCCCGCCTCGCCCGCCGCATCGAACCCGGCGTCGGCTGGGACGACCTGGTCCTCCCCGCCCCCACCGCCGGCCGCCTGCGCGAACTCGTCCTGCGCGCCCGCCACCGCGACCAGGTGCTCGGCAGCTGGCGGATGCGCCCCGGCGGCGGGCGCGGACACGGCGTCATCGCCCTGTTCGCGGGGGAGTCCGGCACCGGCAAGACCATGTCGGCCGAGGTCGTCGCCGCCGAACTCGGCATGGAGCTCTACGTGGTGGACCTCTCCACCGTCGTCGACAAGTACGTCGGCGAGACCGAGAAGAACCTCGAACGCGTCTTCACCGAGGCCGCCCAGGTCAACGCCGTCCTCCTCTTCGACGAGGCCGACGCCCTCTTCGGCAAGCGCTCCCAGGTCAAGGACGCCCACGACCGCCACGCCAACGTCGAGACCGCCTACCTGCTCCAGCGCCTGGAGTCCTTCGACGGCATCGCCGTCCTCACCACCAACCTGCGCGCCAACCTCGACGAGGCGTTCACCCGCCGGATCGACGTCATCGCCGAGTTCCCGCTGCCCGACGAGACCCAGCGGCGCCTGCTGTGGGACCGGTGCCTCGGCCCCCACCTGCCCAGGAAGGACGACCTCGACCTGGACTTCTGCGCCCGCGCCTTCGAGCTCAGCGGCGGCTCCATCCGCGCCTGCGCCGTCTCCGCCGCCTACCTGGCCGCCGGAACGGGCGCCCCGCTGGGCATGGCGCAGCTGGTCGCCGCGATCGTCGGCGAGTACCGCAAGCTCGGGCGGCTGGTGCTGGAGAGCGAGTTCGGCCCGTGGCTCGGCGTCCTGGAGGAGGGCTGACGGGTGGTGCGCCGGACGTTGCCCTGACGGTGCCCGGTCGGGCAGTTGACCTTGCCCCCGGTCGGGGACTTCGGGACATGTCCCCGGGCCGCGCGCGGCAGCAGACTCGGGGACGAACGACCGGCCACCTGAAGGAGCGCGTATGCCGTCGTACCTCACCCCGGGCGTGTACGTGGAGGAGGTCCAGTCCGGTGCCCGGCCGATCGAGGGCGTCGGCACGGCCGTCGCCGCGTTCGTCGGCTTCGCCGAGGCGGGCCCCTTCCACGAGCCCACGCTCGTCACCAACTGGGACCAGTACGTCCAGCGGTTCGGCGGCTTCACCGAGGGCACCTACCTCGCCCACGCCGTCTACGGCTACTTCGCCAACGGCGGCGGCTCCGCGTACATCGTCCGGGTCGGCGACCCGGCCGCGCGGCAGGCGGGCACCGCCCAGGTCACCGCCCCGCCGCAGCCCGTCGCCGTCGCGGGCTTCCTGTTCGCGGCCCTGCCGGGCGCGGGCGGCGAGGTCAGCGTCGAGATCGCCGATGTCGAGGGCGAGAACGTCCCCGAGGACCGCTTCCGCGTCCTGGTACGCCGGGGCGCCGAGGTCGCCGAGACCTACGACGTGTCGACCCGGAAGAACACCAAGGGCTACGTGGTCACCCAGCTGCGGGAGTCCAAGCTCGTCGCCGTCACCGAGCAGCCCGGCACCGCGCCGAGCCGCCCCGAGCGCCAGACCCACGCGCTGCCCGCCGCGCCCGCGCCCGTCGCGACCCCCGCCGGCCGCCTGGACGCCGCCGAGTACGTCGGCGACGCCGCCGCCCGCACCGGGTTCTCCGGCCTGGAGGCGATCGACGAGATCACCATGGTCGCCGTCCCCGACCTGATGAGCGCCTACCAGCGCGGCGACCTCGACGACGAGGGCCTGCGCACCGTGCAGCTCGCCGTCATCTCGCACTGCGAGCAGATGGGCGACCGCATCGCCGTCCTCGACCCGCCGCCCGGCCTCAACGCCCAGCGGATGCGCACCTGGCGCAACGACGAGGCGGGCTACGACTCCCGCTACGCCACCGTCTACTACCCGTGGATCAAGGTCTTCGACCCGGCCGGCGGCCGCAACGTCCTCGTCCCGCCCAGCGGCCACGCCGCCGGGGTCTGGGCGCGCAACGACGCCGAGCGCGGAGTGCACAAGGCCCCCGCCAACGAGGTCATCCGGGGCGCCGTCGACCTCGAACTGCGGCTCAGCAAGGGCGAACAGGACCTGCTGAACCCCATCGGCGTCAACTGCATCCGGGCCTTCCCCGGGCGCGGCATCCGCATCTGGGGCGCGCGCACCCTCTCCTCCGACCCCGCGTGGCGCTACCTCAACGTGCGCCGGCTGTTCAACTACCTGGAGGAGTCGATCCTCCTGGGCACCCAGTGGGTCGTCTTCGAGCCCAACGACGACCGGCTCTGGTCCAGCATCCGCCGCAACATCACCGCCTTCCTCACCGAGGAGTGGCGCCGCGGGGCCCTGTTCGGCCAGACCGCCGCCGAGGCGTTCTACGTCAAGTGCGATCGCGACAACAACCCGCCGGAGTCCGTGGACCTCGGCCAGGTCGTCTGCGAGATCGGGGTCTCGCCGGTCAAGCCGGCCGAGTTCGTGGTCTTCCGGTTGTCGCAGTTCTCCGACA
The DNA here is from genome assembly GCF_044455705.1 of Kitasatospora sp. NPDC051170. Taxonomy (NCBI): domain Bacteria; kingdom Bacillati; phylum Actinomycetota; class Actinomycetes; order Kitasatosporales; family Streptomycetaceae; genus Kitasatospora; species Kitasatospora sp. NPDC051170. Next base: position 137,285 of record NZ_JBITFA010000001.1, on the reverse strand, counting down.
GCACGAGCCTCGTCGACGAGTGACCCGCAACCACCCCCTCATCCCCTCGTGAACCGGAAGGTGACACCGCGCCATGGCTGAAGGCGATCCGCTCTCCACACATATCTTCGGCGTCCAACTCGGCGGCTACAACGTCGAGTCCGTCAAGGAGATCAGCAACCTGACGGTCGAACAGGACGTCGTCGAGTACAAGCAGGTGACCCAAGAGGGCAAGCTGATCGTCCGCAAGCAGCCCGGCGCACGACTGCCCGGAGAGGTCACGATCACCCGCGGCCTCGACAAGAGCGGCGCGTTCACGGACTGGATCAAGGAGACCCTCAACAACGGGGCCATCAACACCGCGCGCCAGAACCTCACCATCGAGGTCAAGGACACCACCGGCGCCACCCTGCGGCGCATCCAGCTCACCAACGCCTGGGCCAGCCGCTGGGAGGGCCCCACCCTGAGCGCGGGCGAGTCCAGCGCGGCGACGGAGACGGTCACCATCGTCTTCGAAGAGATAAGTGTCGAATGACATCCTCCCCGCGCTGATGCGCGGGGATTCCGGCCGCGCCTGCGGCACGGGGCCTGCGCCCTGTACCGCCGGCGTTCCGGTGGGTTCCTGTTTCAACGGGCCGTGCCCGGCGTGGGATTGCCACGCCGGGTCTCACTGGCCCTCCGCAGGCGTTTAGCCTGTCCGCCTGCCCGGCGGCCAGGATGTTGCGAGCAGCGTTGAGGTCACGGTCATGAAATACACCGCACGCCCCGCAGGCCCACGCGCGGACGGCGAGGGGCTTGGGGCCGTCGCGGTGCCCGCACCGGGAGCAGAGCTGGGAGGACGGGAACGCGCGGTGCACGATGCCGATGGTCCGCCCGTAGCGGGCGGCCTTTTCTTCGAGGAGGCGCCGGAAGGTGGACCATCCGGCGTCGTGGACGGACTTGGCCAGGCGGCCGCGGCCGAGGCCGCGCACGTTCAGGTCTTCCAGGTACACCGTTTGGTTCTCGCGGATGATCCTGGTCGTCTGCTTGTGCAGCCAGTCCCTGCGGGTGTCGGCCACCTTGGCGTGCGCTCTGGCGAGCTTGATCCGGGCCTTGGCCCGGTTCTTCGACCCCTTGGCCCTGCGGGACAGTTCCCGCTGTGCGGCCTTGAGTTTCTTCTCCGCCTTGCGGAGGAAGCGTGGGTTGTCGATCACCTGGCCGTCGGAGAGGACGGCGTAGGTGGTCAGTCCGAGGTCGATGCCGATCTCGGTGTCCAGCTCGGGCAGGTGCTCGGGTTCGACGTCCACGACGAAGCTCGCGTGGTACCGGCCCGACGGGTCGAGCAGGATCGTCACCGAGGACGGATCGGCGGGCAGCGCACGCGACCACTTCACCCGCACGTCGCCGATCTTCGCCAGGTTCAGCTTCCCGTTGCCCCGGATGCGGAACCCGTTGCGGGTGAACCGAAGGCTCTGCCGGCTGTCCCGCTTCGACTTGAACCGGGGAAGCCCCACCGCAGGCCCGGCGCGCCTGCCGGACACCGAGTCGAAGAAGTTCCGGTACGCGGTGTCCAGGTCCCGCAGGGACTGGATCAGCGGATCGACACCGACCGAGGCGAGCCACGCCCGCTCGGCGGTGCGCTTCGCCGCTGTGATCACCAGCTTCTGCAAGTCGGTGATCTTCGGGTAGGGCCGTCCGTCCCTACGGGCCTGCTTCCGAACCGCCAGCGCATCGTTGTACACCACCCGCGCGCACCCGAACGTACGGGCCAGCAACTGCTGCTGACCCTCCGTCGGATAGAGCCGATAGGAGTATCTGAGGTGCACGAAATCAACGTACCGGCAGGTACTGACAATCATGCGAGGCCACCTGTACGGCGGTCTGGCGTGACGGTGAAACGCCGCCACCTGACCTGCTCCGCACGCAGTCCGTTTCAACCCCCGGCCAAAACCGGGGGTATCCACGGAGGTCCCCGATGAGGCGACGCATCGGCCTCGACGAACTGCTGGAGCGGGCACCGGCGGCGGCAGCGCCGCCGGCTGCCGCGCCCTCGCAGCCGTCGCAGGCTCAGGGGCGCTCGCCGCACACCGAGTTCGAGTTCGAGCTGCCGATCGGCTACGTCGACGACGAGGGCACCGTCCACCGCTACGGCGCGATGCGCCTGGCCACCGCGCGCGACGAGCTGATGCCGCAGATCGACCTGCGGGTGAAGGAGAACCCGGCGTACCTGAGCGTGGTGCTCCTCAGTCACGTCATCACCCGCCTCGGCGACGTCCCCGACGTCCACGCGGGCATCGTCGAGCGGATGTACGCCACGGATGTGGCGTTCCTCCAGGACCTGTACCAGCGCATCAACAGCGAAGGCCACACACGCGCCGCCGTGACCTGCCCGCACTGCGACGGCGCCTTCGAGGTCGACCTCGCCGGTGGGCGCCTGGGGGAATCGTGACGTACGCGCCTGCTCGGCTGTACGAGGAGGTCGCGTACATCGCGTACTACTTCCACTGGCAGCGCGAGGACGTCCTCGACCTGACCCACCAGGAACGCGGCCAGTGGGTGCGCGAGATCGCACGTCTCAACACGCGCGTGGCGGAGGGCGGATGAGCGGGCTCACCCGGCCCCGATGCGTCATCCACCCTAACGGCGAAGGCCGGTGAGGGAGATGGGGTTGCGGGAGTGGATGTCCCGTCGGCGGCCGGGGGCGGTCGCCGAGGGAGTCGACGGCAGTGTGCCCGGGCGCGAACGGCCGCGCCCGGCACCGGCCGCCGACGGCTGGCGCGAGGTGCGGCCGCTGACGCCGACCCTGGCCGGGGCGGCGCCGGGCGTCAGCGACGGTCTGCGGTTCCGGTCGCGGCTCGCGTCCTGGCAGGACCCGTCGCTGTCCGGGCCGCTGGGGCACGCCGTCCTGCCGTCCGCCCCGGCGGGGATCCTGCGGGCGGTGGCGCTGCCGCTGGCATCGCCCGTGTTCGCGGGCGGTGACGGACACGACCTGCCGGTGGCGACGCGGACGTTCGGCGCGGAGGAAGCGGCGGAGCCGGCGGGGCCGGGGCGGCCCGTTCAGCGATCGGTCCCGAGGCGACGCCTTCCGGTGCGGTCGGCGTCCACGCTGGCTGCGCGCCGGGCTCACCAGGCTGCCGATGCGGTGACTTCTCGCCCTGAACGGGGGAGGGAGGAACGGGCTTCGACCGAGAGTGACGTTCCTCCGGTCGCTGAACCGAACGTCCAGGCTCCGGTGAGTTCCCCGAGTGCGCCATCCCAGCGCACGAACCAGAACAGTCCCTCGCGGCCGCGATCGGTCGGCCAACCGCTGACCGTGGCCCGCCGTCCCCGAACGCTGCCCGTCCGCCCGGTGCCCGTGGTCCGGGAGCCCGGCGAAACGCCGAGCCGGGCCACCGAGGCGGCGCCGCCGGGGTCGGTGGTCGAACCCGTGCACGCTACCGGGGACGCCGTGGTGCAGCGCGCTGCTGCGCAGCCGGAGCCGGTGGTCGAACCCGCGCAGGCGATTGGCGACGCCGTGGTGCAGCGCGCCGCTGCACCGACGACCCGCCCGGTCCTCGGTGCGCCGCTGACGGCGATGCCTGCCAGCGCCTCCCCTGCGGCCGGCGGAAGCCGGAAGGCCCCTGAGGCCCCGTCGGGGGCACCGGCCCTGCCGGTCGTCCAAACGGTGCCTCAGCCCGGCCCTGCCAACACCACCGTTGATGCGGCCGACGGGCGCCACACCCGTACGGCTGCCGAGCCGAGTGGTCGTGGGCCGACGCCATTGTCGCCACGGCCCGGCACCTCTCCTGCTCCCCGGCGCATGGGTCTCGGCGCGCCGCTCGACGCGCTGCCGCCCACTGCCGGTGGCAGCGCCCCGGTGTCGAGCGGCCGTCGGCCGGTTCAGCGGCGCGTTGCGGGTCCGTCCGTCCCGCCTGCATCTCCGCTCGGGCGGCCTGACAGCGGGACCGGGACGCCGGCTGAGGCGCCCGATACCGCCAGTTCTCCTCCAGGGGAGCCGACCGACCCGCGCCCGTCGAGCGCACCGCCGTCGACCGGTGAGCGTCCGGTGGTTCCCGCGCGCTCTGTTCCCGGCAGTCGGGGCGTGCAGCGAGCCGTCGCTCTGCCAGGCCGGAGGCGTGGGCTGATCGGTGAGCGCCCGATGAAGGTCGCCCTCGCTGCGCCCCGGTCTCAGGCCGGTACGGACACCCGGGCCGCCGCCGCGCCGCCCCCCGTCCCCGTCGTCCGCCGCAGGGCGGTCGCGCCGGATGCGGTCAGCAACTCCGACCCGGAAGGCGGCGCGCAGCGCCGAGCGGCTGCTGCGCAGCGCTCGCGTGCTGCGGAAGACACCCGGTCCAGGAAGGGACGGGTGCCTTCGGCCCCGAGTCGCATCGCTTCGGTGCTCCAACGCTCGGTCCGGAAACCTTCGTCGGAGGAACGATCGGCCGGTCGGACGGCCCCTCAGGTATCCGGCCGCTCGTCAGCCGAAGCAGCCGACATCGGAGTGGCACTTCAGCGTTCGACCGAGAACCGTTCGTCCCGAGGACGATCGGTCGGTGAGCCGCCGACGTCCGGTGGGCGCTCCGGTGCCGATAGGCCGATTGCGGTCGTACAGGGGGTACGAGCCTCCGCAGCGGCGACTCAGCGCCCGACCGGGAAACGACCGTCGCAGGGACGATCGGTCGGCGGGCCGGACTCGTCCGATGGGCAGCGCGGCGGCACCGGGCGGGCTACGGCTGAGCAGGGCGCCGGGGGCCTCAGGGCGGTGTTTCGGCGTTCGGCCGGGAAACGTTCGTCAGCGGAAGGATCGGGTGGAGAGCGGGCGGCGGCTGAGCCGGGCGGAGGCGTCGTCCAGCGCGCCGCCGCCCCGGTTCCCGAGCGGCAGGCGAGTGCCTCGCCTCCGCAGGCGGCAGCCTCTGACGGCGCGCCGGTCGCCCGGCGTGCCGCCACCCCTGCGGCGGTCCGGCCGGCACGCTCAGGGGCCCTGCCGCCTCAGCAGCTCTCGGCAGCACCCCGGCACCAACCGATTTCTCCAGCAACTCAGTTCGGAGCTCCGGTCACCAACGGTGTGGTGCAACGTGCCGCCGAGGAGGCAGGGCGGGTCGGGGCGCCATTGACGGCCGTCCCGGTGCGCGTCTCGCCCCCGACCACTGGCGCTCACATGGTGCAGCGGGTGGCTGGAGAGGCGGGTTCGCCGGGGGGCGCGGCGTGGACGTCGCCCCTGCCTTCCGCCGGTCACGTGGTGCAGCGGGTGGCCGGACAGGTGGGCCTGCCCGGGCCAACAGCCGGTTCCGCGTCTCTGCCCGCCGCTGGTCAGGTGGTGCAGCGGGTCGTTGAATCGGCGGGCCTGCCCGGGGTTGCGGCGGGTACGTCGTCCCTGCCCACCGCTGGCCCCACAGCGCTGTGGGCTGCCGGCGAGACGGGCTCACCCGAAGTGACGGCGCGTACCTCACCCCTGCCGATCGTCGGCCGCACAGTGCAGCGGGTCGGTGACACCCCGGCCGCGCCCGCCGCCGCCCCGGCGCGTACCCAGAGCCCGTCGCCCGCCACCACCCGCGTGCTGCAACGTGTCGCCGAGGAGGCGGGGCTGGTCGGGGTGCCGCTGACCGCCGTCCAGACGCGCAGTTCGACCGCGACCTCGGCCTCGGCCTCGGCCTCGACCAGCGCGGCGAAGCCCGCCCCGCCGCCCCACCCCACCGAGCCCGCCGACCTCGACGAGCTCGCCCGGCGCCTGGTCGAGCCCCTCGCGCGTCTCCTCCGCACCGAGCTGCGCCGGGGCCGGGAGCGGACCGGGCGCCCGTACGACGGCCGCCGCTGAAACGCACGCCTGGGAAACGCACGCCTGGGAACCGAAGGCCCGGGAACCGAACGCCCGGGAACCGAACGCAACGGAAACGAACGGAACCGATGACCGACAACATCTTCGCCACCAGCGTGTTCTTCAGCCTCACCATCGGCGGCAACGACCTCGGCGAGTTCACCACCTGCTCCGGCCTCGGCGCCCAGGTCGAGATCGAGCAGTACGCCGAGGGCGGCAACAACGGCTTCTCCTGGCAGCTCCCCGGCCGGATCACCTGGTCGAACATCACGCTCACCCGCGCCGTCACCGCCGACACCACGAAGATCACCCGCTGGCTGAGCGAGATCGTCCGCAAGGTGGAGCCGAAGGACGGCGAGATCGTCGCCCTGCGGCCGGACCTGAGCCGGATCGTCGGCTGGCAGGTGCTCGGCATCGTCCCCGTGCGCTGGGACGGGCCGTCCTTCGACCCGTCCAACTCCCAGGCGGCCACCGAGACCCTCGAGATCGCCCACGCGGGCCTGCGCCCGTTCTAGAAGACCCCCACCGCCGGAGCGCCCAGAGAGGAGCAAGCACCACGATGTCCGCCACCGTCCCCGCGAGCGTCACCCGGGCCCAACTGACCATCATGGAACCCCCGTCCACGGTCGGCGCCCAGCCCGGCGGCGCGCTGGCGCGGCTGCGGCTGCAGTTCAACCCGGCCTCCCTGGTGCTGCGCAAGAGCACCGAGTGGCGCCGGACCCCGTCCCGGATGGCGGGCCAGTCGGCCCTGCCCGAGTTCGTCGGCAGCGGCCCGCGTTCCCTCTCCCTGGACGTGTTCCTGGACGCGACGGCGACGCACGACAACTCCGTGGAGCGCGCCGTCGAGCAGCTGATGACGGCCTGTGTGCCCACGCCCACCAGCCTGGCGCGCAAGACCCCCGCCAGCCCGTGGATCCGCCTCGACTGGGGCACCTCGACCACGACCTCCTTCAACGGCGTGCTGTCGAGCCTGTCCGTCACCTACTCGCTCTTCGACGTGGACGGCAACCCGCTGCGCGCGACCTGCTCGCTCAGCATCGACGAGGCCAGCGTCGACCCGGCCGGCCAGAACCCGACCTCCGGTTCGCCGGAGGCCCGCAGCACCCACCGGGTGATCGCGGGCGACAGCCTGCCGCTGCTCGCCTGGCGCGCGTACGGGGACGCGACGGCCTGGCGGACCATCGCGGAGGCCAACGACATCGACGACCCGATGGTGCTCGCCCCCGGCGCGGAGCTGATCGTGCCGGGCATCGACGAACTGACCCGGGGAGGGCGACGGTGACGACCCCCGAGGCCCGGGGCGGCCGGGCGTTCGCCGCCGACCCGGTGGTCGAGGCGCCGGGCCCGCTGCCGCCGGTCTGGGCGACCCAGCTGGTGTCCTGCGACATCGAGGAGAGCGTGGGGCTGCCCGACACGGCGGTGCTGTCCTTCCGCGACGCCGACCACACCTTCCTGACCGCGACCGGGATCACCATCGGCACCCGGCTGAGCGTCTCCGTGGTGACCGTCCAGGGCAACACCCGGGTGCGGCTGTTCACCGGCGAGGTGACGGCGCTGGAGCTGGAGGTCGACGGGACCGGCTCGTACACCGTGGTGCGGGCCTCGGCGGTGTCGCACCGCCTGATGCGCGGGCGCCGGGTGAAGGCGTTCCGCAACATGACGACCGCCGACATCGTCCGCGAGGTCGCGGCGGGCGCGGGCCTGGCGTGCGGGAAGGTGGACTCGTTCCCGGTCGTCCACCAGCAGCTCTCCCAGGCGAACGTCCCGGACTGGGAGTTCCTGTCCTTCCTGGCGCAGGAGAGCGGCGCGCAGGTGCGGGTGGACGACGACGGGCGGCTGGAGTTCGTCCGTCCCGATCCCGCCTCGGGCGCGCCCGCGCCGTCCACGCCCTCGCCGCAGAGCCCGCTGGTGCTGGAGTACGGCCGCAACCTGGTGGAGCTGCGCGGGGTGCTGACGGGCACCGCCGGGGCGGACACCGTCGAGGCGCGGGGCTGGAACGTCACCACCAAGAGCGCCCTCGTCGCCACCGAGCCGTCGGTGACCTCCCGGACGGTGCAGCCGGGCATGAGCCCCTCCGTCGCGGCCTCCGCCTTTCCCGGCCAGGCGCGGCTGACGGTCGCCGACACCCCGTACCGCACCCAGGCGGAGACCGCCGCCGTCGCCCGCTCGCTGGCCGCCTCCGTGGCCGCCGGGTTCGGCGAGCTGGAGGCGGTCGTCGAGGGCAACCCGAGGCTGCGCGCGGGCACCGCCGTCGCCCTGGGCAACGTCGGCGCCGCCTTCTCCGGCCGCTACACCGCCACCGGGGTGCGCCACCTCCTCGAACCGTACCGGGGCTACCGCACCACCGTGGTGGTCAGCGCCGCGCCCGACCGCTCGCTGACCGGGCTGGTCACCGGCGGCAATGCGCCGCCGCGCGGGCCCCGGATGCCGGGGCTGGCCGTCGCCGTGGTCACCGACGTCCGGGAGCCGGGGGACGGGCAGCGCGGCTGGGTGCGGCTCAGGTTCCCGTGGCTGGACGACGCGTACGTCTCCGACTGGGTGCGCACCGTCCAGTGGGGCGGCACCGGGGGCGGCGGGGTGATCACCCCGGAGGTCAACGACGAGGTGCTGGTCGGCTTCGAGCAGGGCGACCTGGACAGCCCGTACGTCCTGGGCGGCCTCTACAACGGCGTGGACCGGCCCTCCCCGCACGAGGTTCCACTGGTCGACGCCGCCTCCGGAACCGTCAACCGCCGTTCCGTGGTGTCCCGTTCGGGCCACCGGCTGGAGCTGCTCGACGTCCCGGCCGGGGCGTCCGGGGTCCGGCTGGCGAGCGGCGACGGGAAGCTGGAGGTCAAGCTGGACCAGCGCGCCGGGGAGATCGTCCTGACCGTCCACGGCCTCGGCGCCGCCGGTGGCAGCACCGTGCGCCTGTCCTCCTCCGGCATCACCCTCGACGCGGGCACCGGCGAGGTGAACGTGCGCGGCGGCTCCGTCACCGTGCGCGGCACGGAGGCCGTCACCCTCGAAGGCGGAGCCGAAGCCGTCCTCAAGGCCGCCATCGTCCGCATCAACTGACATCACGTCGACGCCTACCTCACCTCTGGAACGGAGAACCGCACATGCCCCCCGCAGCCCGGACCGGCGACCCCACCGACCACGGCGGCGCCCTCACCACCCCGCCGCCGGGCGCCGCCCTCAAGGTGGCGACGGTGCTGATCGGCGGCCGCCCCGCCGCCGTGGTCGGCACCCTGCACGCCTGCGTCCCGCACGTCGAACTCGGGCCCACCAACCTCGTCGAACCCCAACTCGGCGGAATGACCGGCGGGTTGGTGCTCATCGGCGGCCTGCCGGCGGCCAGGGTGGGCGACAAGACCGTCTGCGGCGCCACCATCATCACGGGCGCGTTCAACGTGCTGATCGGAGGAGCGATATGACGACCGGCGGATTCATCGGCCGGGGCTGGGCGTTCCCCCTGCGGGTCAACGCCACCGGCGGCATCGGCATGGTGGAGCGTGACCGGGAGATCGCCGAGGCCATCCGGCTGATCCTCGGCACCGCCCCCGGCGAGCGGCCCATGAGGCCGGAGTTCGGCTGCGGCATCCACGAGTACGTCTTCGCCCCCGGCGACGGCACCACCGCCGGGCGGATCGCGCGCGAGGTGCGCCTCGCCCTGGAGCGCTGGGAGCCCCGGATCGAGCTGGACGACGTGGTGATCGCCTTCGACGGCGTCGACGAGGGCACGCTCTACATCGATCTCCACTACACCGTTCGTTCCACGAACGACCGTCGCAACCTCGTCTTCCCCTTCTACACGATCCCCGAGCACCCCTCCGGAGCCGAGCCGGTCCCGGCGACGGCGGAAGGCGGCACGCACTGATGGCCCTGCCCTCCCCGAACCTGGACGACCGCCGCTTCCAGCAGCTCGTCGACGAGGCCAAGCGCTACGTCCAGCAGCGCGCCCCCGAGTGGACCGACCACAACGTCTCCGACCCCGGCGTCACCCTCATCGAGACCTTCGCCTACCTGGTCGACCAGCTCCTCTACCGCCTCAACCGCGTCCCGGAGAAGAACTACGCGGCCTTCCTCGACCTCCTCGGCGTGCGCCTCTTCCCGCCCGCCGCCGCCCGCGCCGAGGTCGACTTCTGGCTCTCCGCGCCCCAGTCCGAAACCGTCCTGCTGCGCGCCGGCACCGAGGTCTCCACCCTGCGCACCGAGACCGACGAGGCCGTGGTCTTCGCCACCGCCGAGGACCTGCCCGTCGTCCCCAGCACGCTGGAGCGGCTGATCACCGTCTCCGCCACCGGCGAGCAGAGCGACCGCACCGCCCGACTGGCCGACGGCGCCGACGTGCCCTGCTTCCAGCCGCGCCCGCAGGCCGGGGACGCCATGCTCCTCGCCCTTCCGGCGGCCGTCCCGCGCTGCATCCTGACCGTCCGCCTGGACAGCCGCGTCGAGGGCGTCGGCGTCGACCCCCGCCAGCCCCCGCTGGCCTGGGAGGCGTGGGACGGCGCCCGCTGGCTGCCCTGCGAGACCGGCACCGACACCACCGGCGGCCTCAACCGGCCCGGCGAGGTCGTGGTGTTCGTCCCCGCCGGGCACACCGCCTCCGTGGTCTCCGGCCGCCGCGCCGGCTGGCTGCGCTGCCGCGTCACCGAACCGCGCCAAGGCCAGCCGTTCTACTCCGAGTCCCCGACCATCCGCAGCGCCGAGGTCTTCACCGTCGGCGGCACCGCGACCGCCGCCCACGCCCAGACCGTCACCGACGCGCAGCTCGGCGCCTCCGAGGGCGTCGCCGGCCAGCGCTACCGCCTCGCCCGCCCGCCCGTCCTCCTCGACGCCGGGCCGCCGGTCCTCGAGGTCGCGGCCGGCGACGGCTGGGAACGCTGGACGGTCGTCGAGCACTTCGGCGACTCCTCGCCCACCGACCGGCACGTGGTCCTCGACGCCACCACCGGCGAGTTCCACCTCCCGCCCGCCGTCCGCGAACCGGACGGCACCCTGCGCGCCTTCGGCGCCGTCCCGCCCAAGGGCGCCCGGCTGCGCGTGCCGCAGTACCGCACCGGCGGCGGAACGGCGGGCAACGTCGCGCGCGGCACGATCACCGTGCTGCGCAGCTCCGTCCCGTACATCGCCCGGGTCGACAACCGCGAGGCGGCCAGGGGAGGGGTGGACGGCGAGAGCGTCGACAACGCCAAGCAGCGCGCCCCGCACCAACTGCGCCTCCAGGAGCGCGCCGTGACCGCCGGGGACTACGAGCTGATCGCCCGCCAGGCCGCACCCTCCGCCGCCCGGATCAGCTGCGTGCCCGCCGCCCCCGGCGAGCCGGGCGCCGTGCGCGTGCTGGTCGTGCCCGAGGCCGTCGCGGACGACGGCGACCGGCTGCGCTTCGAGCAGCTGATCCCCGACGAGCAGGTGCTCGCCGCTGTGGCCACCGCCCTCGACGAACGGCGGCTGATCGGCACCCGCCTGCTCGTCCAGCCGCCCGCCTACCAGGGCGTGACGGTCGTCGCCCGGCTCACCACCCGCTCCCCGGACCCGGACCGCGTCCGGGAGGCGGCCCTGGCCGCGCTCTACCGCCACCTCAACCCGCTGCGCGGCGGCGCGGACGGCACGGGCTGGCCGTTCGGACGGGCGGTGCGGTACGGCGAGGTGTTCGCCGTCCTCCAGCGGGTGGCCGCCGTCGCGGGCGTCGAGGAGCTGCGGCTCTTCCCCGCCGACCCGATCACCGGCCGCCGGGGCGCCCCCGCCGAACGCATCGACGTCCCCCCGGACGCCCTCGCCTTCTCCCACCAGCACCAGGTGATCGTCACCACGGCCGAGGACGGTGGAGCATGACGCGTGCGGCCGTACCGGGGCTGCCCAGCCCGCACCCGATCGGCGACCTGCTGCCCGCCCTCTTCGCCGAGGACGACTTCGCCCAGCGCTTCACCGCGGGCCTGGACACCGTCCTCGCCCCCGTCTTCTCCACCCTCGACAACCTGCCCGCCTACCTCCAACCCCGCCTCGCGCCACCGGACTTCCTCGACTGGCTGGCCTCCTGGGTCGCTGTCGAGACCGATCCGGCCTGGCCCCTGGAGGTGCGCCGCGCCGTCGTCGGCCGCGCCGTCGAACTGCACCGCTGGCGCGGCACCCGCCGCGGGCTGGCCGAACGGCTGCGACTGGTGCTGGGCGCCGGTGCCGAGATCGTGGACGGGGGAGGGGCCGGCTGGTCCACCACGGCCGGAGCCGCCCTGCCGCCCGCGCCGAACGGCGAACTGCTCGTCCGGGCCTGGCCCCTGCGCGGCGCGGCCCTGGACGAGGACCAGGTGCTCGCCGTCGTCAGGGCCGGCTGCCCGGTCCACCTGACCTGCCGGGTGGAGATCCTGCCCGGCCCGCCCGGCCCGCCCGGCCTGCCCGGCCCGCCCGGCCCGCCCGGCCCGCCCGGTCTGCCCGGCCTGCCCGGACTGCCCGGCCTGCCCGGCCGAACGGAGGGATGACGGATGCCGGTGTGCCCGGAGTGCGGAACGACCAACGCGCAGGGGGACGACTTCTGCGGCAACTGCGGCGCCTACCTCGCCTGGTCGAGCGCCGACAGCCCGGCGGCGCCCAGGGCGACGCCCGCCGAGCCCGTACGGGAGGAGCCCGTACGCGAGGAGCCGGCCCGGGAGACGGTCGCGCCGCCGAAGCCCGCAGAGCCTGCGACGCGACCCGAGCTCGTGCAGCCCGTCCGACCGCCCGAGGCTCTCGAACCCACGGCCCCGGAACCCAAGGCCCCCGCCCCCCGGACGCCCGCCCCCGCCGAGCCCGAACCCGAACCCGACCCCGTCGCCGTCCAGCCCGCCAAGCCCCTCCCGCCTCGCCCCGTCGTCCGCGCCACCGGCCCCGACGACACCCAGGACGGCCCGCCCTGCCCCAGGTGCGGCACCCCCAACCTGCCCGAGCGCCGCTTCTGCCGCCGCTGCGCCGCCCCACTGACCGTCACCGCCCCGCCGCCGGCCCTGCCCTGGTGGCGCACCCGCTGGCCGTTCCGCCGCCGGGTGCGCATCGGCGGCTCGGGCACCGCGCTGCGCCGTACGATCGCGCTGCTGGTGCTGGCGGCCCTGGTGGTCGCGGGCGTGCTGCTCTACCCGGCCGGGGAGCGCGCGTTCCAGGACGTGCTGGACAAGATGGGCGGCACCGCGCCCGTCGCCCCCTCCGCCACCACGGCGAGCGCCGCCGCCGAGGGCCACCCCGCCACGGCCGCCGACGACGGCGTGAGCAACACCTTCTGGGGAGCCCCCGCGGTCGGGGACTCCCTCACCTTCTCCTTCCGCACCCCGTTCCGCCTGGTGGACCTGATCGTCCACACCGGCCCCTCCCCGGTTCCGGAGCAGTTCCGTCAGCAGGCCCGCCCGATCGTCCTGACCCTGGAGGTCACGGACAAGGACGGCGGGACGGACCGCCGGCAGGTCACGCTGGAGGACCGCCCGGGCCCGCAGACGGTGGCCACCGGGATCAGCGACGTGGTCCAGGTGAAACTCACCGTCCGCGAGGCGGCCGGTACGGGCCCCGGCCGCAGCATCGCCCTGGCCGAGGTGGAGTTCTTCAAACGGACGTAGGCGGATTCACCCGGTCAGCGAGTCCATGAACGAGCTGACCGAGAAGACCGCGTTGCCCGGCCCGGCCGGCCCGTACCCGGGCGGGGAGGAGAGCCCGAACTCCTCCAGCGTCCCCCGGTAGGTCTGGAGCAGCCGGATGTGGTACTCCAGCGGCGCGCCGTCGGGGTTCGCCTTGCCGAGCGGGGTGGTCGGCTCGGGGCACCAGGTGGTGAAGCGCGGCACCACGCCGTGCGACATGAAGTAGCGCAGGCCCTCCTCGGTGGAGGAGATGGCCTCGTCCACGGTGGTGAAGCCGTGCGGCGCGGCCATCTCCACGCCCGCGACGAAGTTGGGGATGACGTTCTCCGGCCCGAACACCTCGGTGGAGTCGAGGATGCGGCGGTGCCACTCGTCCCGGCCGACGTAGCGCTCCTTGCCCGGGCAGTACAGCTCGAACAGCCGCTTGTCCCAGACCTCGAAGTTGGGGTGGTAGATCCGCACGCCGTAGTCGTGGAAGCGCTGGACGTCCTCGCGCGGCAGGGCCTGGGCGACGACCTTGCCGATCCACCGGCCAGGGAAGCGCTCCTCGATGGCCCTGGCGTACTGGCCGTAGAAGTCGGCCTCGTCCTTCCCGCCGACCTGCGAGGTGATCGCCCCGCCGGTGAGGGTGTACGCCTTGGAGGCACGGGCGGTGTCGTGCTCGTCGATCAGCGCCAGTGCCTCCAGCACCTCCTCGACGGGCTTGACGCCCGTGTACGGGCGGCCGGCGGCCTTGTGCTGGCGCCAGTTGTGGTTGATGTCGCAGTACTGGCACTCCTCCTTGGCGCCGAAGTACTGGCAGACGCGGAAGACCGTGAGGTAGATCAGGTAACCCCATTGGATGGTCGGGGCGACCTCCATCACCGACTTCCCGTTGGCCAGGGTGTGCCGGTAGTAGTCCGGCATCGGCGGCAGGCCCACGTCGGCGATCCGCGCGCCGTCCAGGTAGAGCCCGAGCGTGCCGTCGTCCCCCGCGCCGACCCGGTACGGGGAGTCCGGGTTGACCCGCACCGACACCACCGTGCGGCGCAGCCCGTACGGCCCGCCGGTCAGGACGATCTCCTCCGGCGGCCGGTTGAGCGCGGCCGCGCCCAGCTCGGGAAGGGTGCGGTGGTCGAAGGAGAAGATGAAGTACGACTTCGGCTTGACCTCGCCGCCCCCGGCCCCGGAGCTGCCGCTGAGCGCGGACTCGTCGAAGGCCATGCCGCCGCGCAGCAGGTCCTCCTTGATCACCGCCTCCCTGGGCACGTCGGGGAAGCGCCCCATCAGGTCCTCGACGAGTGCGGTACGGCTGCCGGTCTGGCTCTGCATGCGCTGGTCCTCCTTCTCGGCCCCGCCACCTGCGGCGGCGCCGCCCGCCATTCTTCTCCTTCTTACACGGACGGGGATCGAAGGCCCGGGTCGGGGCGCGTCCGGATCCGCACACGCGCTGTTCTACGCGCTCACCCCGACCCGAGGGGAGAGGAGGTGCGCATTCGAACCGCCCTCGCCGCGACGGGCCCGCCGCGCCCGCGCGGGTCGGGACACGGGTGTGTGCGCCCGGTTGACGCCGCGGGGGCGTGTGGTGATGCATGACAAGGGCGTGTCCACACCTGACAGCACGAACGTTCACCTGATCGGGTGTAGAAGATCGTCCGTTGCGATGCGGAACGGCCTTTCGCGCATACGGTTGGGGACCGAGCGAGACGGGGTCCGCAGCGTGGAGTTTCCCCTCGCGGCGGGCGAGATGAGGTCCCGTCATATCTTGCGATCCTTCTCGGAGGAGGCTCCATGCCCCTGAGCACCACACCGGACTCCCCATCCGTGAGCACCACCGCTATGGAAAGGATCCTGCGCGGTCCCAGTGGACTGGGCACCTCAGGACTCCAGTTGACGGCGCCGCCCGCAGCGCCGGAGGTCGAGACCCCCGAGCCACCCGAGGCCCAGGTCGCGGAGGTTGACGTTCCCGAGGTCGAAACACCGGAAGCCGACGTACCCGAGATCGAGGCCCCGCCCGTACCGGGCCTGTACGTTCCCGGCCTCTCCGCCCCCGGTCTGCCCTTCCCCGGCCTGACCCCGCCCTCGGCCGCCGCGGCGCCCTCCGGCGGCAAGCCGAAGTCCGGTGACCCCATCCCGGGCCTCTACCACCACCCCGTCGCCGAGCCCGACCCCGTCCGCGTGGAGGCGCTCAGCCTGCGCATCAAGGCGTGGGCGATGGACGAGGTCGAGCTCTACCCGCCGGAGTGGGAGAAGGACTTCGACGGGTTCTCCACCGGGCGCTACATGGTGGCCTGCCACCCGGACGCGCCGAGCATCGACCACCTGATGCTGGCCGCCCGCCTGATGGTCGCCGAGAACGCCGTGGACGACTGCTACTGCGAGGACCTCGGCGGCTCGCCGGTCGGCCTGGGCGGCCGGCTGCTGCTCGCGCACACCGCGCTGGACCCGTTGCACACCACGCCGGAGTACCACCCGGCCTGGGAGGCCTCGCTCTCCGAGGACGCGCCCCGGCGCTCGTACCGCTCGGCGATGGACTACTTCGTCCGCGCCTCCACGCCCTCCCAGGCGGACCGCTTCCGCCACGACATGGCGCGGCTGCACATGGGGTACCTGGCCGAGGCGGCCTGGACGGAGACGGACTACGTCCCGGAGGTGTGGGAGTACCTGGCGATGCGCCAGTTCAACAACTTCCGCCCCTGCCCGACGATCACCGACACGGTCGGCGGCTACGAGCTGCCCGCCGAGCTGCACGCGCTGCCCGCCATGCAACGGGTGATCGCGCTGGCCGGCAACGCCACCACGATCGTCAACGACCTGTACTCGTACACCAAGGAGCTGTCCAGCCCCGGACTGCACCTGAACCTGCCCGTGGTGATCTCCGAGCGCGAGAACGTCTCGCGCCAGGAGGGCTATCTGAAGGCGGTCGAGGTCCACAACGACCTGATGCTCGCCTTCGAGGCCGAGTCGGCCGCGCTGGCCGTCGCCTGCCCGGTGCCGGCGCTCGTGCGCTTCCTCCAGGGCGTGGCCGCGTGGCTCGACGGCAACCACTACTGGCACCAGACCAACACGCACCGCTACAGCCTGCCCGACTTCTGGTGACCAGCCGTCGGCGGCCGTACCACCTTGTCCCGTAACCATCGCTGAGAATCCTGGAGTTGACCCGCATGTCCCTGACCGACGACCTCACCGCCAACGAGGCCGCGATCCCCGGCCCGGCGACCCCCTACCAGGGCGACATCGCGCGCTACTGGAACAACGAGGCTCGCCCCGTCAACCTGCGTCTTGGAGACGTCGACGGCCTGTACCACCACCACTACGGCATCGGTGCGATCGACGAGGCCGCGATCGGCGACCCGGCCGACAGCGAGCGCGAGAAGAAGGTCATCGCCGAGCTGCACCGCCTGGAGTCCGCCCAGGCCGACGTGCTGCTCGACCACCTCGGCGAGATCCGCGCCGACCACACCCTCCTCGACGCGGGCTGCGGCCGCGGCGGCTCGATGGTGATGGCCCACCAGCGCTTCGGCGCCAAGGTCGAGGGCCTGACCCTCTCCGTGCAGCAGGCCGACTTCGGCAACAACCGCGCCCGGGAGCTGGGCATCGGCGAGTCGGTGCGCTCGCGGGTCGCCAACATGCTCGACATGCCGATCGAGAACGGCAGCATCGCCGGCTCCTGGAACAACGAGTCCAGCATGTACGTGGACCTGCACGACCTCTTCGCCGAGCACTCCCGGGTGCTCGCGGTCGGCGGCCGCTACGTCACCATCACCGGCTGCTGGAACCCGCGCTACGGCCAGCCGTCGAAGTGGGTCTCGCAGATCAACGCGCACTTCGAGTGCAACATCCACTCCCGCCGCGAGTACCTGCGGGCCATGGCCGACAACCGCCTGGTGCCCCAGGCTGTCATCGACCTGACCCCGGACACGCTGCCCTACTGGGAGCTGCGCAACACCACCTCGCTGGTCACCGGCATCGAGGAGGCGTTCATCGAGTCCTACAAGGACGGCTCCTTCCAGTACGTGCTGATCGCGGCCGACCGCGTCTGATCCTCCGGATGCGTCCTCACGGGCGGCCTCCCCTCGCGAACTGCGGAGAGGGGAGGCCGCCCGCGCGCGTGCGCCGTGCTGTCGCCTCCGTCAGGGCATCTGCCTCCGTCAGGGCTTGCGCGGCCGGGTGAAGGTGAGGTGGGTGACCCCGCTCGGGCTGCTCACCGCCTCGACGTCGAAGCGCTCCTGGAGGTCCTCCAGGCCCGACCAGAGCCGGACGCCCCGGCCGAGCACGATCGGCACGACGGCCACGTGCAGGTGGTCGATCAGATCGGCCTCCAGGAACTCCCGGACGGTGGTCGGGCCGCCGCCGATCCGCACGTCCAGCCCGCCGGCCGCCTCCCGCGCCTGACGGAGGGCCTCCTCGGGCGTGGCGTCGAGGAAGTGGAAGACGGTGCCGCCCTCCATCTCCACGGAGGGGCGCGGATGGTGGGTGAGGATGAACGTCGGCGTGTGGAAGGGCGGCTCCTCGCCCCACCAGCCGCGCCAGGACTCGTCCTCCCAGGGCCCGCGCTGGGGGCCGAACTTGTTGCGGCCCATGATCTCGGCGCCGATGCCGGGGCCCCAGGCCGCCGCCATCGCGTCGTCGACCCCGGTGGCGCCGCCCTCCCGGCCGGTCATCCGGTGGAAGGTTCTGGTGCCGGTGAACCAGTCCACCAGCCGGCCGCCGGCGTGGCCGAAGGGCGACTCGAGGCGCTGATCCTCGCCGGTGCCGTAGCCGTCGAGGGAGATCGAGAAGTTGTGGACCCGGACCAGGGACATCGGTATTCCTCCTCTGCTCGGAAAAGCTCGGTGCTCACGCTAGCCGGAGGGTGTGACAACTCGTGACGGTCGGTCACGGCCGGGCGTGGCGGGGGCGCCCGGCGCTTCCGTGGGGCGGGATCAAGTCCTCGCCGGGTACGTCGAGTTGACCGGAGATGAAGAGTCGGTTCAGGGGCTTCCGGAGACCGGTCACGGTCGCCATCCTGTTTGACATGACCCGCACTCTACGCGCGAAGACCCGCGCCGCCGCCGTCATCGCCACCCTCGCCCTGGCCACCCTCGCACCGGTCGCCGTCGCCACCGAGGCGCAGGCGTCCGTCCAGGGCTCGGTGTGCCTGACCGCCCTCCCGGCCGAGGCCCACACCACCCTGAACCTGATCGCCTCCAACGGGCCGTTCCCGTACCCGCACGACGGCATCGTGTTCCAGAACAGGGGCACCGTGCTCCCGGCCCAGGCGACCGGCTACTACCACGAGTACACGGTGGTCACCCCGGGCGCCCCGACCCGTGGCACCCGCCGCATCATCACCGGCAAGCGGTACCACGAGGACTACTACACCAGCGACCACTACGTGACGTTCCGCACGATCAACTTCGGCTGCTGACACCCCCGGTGGGGCCCCGCGCCCGAGCCACGGCGGGGCCCCACCGCTCAGCCCAGCCGCCGCAGAGCCCCGGCCAGCCGCCGGGCCTCGCGCAGCCGTCGCTCGTACGTGGCGCCCAGCGCCAGCAGCAGCGCCCCGGCCACGGCCAGCGGCACCCAGCGGGGGAGCAGGCCCAGCACCTGTACCACCGTGGGGGCGAGTTCGTGCCCCGCCACCAGCACCAGCACCCCGCCGCCCAGCAGCAGCGGGCACTGCAACCGAAGCCGCACCCCCAGCACCGCAACCGCCAGCGCCGCCAGGCCCAGCAGCAGCGGCCGCAGCCAGTGCCCGTCCAGGAACAGCGCCCAGAGGCTCGGCAGCAGCCCGACGGCCAGCCCGGGCCCGTACACCGCCCAGGAACCTGGGGCCCGCCTTGCCGATCCCCCCGGGGCCGCGACGCCGGGGCACGCGCCTCGCCGCGTTGTCGTCGGTCGCCAATGCTCCGCAGTGGCTCCCTCCTCCGCCTTGCGATGCACGCACCCCAACGCCGCGGCCTGATCCGGGCTGATCGGCAAGGCGGGCCCGAGCCCCTCCTCGGCGAAGCGCCGCCGCCGCAGGTGGCCGAAGACCAGGGCGGCCACGGCCAGGCTCAGGCTGTACGCCTCGGGCGTGCCCACCTCCTGCCGCGCCAGCCAGATCCAGGAGGCGACGATCAGCAGCGCGACCCCGGCCGCCGGGGCGCTGCGCCGCCGGTCCGCCCGCAGGCCCACGCCGAGGGCCGCGACACCGGTCACCGCCAGCTCGAAGGAGAGCCGCCCGGGCACGTCGACGCTCAGCAGCAGGGCGAGCGCGGCCAGGCCGTAACCGGCGAACTCCACCGCCGCCGCGACGGCCGGGTCCGTACGTCCGGTGAGCCGGGCGCGGTCGGCCCGCTGCTGCCCGACTGCGGCACCACTTCCGACGGCCGCGTCCGCACGCCCCGTCAGCCAGGCCGCCACCGGCGCGGTGGCGAGGGCGACGGCGAGCACCGCCAGCAGGTGGTCCGGCCGCTCCAGCCCCGCCGTGACGGCCACCGCCGCCGCCTCCCCGCCCAGCGCGGCCACCGCCAGCGCGGCCGTGACCGCCGGCGCCGGGCGGCCCCGGCCGGTCAGCACGGCGGCGAGCGCCGCCGCCAGGGCGAGCACGACGATCGTGGACGGCCGGTCGGCCAGTGCCCACAGCAGCGCCAGCACGCCCGCGACGATCACCCCGGGGGCCAACGCAGGGCGCCGGTCGAGGAACCAGCCGCCCGCCAGCGCCAGCGCGGTGACGAACCCGACCGCCACTGCGGGCGACAGCCCGAACGCCACCGGCAGCAGCGCCAGCGCCACCGCAGCGACCCCGGAGGCCACGGCCTCCGCCGCAGCCGTCGTGGCCGCCTTCAGCCCGGACACCCGCACCGCAGCCCCGGCGGCCAGCAGCAGCCACAGCGCCGTCAGCGCCGCGCCCGGGGCCGCCTGGCTCCCGTGCGGCGGCCGGCTCCCCTCCCAGGCCACTCGCCAGTGCGCCACGGGCTCGACCAGCCCGGGCAGCAGCTGCTCCAGCGAGACCGCCGAGGTGGCGGTCAGCACCGCCCCCGCCACCGTCAGCAGCCCGACCGGGACCACCCGGCCCTCCACAGCGCCCCGCCCCAGCCGGGCGGCGCCCGCCACCACGAGCAGCACCGCCGGCGCCCCGAAGCCCACCGCGCCCCAGCCGCCCGGCAGCAGCGCCGCGCACGTCCCGCCCCCGGCGGCCACGGCCGCCAGCCCCGCCGCCCCCGCGGCGATCCGGCGGCCGTCGACGCTCAGCCCGGGGTAGCCCCGGGGCAGCGAGACGGCCAGGGCGACCAGCGCCAGCAGCCCCAGCGGCAGCCAGACACCGAGCGAAGCCTCCACCCGGCTGCCGCCACCCCGGATCGGCGCCAGGGCGAGCCCGGCGTTCAGCGAGACCTGCAGCGCGAACGCGGCGGCCGTCGCCGCCCACACCAGGCTCATCACCGCGAAGACGTTCACGACCCGCGGCGCGAGCGAGCGGACCGGGCCCCGCCGCAGGAACGCGTAGTCCAGCGCCGCCGTCGCCGCCATCGCCGTCACCGACCCGGTGACGTCACCGAACCCCGCCGCGTGCGCCGCCAGCAGCAGTGGCAGCCGCCCGAGCAGGAAGCCCGCGAACAGCGGCACCCGCATCCGCAGCAGCCACCCGTACGCCGCCGACCCGGCCGACACCACGGCCGTCACGCCCGCCCAGTACCCGGGCGCGCCCGAGCTCCCCGGCCCGAGGTGCTCCAGGCTGAACCCGTCCAGCAGGAGCAGCGCGACACCGATCCCGGCGAAGGTCTCGGCCGTCGCGAACAGCTTCCGCCACCGCAGCACCAGCGGCGCGGCCAGCGCGGCGGCGGTGAGGCAGAACAGCACCGCGGCCCGCCCGGCGACACCCAGCCGGCCCCAGCTGACCACCGTGAACACCAGCGCCGCGATGCTCACCAGCACACCGCCGAGCACCAGCAGCGCCGTCTGCGCCGAGCGCCCGGACACCTCGCCCGCGCGGGCGGCGACCGGGGGAGCGGGCCACACCGGAGCGAGCGGCGGCGCGTCCGGCAGATCCCGCAACGCCCGCAGCTGGACGAGCAGTTCCTCCCGCAGCCCCAGCAGCGTCACCCGCCGCCTCTCGGCTTCGTCGAGCCCCTTCTCCACCTGCCACAGCCGCGCCGCCACCGGCCCGCCCAACGGCAACCGGCAGGCCGGGCACCGCGCGGGCGTGCCCGGAGGCAGCGCGGCGGCGCAGTCGGGACACCCGAGCGGGGCGGGCGGCTGTCGGTCGGACGACGGGGGAACACTGCTGACCATGCCCCGGAGTCTGACGGGCGGCGCCGGGCCCGCACATGAGTAGTCGTACTCAATTCGAACACCGAGCGCCCGTGCGCCCGCGCCGATTCCACCCCGGCCCACCCGGTGCCATGCTGAGGTCATGACAGACGGAATCGCCGCGATATCCTCGCCCGACCTGCGCCAGAGCGGCGGCCGGCGGCGGGAGTTGGCCGCCGCGACGGTCGGCTCGGTGGTCGAGTCCTTCGACTGGAACATCTACGCCGTCCTCGCCACCTACTTCGCAGCCGACCTCTTCGGCCACGGAAAGAGCGGCCTCAGCGGCGTCCTCGCCGCCTACGCGACCTTCGCCGTGGGGTTCGTCGCCCGACCGATCGGTTCGTATCTGATCGGCCGGCTCAGCGACACCCGGGGACGGCGCTTCGCGCTCAGCCTCGGCATGACCGTCATCGCGGCCGCGAGCCTGGGCCTCGCCGCGTTGCCCGGCCGCGCCACCATCGGCGTCTGGGCGGCCGTCCTGGCCGTCGTCGCCCGCCTGGTGCAGGGGCTGGCCTTCGGCGGGGAGGCGCCCAGCGTCGCCGCGTACGTCACGGAGACCGCGCCGCCCCGGCACCGCTTCGCGTTCAGCGCGCTCTCCTACGGCGGGGTGATCATCGGCTCGCTGCTCTCCTTCGGCGTGCTCACCCTGCTGATCCACACCTTGGGCAAGTCCGGCCTGGAGAACGGCGGCTGGCGCTGGGGCTTCGTCGTCGCCGCCCTGCTGGGCCTCGCCGCCGTCTGGGTGCGCCGCACGGCCCCGGAGAGCGAGGAGTTCCACCGCGCCCGGGCCGAGCACGGCGACGAGCGCCCGCCCTTCCTGCGGATGCTGCGCACCCACCGCTGGGCGGCCCTCACCGTCTTCCTCAACACCCTGGGCGGCACGGTCGGTTACTACTTCGCCCTGGTCTACCTGCCCCAGTACGCCGCCGCCTACGGCGTCATCGGCAAGGAGGAGGCGGCCTCCTTCATGACGGTCGTCCTCGCGGTGGTGCTGGTCACCATGCTGCTCACCGGCGCCGCCGCCGACCGCTTCGGCCTGCTGCCCGTCGCCCGGATCGGCTTCGCCCTGCCGATCCCGCTGGTCTCCGTCCTCCTCTACGGGCTGCGCGGCGGCTGGCTGCCCTTCCAGCTCGTCGCCGTGGTGCTCGGCATGCTCGTCGCCACGGTGCTTGGCACCCTCAACGTGTTCACCGGCCTGCTCTTCCCGACCGAGGTCCGGGCCGTGGGCCTGGGCGTGGTCAACGCCGCCACCATCGCGGCCTTCGGCGGTACCTTCCCGCTGCTGGCCGAGTGGCTGGGCCACCACCACGGCCTCGGGCTGATCCCCGGGTACGTCACGCTGTGCACGGCGGGCCCGCTGGTGGGACTGTTCACGGCGATGCGGGTACCCTCCTTCGTGACCGCGATCAGGGAGGCGGGCGAGCGCGACCGTCAGCGGACACCGTGAACCGCCTGACGGACGATCACCCCCTGTGATTCAGTGGTCTGGACAAGCCGACGGGGAGGGCTTCCATGACCGACCGGACACCGCACGACCAGACACCGCACGACCAGACACCGGATACCTGGCTCACCGATGCCGGATTCGAGCTGCCGCCGCAGACCGACCTGCGCACCGACCGGGCGCACCCCGCCCGGATATACGACTACCTGCTCGGCGGGAAGACCAACTTCCCGGCGGACCGCGAGGTCGGCGACCGCGTGCTCGCCGACTGGCCCGGCGCCCGCGCCGCCGCCACCTCCGCCCGCGCGGTGATGCACCGCATGGTCCACCGCCTCGCCGAGACGCACGGCGTGCGCCAGTTCCTGGACGTCGGCACCGGCATCCCGACCACGCCCAACCTGCACGAGGTCGTCCAGCGCGTCGACCCCGCCGGCCGGGTGGTGTACGTCGACAACGACCCGATCGTCCTCGCCCACTCCCGCGCCCTGCTCACCAGCACCCCCGAGGGCCGCACGGCCTACGTCGAGGGCGACCTGCGCGACCCGGGCAAGTTCCTCAACGACCCCGCCGTCGCGGGCACCCTGGACCTTCGCCAGCCCGTCGCGCTCACCCTGATCAACATCGTGCACTTCCTCTCCGACGAGTCCGCGCACCCGCCCGTCCGCGAGATCCTCGAGGCCCTGCCCTCCGGCAGCTTCCTCGCCCTCACCGCCGGGACCTCCGACGTGACCTCCGAACGCATCCGCCAGGGCTCGCGCCGCTACGCCGAGGCCGGCGTCGAGGTCCACGCCCGCACGCGCGCCGAGTTCACCCGGTTCTTCGAGGGCCTCGAACTCGACGACCCCGGCGTGGTGCTGATCGACCACTGGCACCCGGAGCTCGGCGACGGGCCCCTCCCCGGCGAGGAGACCCCGGCCTACGGCGCCGTCGGCCGCAAGCCGTAGCCCCTTGGCAGCTTGCTGACAACAGGTCACCTGCGCGGAGTTCTCGCATGCGCACGTCATCTACAGTGCTCCGGGTCGAAACCCCCACTCGGCAGGCGGAGTTCCCATGACGATCGCACGCAGGTCCATCCTCAAGAGCACCTCGGCGGCCGGGGCCGCGCTGGTGGCGGGCACCGCGGCCGCCCAGCCGGCCTCGGCCGACAACCAGGACGAGGGCGGAGGCGGGGCCGGGGGCGACACCCCGGCGAGCCCGATGCTCAGGACCACCCCGCACCGCACCGGCACCCCCAGCGTGACGGGCCTGCACCTCCAGTTCGGCACCGACGCCTCGACCGAGATGACCGTCTCCTGGATCACCCCGGTCTCCGTCCGCCGCCCCCACGTCCGCCTCGGCGCGCCCGACGGCGGCCTCGGCCGGATCGTCGAGGCGGAGACCCGCACCTACCGCGACGACCTCGACAAGGTGGAGGTGTACGTCCACCACGCCCGGCTCACCGGCCTGCGCCCCGGCGCCACCTACCTCTACAGCGCCGGCCACGACGGCGCCAACCACGAGACCGGC
Organism: Kitasatospora sp. NPDC051170; assembly: GCF_044455705.1. Classification (NCBI taxonomy): domain Bacteria; kingdom Bacillati; phylum Actinomycetota; class Actinomycetes; order Kitasatosporales; family Streptomycetaceae; genus Kitasatospora; species Kitasatospora sp. NPDC051170. The sequence goes on along the minus strand of NZ_JBITFA010000001.1, from coordinate 112,753 downwards.
AGCTTCACCACCGCCCCGCGCGGACGCATGCCCTTCACCTTCACCAGCTTCGGCGACCAGGGCGCCCCCAACCTCCGACGCCTGGTCGTCTTCCCGGACGGCATGCCCTCACCCCTCGGCAAGTACCCCGTCTACATGAGCAGCCAGGTCGGCACCCCGCACGCCGCCGACATCGTCGCCGCCGTCGAACGCGTCGGCCCGCTGTTCAACCTCGTCAACGGCGACCTCTGCTACGCCTCCTACAGCGGCCGCCACGGCCAGAGCCGCACCGCCACCTGGGCCGACTGGTTCATCAACAACAGCCGCTCCACCCGGCTGCGCCCCTGGATGCCCTGCGCCGGCAACCACGAGAACGAGCTCGGCAACGGCCCGATCGGCGCCCTCGGCTACCAGACCTACTTCACCCTCCCCGGCTCGACCGCCGACCGCGACGAGGAGACCCGGGGCATGTGGTACGCCTTCACGGTCGGCTCGGTGCGGTTCATCAGCCTCGCCAACGACGACGAGACGATCCAGATGTCCAGCGAGCGGTACATCCGCGGCTACTCCGGCGGCGCCCAACGCCGCTGGCTGGAGCGGGAGTTGCGGGCGGCGCGCGGTGACCGGGGGATCGACTGGATCGTGGTGTGCATGCACCACCCGATGATCTCCACCTCGATGCACGGCGCGGGCAGCGACCTCGGCCTGCGCGAGGCGTGGGGCCCGCTGTTCGACTCCTACGGGGTCGACCTGGTGGTCTGCGGCCACGAGCACTACTACGAGCGCTCCCACCCCGTGCGCGGCACCCTGCCCAACGACACCCGTACCCCGGTGCCCACCGGCACCGACCCGAACCTGGCCGACACCGGGCGCGGCACCGTCCACATGGTCATCGGCGCCGGCGGCAACGCCGCGACCACCCAGGACGACCTGTTCCAGACGCCCAAGAGCCGGGTGGTCGTCGGCCTGGAGGACAAGCCGGCCCCGGGCGTGCCCTACCGCGAGTCGATCTGGGTCACCGAGGACGCGCCCTGGGCCGCCGTCCAGGACCGGAAGAACACCCACGGCTTCGCCGCCTTCGACGTGGACCCCGGCGACCGGCGGGGCGGCACCACCACGATGCGGGTCACCTACTACACCTTCGACGGCCCGCACGGGGACCTCACCCCGGTGGACACCTTCACCCTCCAGCGGCGGCGGACCGACGGCTGACGGACGGCCGGGGCCGGTGTTCCGGCCCCGGCTACGCGCCCCTGCCGGGGATCAGCGCCCGCGCAGGAACCCGGTGAGCACGTCCCACCAGCTGCGCCGCGGCGCCGGGACGAAGGCGACCGGCTCGGCGACGGGCGCCGCCTCCGGTACCGGCACCGGTTCGGCGGGCGCCTCCTCCGCGGCGGGCACCTCACGGGTCCGTACGGTCCGCTCCGCCACCGTGTCCGGGTCGTCCTCGACCTCGCACGGGGTGAACTCCACCGGCAATGCCGTCAGATGGCGCGAGATCCAGGCCGAGGTCCAGACGAGGTCCTCCTCCGGCACGGCCAGGCGTACGTCCGGCAGCAGGGTGAGCAGGATGTCGATCCCCGCCTCGGCGACGTGCCGCCCCACGTCCTGCCCCGGGCACTCGTGCGGGCCCGCGCCGAAGGACAGGTGCGAGCGGTTGCCGTAGAGCGGCGCCGCGAGGTCGGGCCGGACGACCGGGTCGACGTTCCCGGCGGCCAGGCCGAGCAGCAGCAGGTCGCCCTGGCGGATCTGCTGCCCGCCCAGCTCGGTGTCGGCCGTCGCCCAGCGGCCCGCGACCAGGGACATCGGCGGGGAGTCCCACAGCACCTGGTCCAGCGCCTCGCCGAGGGTCATCTGACCGCCCGACAGGTGGGCGCGGAAGCGCGGGTCGGTGAGCACCATCTTGAGCGAGTCGGCGACCAGGTTGATGGTGGTCTCGTTGGCGGCGAGCAGCACCACCCGCAGGTGCTCCATCACCTCGTCCTCGGTCAGCCCGGCCGGGTGGGCCAGCAGGCGGCTGGTGAGGTCGTCGCCCGGGTCGGTGCGCTTGAGGGCGATGGTGCGGCGCAGACTGGCGACCACGTACTCGTTGCTGGCCACCGCCGTCTCGGTGCCCTTCATCAAGTCGCGTGCCGCGTTGACGAGTTGGGGGCCGTCGTCGACGGGCATGCCGATCAGCCTGGTCATCACCAGCATCGGCAGGTGCTCGGCGAACTGGGTGATCAGCTCGGCGCGGCCCGTCCTGCAGACCACCTGGACGAGCTCGGTGGTGTAACGCCGCACGTGCCGGCGGATACCGCGCCGGTCGAAACCGTTCAGGCCGTCCAGCAGGGCGTCGCGCAGCCGGCGGTGCTCCTCGCCGTCCGCGAACACGCAGATCGGCTGCCAGGCGACGACCGGCATCAGCGGGGAGTCCACCGGGACCTCGCCGTTGCGGAACGCCGTCCAGCGCCGGGAGTCGCGGGAGAACAGCGAGGGGGTGCGCATGGCGGTGATGTTGGCGGCGTGGCCGAGGATCAGCCAGGCCCGGTGGTCGCCGTGCAGCAGCACGGGGGCGACGTCGCCGTACTCGGCGCGCAGCTTCTCGTACAGGCCCGCCGGGTCGGTCTCGGCCTCCGGGCCGTAGAGGCGGCGCAGGCCGCCGGGGCCGATCGGGTCGACGGCGGGGCGCCCGTGGGCCGGGCAGCCCGGCGGCGGGGTGAGGGCGGCGTCGTCGCGGTACGGGGTGGTCACAGGATCTCCGAAGAAGGGGGTGGGGAAAGGCTCAGCGCGGAGCCGGTACGGCGAGGTCGTACAGGTACCGCATCAGGGTCATCAGCGTGTCCCGGCTGGACTCGCGGCTGCGCGCGTCGCAGTCGACGATCGGCACCTCGGGCGGCAGGTCGAGCGCCTGGCGCAGCTCCTCGACGGCGAAACCGGGCGCCTCGGGGAAGCCGTTGACGGCGACGACGAACGGCACGCCCCGGTCCTCGAGCCGCCCGATCACCTCGAAGCTGACCTCCAGCCGGCGGGTGTCGACCAGCACCACCGCGCCGAGGGCGCCCTCGAAGAGGCCGTTCCACAGGAACCAGAAGCGCTCCTGCCCGGGGGTGCCGAACACGTACAGCACCAGGCGGTCGTCGATGCTGATGCGGCCGAAGTCCATGGCCACGGTGGTGGCGGTCTTCTGCTCGACGCCGGTCGGGTCGTCGACCCCGATGCCGGCCTGGGTCATCGTCTCCTCGGTGGTCAGCGGGCGGATCTCGCTGACCGAGCCGACGAGGGTGGTCTTGCCGACGCCGAAGCCGCCGACGATGACCACCTTGACCGCCATGGTCATCGAGTCCGGCAGCAGGTCCTCCCGGGCCGGGCCCGCCACGGTGTCAGAGCCGCTGTAGTCCATGGATCACCGCCTCCAGGAGGGCACGGTCGGGGAGTTCGGCCCGGGGGACGGCGGATCGGGCCTCGATCCGGCCGTCGTCGAGCAGGTCGGCCAGCAGCACGGTGACCACACTGGTGGGCAGCTCCAGGTAGGCGGAGACCTCCGCCACCGAGAGCGGGGAGCGGCACAGCCGCAGGATGGCCGCGTGCTCGGGCTGCATGGTGGGCGTCGGCTCCGAGAGGGAGACGATCAGCGTGACCAGGTCGAAGACGCCCGGCCCGGACGGGCCGCTGCGGCCGCGCGTGATCACGTAGAGGCGATCCGGGCTGGGGCCGTCCCAGTCGCCCTGGTCGGCTGCCGTCATGTGCTCGCCTCACTGTGCTGGTTCACGCGACCGTTGCGCCGCACCCGACCGTGCCGGTTCACGTGACCGTGCCGGTTCACGCGACCGCTTCGGGATTGCGCGGCGGGGCGGCCAGGTGCTCGCCGATCCGCGCCACCAGGTCGCGCATCTGGTGGCTGACCAGGCCCGCGTCCACGCCCTCGTCGGCCAGCACCGCGAGGTAGGCGCGGTCGCCGGCCGACATCAGGTAGAAGTAGCCGCCGTCCACCTCGATCACCACCAGCCGCATCGCGCCGTTCCCGTGCGGGAACTGCTGCCCGACCGCGGCGGCCAGGCTCTGCAGCCCCGCGCAGGCGGCGGCCAGCCGGTCCGCGGTGTCCGGGTCCGCGCCGTACTGGGCGATCCGCAGTCCGTCCGAGGACAGCACGATGATGTGCCGTACGTACGGGACGCTGTGCGCGAGATCGTTGAGAATCCAGTCCATGTTGTTGCGGTGAGGAATCACTGCTCGCCTTTCCCTGCCGTCTCTTCACTGGTCTGACCGGACGGACCGGCGGACGGGCCGGTGCCCTTGTAGCCGTCCATGAACGCCTCCAGCCACAGACCGGGCTCCTTCTGGGGGCGGGGAGCCGGCGCGGCCGGGCCGCCCGTGGCGGGCCCGGCGGTCGGGCCGGAGGGCTGAGCGGTGCCGCGCGCGGGGGTGGCGAACCCGCCCCGGGCCACCGGCCGGCTGCGACGGCGCTGCGGCAGGCCGTTGGGGGTGCGCTCGGTGACCACGTACTCGTCGTCACCCCCGGAGGAGGCGGCGGACGCGGCGACGGCGCCGGGGGGCGGCCCCCACGGGCTGCTGGAGCCGTAGGAGGGGCCGACGCCGGCCGAGGGGCGCGAGCCCCAGGCGGGGGCCGCGTGGCGCGGCGGCTCCGGGGGCAGGGGGCGCGGGCCGGAGACGGCGCCGATGCCGTGCGCCCGGCCGGTCGGGGGAGCGGTGGTGAACATGGCCTGCGGCACGATCAGCACCGCGCGAACGCCGCCGTACGCGGAGCGGCGCAGCGACAGGTGGTAGCCGTAGGCGCGGCAGAGCCGGCCGAGGATGGCGAAGCCCAGGCGGGGGGACTCGGTGAGGTCGTCGAAGTCCTTGGAGACCATGCCGTCGCGGATCGCCCGCTCGGCGCGGCTGCGGGCCTCGTCGGTGAGGCCGAGGCCCCCGTCCTCGATCTCGATGGCGATGCCGCTCTGCACCTCGGAGGCGCTCAGGTGCACGTGGGTCTGCGGCGGGGAGTAGCGGGTGGCGTTGTCGAGGAGCTCGGCGACGGCGTGGATCAGCGGCTCGACGGCCGGGCCGCTCACCGACAGCTGCGGCACGGGGTGCAGGTCGACGCGCTGGTACTCGAGGATGCGGGACATGCCGCCGCGCAGCACCGAGTACAGCGCGATGGGCCTGGTCCACTGGCGGCCGGGGCGGGCGCCGGAGAGGACGGCGATGGAGTCGGCCAGGCGGCCGGTCAGCGCGTTGCCGTGGTCCAGGCGCAGCAGGTCGTCGAAGACGGCCGGGTCGTTGCCGTGCCGGTCCTCCATCTCGCGCAGGTCCTTGGCCTGGCGGTGGATGATGGCCTGCACCCGGCGGGCGATGTTGACGAAGGCGCGCTCGGCGGAGTCGCGGCGGCTCACCTCGTCGTCCACGGCCACGCAGACGCTCTTGGCGACGGCCCGCAGCGACTTGCGGAACGCGGGGGAGGCGGCGGAGGGGCTGTCGTACGGGCCCATCAGCTCGTCCGACTGGGTGCCGTTGCGAGTGGCAGCGACGAGCAGCGGCATGCCGTGCTCGGCCATCCGGACCACGGCCCGCTCCTGGGCGGCCACCTGTTGCCTCAACTCGTCTATCTGGCGCGCGTGTTGGTCGCGCAGCGCGGCGAGGGCGGTGCCCCGGCGGGCGGACTCGGCGGCCACCACGGCGACCAGTACGGTGCCCGTCGCCCCGCACCAGAGCACCGCGGCCCGGGCTCCGACGTCCACCAGCGCTGCGGCGACCGCCGCTGCCGCCGCCATGACGGCGGTGGGCAGCAGCCAGCCGAACAGGGGCGCGGGGCGCCGTCTGGTGGAGGGCGATCCAGCTCGATGCATGCGGGGAATCCTCAACTGATCGGGAGCGGTACGGGACGGGGCGTCGACCGGCTCCGCAGGCGTGGGCCGCAGCATAGCCAAGTTCCGGACAATCCTGACCGAATCTCAAAAATACTGCGCGACAACCGACTTGTGGCAACTCGACCGACATGTCGGGCCGTTCGCACACCTGTACCGGGAGGCCGGTCCTGGCCCCGCCCCCAAGGCTTCTCGCCCCGGCGCGCGGGCACAGGGAAGTAGCGCCTGATTCGCTCGTGCGAAGGGTTTCTCGGCCGATTCCGCGTGAGCGTAGGCGGGTTCGTGCTAGGGGCGCGTGACGCTGGCATGTGCGCTCGCCCGTCCGAGTGACCCCGGGGGCGTGGCCAGTCCTGCGCGGGGTGCTGACAATTGTCATGTGTCACCGGTGCGCGAGCACACTGCCAGCGGTGCGGGCCCCGCGAGCAGCATGGATGCCATGACCACCACCGAACTGCACCGACCGGAGCTTCGCCCCTCCGACACCCGCCGGGCCTTCCGCACCGTCCGGGGCCTCCTGCTCGCGTACGCGGGCCTCAGCGCCGCCACCCTCGCCGTCGCCTTCCTCCTGCGCGACCACGCCGACCTGGTCACCCCCTCGGTCTGGGTGCGCGGCACCATCGTCACCGCCGGCGCGGTCGTCGCCGTGCTGATCGCCGAGCGGGCCGCCCGCGGCTCCCGCACCGCCTACCGGCGGCTGCGGATCATCTCCGGCGCGATGCTCGCCGCCACCGTGGTGATCATCGCCCTGCCCGGCACCTTCCCGGCCTGGTTCAAGGCGGAGCAGGGCCTGTGCGGCCTCGCGCTGCTGGGGGTGGCGGCGGTGCTCAACGGCCGCCACCTGCGTACCCTGTTCGCCAGGCTCTGACGAGGGGGACGGGTGAGCCCGCACGACCGTACGACCGGCACCATGAGTGGCAGCGGAACCAGCGGCCCGACCGGCACCACGCCCGACCGCGTGACCGACTCCGCCCACGGGGGCCCCGGCCCGCGAAGACTGCTGCTCGGTGCGGGGATGCTCGTCTACCCCGCCGTCGCCGCCGTGGCCGTCGGCACCACCGTTCACGGCCGCGCGGCGACGGCCGGCTACGCCGTCGTCGGCGCGTTCACCCTCTGCACGGTCCTCGCGGCCGTCGCCCTGCACCGGGATGCGTACCGCGGGCTGACGGCGATGCTCGCCGCGATGACGGCGCTGTTCCTCGCCGCGCTGCCCTTCACGCACGAGAACGCCTTCTACCTCGCCACCGTGGTGGTGTCCTTCGTCGCCGTGCTCCGCGTCCGGCACGTCGGCCCCGTCATCGTCGGCGCCGCGCTCACCGCGCTGCTCCTGCCCTGGGCGGTACGCCCCTGGCACACCGGCCCCGCCGGATTCCAGGCACTCGCCCTCCTCTTCACCGCGCTCACCTGCGGCGGATTCGCCGAGCTCGACGCCACCAACACCGCCCTCGTCGACGCCCACGCCGAGGTCGAACGGCTCGCCTCCGAAGCCGAGCGCAACCGGATCGCCCGCGACCTGCACGACCTGCTCGGCCACTCCCTCACCGCGATCACCGTCAAGGCCCGCCTCGCCCAGCGCCTCGCCCCCAAGGACCTGCCGGGCGCCGTCGCCGAGATGGAGGCCGTCGAGACCCTCTCCCGCCAGGCCCTCACCGACGTCCGCGCCGCCGTCACCGGCTACCGCGAGGTCACCGTCGCCGGGGAACTCGCCCGCGCCCGCGAACTCCTGCGCGCCGCCGGCATCGTCGCCGACCTGCCCACCGCCACCGACGCCGTCGCCCCCGCACAGCGCGAACTCCTCGGCTGGGTCGTCCGCGAGGGCATCACCAACGTCGTCCGCCACGCCCGGGCCACCCGCTGCACCGTCACCCTCACCGCCACCTCCGCCGAGATCCGCGACGACGGCCGCGGCGGCGAGGGCACGGCCGGCGGCGGCCTGACGGGCCTGCGCGAACGCGTCGCCGCCGCCGGCGGTACGGTCGAGGCCGGCCCGCTCACCCCGCGCGGCTGGCGACTGCTCGTCACCCTCCCGGAAGGCCCACGATGACGATCCGGCTGCTGCTCGCCGAGGACCAGGAACTCGTACGCACCGCGCTGCGCACCCTGCTCGACCTCGAGGACGACTTCGAGGTCGTCGCCGCCGTCGGCCGCGGCGACCAGGTCGCCGAAGCCGCCCGCGCGCACGCACCGGACGTCGCCCTCCTCGACATCGAGATGCCCGGACTCGACGGCCTCGCCGCAGCCGCCGTCCTCGCCCAACAGGCCCCCGGCTGCCGCGTCGTCATCCTCACCACCTTCGGCCGCGTCGGCTACCTGCGCCGCGCCATGGAAGCCGGTGCCGTCGGCTTCGTCGTCAAGGACGCCCCCGCCGAAGTCCTCGCCGACGCCATCCGCCGCGTCGCCGCCGGCGAACGCGTCGTCGACCCCGACCTCGCCGCCGCCACCCTCGCCGCCGGCACCTCCCCGCTCACCGCCCGCGAACGCGACGTCCTCAACGCCTCCCGCTCCGGCGCCGGCGTCGCCGAGATCGCCGCCAAGCTCTACCTCTCCGAAGGCACCGTCCGCAACTACTTCTCCGCCGCCATCGTCAAGACCGGCACCCGCAACCGCACCGAGGCGCTGCGCCTCGCCGACGACCGCGGCTGGCTCTGAGCTGTGACCGACCTCACGCACCCGCGCTGAAACCGCGTCAACCTGCACAGCCATCCCCCTCTTCGCACCATGGGAGTACGAACAGCACGGGGGTGTCGCCATGTCAGCTGACGATGCGAAGGCGGGTGGACCGGAGTTCAAGGTCCGGCCGGGGGAGCTGAAGGACGCCGCGCCGACCTTCGAGACCCAGGGCAAGGCCCTCAAGGAAGCGGTCGACAAACTCAGGAAAACCCTGGCGGACGCCGGCAGCCCGTGGGGTGACGACAAGCAGGGCCACGAGTTCTCCCAGGCGTACAAGGACCCGCACGACAACGTGCTGAAGGCACTCGACGTGCTGGTCAAGGGCCTGGGCAGCATCCACGACGGCCTGGTCGCCCACGCGGACAACCACACCGACACGGACAACCACGCCCGCAAGAACCTGACGCCGTGAGCAAGTCCTCTGTCGCCAAGGCCGTCCAGAAGGTCACCGGCATGTGGTGGCCGGACGCCGACCCCGGAAAGCTCCGCCATGTCGCCGACGCCTGGGACGCGATGGCCACCGCCCTCGACAACGTCACCGTGCCCACCAACAAGGCCGCCGCCGCCATCGTCGCCAACAACCACGGCCCGGCCATCGACGCCTTCGGCAAGTTCTGGGGCCGCTACTACGGCGGCAAGGACAAGGGCTGGCTCCCCGAGACCGCCGCCGCCTGCCGGGCCCTCGCCAAGGCGCTGCGCGACTTCGCCCACGAGGTCGACAAGGCCATCGACAAGCTGGAGGAGGAAGCGGCACTCGTCGCGGGCACACTCCTGGTCGGCACGGCGCTCGCCATCGTCACCGTCGGCATCTCCGAGGGCGCCGCCCTCGCCGCCTCCGCGGCCATCGTCGCCACGGCCGCGTCGGTCGGCATCACGGTCTCCGAGACCATCGCCCTGATCGCGGCCACCATCCTGGTCGGCGCCGCCTTCGGCGCCGTCGAGGCCATCACCGTCGACCTCGCCGTCGCCCAGCCCATCCGCGTCGAACTGTTCGGCGACGGCGGCTACAGCCTCGACGAGGCCGTCGAGGCGGGCAAGTCCGGCGAGATCATGGGCGCCGCCGGCGGCGGCCTCGGAGCCGGCGGCCGCGCCCTCGTCAAAGCCGCCGCCGGCGCCGAAGCCGCCCCCCTCGCCCTCACCGGCCTCGCCAAAGCCGCCACCGCCGCCGAATCCCTCCCCGGCCGCATGGCCGTCGGCGCCGGCCTCACCTACGCCTACGACTCCACCTTCCAAACCGGCCCGGTCATGCCCCTCGACCTCATCACCGGCGCCGTCGGCGCCGGCGCCGCCCCGGGGAAGGTCACCCCGAAGCGGCGTCCCACGTTCACCGGGGCAGAGGCGAGGGGCTGGCCGGCCGGCGAAACGCCCCGCCCGGAACCCTGGATATCGGAGTCGGGGACCGCCTATGCGTCCGCTCCGACGACAGCTGCGGATGAGAGGGGTGTGAAGGTCTACGAGGACTATCGGACCAGGTCGGATGACGTGGCCGAGGTCGCCAGGAAGGTCGGCGTCGATCCCCGAATCGTCCAGGTCGCGAAGGACAATCTCATGGTCAATCGCCATAGCGTCCAAATAGGTCCCGGGAAGGAAAACGTCGTGCACGATGTGTATTTCACGCCGGATTCGGATATCTCCATTCCTTGGAACGGGGCCGTGAACGGGTTCCTCAACGAGGCGAGAATTCCGGCTTTCCGGGGGACGCTCGCCCATGAGTACGTCGAGGCGAAACTGATGGAGGCGGGCCTCCCGTACCTCTCGAGCCACCCGGACGCCTGGAAGAGCGACGGCACGTTCAACATCAACCCCCAGCATTTCGGTGCACACAATTTGGCGCCGAGGAGCTTTCATACCGGGGAAGTGTCGGCGGAGGGGTCCCTCGACCACTGGAAGGATCTTGGGTTGACCACTCCGGTGGAGTCCGTCGCCGCGGATCTCTCCAACCTCGATGTCGTCGTCGAAGCCCTCAAGCCCCAACTTCGAGCACTAGGGTATGATATCAAGTGATCATGGATTCGATTCAGGTTATGGTAAACCGCCTCAAGGATATCCGATGGGATGCGCACAAAGAGGCGCGTGAGAAGTCTTTCTCCCGGGCGGCGCTCATGAAGGAGTACATGCGCCGCTGCGCACTGTGGCTCGATGCCTACGGAGATACCAGGTACTGGCCCTTCTTCGACCTTGCGGCCATCGTCGCGCCGGGAGTGCGAGCCGCTCCCGCGGTGGTCGCGGAACTCGAGGAATTCATCGAGGGCTCCACGACCATGTGGCTTGCCGCCGAACCATCAGTGGCCATGGTCGAGTGGGCCGCCGTACGGGACGCCTCCGGGCCGGATCTGCGGCCACTGCCCGATCCCTTCGAGCCGCTGGTCAGGCTTTACGAGCGCGGCGGCCCATTCTCGTTCGCCAACGGGTTCGCCGATTTCGGAGCGGTCATGGTGCCCCTGCGCGACTGGAGGGCGTATCTGTCACCGACCCCGGTCGTCGAGCTCGAAGATGACGCCCTCGACGCCCTCGACGAGCGAGGCTGGGCGGAGTTTCGCGCGCTGGCGGACCGCGGCGGGCCGTCGCAGGGGTGAACCGAGACATCCCGTGCGAAGAGTTGCGATCCGACATGAGTGCCGATGCTGTGCCAGCCATGGTTGCCCGCCTCAAGGCCATCGCGTGGAAGCCTCCCGAGGCGGCCATCGAAAGGGCTTCTCGCGCGTCGTGCTGGAACGCTTGCAGGCGATCGAGTGGAACGACTGGGACGGTGCGCAAGCCCACACCCGGTCCCGGGCCGCTCTGATGCGCGAGTACCTTCGCCGGTCCGCCTGCTGGGCCGACGTGTTCGATGCCGTGGATCTCTGGCCGTTCTTCGACATCGCCCGGCACATCGATCCCGTGCTCCGCGCCGATCCCGACGTCGCCACCGATCTGGAGACGTACCTCTCGGGCGCCGTGCGACGTCCAACTATCCGAGAATCCTGCCGAGGCGCCGTCCACTGGCCCGCGTTTCGGCACGAGACCAAGATCGAACTCCCCGACCTGCCCGATCCCTACGACCCACTGCTGCTCATGTTCGAGCGGGGAGGCGGATTCCACGTCGAGGAGTTCATCGACCTCGACGGCATCGCGGTTCGCCTGGGCCGACATTCCGATCACCTCTCCCACACTCATGTCATCGCGCTCGACTCCACGGTCCTCGACGCCCTCGACCAGGAATGAGCGGGGAACGCGACACGGACGGACAGTCAGCGGGCGCCGGACCGAACGAGGAACGATGAACGGCACGCACGCCCTGGCCGACCGGTTGATGCACATCGACTGGGATCCCGCGGAGACGAACCCGAGGCTGCGTCTCTCGCTCATGAGGGAGTACCTGCGGCGGTCGGCCCAGTGGGCCGACCGGTTGGGGGCGGAGGCGTCGTGGCCCTTCTTTGATGTGGCGGCCCTGATCGACCCGTCCGTCCGCGCTGACCCCGAGCTGATCGAACGGGTCGGGAGGGTCTGCGCGTTGCAGAGCACGGCCGTTCGGAAGTGCTGCGAGGGAGCCTTGCACTTTGCCGCCCTCAAGGAGTCCGGCACAGCCCTGCCCCGGCTTCCGGACCCGTACGAGCCCGTCGTTTCCCTGTTCGAGCACGGCGGCGGGTTCGGTCTCGACGGAACCGGGATGATCGACGTCGATGCCACCGTGAGCCTGGGGCGAGGCAGCCTGGCGGACTGGCTGCCTCGGGCCGATTCCGCTGACGCGGTGATCGAACGGCTCCTCCGCATCAACTGGACGAATCTGGAAGGCCATAACGCGCACGCGGCCTCCATGTCCAAGCTGATGATCGAGTACCTCCGCCGGGCCGCGCTCTGGGCCGAGGCGCTGGGCGGGCCACCGAAGTGGCCCGTCTTCGACATCGCCGGGGTTCTCGCTCCGGACGTTCATGTGGACGCGGAGCTCGCCGAGCGGCTCGAGGAGTTCCTCGCGTCCCGTGTCGGCGGCCTGACGACCGAGAATGCCTGCCGAGCGGCCGTACGATGGGCAACCCTGCGCGACACGACGGGCGTGCAAGTCCCGGACCTGCCGGACCCGTTCGAGCCGCTGATTCTCATGTACGAGCGAGGCGGGGAGATCGTCCCCGACGACAGCTGGGCCTTTAACTTCGGCATCCTGCGGGTGCAGATCCGGCCCTGGCGGGAGCACCTTTCCCCGGAGCCGGCCACGTCCCTCGACACCGATGCCCTGGACGCCGTTGATGCCGAGTACGACCGGGCTCGTTCCCTGCGGGCCAGAACTGCTCTGGAACGGTGACGTGCAAAGGAACGCGAGTCTCACCGAGGCGGCGATGGACCGTCTCGCCCACATCAAGTGGAACAACCTGCAAGGCCGCAACGCGCACGTGGCGTCCAGGGCGCGGCTGATGGTGGAGTATCTCCGCCGGGCCGCGCTGTGGGCGGAGGTGGTGGGCGGGCCGCCGAGGTGGCCGTTCTTCGACCTCGCCGGGGCCCTCGCCCCGGAGGTGCGGGTCGCGTCCGAGGTGGCCGAGTGGGTGGAGGGGTTCCTTCTGGCGAACGTCGGCGGCATCGGCACCGGGGTTGCCTGCCGGGCGGCCCTACGGTGGGCGACCCTCCGGGACACGCCGGGGGTGCAACTCCCGTACCTGCCTGACCCGTTCGAGCCGCTCCTCCTCGTGTACGAGCGGGGTGGGGAGGTCATCGCCGATGAGAGCGGGGCCTTCAACTTCGGCGGCCGGGCGGTGCGGATCAGACCCTGGCACGAGCACCTCTCGGCGGAGCCCGTGACCTCCCTCGATTCCGGTGCCCTGGACGCGTGGGATGCCGAAGAGGGCTACGCGGCCAGGCCCGCGCGGTAGGCGGTGATGACCAGCTGCACGCGGTCGCGGGCCGCCAGCTTGGCGAGCAGGTGGCCGACGTGGGTTTTGACGGTGCCTGTGGTGACGCCCAGGTGGTGGGCGATCTCGGTGTTGGTGAGGCCCTGGCCGATCAACGTCAGGACTTCCAACTCGCGCTCGGTGAGCGCTCGTTGGATGCGCGTGAGTTCCGCCGAGGCAGAGGTGGCCGAGGGTTCGGCGGGGCGGGAGGCGAAGGTGCGGATGAGGCGGCGGGTGATGCTCGGGGCGAGGAGGGCTTCGCCGGCGGCGATGACGCGGATGGCGGCGAGGAGGTCTTCCGGGGGTGTGGACTTGAGGAGGAAGCCGGAGGCGCCGGCGCGCAGGGCGCCGTAGATGTACTCGTCGAGGTCGAAGGTGGTCAGGATCAGCACCCGCACCCCGCCGCTCTCGGCGGTGACCTGGCGGGTGGCCGCCAGGCCGTCGGTGCCCGGCATGCGGATGTCCATCAGCACCACGTCGGGGTGGGCGGAGCGGGCGAGGCGGACGGCCTGGGCGCCGTCGGCGGCCTCGCCGACGACCTCGAAGCCCTCGGCGGCGGCGACGATCCCGGCGAGCCCGGCCCGTACGAGCGTCTGGTCGTCCGCGACGACCACCCGGACCGGCGCGGTCACGCCGTCACCACCGGGAGCACCGTCACCGCCGTCACCACCGGGAGCACCGCCCGCACCCGGAAGCCGCCGCCAGGGAGCGGGCCCGCCTCCACCCGGCCCCGGTAGAGGCCCGCGCGTTCGGCCATGCCCGCCAGGCCGTGCCCGCCGACGCGCACCGCGCCGCCCCGGCCGTCGTCCGTGACCTCCAGCACCAGCCGCTCCTCCTCGTACGCCACCGCCACCCGCGCGGCGTCGGTGTGCGCGTGCCGCACCACGTTGGTCAGCGCCTCCTGGACGATGCGGAACGCCGACAGCTCCACGCCCTCCGACAGCGGCCGCACCCGGCCGCCGACCCGCAGTTCGACCCGGACCCCGGCCTCGGCGCTGCTCGCGACGAGCCGTTCCAGGTCCGCCAGGCGGGGTGCGGGCGTCAGCTCCTCGACCACCGAGCCGCGCAGCACCGTCAGCAGCCCGCGCAGTTCGACCATCGCCTCGCGGCTGACCGTCTCGATCGCCTCCAGCGCCTCCAGCGCCTGCTCGGCCTTCGCGCCGTCCCGCCCGATGACGAACCGGCCGTACCCCGCCTGGACGTTGACGACGCTCATGCTGTGCGCGATCACGTCGTGCAGCTCCCGGGCCAGGCGCATCCGCTCCTCCGCCAGCTCCTCCGTCAGTTCTGCCCGGGCGAGCTCCACCTGGTACCGGCGCAGCTCCACCCCGTACGCGCGGTAGCGGGCCACGGCGCGGCCGAGCGCCCAGCAGAGCAGCAGTTCCAGCGCGACGAGCAGCAGGTTGTTCCACAGCTCCCGCGAGCCGAAGGCGCTCAGGCCGGTGCCCGCCAGGCCCAGCGCCAGCACCGCGCCGGAGGTGCGCGGCGGCTGCCGGGCGGCCGTCACGTAGACGAGCATCCCGGCGGCGACGGCGATCTGGAACCCGGCCAGGTTGGCGATCGTCAGCCACCCGGCCACCGCCACGACCACCGCCCAGGCGGCGAACACCACCCCGGACGCGGCCACCGGCACCACCCGCCGCAGCGCGGTCGCCGCCCCCACCACCGGCACGCAGGCCAGCACCGTGACCAGCTCGGCCGTGCTCGGCGGCGCGTAGCCCCGGTGGTGCGGGTCGAACACCCGGCCTGCCTCCAGCACCCGCAGCCAGGTGACGACGGTCAGCGCCAGCGCCACCGCCACGTCCAGGGCCACCCAGTGGCCCGGGCGCAGGCGCCGGGCGGCCGGCGGGAGCGGGGCAGCGATCATCGCCCCAGGCTAGCCGCGGGCCGACCGGCCCGGCATCGCCCCGCAGGCCTATGACCACGGGTGGAGAGCGCGGCCCGCCCGGCCCGCGAACTCCGCCCACGGCCCGACGATCCGACCCCGCCCGGGACGGGAGCGTGGAGGCACGTCACAAGGAAAGGCACGACGATGATCGAGGCACGCGACCTCACCAAACGCTACGGCGGCACCCTCGCCGTCGCCGGGCTCAGCTTCACCGCCAGGCCCGGGCAGGTCACCGGCTTCCTCGGGCCCAACGGCTCCGGCAAGTCCACCACCCTGCGGATGATCCTCGGGCTGGACGCCCCCACCGGCGGCCAAGCCACCGTCAACGGCCAGCCGTACGCGGCGCTGCGGCGGCCGCTGTGCGAGGCCGGCGCGCTGCTCGACGCGGGCGCCGTCCACCCCGCCCGCTCGGGCCACCACCACCTCCTCGCCCTCGCCGCCACGCACGGTATCGGCGTACGGCGGGTGCGCGAGGTGCTGGCGCTCACCGGGCTGGAGGCGGCGGGGCGGCGGCGGGCCGGGCGGTACTCGCTCGGTATGAAGCAGCGGCTGGGCCTGGCCGCCGCACTGCTGGGGGACCCGCCGGTGCTGCTGCTGGACGAGCCGGTCAACGGGCTCGACCCGGAGGGCGTGCTGTGGCTGCGCACCCTGCTGCGCGACCTCGCCGCCGAGGGGCGCACGGTGCTGCTCTCCTCGCACCTGCTCGGCGAGATGGCCGTCACCGCCGACCACCTGGTCGTCATCGGGCGGGGGCGGCTGGTCGCCGACTGCTCCACCGGCGAGTTCCTCGCCCGGCACGCCCGTACCGACGTACTGGTGCGCTGCGCCCGACCGGCCGAGCTGGCACGGGTGCTGCGAAGCGCAGGGGCATCGGTCGCCAAGGAGGACGGTGAGGCGCTGGCCGTCACCGGCGCCGAACCGGCCGCGATCGGCGAGCTGGCCGCCGCACACGGCATCGGAGTGTACGAACTCACCGTCCGGCAAGCCTCGTTGGAGGAGGCGTTCATGGAAGCCACCGAGGCCGCCGGGAACGCGGTCGGGACCCTGGCAGAGGAGGAGGTCGCATGAGCAGCATCCGCGGAGCCGTAGCCGCCGAGTGGATCAAGCTGCGCAGCGTACGCGCCACCCCGCTCTCCGCCGCCGTGGCCCTCGCCGCAGCCCTGTTCATCGGACTGGTCGACTACGGCGGCGCCGTCGACCACTGGGACGCCTGGACGGCCGCCGAGCGCGCCCGCTTCGACCCCGTCCGCTACGGGTTCTCCGGCGGGTTCTACGTCGCCGTCCTCGCGATGGGCACGCTCGGCACCCTCGCCGCCTCCAGCGAGTACGGCACCGGGCAGATCCGCTCGACGCTCGCCGCCGTGCCCCGGCGCGGGCGGGTGCTGCTCGCCAAGGCGCTGGTGGTGGGAGGGGCGGCGGCCGTGTTCGGTCAGGTGCTCGCCCTGCTCACCTTCGTGCTGGGGATGCGGGCGCTCACCGGCAAGCACCTCGCCGTCGCCCTCGCCCTGGCGGCCTTCGCCCTGAAGCGCCGGGACGTCTGACGGGGGAGCCAGGCAGGCCGGTCCGGCGAACGATCGTCGCCGCCCAACCTCCCCTGCTCACCGCCCTGTTGGCCGACGGAACCCCCGCCATCCGCCAGGCTTCGCCGCTCAGCTGAGCCGCAGGACGAGCTTCCCGGTGTTCTCGCCCCGGAACAGCATCCCCAGAGTCGCCGGGAAGTCGTCCACGCCCCCGTCCACCACGTGCTCCTTCACCGTGATCCGCCCCTCGCCGATCCAGCCCGCCAGCTCCGCGGCCGCCTCGGCGTAGCGCCGCGCGTAGTCGAACACCACGAACCCTTCCATCCGCGCCCGACGCACCAGCAGCGCCAGGTAGTTGGACGGGCCCTGCACGTCCGTCTCGCTGTTGTACTGGCTGATCGCCCCGCACACCACCACCCGGGCGCGCATCGCGAGCCGGGTGAGGGCGGCGTCGAGGATCTCCCCGCCGACGTTGTCGAAGTACACGTCGATGCCGCTCGGCGCGTGCTTGCGCAGCGCCTCGCGGACGTCCTCGGCCCGGTAGTCGATCGCCGCGTCGAAGCCCAACTCCTCCGTCAGCACGGCACACTTGGCGGGCCCGCCCGCGATGCCGACCACCCGGCAGCCCTTCACCTTGGCGATCTGCCCGACGAGGCTGCCCACCGCTCCGGCGGCCCCCGACACCACCACCGTCTCGCCCTCTTTCAGCGCGCCGACCTCCAGGAGTCCGAAGTAGGCCGTCATCCCGGGCATCCCGAGCGCGCCGAGGTAGGTCGACAGCGGCGCGAGCGCCGGGTCGACCTTCGTCGCGCCGCGCCCGTTCGACACCGCGTACTCCTGCACGCCGAACACGCCCGCCACGTGGTCGCCCACCTGGTAGTCGGGGTGGTTGGACTCCACCACCTCGACCACCGAGCCGGCCCGCATCACCTCGCCCAGCCCCACCGGCGGCAGGTAGGAGGGCCGGTCGTCGAGCCAGCCGCGCATCGCCGGGTCCAGCGACAGGAAGCGCGTACGGCCGAGGAACTCGCCCTCCCCGGGCGCCGGGACGGGCTCGGCGCCGTGCGCCCAGTCCTCGGGGACGACCTCGCCGACGGGGCGGCGGGCGAGGCGGATCTGGCGGTTCGCGGTGGTCATGGCGTCGGACAAGGCGTCTCCTGGGTCACGCGGCAGGGTCGGACGCGCTGATTCTAAGCAAGCGCTCAGTCAGTCCGCCAGGGCCTGGAGACCACGCGTGGACCTCCATCGCGCCATGGTGACAGTACGGAGTCGGGGCGTGCGACGGGGTGATCTCCCCAGTACGCTGCGGGAAACGGATCGTGACGCGCGACACACGCCCCCGGGGAGGGGAGCGGCCGCGCCGAGCAGGGGGAGGATCGCGTTGGGCGGCGAGGAGTTTCGGTTCCGTCCGCTACGGGACGAGGACCCGGACGAGCTCGGCGGCTTCCAGCTCGTGGCCAGGCTTCCCACCGGCGGCATGGGGGAGGTGTTCCTCGCCCTCTCGCCCGGCGGGCAGGCGGCGGCGGTCAAGGTCATCCGCGACGACCTCGGCCAGGAACCGGAGTTCAAGCGCCGCTTCGCGTACGAGGTCACCGCCGCCCAGCGCGTCCGCGGCGCGTACGTCGCCCCGCTGCTCGACGCACAGGCGCACGCCGACCGCCCCTGGCTGGCCACCACCTACGTCGCCGGGCCGTCCCTGCGCGAGCTGGTCTCCGACCACGGCGCGCTCCCGGCCGGCGAGGTGCTGCAACTCGCCTGGGGCATCGCGCACGCGCTCACCGACATCCACCGGGCCGAGGTGGTGCACCGCGACTTCAAGCCCGGCAACATCATGCTCGACGAGACTGGGCCCAAGGTCATCGACTTCGGCATCGTCAAGTCCCTGGCGGAGACGGCGGTTCACCGCAGTCAGTCGACCCGGATCGGGACGCCGCTCTACATGTCGCCCGAGCAGGCCAAGGGCGATCCGGTCGGCGCCTCCTCCGACGTGTTCGCCCTCGGCTCCACCCTCTACTACCTCGCCACCGGCACGGACGCGTTCGGCGCCGACAACGAGATCGCCGTCGGCTACCGGATCATGGCCGAGGAACCCGACATGTCCGCCGTCCCCGAGCCGCTGCGCGACCTGATCGCCCGCTGCCTGCGCAAGCGCCCCGACCGCCGGCCCACCCCGGAGGCCGTCCGGGAATGGTGCGAGGAGGCCCTCGGCGACGCCCCCGGCCCCGGCACCTGGATGCGCATCACCGGCGCCAACACGGCTATCCGCCGCCGCACGGACGCGCTGCACGCCGCACGCGTCGGCCTGACGGCGGGCCGGACCGAGCCCAAGACCGTCCGGGTGGAGCCCGCGCCCGCCGCCCGGACGGTCCCGTCGGCGCCGCGCGGGCGCTGGCGGGCGGCGGTCCGGCGCTGGTTCTCCCTGGGCGGGGCGAGTGTGGCGCTGCTGGCCGCGGCGGCGCTTCCGTTCCTGAGGGAGAGCTGGTCGGCAAAGGGCAGTGGCATCCAACTGGCGGAGAGGGTCTACGAGTTCGACCCCGGCCACCCGTTCGAGAAGGTGTCCGGCGGCATACCCGGAGTCGAGGGGCTCTGGGTGCTGTTGCCTGCGGGGATCGTCGGCACGACGGTCGCGCTCGCCGTTGCCGCGGCCTGCATCCTGCGGCACTCCGAAGGCGGGGACGTATGGGCCCTCGGCAAGGCGGTCGGTGCGGTGTTCTGGATGTGGATCGCCGGAGTGGCGGTCGTCGGAGTGATCACGCTGATGACGACCTTCGGCCTGTCGGTCGAAACCGATCCCCCGGGCTACATGCAGCACCTGGTCCTGCTCCCCGGCGGCTGGATGCTGCTCCTGGCGAACGCCCTCGCCGCCGGCGCCGTCCGCCTCAGGTGGCTGCCCGACGAGGCGGCCGTGACACCGTGACCGAAGCACCTGAACCGGCCGCCCGGATCCCGGACGCCGCCGTCGAGGGCCTCGGCGTCGAGGTCCGCCGGATCCCCACCACCGCCTACCCGGAGGCCTGAGCCCGCCCTTCGGCTCAGGCGGCGGGGAGGAGCACGGTGAACACCGTCCGGCCCGGGCGGCTCTCGACGCCTACCGTGCCGCCGTGGGCCTCGGCCACGGCGTGGACGATGGCCAGGCCGAGGCCCGTGCTGCCGGTGGTGCGTGAGCGGGAGGGGTCGCCGCGGACGAAGCGTTCGAAGACCCGGGGGGCGAGTGCCGGGTCGATGCCCGGGCCGGTGTCGGTGACGGTCATCGTGACGCCGTCGTCGGCGGGGGCGAGGCGGAGGGTGACCTCGGTGGCCTCGGGGGTGTGGGCGGCGGCGTTGGTGAGGAGGTTGGCGATCACCTGGCGCAGCCGGTCGGCGTCGCCGCGTACGAGGACGGGCTGCTCGGGCAGGTCGAGGCGCCAGCGGTGGCCGGGGGCGGTGGCGTGGGCGTCGGCGGCGCCGTCGAGGGCGAGTCTGGTGAGGTCGACCTCCTCGTCGGCGAGAGGGCGTCCGGCGTCGAGGCGGGCGAGGAGGAGCAGGTCCTCGACGATGGTGCCCATCCGGCGGGACTCGGCCTCGATGCGGCCGAGGGAGCGCCGTACCTCGGGCGGCACCGGGCCGGGGTGGCGCAGGGCGAGTTCGGCGTGCCCGCGCACCGTGGCGAGGGGGGTGCGCAGTTCGTGGCCGGCGTCGGCGGCGAAGCCGCGCAGGCGCTCCTCGACCCGGTGGCGCCGGGCGAGGGCGTCCTCGACGTGGCCGAGCATCCGGTTGAACGCCGAGCCGACGCGCCCGATCTCGGTACGCGGGTCCGCGTCCGGGACGCGCTCCGACAGCGCCACCGCGCCGCTGGCGAGCGACAGCGCGCTGACCCGCTCGGCGGTGCCCGTGACGCGTTCCAGCGGGCGCAGCGAGAGCCGCACCCACACCGCGCCGGCGATCCCGGTGGCGGCGAGGGCCACGCCGAAGACCAGCAGCTCGACCATCACCAGCTTGTGCACGGTCGCGTCCACCGGTCCGGTCGGCAGGCCCGTGACCAGCACGTCGCCGTCCCGCCCGGCCACCGCGCGGACGCGGTAGCCGCCGAGGGAGGCCAGGCGCACGCCGTGCGCCGAGCCGTCCGGGGGCAGGGCGGCGAGGTGATGTCGGTCGGCGGCGGAGAGGGTGACGAGGTCGTCGGTGTCGGCGGGCCGGTCGCCGGAGGCCACTTCGGCGTCGTCCGCGTCGCCGTCGACGACGCCGGCGGCGGTGACCTGCCCGCCCAGCAGGCGGGCGCCGAAGGTGCCGGGCGCCTGGGCCCGGGTGTCCGTGCCGGGGCCGCCGCCGCCCGTGTGCTCCAGGCTGGCGGCGTAGCGGCCGCCGGCCTGGGCGAGCTGCTGGTCCAGCTGCCCGACCAGGAAGTGCCGCAGCAGTTCGGTGGTCGCCAGGCTGACGCCGCCGCAGGTCAGCACCAGCAGGGCGAGCACCCCGGCGATCAGCCGGGAGCGCAGCGTCCTGGGCGCGATCCGGGGCAGCCGCCTCACGGCGCGGCCTTGATGAGGTACCCGGCGCCGCGCACGGTGTGGATCATCGGCGGCCGGCCGGAGTCGAGCTTGCGGCGCAGGTAGCTGATGTACAGCTCCACCACGTGCGCCCGCCCGCCGAAGTCGTACGACCAGACCGCGTCGAGGATCTGCGCCTTGCTGAGCACCTGCTTCGGATGCCGCAGCAGGTGGAGCAGCAGCGCGTACTCGGTCGGGCTGAGCTCGATCACCTCGCCGCCCCGGGTGACCTCGCGGGCTCGCTCGTCCAGCACCAGGTCGCCGAGCACCAGGGCGCCCTCGGGAGGCGTCACCGGACCGCCGGGCGTGCGGCGCAGGAGGCTGCGCAGCCGTACGGTCACCTCGGCGAGGCTGAACGGCTTGGTCACGTAGTCGTCGCCCCCGGCGGCCAGGCCCGCGATGCGGTCCTCCACGGCGTCGCGCGCGGTCAGGAACAGCACCCGCACCTCGGGCCGCTCCAGGTGGATGCGGCGCAGGACCTCCATGCCGTCCAGGTCCGGCAGCATCATGTCGAGCACCACCGCGTGCGGGTGCCACTCGGCGGCGGTGGCGACGGCGGACGCGCCGTCGCGGGCCGCGCGGGCCTGCCAGCCCTCGTAGCGCAGGGCGGCGCAGAGCACCTCGACCAGGTCCGGCTCGTCGTCGACGACCAGGATGCGCCAGGGCTGCCGGTCGGGGCTGTGGTCCATGGGACTCCGGGAAGTGAAGGGGAGTGGAGGGAAGTGGAGGCGAGCGGAGGGGAGTGGAGGGGAGTGGATGCGGGTGGTTCGGCGCCGATCCTGCCAGCCCGCGATGAGAAAGCGGTGAGATCCACAACGCCAGGACGGGCCCGGAGAACCCGCTCTGACCTGCGAAGACGCCCCTTCGTCCCCAGCGGACTCAGAGGGAACTCAGAGCTTTCGGTGCCAGGCTGACCGGGCACCTGAACGACCGATCGACCGAGGGGAGGCCCGCCCGTGGCCACCGCCACCCAGGCCCGTCACGCCGGCGCCGTCCGCCGGGCGCCGTCCGCGCGGCTGCTCCCCGCCGCCGTGCTCGCCGCGATCGCCGCCGGGGCCCTCGCCGTGCTCCTGCCCTGGTGGCGCGACACCCTCGCCGTCGCGGGCGCAGTCGGCTGGCTGACCGGCGCGGGCCGGATCACGGGCCTGCTCGCCGGGTACGCGGCGCCGGTGCTGCTGCTCCTGATGGCCCGGCTCCCGCCGCTGGAGCGCGGGGTCGGCGCCGACCGCCTGGCCCGCTGGCACGCGTTCGGCGGCCGCTGGCTCGTCGGCCTGGTCACCGCCCACGTGCTGACGATCGTCTGGGGCTACGCGCTCACCGACGGCAGGGGAGTCCTCGCCGAGGGCGTGGAGATCGTGTTCCACTTCTCCGACATGCTCAAGGCCACGGCCGGGACCCTGCTCCTGCTCGGCACCGGCGCCGTCTCCGCCCGGGCCGCCCGCCGCCGCCTCAGCTACGAGACCTGGTACCACCTCCACCTCGCCACCTACCTGGCCGTCGCCCTCGCCTTCGGCCACCAGCTCAGCACCGGCGCCGACCTCGGCGACGGCCCGGGCCTCGCACTGTGGTACCTGCTGTACGGCGGCACCGCCGTCCTCATCGCCTGGTTCCGGCTCGCCGCGCCCGCCCTGCGCGACCGCCGCCACCGGCTGCGCGTCGCCGAGGTGCGCGAGGAGGCGCCGGGCGTGGTCTCGGTGTACGTCACCGGCGAGCGCCTGGACGAACTGCGGGTCCAGTCCGGGCAGTTCTTCCGCCTCCAGTTCCAGGCGCCGGGCCTGCGCTGGGCCGCCAACCCGTACTCCCTCTCCGCGCCGCCGCACCCGAGGTTCCTGCGCTTCACCGTCAAGGCCCTCGGCGGGCACAGCGCCGCCGTCGCCCGCCTGCGGCCCGGCACCTGGGTGCGCGCCGAGGGCCCGTACGGGGCGTTCACCGGCAGGCTGCAGCGCCGGCGCAAGGTACTGCTGCTCGGCGCGGGCGTCGGGATCACCCCGCTGCGGGCGCTGTTCGAGACGCTGCCCGGCGAGGTCACGCTCGTCCAGCGGGCCCGGCGGCCCGAAGACCTGTTGTTCCAGCAGGAGTTGGCGGCCGTGGCGGCGCGGCGGGGAGCCCGGGTGCACCACCTGATCGGCCCCCGCGAGCAGGTGGGGGACCTGGGTGCGGCCCTGGCCCGGATGCTGCCGGACCTCGCCGACCACGAGGTGTACCTCTGCGGGCCGGAGGCGATGACGGCCGAGGCCGTACGCGCCCTGCGGGCGGCGGGCGTGCCGCGCTCCCGGCTGCACCACGAGTCCTTCGCCCTCTGAAGCCCCGAACCCCCGAACCCCCGAACCCCCGAACCCCCGCCGCCCCGAGGACCGTTCACCCCTGGAGGAGTACGAACGTGCGCAGAGTCGTCGTCACCACCGCGGCCACCGCCGCCGGCGTGGTGCTGCTGCTGTCGCTGAAGCCCCACGCGGGCGCGGGCGGCGCCGCCACCCGGCCGATCAGCTCCGACGCCGGCCCGCAGCCCGCCACCCAGGCCACCGCGGCCACTTCGGCGACTCCGGCGACTCCCGGCTCGACGGCCTCCCCGACCACCACCACCACCCGCACCGTCACCGGCGACGCCGCCGACACCCGCTACGGCCCCGTCCAGGTCAAGGTCACCCTCGCCGGCACCCGGATCACCCGCATCGACGTCGTGCGCTACCCCAGCGAGAGCGGCCGCGACCGCTCCATCAACTCCTACGCCCTGCCCCAGCTCAACCAGGAGGCCATCACCGCCCAGAGCGCCGAGATCGACGTCGTCTCCGGCGCCAGCTACACCAGCGACGGCTACACCCGCTCCCTTCAGAGCGCCCTCGACAAGGCCCGCGGATGACCACGCCCCCGCTGCGCCACGCCGAGCACGTCATGGGCACCGTCTTCTCCTTCACCGTGCGCGACCCGGCCCCCTCCACGCTCGGAGCCCTGCGCCGCGTCACCGCCCGGCTGCACGAACTCGACGCCCTGTTCTCCCCCTACCGGCCGGACAGCCCCGTCAGCCGCCTCGGACGCGGCGAACTCGCCCTCGCCGACTGCGATCCGCGGATCGGCGAGGCGCTGCGCCAGTGCGCCCGGATCGCGGAGGAGACCGACGGCTACTTCACCGACCACCCGGCCGGACGGCTCGACCCGAGCGGCTGGGTCAAGGGCTGGGCCATCGAGGAAGCCTCCCGCGCCCTGTCCGAGGCGGGCTCCACGGCGCACTGCGTCAGCGGCGGCGGCGACGTGCAGACCGTCGGCGGCCCCTGGCGGATCGGCGTCGCGGAACCGCTGCAGCCCGGCGCCCTGGCCACCGTGATCACCGGCCACGACCTGGCCGTCGCCACCTCCGGCACCGCCGAACGCGGCGCCCACATCCACGACCCGCACACCGGCCGCCCGGCCACCGCCCTGGCCTCCCTCACCCTGGTCGGCCGCGGGATCGCCGACACCGACGCCTACGCCACCGCCGCCTTCGCCATGGGCTCCGACCGCGCCCTCGCCTGGGCCGCGGCCCGCCCCGACCTTGAGGCCCTCGCGATCCTCCCCGACGGACGCAGCCTCTCCACTCCGGGCCTGGCCCGCTGGACGGCCGCCTGACGGCCTCCTGACAGCCCGGAAAACCGGTCGACAGACGACGGCTCCTGTGGCAGGCTGCCGCCCATGATCAACGGAATCGAGTTCTCCCCGACCTGGTGAGCGCCCAGGAAGAGCGCCCTGCGCTCACGCCCCCGCTCACTCTTCACGACCGCGCACTGAACCTGCTGCGCGCCTCCCCGGGCGGCGTACCGGCACGACGCGGCTACCACCTGCCCGCAGAACCGGACCCCGACGAGGAGACGCCTCCCTGGAGCGAGGTCGACACCCTCCTCGAGGAAGCGCTCACCCCGCTGCCGCCTTCGGCCGACGCCCTGGCCGACGGCTTCGAGCGCCTCGGCCTCGGCGGGCGCCACAAATATTCGATCGCGCGCGTCGTCGACCGCCTCCCGCTGTCGGCGCACGACGAGGAGACGGCCCGCACCCTCGGGCGGCAACTGACCCGCACCGGCACGACGGTGCCCGCCGTGGCCGCCGGCCTCGCCCTGCTCGCCCGCTTCGGTGAACCCGAGGACGTCCCGTACCTGTCGGTCCTCGGCCTCTACCGGGACCTCAACATCCTGGCGGTCCTCGCCCTCGACACCCTCGACCGGCGACGTTCCGCCGTCGTCTGGCTGGCCGTCAACGCCGGCCGCCCCGAACAGCGGCCACTGGCCGAGGCCCTGTGGCGGGACGACCCGCACGCCGTACCCACCGAACTGCTCGCGTTCCCCACCGAGCACCGCCTCCTCACCGGCGACGTGGCCCGACGCATCGCCGATGCGTCCCGACTCGCGGACCTGCTCGACGAACACCCCACCGACACTCACCTACTGGCCCGTGCGGGCCTGCTCCTCGTCCGGATGGGCCGCTCATCGGACGCGGCGCGCGACCTCCTCGCCTGCGACGACGCGCTCAGGCTCTACGAGAGCGTCGCCACCCGGGCCGTCGGGCTGCCACCCACCCTCGACCACGCCGCCACCCTGCTCTCCCTCGCCCTGGACCTGAGCAGCGGCAGCGCCGTCCTGCTCGACTGGCCACCCGGCCGCCGCGCCGAACTCCTCGCCATCCTCCGCCACCTCCTCGCCGAGCCCCGCTGGGCGGAGGTGAGCGATCCGGACCAGCAGCACCGCACCGACTGGCTGCGCCGCACCCTGCGGCGGCTGCCCGACCATCCGGTCCCGCCTGCCGGGCTGCGCATCGAGGTGGTGGCCGCAGACCCCGCCGACCGGCAGCACGTCGAGACCCGCATCCTCATCGACGGCCGTCCGGTGGTCCCGGAGGTCTTCGGTAACGGCGCCGCCGGCAGGCCTGAACACGTGCTCAGTGACGGCCAGTTGAGGGCGACGGAGGAACCACGCGAGGTGCGGCTCGCGATGCCCGACTGCAGCGCGGAGGAGTGCTGCGGCGCCGTGTACGTCACCATCCGCCGCGACGGGCCGGAGGTGGTGTGGGAGAACTGGCGATACCCGGGCATGCTGCCGGGCAACCGCACACCCGCACCCGAGCTGCCCACCCACCGCTTCGACGCCGCCGCCTACGACGCGGAGATCACCCGCGCGGAGACGGACGACTCCTGGTCCTGGCCGGCCCGCACCATGGCCCACCTGATCAGGACGGGTCTGGAGCAGGAACCTGAGCTGCTCAAGCGCTGGAACGCCAAACCGGGCTGGATCAGCGTCAACCCCAGCCGCCCCGAGACCGTCGTGGTGACGATCTGGCAGTACCGGGTGCCGGTGGAGAATCCCGCCCGCCTCCGCTGGGTGCTCCCGGACGACGGCACCCCGCCCGAGTCCCAGGCCGCAGCCGCCCTCCGTCGCCTCACCGAGGAGGACCCGAGGACGATCGTCGCCGAGAGCGCCTGAGCCCGCGGTGGTCTTCGCGGCCACGACCGACCGCGAAGACCACCGCAGTGTGCACGGGCGCCCTACGCCCGGCGCATCGGCCGGGGCTCGCCGTACCGCTCCTCGAACTTCGCGTCGCCGAGCGCGGCGAGCTCCTCAGGAAAAGTGGCACAACTGCCACATGCACCTTCGAGTGAAATCCCTTCGAACACTCACCGTCGACGGCCCGCCCCCGGCTCCCCTAGACCTGGTAGTGCCCGGCGAGGTCGCCGTACCCGCCCGCCGACCACACCGCCAGGCGGAACTCGGGCAGGCTCAGCGCCCCCGCGCCCTGCCCGGCCGAGGCCGCGAAGTGCACGCTGCCGCACCGGTCGCAGTACCAGCTCTGCCGCCAGAGCCGTTCGGCCATGGGCCACCCGGCCGCCAGGCGGCGCTGCCGGGAGCGGTGGAACAGACCCGCGGTCACCAGCAGGGCGACGGCCGCGACGATGAACAGGATCGACGCCCACAGCGGGACGATGCCTTCCTCGTACCTGACGGGCCCGGGCACGTGGGGCGTCGGCTCGTGGGTGCTCGGTGGCCAGAGCGGGCCGTTGCCCGGGGCCGGGTGCGTGACCCAGTCGGGCGGCGACAGGTTGGGCTTCTCCATGACGGGCGTGCTGCGCGCGATGGTGCCCTGGACGAGGGTGAAGATCGCGGCGATCGTGCCCGGGACGCCCACGAACGTGAGCAGCGTCACGGGGATGCTCGGCCTCGGCGGCTTGGGCGCCAGCGCCCGGCCGAGGGCGGAGAGTTCCTCGCGGGTCTCGGTGTGGTCCGGGCGGCCCCGCTCGCCCCGCACGCGGACCCTGACGGTCCGGTGCTCGGCGAAGTGCACGGCCGGTACGCCCCGGAGGGCGTCCGTGAGTCCGCAGTTGGGGCAGGGCGGCAGCGTGACCCGTGGCTGCGCGGGTACGGCGTCGTCGATCGTCATGCGCGGTGATGTCCCCCCGGTCTCACAGCCTGACGGCTGTTCGTACGAGCGGGGACGCCACCGCCTGACGCCCGGTTGCATGCGAACCGGGCAGGACCGACCGGCAGTTGGAGAACCCCGGTCGGCCCGGAGCGTCAGCCGAGGTCGGCGCCCGGCTGCCAGCCGAGTGCGGGTGCGAGGCGGGTGGCGAGGTCGGTGAGGATCTGCTCGTAGTCCTCGCGTCCGAAGGTGAACGGCAGGGCGAACGCCACCTCGTCCACCTCCCGGAAGCCCGCGTGGGCGTGCAGCCGCTCGACCAGTTCCTCCGTGGTGCCCACCAGGTCCGGGGCGAAGAGCAGCCGCGCGGGCCCCTGCGGGGTGAGGGTGCGGGGGGTGCGCGCGGCCGCGTACGCCTCGTACCTGGCGCGCTGTTCGGGGGTGGCGGAGTCGGTGGGGATGACGACGAGGCCCTGGGAGACGCGGGCGCGCTCGCCGAGCGGGTGGTGGCTGCGGAAGGTGTGGATCAGCCCGGCCTGGATGGCGGCGAAGTCGAGGGTCCGCTCGGGGTCCTCGGCCTTGACGACGCTGCTGGTGAGCAGGCTGAGCCCCTGCTCGCCCGCCCAGCGGGCGGAGCGGGTGCTGCCCGCGCCGTACCAGAGCCGGTCGGCGAGCCCGGGGGAGTGGGGCTGGACGCGCCGCGAGTACTGCTCGATCCCCTCGGTGCCCTCGACGTCGGAGGCGTCCTCGCCGCGCACCAGCGCGAGGAAGCGCTCGGCGCGGGCGGGCGAGAAGTCCTCCCGCTCCCAGGTGTCGGGGTAGAGGGCGCCGCGCACGCTCTCCCAGTGGACGGGCGGGCCGACGCTGAACCCGGGGTTGAGCCGGCCGCCGGAGAGCACGTCGACGGTGGCGAGGTCCTCGGCGAGCCGCAGCGGGTTCTCCCAGCCGAGCGGGGTGACGGCGGTGCCGAGCTGGATGCGGCTGGTGCGTTGGGTGGCGGCCGCGAGCACGGCGACGGGGGAGGAGATCCCGTACTGGAGGTGGCGGTGCCGCAGCCAGGCGCTGTCGAAGCCGAGCCGCTCGCCGAACGCGATGAGGTCGAGGGTGTCCTCGTGGCCCCGGCGCGGGTCGGCCTCGTCGAAGAGCCCGATGGTGAGGAAGCCGAGCTTGCGCAGCGGGCGGGGGTTCGACGGCATGGTGGCGGCTCCGCGTGGTGTGGGGCGGGCCCGGGAGGGTCCGGGCCGGGGTGCCCGTCGAACGTACGCACCGGCAAGGCCGGGCCACAAGATCGGCGCGCGATCCGGATACGGGCGCGCAACACGGCGCAACCGGGGTTCACGCCGCAAGCGCGCGAGCCCGCCCGGCGAGCCTGGGACGGGGCTCGCCGGACGGGCTCGTACGAAGGGCTCAGCAGCTGCGCAGCTCGGGGCTCTGGTTGCGGATCTGGTTGTGCAGCGAGGTGAACTCCAGGTACGCCTCGCTCTCCTCGGAGCCCGGCCGGAACGCGCCGACGCGGTGGCAGTTGACGAAGGCGAGCTTCACCCCGAAGTGGTCCTCCAGGCTGCCCCGGATCGCGTCGCTGGCCAGCGCGCGCAGCAGCTGGGCGCGCTCCTCGTCGCTGGGTGTGGTGTTGTCGGTGCTGAACTCCTGCTCGGTGGCGGCGAGTTCGGTGCTGAGCCCGGCGACGACCTGGTAGGCGTACGGGAGCGAGGCGCGGACGGTCTCGAGGAAGTCGTCCTGGGCGACGCGCCCCTCCTGGGCCTGGGCGAGGAGGGCGGGGGAGACGTCGAGCGACATGGGTGTCCTCATTCCTGGTTATCGAAGATGAAAACCATTGCAAGAAGGACTGTGCCGGGCCCCCTGACGCCCTGTCAAGCCGCCTCCCCCGCGGAGGGGGCCTCTGGCCTGCGCACCTTGATGACGAACACGGCGATCAGCACCGCCAGCGCCGCGAAGACCAGCCCCATCTGGAAGGCGCTCGCGATGCCGTGCACCAGCACCTCCGAGGAGTACGGGGCCGGAAGCCGCCCGCTCGCCCTGAACTCGGCCGCCTGCTGCGGGCTCGCCTGCCGCAGGAACGCGGCCACCTGGTGGCCCGCCTCGTTGCGGCTCGCCGTGCCGTACACGGTGACGAGGATCGACAGCCCGAGCGAACCGCCCACCTGCTGCGTGGTGTTGAGCATGCCGGTGGCCGCGCCGGCCTCGTGCGGGGCGACGTGCGAGACGGCGGTCAGCATCACCGGGACGAAGATCGAGCCCATGCCGAAGCCGAACATCAGGGTCGGCCCGAGCACGCCGCCCGCGTAGCTGGTGTGGGAGTCGATGCGGGTGGACCACAGGACGCCGCCCAGGACCAGCAGCGAGCCCGCCATCAGGAAGGGCTTGGGGCCGAAGCGGATCTGGTTGCGCGCGGCGAACTGTGCGGCCGCGATGATCGCCGCGCTGATCGGCAGGAAGGCGAAGCCCGCGCGCAGCGGGCTGAAGCCGAGGATGTCCTGCACGAACAGGGTCACGAAGAAGAAGATGCTGAACATCGCCGCCGCCACGCAGAGCATCAGCCCGTACGCGCCGGAGCGGTTGCGGTCGCGGAACAGGTGCAGCGGCGTGATCGGCTGCGGCGCGCGCCGTTCGTTCAGCAGGAAGGCCGCCAGCAGGGCGACGGCCAGGCTGAAGGCGAGCAGGGTGACGGAGTCCGACCAGCCGTGCTCGGAGGCGCGGATGAATCCGTACACCAGCGAGACCATGCCCGTCGTGGCCGTGAAGGCGCCGGTGAGGTCGAAGCGCCCGGGGTGGCGCTCGGACTCGTTGATGTACAGCGGCGCGAGCAGGGCGATGGCCAGGCCGATCGGCAGGTTGACGAAGAACACCCACCGCCAGGAGAGCCAGGAGGTGAGCATCCCGCCGAGCAGCAGTCCGACCGCGCCGCCCGCTCCGGCCACGGCGGAGTAGACCCCGAAGGCGCGGTTGCGGGCCGGGCCCTCCCTGAAGTTGGTGGCGATCAGCGCCAGCGCGGTCGGCGAGGCGATGGCGCCGCCGAGGCCCTGGAGCGAGCGGGCCGCGAGCAGCCAGGCGGAGGACTGGGCCACGCCGCCCAGCAGAGAGGCCGCGCTGAACACGAGGACGCCGACCACGAAGACCCGCCGGCGCCCGAGGATGTCGCCGGCCCGGCCGCCGAGGAGCAGCAGACCGCCGAAGGTGAGGGTGTAGGCGTTGATCACCCAGGACAGGTTGGTGGTCGAGAAACCCAGCGCCTGCTGGATGTGCGGCAGGGCGATGTTCACGATCGTGATGTCCAGGACCACCATCAGCTGGGTGGCCGCGATGACGGTGAGGGCTATCCCTGGGTGCTGGCCCCGGCGCGCGGTCGCGGGCGGGGCGGTCGCCAGGGCGCGCGAGGTGGCCATGGCCTGGTCCCCCAGTGGCTCGGGTGCGAACGACGGGGAGGGCGAGCGGGCTCGTCCGCCACCATCGACGGTAGTCCCGGGGCATTAGGGAACACAAGCGTTCATTAAGGATAGGACACGGACAAAACTGCGCCATAAGGGTGAATTTCGACGATTCATGCTGGCGCCGTACAAATGTCTCATGTGCGGTCGGGTGGACTTCGCCCATGCGACTTCGATTCCGGACCGGGAGGATCGCCGGTGTGCTGGCCCTGGTGGCCGGCTCGCTGCTGAGCAGCAGCGTGCTGGCACCTCCGGCACAGGCGGCCATCTCCTTCACCAAATCCGTGGACAAGGCGACCGCCTCTCCGGGAGAGACCGTCACCTACACCCTGAAATACACCTGCTCGATCACCGAGTGCACCAACGGGAACATCCTCGACACCCTCCCGCCGAACATGCAGTTCCTCGGCTGGACCCCGGACCCGTCCACCGTGGACGAAGCCGCCTCCACCGTGCCCGCCGCCGGGGCGATGGGCGGCTCGATGGACATCAAGCTGAAGAGCCTCAGCCCGGGCACCACCGCCACCATCACGGTGGCGATGAAGTACCCGAACTTCTCCACCCCCAACGGCGCGGCCTCCACCAACTCGGCGACCATGTCGGCCACCAACGAGCCGACCCAGTCCTCCAGCGCCAACACCAAGGCGGCCGTGCAGCCGCAGTACACGGTGACCAAGGGCATCCAGACCACCAGCAGTGACGGACGCACCGTCACCTACCAGTTCAGCGCCTGCGCCACCGACAACGTGCCCAACGTCGACCTCGACACCAGCCGCCTCCTCGACACCCTGCCGCCGGGCGCCGTCGTCGACACCAGCCGCTCGCCGGGCTGGTCCCAGGTCCCGCCCGGGCCCAACACCTGGGGCTTCGACATCGGGGCCTTCACCTCCGGCAACGGGCGCGGCGGCTGCCGCAACCCGGGCGCGCTGGTCGTCAACTACCCCGCGGCCGACTTCCCGGACGGCACCACCTCCGACAACCACGTCGACCTGCTGGGCGCCCCGCTGACCGAGGCCGAGCGCAAGCTCGACAGCGCCTCCACCACCACCGGGCAGTTCCGCCCGCCGGCGACCGGCGTCGTGGTGACCGCCAGCAAGGTGTGGCGCGACACCACCACCAACGGCGACCTCAACTCGTTCAGCCTCTCCGCCACCAACACCGCCGGCCCGGCCACCAGCCTGACCATCACGGACCCCGGCGCCGGGAGCACGGACGGCGTCTACAACTGGATCTACCCGCAGTCGATCCAGCTGGAGCCCTGGAACCCGACCAGCATCCAGCTCACCCTGCAGTACCGCCTCAACGGCGACCCCACCTGGCAGACCTTCACCCCCGCCAGCCCCTTCAACGGCTCCGGCCCGCGCCGCGTCACCTTCGCCCAGGGCGCGGGCAACCCGTCCAACGACGAGCTGGGCATCCCCGCCGGGCGCTGGCTGGACGGGCTGAGGTTCACCTGGAACGGGCCCATCCCCACCGGCTGGAGCCCCGGCAACGCCGTCCAGCTGGTCACCCAGGTCGCCACCCCCGGCCACGACGGCCGTCCGGCCCCGGTGCCGCTGACCAACTGCGTGGACACCACCGCCAGCGACGGCTCCAACAGCGCCTCCGCCAACGCCTGCGCCTCCACGACCATCACCCAGGCCACCAACCTCGGCGCCGCCAAGACCACCGTCGCCGGTGAGCTTTCCGCCCCCGGCGGCAAGGCCACCTTCCAGGTCATCCCGTACAACCGCAGCGCCCGCGACCTGGAGCGCCCGCTCGTCCTCTACGACGTGCTCCCGGCCGGCGTCGTCTACATCGACGGCTCCGCCCGTCCGGACCCGAACTACCCGGACGCCAAGGCGCCCACCTCGATCACGGTGAAGCCCGGCCCGGACGGGCGCCAGATCCTCCGGATGGAGTGGCCCGCCGGCGCTCCCGACATGACGTACCTGCACGACCAGCTGGCCTACCGGATGCTCTTCGACGTCCAGGTCGCCAGCAGCATCCGCGCCGGTGAGCTGACCAACGACATCTACGTCACGGTCGACCAGCCCACCCACCCGGTCTCCTGCATGTTCTCCGGCTCCGACAGCGGCAGCACCCCGGACGTGCTCGACCTCAACGGCAACGGCGACACCAGCGAGCTGATGTGCCACGCCTCGTCCAAGATCCAGGTCGACGCGCCCGCCGTGCTGCGCTCGTACAAGGAGGTCAAGGGCGACCTCGACTCCGACTACGTCACCATCGGCACCGCCACCCCCGGCGGCCAGACCTCCTGGCGCATGACCGTGCGCAACGACTCGCCGGACCCGGTCACCCAGTTCATCGCCTACGACAAGCTGCCCACCCCGGGCGACAACTACGTCCTCACCCAGGACGCCCAGCGCGGCAGCGCCTGGGCGCCCTCGCTGAGCCAGCCGATCACCGCCAGCGACCCGACCGTGGTCATCGAGTACACCACGGACGCCAACCCCTGCGTCGAGACGGTGATCGTCGACCGCACCGGCTGCAACGCGGGCGCCGTCTGGAGCAGCACCTTCCCCGGCCCCGGCACGGCCACCTGGTTCCGCATCCACCGCCCCGGCAGCATGGCCCCGGGTGAGTCCTTCACCCTGACCTGGCCGATGGTCGCCTCCTACGACGCGCCCGAGGGCGACTACGCCTGGAACAGCTTCGCCTTCACCGCCACCGACAACTCCGGCCGCCAGCTGCTGCCGGCCGAGCCGCCGAAGGTCGGCGTCTCCGTCAAGAAGACGGCCCCGACCAACAACGCGCTCGGCGACTACGTCTGGTGGGACAAGGACGAGTCCGGCGTCCAGAAGCCCGGCGACACCGGGATCGCCGGCGTCACCGTCAACCTGCTGGACGGCAACGGGCAGCCCGTGCGCGACAAGGACGGCAAGCCGGTCACCACGGTGACGGACGCCAGCGGGCACTACCTGTTCGACAACCTGCCGGACGGGACCTACCAGGTGCGGTTCGACCTGGCGACGCTGCCGAAGGGGGCGACCGTCACCAAGCGGGGTGCCGGGACGGACCCGACGAAGGACTCGGACGCGGACCCGGGGACCGGGCTCACGCAGAGCGTCACGCTCAGCGGGGGGCAGCGGTACCTGGACCTGGACATGGGGGTGATCCTGCCGAACACCTCGCCGTCGCCGAGCCCGTCGCCGTCTCCCTCGCCGAGCCCGTCGCCGTCTCCCTCGCCGTCGCCGAGCCCGTCTCCCTCGCCGAGCCCGAGTCCGAGTCCGTCGCCGAGCCCGAGCCCGAGCCCCTCGCCCTCGCCGAGCCCCAGCCCCAGCCCCTCGCCGTCGCCGAGCAACTCGCCCAGCCCGAGCGGGTCCCCGTCGACCTCGCCGAGCCACACGACGACCCCGCCGACCAGCCCGAGCACCCCGTCCGGATCGAGCAGCCCCGCGCTGCCGGACACCGGCAGCAGCACCAACGGCCCGCTGCTCCTGGCCTTCGGGGCGCTGGCGATCCTCGGCGGTCTGCTCTTCTGCGTGATGGCCTACCGCCGACCGGGACGCCACAGCTGACGAGAGGCTGAACAACCGCACACACGGAACACCAGTGGCGCCGCCTCCAGCGGCGCCACTGCCGCGTCTACGCGGTCACCTTGCCGACGAACTCCGCGAGGTTGCCGAGCAGGCGCGCGACCTTCTCCTCCTCGGTCAGGGACTCGTGGAAGCGGGTCCCGTTGTCCTTCCTGCCACGGATGTACAGGGAGCAGGCCAGGTCGGCGCACATGTAGGCGCCCACCGAGTTGCCCTGCTTGCCGGCCTGGCCCGCCCGCGGGGCGACCAGCAGGGCGACGTTGCCGGTCTGCGGGGTGACGCAGAGGGAGCAGATGCTGCGGCGGGCCTGCCAGGAGGCGGCGGCGGTGGAGCGCAGCGTCACGGCGACCAGGCGGCCGTCGAGCTCGACGGCGAAGTAGGCGCGGTCGGGGGCCTGGGGATCCCGCCATCCGAGGAAGTCCAGGTCCTCCCAGGGGAGTTCGGGCAGGTCACGGGGGACGTTCAGCCGCGACGCCTCTCCCTTGGAACAGTTCACGAAGGCGGCGCGGATCTCTTTTTCGGTCAACGGCTTCATAGGAGGCAACGTAAATTACCTAGGAGACCTAGGCAAATGTATATTTACCCTAGGAGACCAACGGGCACCGAGTGACGAGCGACGAAGGACGGCATGGCGCGCGCAGGACTCAACACGGAACGTCTCGTCCGGGCCGGCGCGGAACTGGCCGACGAGGTCGGCTTCGACAAGGTGACCGTCTCGGCGCTCGCCCGCCGCTTCGGGGTCAAGGACGCGAGCCTCTACTCGCACGTCAAGAACTCGCAGGACCTCAAGACCAGGATCGCCCTGCTCGCCCTGGAGGAACTCGCCGACCGCGTCGCCGACGCCCTCGCCGGGCGCGCCGGACGGGACGCCCTGGCCGCCTTCGCCGACGCCTACCGCCGCTACGCCCGCGAACACCCCGGCCGCTACGCCGCCGCACAGCTCCCGCTGGACACCGAGACCGCCCTCGCCAGCGCGGGCGTCCGGCACGCGCAGATGACCAGGGCCCTCCTGCGCGGCTACCACCTCGCCGAACCCGACGAGACCGACGCCGTCCGCCTGCTCGGCAGCACCTTCCACGGCTACGCCACACTGGAGGGCTCCGGCGGCTTCTCGCACACCGCGCGCAGCGCCGACGACTCCTGGGCGCGCATCATCGACGGCCTCGACGCCCTGCTGCGCGCCTGGCCCGCGCCGCCCACCGGAGCCACCGGCCCGTCACCCGACTGAGGTACGGTGCCCCGTCACCTGTACGGACTGCACCGACACGGCATGGGAGTGAATCGTGGGCCGACCGGCGGAACCAGGGCTGCAACGCCGACTGGGGCTCTTCGACGCCGTGGTGATCGGGCTCGGCTCGATGATCGGCGCCGGGATCTTCGCCGCCCTCGCCCCCGCCGCCGGCGCCGCCGGCTCGGGGCTGCTGCTCGGGCTGGCCCTGGCCGCCGTGGTGGCGTACTGCAACGCCACCTCCTCGGCTCGCCTGGCCGCCCGCTACCCGCAGTCAGGCGGGACGTACGTGTACGGGCGCGAGCGGCTCGGGCCGTTCTGGGGCCATCTGGCCGGGTGGGGGTTCGTGGTCGGCAAGACCGCCTCCTGCGCGGCGATGGCGCTGACCGTCGGCGGCTACGTCTGGCCGGGCCAGGCGCACGCCGTGGCGGTGGCCGCCGTGGTGGCGCTCACCGCCGTCAACTGCGCAGGCGTGCAGAAGTCGGCGGTGGTGACCCGGGTGATCGTCGCCGTCGTCCTGGCGGTGCTCGCCGCCGTCGTCGTCGCGGCCCTCACCTCCGGCGCCGCCGACACCGCCCGGCTCGACCTCGGCGGCGACGCCACCGCCCAGGGCGTCCTGCGGGCGGCCGGGCTGCTGTTCTTCGCCTTCGCCGGGTACGCCCGGATCGCCACCCTCGGGGAGGAGGTCCGCGACCCGGCCCGCACCATCCCGCGCGCGATCCCGATCGCCCTCGGCATCGCCCTCGCCGTGTACGCGCTGGTCGCCGTCGCCGTGCTGGGCGTCCTCGGCCCAGCCCAACTCGCCACCGCCACAGCGCCGTTGGCCGAGGCCGTACGGGCGGCCGGGGCCGGGTGGCTGGCGCCCGTCGTCCGGGTCGGCGCGGCGCTGGCGGCACTCGGCTCGCTGCTCGCGCTGATCCTCGGGGTCTCCCGGACCACCCTCGCCATGGCCCGCGACGGTCACCTGCCGCGCGGCCTCGCCGCCGTCCACCCGCGCAGCCGGGTGCCGCGCCGCGCGGAGATCGCGATCGGCGCGGTGGTCGCCCTCGTGGCGGCCACGGCCGACCTGCGCGGGGCGATCGGCTTCTCCTCCTTCGGCGTGCTGACGTACTACGCCGTCGCCAACGCCTCCGCCTGGACGCTGCCGAAGGAGGAGGGGCGCCCGCCCCTCGCGGTGCCCGTCGTCGGGCTGCTCGGCTGCGCGGTGCTGGCCGCCGCGCTGCCGGTGGCCTCGGTGGCGGCCGGCGCGGCGGTGATCGCGCTCGGCGCGGGCGCGTACGGCCTGCGGGCCGTCAGCGGGAGGTCGCCGCGATAGCGGAACGGACGGTGAGCAGGCAGGGATCGCAGTAGCGGTCGGGGGTTCCGGCGGCCGGGGTTTCCAGGCTCGGCATCACCCGCTGGGACGGTTCCAGGAACCGCCCGCACAGGGACGAGGACGCGTCGTCCTTGGCCACCACGTGCCACACCACGGCCGGCGGGGACACCGCCGGGTCGTGCTCGGCCCACATCTCGTACACGGCTCGACCTCCGGATCGCTGGGGCGGGGCCACTCCATGCAAACCCGCCCCGCCCCACGCGGCCACCCGGCCGGACCCGGTGGGATGGTGACGGAACCCGCGGGCTGGACGGTCCACCACCAGGCGATGCTCGGGTAGGGCGGTACGGCGGGCGGGTGCGAGCGCCGGAGCATGGAGGCGTCGTCACCCCGGCGCACGACCGGCGCAGGGCGGTGTGAGCCCGGAACCCGCTCCCACCAGGGGTGGGAGGATGTCAGTGACAGCGAGAACGCCTCCGGAGAGCGGGGCGGGGGCCGAGGAAGGTGCGCAGCATGACCGCAGAGACCGGCACCGTGTGCGGACCGGCGGCCGGGCCTCCGCTGCGGAGGCGCGGTGAGGCGCTGGAGAGCGCCATCTACGAGGCGGTCCTGCGGCAGCTCACCACCGACGGGTACGCGCGGATGACCATGGAGGGCGTCGCCTCCGCCGCGCAGACCGGAAAGGCGGCGCTGTACCGCCGCTGGTCCAGCAAGGAGGAACTGGTCCGGGACGCGCTGCGCGCCAGCCTGCCGCCCGCCGGGCCGGCGCCCGACACTGGGGCGCTGCGCGACGACCTGCTGGAGGTGGTGGAGAGGCTGCGCGCCGCGATGGTCAGCGAGGTGGGCGCCGCCGTGCGCGCGATCATGGGCGAGCTGGACCAGCGGCGGGCGCACGTGTTCCTGGAGATCGTGCTGGAGCGGGTCGTGGAGCCGACCACCGCGATGGTCGCCGAGGTGCTGGAGCGCGGCGCGGCACGCGGTGAGGTCCGGGCGGGCGCGGTGACGCCGCTGGTCGTGGACCTGGTGCCGGCGCTGATGCTGTACCGGATGAAGATGTGCGGCGGGGACACCGAGGGCGTCGACCCGGAGGCCATCGTGGACGAGGTGCTGCTGCCGGTCGTCCGGCCCTGACCCCGGACGCGGTCGGGGCCCGGCTCCGGGAAGGAGCCGGGCCCCGGTGGTGCTCCGGGCTGGTCAGGCGCCGCTGTGGCGGAGCATGTCCTCGCGCTCGACGACCTTGACCCGCTCGCGGTCCTCGGCCGCGCCGAGGGCGCGCTCGTGGGCGTCGAGCAGCTTCCAGCCGTCCCAGGTGGTGAACCGCACGCCCTGGGCGCGCAGGTGCTCCTCGACGGCGGCCGGGTCCGGCTCGACGGCGCCGGGCAGGCGGCCCTGCGCGTGGTCGTCGAGCAGGCAGGCGACCGTCTCGTTGGCGTCGCCCTTGGTGTGGCCGATCAGGCCGACCGGGCCGCGCTTGATCCAGCCGGTGACGTACGTGGCGGCGCGGTGCGAGCCGTCGCCGTCCAGGACGCGGCCGGCCTCGTGCGGGACGGTGCCGGAGGCCGGGTCGAAGGGGAGCTTCGGCAGCTCGTCCGAGTAGTAGCCGACCGCCCGGTAGACGGACTGCACGTCCCAGTCGGTGAAGCGGCCGGTGCCGCGCACGTTGCCCGTGCCGTCGAGCTCGGTGCGCTCGGTGCGCAGGCCCACGACCTTGCCGTCCTGGCCCAGCACCTCGGTGGGGGACTCGAAGAAGTGCAGGTGGACGCGGTGAGGGCGGTCGCCGACGTCGCGGATCGCCCACTTCTCGATGGTCGAGGCGACCAGGTCGACGTGCTTGACCGCGCGGCGCTCGGCGATCGAGCCGTCGTCGTACTCGATGTCCTCGGGGTCGACGATGACCTCGATGTTCGGCGAGTGGTCCAGCTCGCGCAGCTCCATCGGGCTGAACTTGGCCTGTGCGGGGCCGCGGCGGCCGAAGACGTGCACCTCGACGGCGCGGTTGGCCTTGAGGCCCTCGTACACGTTCGGCGGGATCTCGGTGGGCAGCAGCTCGTCGGCGGTCTTGGCGAGCACGCGGGCGACGTCCAGGGCGACGTTGCCGACGCCGAGGACGGCGACCTTCTCGGCCTCCAGCGGCCAGGTGCGCGGCACGTCCGGGTGGCCGTCGTACCAGGAGACGAAGTCGGCGGCGCCGTAGGAGCCGTCCAGCTCGATGCCGGGGATGCCCATGGCGCGGTCGGCCATCGCGCCGGTGGAGAACACCACGGCGTCGTAGAAGCGGTTCAGGTCGTCCAGGGCGAGGTCGGCCGGGTAGTCGACGTTGCCGAAGAGACGGACCTGGGGCTTGTCGATCACCTGGTGCAGGGCCGTCACGATGCCCTTGATCCGGGGGTGGTCGGGCGCGACGCCGTAGCGGATCAGGCCGAAGGGCGCGGGCATCCGCTCGAAGAGGTCGATCGAGACCCCGGGGTTCTGGGCGGCGTCGGACTTCAGCAGGGCGTCGGCGGCGTAGATGCCGGCGGGGCCGGCTCCGACGATCGCGACCCTGATCGGGCGGTGCATGGTGAAACGTCCTCCGGGCTGGCGCAACGGGTAATGGACTATACCTGCGCAGCAAACCCGGAGGACGGGCGGGGGTGTAGGGGGCACCGGTCTATGGGGCCATAGAGAGGGCCTATGGGGTGGGGGCTTTACGGACGGGGGTCGGCGGTGTCCCCGGTGGTGTGGTCCGAGGTGTTCTCGGTGGCGCCGGTGGCGCCGGTGGCGCCGTTCGTGACGCGGGTGGTCGCGGCCTCGAAGAAGCGCAGCAGCTCCACCGGGAAGGGCAGCACCAGCGTCGAGTTCTTCTCCGCCGCCACCTCCACCACCGTCTGGAGCAGGCGCAGTTGCATCGCCGCCGGGGTCTCGGACATCTTCGTCGCCGCCTCGGCGAGCTTCGCGGCGGCCTGGAACTCGCCGTCCGCGGTGATGATCCGGGCCCGGCGCTCCCGGTCGGCCTCGGCCTGACGGGCCATCGAGCGCTTCATCGAGTCCGGCAGGCTGACGTCCTTGATCTCCACCCGGTCGATGTGCACGCCCCAGCCGGTGGCCGGGCTCTCCAGCATCACCTCCAGGCCCTGGTGGAGGTTCTCCCGCCCGGAGAGCAGGTCGTCCAGCTCGCTCTTGCCGATGATCGAGCGCAGCGAGGTCTGGGCGACCTGCAGCATCGCGAAGCTGTAGTTCTGCACGTCCACGGTGGCCCGGATCGGGTCGTTGACCCGGAAGTAGAGCACCGCGTCGACGCTCACCGAGACGTTGTCCTTGGTGATGCCCTCCTGCGCCGGCACCGGCATGGTGACGACCTGGACGTTCACCTTGCGCATCCTGTCGATCACCGGCACCAGCAGGGTGAGCCCCGGCTCGCGGACCCGCCCGCGCACCCGGCCGAGCCGGAACACCACGCCGCGCTCGTACTGCTGCACCACCCTCACCCCGGTGGACAGCAGGAACAGCACCAGCACGACGACGATCACGAGCGCTGCCATGGTCGTTCGGCCTCCCCCGTACGCGGCGCAGCCCCGCCGGAACCGGAATGGTCCTGTCGCGCGGGCGGCGAGCCGCGCAGCACAGTATGCGCGCGGGCGGGCCGGTGGGACAGGGCTTTTGCACGGGCCGTTCACGCGGGCGCGAGGGGCCGGGCGACGGGCGGGTGACGCGGGTGAAACCGCCGACGGCCCGTCCAGGGGTACGGGCCGCCGACGGGGCTTCGGTGGCGGTTCAGGCGGCCAGCGGCGGGACCGGGGCGCACCTGACCTGGTACCGCTTCCAGGCCCCGTTGACCTGGAGCCAGATGTAGCACTTCGTCTCGAGCAGCTGCGCCGAACCGCCGGGCGCCGAGGAGTTGGGCGCCGAGGAGTTGGGCGCGGAGGAGTCGGGCGCCGAGACCTGCGCCGAGGCGGTGGTCGCCGTCGCGAGGCCGAGGCCCGTGAACGCGACCAGACCGGCGAGGGCCACGGCCGCGCGCCGCCTGCCGCGGCCGGGGGTGGTGGTGCTGATGGCCATGGAGCGGCCCCTTTCCGAAGTGATGGGATCAACGGGCTTGAGAGCGAACGGTGTTGGGCGCGGTGGTACGGGACCAGGGGCGCGCCGCCGCCCTGGTCGCCGCCGGCTGGAGCGGCGCAACGAGCATCATCCTGATGACGGAGTGTCAGACAGGTCAGGATCTGACCTGGAGATGACGGGTGGTCCTTCTCGGGAGGTATGGACCCTGGTTGACGGTACGGAAACAATCGAAGGCATGGATCAAGTCGAAACCCTCCGCGACTTCCTGATGTCCCGGCGCGCCAGGCTGCGCCCCGAGGAGGTCGGGCTCCCCGTGCACGGCGTCCGCAAGGTCAGGGGCCTTCGCCGGGAGGAGGTCGCGGGCCTCGCGGCGATGAGTGTGGAGCACTACACCCGGCTGGAGCGCGGACGGGCCTCCTGCGTCTCCGACAGCGTCCTCGACGCGGTCTCGGACGCCCTGCGGCTCAGCGCGGGGGAGCGCCGCTACCTGCGCAGCCTCGCGCGGCCCTCCGGCACCGAGGACACGGGCCTTCCGCAGGAGCGGTGGCCGGGCCTGCAGTCGGTGCTGGACTCGATGGCCCTCACCCCCGCCTACGTGGTCGGCGCCGGCGGCGCGATCCTCGCCTGGAACCGGCTCGCGACCGCCGTCTTCCTCGACTTCGGGCGGCTGAGCCCCGAGCAGCGCACTATCGGCCGGCTGGTGTTCACCGACCCGCGCGTGCGGCGGCTCTACGTCGACTGGGACAGCAAGGCGCGCGAGACCGTCGGGCTGCTGCGCAGTGAGGTCGGCAAGCGGCCGCGCGACGCGGCGCTCGCCCGGGAGATCGCCGAACTGCGGGAGCACAGCGCGGAGTTCAGCCGCCTGTGGAGCGAACACGTGGTGCAGGAGGAGCGCCACGCCACGCTGCAGCTGCTCTGCCCCGGGGTGGGCGGGCCGCTGCGGCTGTCGGTGTCGGTGTTGAACCTCGCGGACTACCCGGACCTGCTGATCCCGGTCTACACGGCGGAGCCCGACTCCGACTCCGAGCGCGCCCTGCACCGGCTGGCGCGCACCCTCGCACCGGCGGGTGCCTGAGCCGGCGGCCTTCGGCGGTCGTGCACGCGGATTAAGCGCGCGCCCTCGGGCCACCGGTCGACCCCGACACGCCACGGCGCCCGTGCAGTCCTCGACTTGCGGTGGGCCGGGCGCTTGGATGGGGAGCGGCCCGGTCGCCGTCCGCCCGCGACCTTCGGGCGCCCCGGCAAGGCGAGGAGCCGCCACCGTGAACGACACCCCCGACCCCGCTGACGTGGCCCGCCGCATCGGCGACCGCTGCCGTCAACTCGGCCTGGGCGACGAGGCCTTGGCCCGCCGGGCGGCCATGGCCCCGCGCTACCTCGAGCACCTCCGCCAGGCCGGGCCCGAGTTCGACCCCGGCGGCTTCCTGCGGATCGCGGCCGCCCTCGGCCTGAGCCGCGACGAACTGGTCCACGGCAGCGAGGAGGCCCCGCCCGGGCAGGCCGCCGCCGGCCCGCGCCCGCGCCTGCTCGACCTCACCGAACCCGAGTGCTGGGAACTGGTCGGCACGCACGGGATCGGCCGGGTCGCACTGCCGGTGCAACCCGGGCCGGTGGTCTTCCCCGTCAACTACGTGGTGGAGGGCGGGAGTTTCGCCTACCGCA
Organism: Kitasatospora sp. NPDC051170; assembly: GCF_044455705.1. Classification (NCBI taxonomy): domain Bacteria; kingdom Bacillati; phylum Actinomycetota; class Actinomycetes; order Kitasatosporales; family Streptomycetaceae; genus Kitasatospora; species Kitasatospora sp. NPDC051170. Next base: position 69,874 of record NZ_JBITFA010000001.1, on the reverse strand, counting down.
CCGGCGACCGGCACGCCACGGCGCCGGCCGAGGGAGCGACCCTGTCCTTCCAGGTGGACCGCATCGACGAACACCTGGGGCGCGGCTGGAGCGTCCTCGCCCTCGGATCGGCCCACTACGTGGACGACCCGGAGGAGCTGGAGCTGCTGTCCGCCCTGCCCGGCGCCGCCCCCTGGGCGGGCGGCGACCGCCCGCGCTGGGTGCGGGTGCGGCCCGAGGAGATCAGCGGGCGGCGCCTGGTCACCGGCTGAGCCGCCCGGCCGTCCCTCCTCCCGACCGCGCCGACGGGGCAGGGCGGCGCGTCCGGGGAGGGCACCGGCGCGGAGGCGTCGGCGCGCGCCGCGAGAGAGGGCGTACCCGTGGACGCGGCCTGTTCGGGCTGGTATCCAGTCCACTGGCATGGCGGGCCCGCCTCGGAGAACCGGGGCGGACAACCAGGAAAGCGGGACGATGCGCAGGATTCTGATCGTCGGTGCCGGGCAGGCCGGTCTCCAACTGGCCCTCGGGCTCCAGCATCACGGGTACGACGTGACCGTGATGACCGACCGTTCGCCGGAGGCCGTGCGCAGGGGCAGGGTGCTCTCCACCCAGTGCATGTTCGCCACCGCGATGCGCACCGAACGCGCTCTCGGGCTGGACTTCTGGTCGGAGGAGGCGCCGCAGATCACCGGCCTCGGCGTGTCCGTCGCCGGGCCGCCGGGGCCGCCGGGGCCGAGCGGGGCGTCGGGTGCATCGGGCGACCCGGCGATCGACTGGCTGGGGCGGCTGCGCAGCCCCGCGCAGTCCGTCGACCAGCGCCTGAAGATGCCCGCCTGGCTGGAGACCTTCTCCGACCGGGGCGGCCGCGTCCTCGTCCAGCCGGTCGGCGCCGGGGACGTGGCGCACCTGGCGGGCTCGTACGACCTGGTGCTCGTCGCCACCGGCAAGGGCGGGCTCGGGTCGCTGTTCGAACGCGACGAGGAGCGCTGTCCGTACGACCGGCCGCAGCGCGCGCTGGCGGCGTCCTACGTGCACGGGCTCGGCCGGCGCGCCGGGCGGGAGGAGCGGGCCGCGAACTGCAACCTGGTGCCCGGCATCGGGGAACTCTTCGTCCTCCCGGGGCTGACCGCCGAGGGCAGGTGCGACATCCTGCTCTGGGAGGCCCTGCCCGGCGGCCCCGCGGACGCCTTCGACGGGCTGCGGGACCCGTCCGAACACCTGCGGGTGACACTGGAGCTGATGCGTACGTACGTCCCGTGGGAGTACGAGCGCACCCGGGCCGGTGTCGAGCTCGTCGACGCCGGTGCCACCCTGGCCGGGCGCCTCACCCCGGTGGTGCGCCGCCCGGTCGGCGAACTGCCGGGCGGGGGAGCGGTGTTGGGCGTGGCCGATGTGGTCGTCACCAACGACCCGATCACCGGCCAGGGGTCCAACAACGCGGCCAAGTGCGCGGCCGTCTACCTGGCGGCGATCCTCGCCCACGGGGAGAAGCCCTTCGACCGGGACTTCATGCAGGCCTCCTTCGACCGGTACTGGGTCACCGCCGCCGGCCCGTCCACCGCCTGGACCAACGCGATGCTCGCGCCGCCGCCCCCGCACGTCCTGGAGATCCTCGGCGCAGGCGGCCGGCTCCCGGCCGTGGCCGACCGCTTCGCCAACGCCTTCGACGATCCGACCGACCTCGGGGAGTGGTTCCTCGACCAGCAGGGGGCGGCGGAGTACCTGGCCTCGGCGGGGGCCGCCGCTCGCTGAGTCGTGCCGTTCGGTGAGTCGTGCCGCGAGCGATCGTCCCGCGAACCATGGTCCCGCGAACTAGGGTCCTGTGGACGATCGTCCTGCGAAGCATCGTCCCGTGAACGATCGCTTCGGGGACGATTGGTTCGTGTGGGTGTTGAGTTCTTGTCAACTTTCTTGACGGATGGGAGCATTCGGGCCCGGACGACCGAACTTCGGGGGAATGCGTGACGAACAGCAGCGGGAACATGACCCAGACCGTGATCGACCTGGCGGTCAAGCAGCGCGACCACCGCAACAGCGGACGCAGCCGCGTCACCACGATCGTCGTGCTGGGGGTGATCGCCGCGGTCGGCCTCTTCCTCGCCCTGGTGATCGGACGCCCGGACCCGGACACCCCGCCGACCTGCGACGGCAAGACGATGACCCACCAGAACGTCTGCCGGATCATCTCCAGGAGCGGCGGAGGCAGCTACTCGTACTCGGAGATGATCGACCGCCGGGAGTCCTCGAGCGAGGTCTGGCGCTACATCGGCTTCGGTACGGCCGGCCTGATGGTGGTCTTCATGGGGGTGGCCTTCACCAAGCTGGACCCGAAGCGACCCTGGGGCAAGCCCGTCGGGGCCGCCTGCCCGCGCTGCCACCAGCCGACGCTGCGCGAGAACCTGACGGTCCACAGCGTCACCCACGGCCGCACCACCCACCGCTACAGCGGGATCGTCACCCTCTGCAATCCGGTCTGCGGCTTCGCCACCATCCGGCAGCGCTGAGCCGGTGGTCGGGGGCCGGTGGTCAGGCGCCGGTAGCCGCCCGGCCCCCTGGGCCCGGCCGGCTCAGTCGGCCAGGCCCAGAGGGTCCGGGGCGTCCTCGAGCAGCTCCGGGCCGTTGTTGCGGACGCTGTTGACGGCCGGTGAGACGGCCCGCACCCGGAGGTCCCCGCCGGCCGGGCGGCGCAGCAGGTGGCGCAGCTCGGCCGGGTCGGTGTGGGCGGGGGAGAGCCAGTCGCCGAGGTCGTCGGGGGCGATGGTCAGCGGCATGCGGTCGTGGACGCGGCCAGCGCTGTCGGTGGCGTCCGTGGTGATGATCGTGGTGGTGGCGAGCCAGGCCAGCGGGTCGTCCTCGGGGAGGGTCGCGTCGCGCCAGAACTCGTAGAGGCCGGCCATCAGGAGGAGGCCGTCGGCGCTGAGGAAGTAGGGCTGCTTGTACTTCTTGCGGCCCGCCTCGGCGGGGACCTCGCGCCACTCGAAGTAGCCGTCCGCCGGGACGACGCAGCGCCGGGCGGTGAAGGCCCGGCGGAAGGCGGGCTTGGTGTCGACCGTCTCCGAGCGGGCGTTGATCATCCGGGCGGCGCCGGAGCGGTCCTTCGACCAGGACGGGACCAGCCCCCAGCGCAGCGGCCGCAGCCGGCGCAGCAGCTCACCGGTCGACGGGTCGACGCGCTCCAGCACGGCGGGCACCGGGTCGGTGGGCGCCACGTTCCAGCTGGGCGCGAGGGTCTCGGCCGCGTCCCATCGCAGCTCACCGAGCAGCGAGACGAGGTCCTGGGGCGTGGTCGTGGAGACGAAGCGGCCGCACATGCCCCCAGCCTGCCACCTGCCACCGACAACGGGAGTGGTTTCCGGGCCGCGCGCGGCCGGAGTGCCGCTCGTGGCGGTGGTGCTGGTGCTGGTGCTGCTGCGCTCGCGCGGCGCGATCGTCAGCGCTGCGAGCGGTTCCCGGGCGTGTGGCCGAAGGTGCGGCGGAAGACGTCGATGAACGCGCTGGCCGAGGCCCAGCCGCAGCGGTGGGCGACGACGGTCACCGGCTCGCCCTCGGCCAGCAGGACCAGCGCGTGGTGCAGCCGCAGCTGGGTGCGCCACTGCGGGAACGTCATCCCGAGGTCGGCGCGGAACAGCCGCGACAGCGTGCGCTCGCCGGCCCCGACCGCGCGGCCGAGTTCGGCGAGGGTGCGATGGTCCGCCGGGTCGGCGTGCAGCAGGGTGCAGACGGAGCGGAGCAGCGGGGCCGCGGGCGTCGGCAGGTGGAGGGGCTGCTGCGGGGAGGCCCGCAGCTGGTCGAGGAGCACCGCGCGCAGCCGGGCGCGCTCGGGGGAGTCGTCCTCGGGCGCGCGGGTGTAGGCGACGATCAGCTCCCGCAGCAGCGGGCCCACGGCGAGGACGGTCGGCCGGTCGAGGCCGAGCGGGTTCTCGGTGGCGGGCAGCCCGACGAGGTGCAACTCGAGGGTGCCGTGCGCCTGGTGGGCGTGGACCGTCCCGGCCGGGACCCAGATGGCGCGGTTGCCCGGCGCGACCCAGGAACCGGCGTCGGTGGTGATGGCGAGCACGCCCCGCGCGGCGTAGGCGATCTGGTGGTCCTCGTGCCGGTGGGCGTCGATTCCCGTTCCGGGCGCGAGCCGCTGGGCGCGGGTCGGGGCGACGGGCTCGTGGCGGACGGCCGGGTGGCGGTTCATCGGCATCACCAGGCAGATTATCGGAAGCCCGACACCCGGCGCGGCCCCGAGCATGGCGGCGTGCAGATACGACAGACACGAGAAACCCGTCAGCTGATTCCGCTGATGTCCGTGGGCCACGCCTGCGTCGACGTCTACCAGGGCGCCGTCGCCGCCCTCGTCCCCTTCCTGGTCGCCGAGCGCGGCTACGGCTACGCCGCCGTGTCGGGGGTGGTCCTGGCCGCCTCGCTGCTCTCCTCCGTCGCCCAGCCGCTGTTCGGCGCGGTGACCGACCGGCGGCCGCTGCCCTGGCTGCTGCCCGCAAGCACCCTGCTGTCCGGCGTCGGCATGGCGCTGAGCGGGGTCGGCGACTCGTACGGGCTCACGCTCGCCTGCGTGGCGCTGTCCGGGATCGGGGTGGCCGCCTACCACCCGGAGTCGGCGCGGGTGGCGCGGGCGGTCGCGGGCGGCGGGCACCGGGGGATGGCCTGGTTCTCGCTGGGCGGCAACCTGGGCTTCGCGGCGGCGCCGCTGCTGGTCGCGGCCGTGGTCGCGGTGGGCGGGGGCCTGCGGGGGACGCCGCTGCTGGTGCTGCCGGCCCTCGCCGGGGCCCTGATCTGCCTGCCGGTGCTGCGCTCGCTGGGCGGGCCGGGCGCGGCGGGCGCGGGCGCCGGGGCGTCGGCGGGGCCGGACGACGTGCGTGCGTTCGTCCGGCTGTCGCTGGCCGTGGTGTTCCGCTCCATCGCGTTCACCGGGCTGAGCACGTTCCTCGCCCTGTTCGTCACCCAGCGCCTGGGCGGCGGTGACTCCTCCTCGGCCGGTACGGCGGCGCTGGTGGTGCTGTACGCGGGCGGCGCGGTGGGCTCGGTGCTGGGCGGCGCGCTGGCCGACCGCTGGGGGCGGGTCGCGGCGGCCCGCCGGTCGTACCTGGTCGCGGCGGCGTCCGTGGCGGGGCTGCTGCTGGTGCCGGGCCCGGCGGTGTACCTGTTCGTGGCGCTGACCTCGGCGGGCCTGTACGTGCCGTTCTCGCTGCAGGTCACGCTGGGGCAGGACTACCTGCCCTCGCGGATCGGCACGGCGAGCGGCGTCACCCTCGGGCTGACCGTCTCCATCGGCGGTCTGGCGAGCCCGGCGATCGGCGCCCTGGCGGACGCGACCTCGCTGCGCACGGCGCTGCTGCCGCTGGTGGCCATGCCCGTGCTCAGCTGGCTGCTGTTCCGGGGGCTCCGGGAGCCGGCGGCCCCCGCGGCCGGAGGCGGTCGGGGCGATCAGGGCGGTCCGGGCGATCAGGGGACGATCGTCGAGACCGCACCGACGGTGAGGTGAGCTCGGGCGGTTCGGACGACGGACGGCCGCCTCGGGTCGACCGGGCCGTCGGGAAGCGGGCAGAGCTCCAGGCCGGGGCCGTGCAGATGCGGGAGGCTGATCAGCCGGTGATCGGCGTGGTGGAGGGCGGTCATCGTCAGCAGCGCGACGAAGCGCTCGTCGCGTACCGGTGCCGCGAGCAGGAACTCGAGGCGCGGACCGTCCGCGCCGGCCAGGGAGCGGCAACCGGCGGTGAGGTCTCACGACCGCCTGCCCCGGGCCCCGCCCGATGCTGGGCCCGGGGCAGGCGGTCAGTGGCTCAGCGGGCCGCGCCCGGGAGGGTGGCGAGGGTGGCGTCGAGGGTGGGGGCGCCGGGGCGGGGGCGGTTGTAGGGGAGGAGGTTCAGGACCTTGGCCATCGCGCAGGAGTTGGTGACGGCCGAGAGGACCAGGCCCGTGCCGATCGCGGCGGAGAGCCAGCGGGCGCCCGGGCGGGCGAGGTCGGCGAGGAGGCCGAGGAGGACCAGCGAGCCGGCCGTCATCCGCACCTGGCGGTCCATCGCCCACACCGGGCGCCCGCCGGCCGGGCGGTTCAGCGGGCGGCCGGAGCCGGACCAGGCGGTGGTGCCGCCGGTGAGGTCGAAGGTGGTGATGCCGGCGGCCTCGAGCCGGCCGCAGGCGGTGCCGGAGCGGTTGCCGGAGGCGCAGACGACGGCGATCTCGCCGTGCTCGGCGGCGCGGAGGAGGGCGGGTAGGGCGCGGTCGAGCTGGTCGAGGGGGATGTTCAGGGCGCCGGGGATGTGCCCGGCGGCGTACTCGCCGGGGGAGCGGACGTCGATGAGGGTGAGCTGATCGAGGCGGGGGTGGAGCTGTTCGACGGTCAGCGGCGTGGTCATGGGAGTGGATGCCTTTCTGGACGGCGGACAGGGAGAGGCTAGAGGAGAGTGGTGCCGAGCATCAGTGCGGCGACGCCCAACAGGGCAACGGCGAAAGCCCGTTGGAGGGTGCGGCCCTTGAGACGGTCGGCGAGCCGCTTGCCGTCCCAGGCGCCGAGGATCGCGGCGCCGGTGAAGGGCGCGGCCACCGCCCAGTCGATCGCGCCGGTGGCGCCGAGGCGGGGGAGCAGGGCGGCGAAGGAGTTGGCGGAGATCACCAGCAGGCTGGTGCCGACCGCCTCGGCCATGGTGAACGCGAGCACGGAGACCAGCGCGGGCACGGCGAGGAAGCCGCCGCCGACCCCGAGCAGCCCGGTGACGGCGCCGAGCCCGGCGCCCGCGGCGCTCGCCCGCCCGGTCCGCGCGGCGCCGCGTTCCTTCGGAGCGGACGGCGCCAGCATCCGCCAGGCCGCGAGCGCCGCCAGGACGGCGAACGCACCGGTCAGCAGTGCCCCCGGCAGATGCACCGACAGCGCCCCGGCCGCCGCCGCAGCGGGCAGCCCGGCGGCGGCGAACAGCGCGCCGGTGCGCCAGCGGACCCGGCCCGCCCGGGCGTGGGCGAGCAGGCCCGTCAGCGAGGTCGCGCCGACGATCACCAGGCTCGCGGTGGTGGCCGTCGCGGGGGTGAACCCGAGCAGGTAGACGAGCGCGGGGACGGCGAGCATGCTGCCGCCGCCACCGAGCCCGCCGAGCGCGAGGCCGACCACGGCCCCGGCGATCAGGGCCAGGATCAGCGCCGTCATATGAGATGCCCAGGATTCGGGCAGCGGGAAGCGGGTGGCGGTAGCGGGTGCACGGGCGTCTCTCCGGTGGTGCGAAGCGGCCGGATGATGACGTCCGGCTCAATGGCGGATCCCCCCTGCAACGACCACCATAGTACCCCCGGGGGTATTATCGAAGTCGTTCGCAGATACCCCCACCCGTATGTGCACGGCCGTCCCGCCCGACCCCGACTCTTCAGGCCTCAACCAGGAGAAACCCCCGTGATCTTCAGCCAGTACTACCTCGACTGCCTCTCCCAGGCGTCCTACCTGATCGCCGACGAGACCAGCGGCCAGGCCGTGATCGTCGACCCGCGGCGGGATGTGGACGAGTACCTCGCCGATGCCCAGGCGCACGGCCTGACCGTCGTCGGCGTGATCAACACCCACTTCCACGCCGACTTCCTCGCCGGCCACCTCGAACTCGCCGCCCGCACCGGCGCCTGGATCGGCTACGGCCGCCGCGCCGAGACCGAGTACCCGATCCGCGAGCTCGCGGACGGCGAGCGCATCGAGCTCGGCGACGTCACCCTCCGGATCATGGAGACCCCCGGCCACACCCCCGAGTCGATCAGCGTGGTGGTCTACGAGCAGCCCGACGACGCCGTCCCGTACGGCGTCCTCACCGGGGACGCGCTGTTCATCGGCGACGTCGGCCGCCCCGACCTGCTCGCCTCCGTCGGCGTCACCGCCGAGGAGCTCGGCGCCATGCTGTACGACAGCGTCCACCGCAAGCTGATGGCCCTGCCCGACGAGACCCTGGTCTTCCCCGCCCACGGCGCCGGCTCCGCCTGCGGCAAGAACCTCTCCACCGACCGCCGCTCCACCATCGGCCGCGAGCGCGCCACCAACTACGCCTGCGCCCCGATGGACGAGCGGGCCTTCGTCGCCCTGGTCACCGCAGGCCAGCCCTCCGCGCCCGGCTACTTCGGCTACGACGCCGACCTCAACCGGCGCGAGCGCGACCTCTTCGACCCCGCCGACGTCCGCGCCCTGACCGCCGACGACTTCCTGGCGCGTCACGCCGAGGGAGCCCTGGTGGTGGACGGCCGCGACCCGGCGGCCTTCGCCGCCGGACACCTCGTCGGCTCGCTCAACGTCCCCGCCGACGGCCGCTTCGCCGAACAGTCCGGCACCATCCTCGCGCCGGAGAGCGAGCTGCTGGTGATCGCCCCGGAGGGGCGCGGTGCGGAACTCGTCACACGCCTGGCCCGGATCGGCTTCGACCGCGCCACCGGCCACCTCGCCGACCCCGAGGCCCTGTTCGTCACCCACCCCGAACTGATGCGCCGAGGCGCCCGGCTCACCGTGCACACCCTGCGCGCCGAACTCGCCGGCCGGCAGCCCCCGCTGGTCGTCGACGTCCGCGGCGCCGCCGAGCGCGAGTCCGGTGCCATCCCCGGCTCGCTGCACCTCCCGCTCGCCGAACTCCTCGCCCGCCACGGCGAACTGCCCACCGACCGGCGCGTCGTCCTGCACTGCGCCGGCGGCAGCCGGTCCTCCATCGCCGCCAGCCTGCTGCGCCACCAGGGCCACCAGCACGTCTACGACCTCATCGGCGGTTACGGCGCCTGGGAGGCCGCCCCGACGGTGTGACCGGACCCGCCCGGACCCGGGCCCGGGCCCGGGCCCGGGGAGGAGTTCCTGAGGGCTTCCCCGCCACTCGCCCCCGGGAAGCCAACCCGGCGGCGGCCCCCCCCCCCGGGGGGGGGCGCCCCCCCGCCCCCCCGGCCCGCCCGGCCCCCCCCGGGGGGGCGGGGGGGGGGGGGGGGGGCGGGGGGGGGCCGCCCCCGCCCCCCCCCCGGGCCCCGCCGGGGCAACCCCCCCCGGGCCCCCCCCCCCCCCCCGGGCACCCCCCCCGGGGGGCCCCCCCCCGGGGGGGGGGCCCCCGCCGCTGCGCACGCGGTCCAGGCATGACGCGCCCGGGGTGTGGTCGGTCCAGCAGGTGTCGGGAGCCTGCCGCTCGCCGGTCCCAAGAGGGCACCGGGGCGGGCGTGCGGGGGTCTCAGGCGCGTCGTTGGTCGCTGTCGTCGCGGAGCCGGTCGGTCTGGCGGGTGAGGTCGTCGAGTCGGTCGGCGAGGTCGGGGTGGGCGGTGGCGAGGTGGGGGCGCATGTCGGCCAGGGGGGCTATGAGGTCGGCGGGGTCGGCCGCGCCGAGGGCGGTGGTGAGTGCGGTCAGTGCGGGCCCGGCAGCCGGAGTGTGGCCGGAGGCGGCGGTGATCTGGGCGGCCAGGACACGCAGGGCGGCGCCGTGGTCGCGCGCCCAGGCGCCGACGGCGCGGCTGGCGGCCCGGCGGTCGCGTACGGCCTTGACCCGCTCGGCTCCGGTCTCCCCGGGCGAGGTGGTGCCGGTGGGGCGCAGGCGCAGGTAGCGGTTCTCGGCGGCCTGGCGGCTGGCGACGCCCATGGGGCGGGCGAGATCGGCCCAGGTGGCGCCGCCGGCGCGGGCGGCCTCGACCAGCGGAGCCTCCCAGCCTGCGAGCTGGGTGCGCAGCTCGCGCAGCAGAAGAAGGGCGGCAAGTGCCTGCTCGGCGCCGTCCTCCACGGTGCCCTGCGTGGCGGAGGAGGGTGTGCGGGCGGTGCGGACGGCGTCGTCGATGGAGGCGAGTGCCGCGGTGGCGGCGAGGAAGGAGACCGGCCCGGGGCGGGGGTCGGGCTCCGGCGGATTCGTACTCATGACGTCATTCTATCGATGACACGCTTCGTTTGTCATCGCATGGACGACGTGCTACAACGGTGTCAGGTGAAGCGCACTGGCACCCATCGATCAGTGGAGGTGTTTCGCAATGCTGATGCGCACTGACCCGTTCCGCGAGCTGGACCGGCTGACCCAGCAGTTCCTGAACACGACCGGCACCTGGTCGCGCCCGACCCCGATGCCGCTGGACGCCTACCGCGCCGGCGACGAGTACGTGATCTGCTTCGACCTCCCCGGGGTGGACCCGCAGGCGATCGACATCGACGTCGAGCGGAACATGCTGACCGTCAAGGCCGAGCGCCGCCCCCGCCGCGAGGGCGAAGGCGTGAGGTGGGAGCTGTCCGAGCGCCCGCTCGGCGTGTTCTCCCGGCAGGTCATGCTCTCCGACACCCTCGACCCGGAAGGGATCACCGCCGACTACGACGCCGGCGTGCTGACCCTGAAGATCCCGGTCGCCGAGAAGGCCAAGCCCCGCAAGGTCGCGATCAGCCACAGCGGCGACCGCAGGCAGATCCAGGCCTGACCGGCCGCGTCCAGACCGTCCCGTGCCGCTCCTCATCCCCCTCAAGGGGCGGCACGGGACACTCCCGCCCCTTCCGTCCTCCCGCCCGCCACGGCGGGCGGGAGGGACTGCGAGCCCTGTGATGACCGTCCTGGTGAGCCCGTTCACGGTCCGGGCGCGCGGCGAGATCGACCTCGACACCGCTCCGCGCCTTCGCCGCGAACTGGAACGCGCGCTCGTCGAACACCCCATGGTGGTGCTCGACCTGTCGCAGGTGACTTTCATGGACTGCGCCGGCCTCGGCGCCCTCCTCCGGGCCCGCAGCCAGGCCGACCACAGCGGCCGCCGTCTCGTCGTGCACGGCGTCAGCCGCCCCGTGGCCCGCCTCCTCAAGCTCACCGGCCTGACCCGCCGCCTGGTCCCCGCCCCCGGCCCGGCCGCCGGGAAGGCCCCGGCCACCCCCGGCCCGGGAGGAAGGTGAACACGGTGACGACCCACTGGGAAGCGCCCCTCGCCGACCCCGCCACGGCCGCCGCCTGACCCCGCACCGCGCGGGCAGCCGCCCACACGGCAGGAGGAATGAAAGCCGCAATACCGGGCAAAGAATGACGAACGGGCGGTGCCGCCGCACCGCCGGCGAACCTCTGGAGGAACTGATGGGTGACCTGTCGAACAAGGCTCAGGAACTGACCGGCAAGGTGAAGGAGAAGGCCGGCGACCTGACCGGAGACCAGGAACTCAAGGGCGAGGGCCAGGCCGACCAGGCGGAGTCGAAGGTCAGGCAGGCCGCCGACGACGTCAAGGACGCCGTGCAGGGCGCCGCCGACCGGGTGAAGGGCGCGCTCAAGCGCAAGGACTGACGCAAGGACTGACGCAAGGACTGACGCGGAGCGTTCGGGCCGAAGGAGGAGGACAACGGCATGGCACTGTTCCTGTTCATCCTGCTCATCGCGGTGGTGTTCGGCTTCGTCGGCGCCTTGGTGAAGGGCCTGCTGTGGCTGCTCGTCATCGGCGCCGTGCTGTTCGTCGCCGCCCTGGTGCTCGGCGGTGTGCGCCTGGGCCGCGGGAGAGGCACGCGCAGGTAGGCGCGGCGCCGCAGGCCCGATCCTGTGGGGCGGGACAGCCTCCCCGGCTGTCCCGCCCCACATCACGCCCTGGCGGTGCGGCCCTCGACGGCGAGATCGGTCACGGCGACCGTGCCGCGCCGCCGGCGAACCCGCCCCGGGCGGGGCGTCACTGGTCGGAGTAGCTGAGGTCCCCCACCGTCCAGCTGCTCACGTCGGCGATGGCGATCCGGTACATGCCCCCGGTGTGGGGCAGACCGTAGCTGCCCTGCAGGATGCGGGCGACGTGCAGATGCAGGTAGGTCGGTGGCGCGGCGGGCGGTGCCGCGTCGTCGCCGTCACCGGCGCCGGTGGCAGGTGCCGAGAACAGCGCCGCGAAGGGCTTCAAGTGCTCGGAGGCGGCGAGGACTTCGGCCACCCGCTCGTGCCACAGGCTCTCCGGCGCCAGGCGGCCGGTGATGACCGCCCCCGGGACGACCACGGTCAAAGGCATCTGGTTGCTGCGCTCGGACTCCACCATCGCGGCGATGTCGACGAGCAGCCCATCAGGGTTCGACATGAACCAGAGGATAGTGCCCACCGCAAGCCGCCCGCACGGACGCCCCGACCCGCGACTCAGCCGGACGCTACGCGGCACGGAGTTTCCACTAGCTGTGATCGCCGCATGGAAAAATGTGGGATAGCTGGGAGAGATACCGGGCGCGGTTCGGCCGCAGCCCGACGGATCGTGGAGGGGCGGCAGTGATCCTCGACGAGCCGGTATTCTCCCGCCCCGGCCAGGGCGCCACAGGGCGCAGGCCCGGCCCATGCACCGCCCCCGGCAGGGGCGCGAAGGAGAGTGGAGATGCAGCAGTCCGCCCCGAGCACCGACACCTCCGTGCTCAGCGGAATCGTGGAGGCGGTCCGCGACGGCAACGACAGGGTCCTGCGGCGGCTCCTGGCACGCCTGGCCGAGCAGGCGACCGTCGCCGACCTGTACGCCCTGCGCGACGCCCTCGGCCCACACCCCGACTCCGGCGATCCCACCGGTGCCGGTCGACCGGGGCCACCGCAATAAAGCTCTGCGCCCGGACGCGGAAACCTGTGCTGGCGGGAGTAGACATTGTCCGTGAGTCTGTGTAGTGTTCCTCGTGTTGGAAGAGCAGGACCGCAGGGCAGGCAGACATGAACTGCCTGGGCAGTACCGCAGTTGGCTGTACCAGAAGTGATGCAGGAGGCGTGCAGGTCGTCAGTACGCGGGGCCCGGTCATGGCAAGGGGTTCTCGGCGGAAGACGGGTGACCTGTCAGGCGTCGCGGGCCCGGTTGTGCGTGGGGTCCGGGGCGGTGGCGGTCGCGCACGCGCAGTACCAGCAGTACGCACGTTGCACACCAGAGGAGAAGGGAAGGGTTCACCCCGTCGGATCGCCCGCCACGGCACGCAGTACCAGCTGGGCGGTCACCGCAGTAGCCATCGTCATGGAACGTCATGGAAGAGGTGGTCCTCGGTCACGCATACGCGATCCCCGCATCCTGCCCATCCCCCGGGCAGCGCGGACACCGCAGGCCGGCGAATCAGCCGGCAGCAGTAGTGCAGTAGATGGTGCAGTGAATCCACATATCCCTGGGCCCCGGCGCACAACAGCGCCGGGGCCCTCGACCCGTTTCCCGAGAAAGAAGGTGCTGGTGGAACAGGCCACCCTCGCCACCGACCACGACACGGCGGATCACATGAGCGCAGAGACCAAGTTCGACGACGACGACTACCCCGCCTACACCATGGGCCGGGCCGCGGAGATCCTGGGCACCACGCCGGGCTTCCTGCGCAGCCTCGACGAGGCCAAACTCATCACCCCCCAGCGATCAGCCGGCGGCCACCGCCGCTACTCCCGCTACCAACTGCGCATCGCCGCCCGCGCCCGCGAGATCGTCGACCAGGGAACCCCCCTCGACGCGGCCTGCCGCATCATCATCCTCGAAGACCAACTCGAAGAGGCCCTGCGCATCAACGAACGGCTCCGCCGCGATCACGCCTGAGGACGAGCGGACTGCCGGCCCGCGATCTCCACGACGCGTGCCGCAGTCCCCCTCCGGCCGTCGCCACCACGCGGGACGCGATGAGATGGAAGCCCGACGCGCCCGACGCGCCCGACGCGCCCGGCCGTGCGGCGTGGAGTGCGGGCTGGTGGGCAGGGGGTGATCTATCCGGTCAACCAGCTTGCCCTCCAAGCGTGTTGTCGAACCTGTCGGTGCCGGTCCGGCAGGTCCAGGGCGGGGCTCCGAAGATCTGGGGCGGAAATATACCGCCGCGATGGGCCGCGGCCTGCTACTGTCGTCCTAGTTGCAGTAGTGGTTCCCATGAATTTCGTGTGCGCCTGCTGATGTTTCGCAGGCGCATTTTTCTTTCCCGGCTCTTCCCCGGGTGGGTGCTCATCGCGGCGACTCGAAGTCCGTACTGTGCGGGCTTCGGACAGCCCCCTTGAAGGAGATTTCTTTATGGCTAATGGCACTGTGAAGTGGTTCAACGCGGAAAAGGGCTTCGGCTTCATCGAGCAGGAGGGTGGCGGCCCCGACGTCTTCGCCCACTACTCGAACATCAACGCCAACGGCTTCCGCGAGCTGCTCGAGGGCCAGAAGGTCGAGTTCGACGTCACGCAGGGCCAGAAGGGCCCGCAGGCCGAGAACATTCGTCCGCTGTAGTTTTCTGCCATGGCACCCGCCTAGCAGCGAGGGGCCCGCACCGCGCACACACGCCTGGTGCGGGCCCCTCGGCATTGCGCCACGGCGCATCTCCCGGCCGTTTCCGGCCCCTGGCTTCGCCACCGGCGGCCATCCCCACGCGAGACGCACCGCGCCGCGTCCGGACCGGCGCCCTGCCGTGACAACACACGGCTTCGAGGTTCCTCGCTCCCGCTCCGCGCGGTGAGCGCCGACCGTAGGTGACGTGCCGCACGGTTCCACCGTCCACGCTCCGCGCCCCATACTTCCGGCCGTTCCGCTGTAGCCTCCTGCCGGCGCCCTGCGCCGCGGAGCCGCCTCGCGACGTGCCGCCCCGGGAAGGTTTCACATGAACCGCTCCAGCCGCTCCTCGTACCAGAACGCCAACTCCCGCTCCTCGGCATCCTCCCGCTCCGGCGGCAAGTCCTTCTACGGCGACCGCCCGGCCGGCGGCCGCAGCTCCCGTCAGGGCTCCGCCCGACAGGGCGAGTTCGCGATGCCGGTTAGCACCACCCCGGCGCTGCCGGCCGTCGAAGCGTTCGACGAACTGGACATGCCCAAGGCCCTGCTCTCCACCCTGACCCGCCAGGGCGTCACCACACCGTTCCCGATCCAGGCCGCGACGCTGCCGAACTCGCTGGCCGGCCGCGACGTCCTGGGCCGTGGCCGCACCGGCTCCGGCAAGACCATCGCGTTCGGTCTCGCCGTGCTGGCCCGCACCGCAGGGCAGAAGGCCGAGCCGCGCCGCCCGCTGGCCCTGGTGCTGGTCCCCACCCGCGAACTCGCGCAGCAGGTCACCGACGCCCTCACCCCCTTCGCCCACGCGGTGCGCCTGCGGATGGCGACCGTGGTCGGCGGGGTGTCGATCGGCCGCCAGGCACACGCGCTGAACCGGGGCGCGGAGGTCGTGGTGGCGACCCCCGGCCGACTCAAGGACCTGATCCAGCGCGGCGACTGCCAGCTGGACGGGGTCGGCATCGCGGTGCTCGACGAGGCCGACCAGATGGCCGACATGGGCTTCCTGCCGCAGGTCACCGAGCTCCTCGACCAGGTCGCCGAAGGCTGCCAGACCATGCTGTTCTCCGCCACCCTGGACCGCAACGTCGACCGCCTGGTGCGCCGCTTCCTCAACGACCCGGTAACCCACTCGGTGGACCCGTCCGCCGGAGCGGTCAGCACCATGGAGCACCACGTGCTCCATGTGCAGAAGTTCGACAAGAGCGCCACGATCGCCCACATCGCCTCCCGAGACGGCGGGGTGATCATGTTCACCGGCACCCGGGACTCCGCCGACGCGCTGGTGGAGGACCTGCTCGCCAACGGGGTCAAGGCCGCGGCCCTCCACGGCGGCAAGTCCCAGCCCCAGCGCACCCGCACCCTGGAGCAGTTCCGCACCGGCCAGGTCACCGCGTTGATCGCGACCAACGTCGCCGCCCGTGGCATCCACATCGACGGACTCGACCTGGTCGTCAACCTGGACCCGCCCGCCGACCACAAGGACTACCTCCACCGGGGCGGCCGCACCGCCCGCGCCGGTGAGTCCGGCACCGTCGTCACGCTGGTGCTGCCCAACCAGCGCCGCGAGATGACCCGCATGATGGCCACCGCCGCCATCACCCCCGTCACCACCAAGGTCAGCGCCGGCGACGAGGAGCTGGCCCGTATCACCGGCGCCCGGGTGCCCACCGGGATCCCGACCGTGATCGCCGAACCCGTCGTCGAACGGCCGCGCCGCACCTCCTCCGCGAACCGCGGCCGCCGCGGCCGTCCCGCCCAGACCGTCGGTGACACCCGGGCCACCCCGAGCCGAGGCAACCAAAGCTCCTCCCGCCGCCGGGCCCCCAAGCGCGTCGCTCTCGCCGCCTGACGCGGCACTAGCACCCCCGGACCCGGCTCCCGAGGCGGACCGGGGCCGCACAGATCGCGGGGTCGGTGACACCGGATTCCCGTGGCGGCCGCGCGCGGAGTCGTTCAGCGCTGCGGCCCGCCCCCGCGCGGCCTGTCGGCCCATCCGCCATCAGGGCCCTGATCATCACCGCCGGCCTCGGCCGGAGAGACACGAAGGAGTCAGCCCGTGACCACCACGATCCAGGATCCGCCGACCACCGCCACGGTCGGCGATCTCATGAAACACCCCGAGTTGCAGATCAGCGACGATGTCATGGTCGACGCCGCGATGGACATCCTGCAGAGCTCCGGCGCGGACCACCTCCTCGTCCGCGACGAGGACGGCCGCTGCGCCGGGCTGCTGACCCGCCTCCACCTGGCGCCGTTCCAGGCCCGGTCCTGGTACACCGAGCGCACGCCGGTACGCGACGTGACCCTCGACCGGGCCCCCTTCGCCACCACCGGCATGCCCGCCGCCACCGCTGCCGCCGCCATGCGCTCCCGCGGCCTGGACACGTGGGCGGTGGTGGACCACGACGGACACGCCGTCGGCCTGCTCAGCCTGTAGAGGTACGGACGACGAGCGCTGTCAGCACGCCTGATCGGGAGGCGACCTCCGAGCGCGGGGGCGCGAGCGCGAGCAAGCGAGCTCGCGGGCTGGGCCTGTGCGGCCACGCGAACGGAAGGGCCGGCTGCGCGGCTCAGGCCGACCGTTCGAAGGGTCGATGACGGCGGTGTCGAAGGGGCGGATGCCGTAGGTCGGGCCGCGTTACTCCAGGCCCGGCGCCACCGGCTGCCCGTCCCGAAGCCCCGCCGTTGGTCCGTGGGCGGAGACTGCGGCGGCGAGTTCGTGCAGGCGGTGTTCGGAGGGGCTGCCGGGCTGGGCGGTCCAGACGACGATGTGCTGGTCGGGGGTGGTGGAGCTGGTGAGGGTGTCCCAGTCCAGGGTGAGGTCGCCGACGAGCGGGTGGCGGAAGTGCTTGTTGCCCGCGCCCTGGACGGCGACCTCGTGGCCCTGCCACCACCGCTGGAAGTCGGGTTGGTCGGCCATCTGCGCGAGGAGCCGGTGCAGGCGGGGGTCGTCGGTGCGGCCGGCGGTGTTCATGCGCAGGTAGGCCACGCAGGAGCGGGCGCCGCCGTCCCAGTCGCCGTAGCGGTCGCGCAGGGCCGGGTCGTTGAAGAGGAGCCAGACGTAGTTGCGCCGCGGCTCGGGGTGGAGCGCGAAGTCGGTGAGCAGGGCGGCGGCCAGGGGGTTCCAGGCGAGGACGTCCATGGTGTCGGTGAGCACGAGGGCCGGACAGGTGGTGAGCTGGCCGAGGAGGCGCCGGCCCGATTCGCTGACCTGCGCGCCCGAGGGGGCGGGCGGATCGCTCGGAGGCCGTCCGGCGAGGCCGAGGAGGTAGGTGCGCTGGTCGGCGCTCAGGTGCAGGGCGCGGGCGAGGGCTTCCAGGACGGGGGCGGAGGCGGGCATCCGGCCCTGTTCGACGCGGGTGTAGTAGTCGGTGCTGATCGATGCCAGCCGGGCGACCTCCTCGCGGCGCAGGCCCGCGACCCGTCTGGGCGTCCCGGTGGCGGGCAGGCCGACCTGGTGGGGGTCGAGTTCGGCGCGTCGGGCCCTGAGGAAGGTCCCGAGTTCCTTCGGGTCGCCGGCGTGGCTGTTCATGGTTCCAGTCTGGCAGGGGTGCTGGGCGGGCGGTGGGGTGCGTCGCGGGCGGGGCCGGTGTCGGTCCAGGAGGCGAGGATGCGCAGGGCGTCGTGGGTGGGGGTGCCGGGTTCGGCGGTCCAGAGGACGAGCTGCTGGTCGGTGTCGGTGGTGCTGGCGAGGGTGTCCCAGTCGAGGGTGAGGTCGCCGACGACGGGGTGTCGCAGGGTCTTGGTGCCGATCCCGCGGACGGCGACGTGGTGGGCGGCCCACCAGCGGCGGAAGTCGGCGTCCTGGAGGGAGAGTTCGCCGACCAGGGCGGCGAGGCGGGGGTTTCCGGGATCGCGGGCGGCCTCCATGCGCAGTTGGGCCACGCAGGTGTGGGCGACGCTCTCCCAGTCGGCGTAGAGTTCCCGCATTCTCGGGTCGGTGAAGACGAGCCGTATGTAGTTCCGCTGTTTCTCCGGGATTTCCGAGAAATCGGCGACCAGGGCGGCCGCGAGCGGATTCCAGGCGAGGATGTCCATGCGCCGGCCGAGGACGATCGCGGGGGTGGTGTTCAGGTCGTCCAGCAGTCGGCGCAGTCTCGGCTGGACCTTCTGCAGGGTGCGGCGAGGGGGCCGGTTGTCGGGCCGTCCGGCGAGCCCGAGCATGTAGTCGCGCTGGTCGTCGTCCAGGTGCAGGACGCGGGTGAGGGCGTCGAGCACCGGCGCCGACGCCTGGATGCGCCCCTGCTCCAGGCGGGTGTAGTAGTCGGTGCTGATGGCCGCCAGCTGGGCGACCTCCTCCCTGCGCAGCCCGGCCACGCGCCGGCGCCCGGTGTCTGCGGGAAGTCCGACGGTGCGGGGGCTCAGCTCGGCCCGGCGGGCCCTGAGGAAGGCCCCGAGCTCCTCGGGATGCGCGTTGCTGGTCATGCGATCCAGTCTGACCCGTGACGCAAGTCCGGTGGGAGGGAGAGTTTCCTCCCTGGATAAGTCCCTCCCGGGAAGGAAATCTCCTCTTCAACGGGACAGCGGGGCGTGCGAGTGTTTGTGGTGTGCCCCGCAGAACACTTCCTGGAATCCGGGAGATGTCCGGTCGCGGAGATTCGTGAATCTCCGCCGTTGCGCACCGCCGGGACATCTGGCGCGGGGCACACGATCATCGGGAGAGAAATTCATGGAATTCGTCGAATCCGCGGCCACGAGCAAGGCCCCGGCCGAGTGGTTCACGGGCGACGTGTGGTGGGACGTGGTCCACCCCGGCCAGGCCCCGTCCCGGATGCGGGTCAACCTGGTGCGCTTCGCCCCCGGCGCCCGCACCCACTGGCACTCCCACGTGCTGGGCCAGAGCCTGCACGTCGTCTCCGGCACCGCCCTGGTCGGCACCCGCGACGGAGTGGTCCTCGAAGCCCGCCCCGGCGAGCTCGTGGTCTGCCCTCCCGGTGAGGAGCACTGGCACGGTGCGGCGCCGGACCGGTTCATGGAGCACCTGGCGATGTGGGAGGGGCCCGGTGACGGCAGCCCGGAGACCACCTGGCTGGAGCCCGTCACCGACGAGCAGTACGCCGCCGCCCGCACCACCAGCCACTGACCGGCCGCCCACCCCCACTCTCGTCCGGAAGGAAGGCACAACCGCCATGAGCACCGTCAACCGGGTCCTCGTCGTCGGGGCCACCGGCCGCACCGGCCGGCACGTCGTCGCCGCCGCGAAGGACCGGGGCCTGACCCCCGTCGCCCTGGCCCGCAACGAGGCCCACGCCCGCCGGCTGCTGCCCGGCACCGAGATCGCCGTCGCCGACCTGGAGTCGCCCGAGGCCCTGGCCGACGCCGTACGCGGCGTCGACGCGGTGGTCTTCGTCCACGGCTCCGACGACGACGCCCGCCCCGACTCCTTCGAGCGCGTCGACTACGGCGGCGTCGCCCACGTCCTGGCCGCACTCGGCGACCGGCGCCCCAGGATCGTCCTGCAGACGACGATCTTCGTCACCCGCCGCGACCACCCCTTCAACCAGGGCGGCCACGCCCTGGACTGGAAACGCCGCTCCGAGCGCCTCGTGCGGCTCAGCGGCGCCCCCTACACGATCGTGCGGCCCGGCTGGCTGGACGCCGGGCCCGGCGGGGACCACCTGCGCGTCGAACAGGGAGATACCGGCGAGGACGGCATCGACCGCACGGCCCTCGCCCGCCTGCTGGTCGCCGCCCTGCTCGACGACGAGGCGGTCGGCCGCACCTTCGAGGCGTTCTCCGGCCCCGGCCCCTCGACCACCGACTTCACCGCCCTGTTCGCCCAGGCCAGGCCCGACGCCGCAGGCGCCCTGGACGCCGTCGAGGACCGCGCCAACCTGCCCCTGGAGCGCGAACCGGCCCGCGTCCGCGAGGACCTCGACCACCTGCGCGCCCGCTGAGCCCGTCCCCGAGCCCCCCTTCGCACACCCCCGTCACCAGGAGCACCACCATGCAGTCCACCACCTTCCCCAACGGCCCGATCACCATGGCCGGCAACCTGTTCCTCCCCGAGGACTTCGACCCGAACGGCAGCTACCCCGCGATCGTCACCGTCCACCCGGGCGGCGGCGTCAAGGAGCAGACCGCTGGCCTCTACGCGAAGAAGCTCGCCGAACAGGGCTTCGTGGCCCTGGCCTTCGACGCCTCCTACCAGGGTGAGAGCGGCGGCGAGCCGCACTTCCTGGAGGACCCCGCGCGCCGGGTCGAGGACGTCCACGCCGCCGTCGACCACCTGCAGTCCCTGCCCTACGTCGACGCCGACCGCGTCGGCGTCCTGGGCGTCTGCGCCGGCGGCGGCTACGCCGTCAACGCCACCATGACCGACTCCCGGATCCGGGCCGTGGCCACGGTCAGCGCCCTCAACATCGGCAGCGCCTGGCGCAAGGGCTGGTACGGCGCCGACCAGGACAGCGCGGCCCTGCCGGTGCGCGACGCCGCCTCCCAGGCCCGGCAGGCCCAGGCCGCCACCGGCGCCGAGCCCGTCATGGCCCCCTACGTCCCGGCCGAGCTCGACGGGAACACCCCGCGCGACCTCGCCGAGGCCCACGACTACTACCTCACCCCCCGCGCCCAGCACCCGAACGCCCGGAACCAGTACCTCCTGGGCCTGAGCATCCCGCGCATCCTCGCCTTCGACGCCTTCCACCTCGTCGAGGACCTGCTCACCCAGCCGCTCCTGATGGTCGCCGGCAGCGAGGCCGGCTCGCTGTGGCACAGCACCGAGCTGCACGCCAAGGCCCGCGGCCCCAAGAAGCTCGTCATCGTCGAGGGCGGCACCCACATGGACTTCTACGACGTGCCCAAGTACGTCGACCAGGCCGTCCGGGAAGCCGTGCCGTTCTTCAACGACAACCTCGCCCCCCGCGCCTGAGCGACCCCGACCCACGGGGGCGGCGCCCGGACACCTCCCGGGTGCCGTCCCCACCCGTCCACGTATGTCGCGGTCCGGGCCGGAGCAGACGGTCCGGCCGCCGGGCGGAGCGGGGCCGGGAGGCCGCCTTGGAGCAGGTGGAGCCGCGCTGGCCTGGGCGGCGGTAGCGGTGGGGGGAGGGGCGCTGCGTGGTCAGTGCTCGCCGAAGAAGATCTCGCGGACCTCGCGGGCGGCGTAGTAGACCAGCACGTACCCGGCGGCCGGGTCCGCCCACCACCAGCCGAGGGTGCTGTTGAGGACCAGGCCGAGCAGGACGGCGGCGGCGAGTAGGCCGTCGATCAGGGTGACCCGGCCCTCGGTCCTGAGTACGGGGTTGTCCAGGGCCGCGCCGGTGCGGGCCTTGCCGGAGGCGAGTGCGAACATCACGGCGGCGGTGATGGCCGTCCAGGCGATTCCGAGCGTCGAGTGGTGCGGGTGGAAGCCGCTGACCAGGACGATCGTCGACTGCGCCAGCAGGTAGAGCCCGAGCAGCCCGAAGCCAAGCCCGATCAGTTTCAGCGCCCGCTTCCGCCGGTCCTCGCCGGTGCCGGACAGTTCCCAGATCACGACGGTGGAGGCGCCGATCTCGATCAGGGAGTCCAGGCCGAAGCCGGCCAGCGCGACGGAGCGGGCGTTGATCGCGGCGATCGCGAGCACCACGATGCCGATCACGTTCCAGCCCAGAGTGGTGTATTCGAGGGCGAAACCCCGGCGGAGCAGGGTCTGGTGGGAGACGGCGTCCAGGGTGTTCACCGGCGGATTCTCGCAGATCACGTCGATCCTCAGAAGTGGAGGAGGAGGGTCTCGCCCGGCAGGGCGGCCGCCTCCGTGCCGCGCTCGGGACGACCTGGCCGGCTGGAGAGCCGGGCGCCTCCGGCCTGGGTGGGGACGGGGATCTGGAACATCCTCGAACTCACCGGGCCGGAGGCGTACTGCGTTTTGGTCAGGCTATGTCGAGATAGAACGTGGTTCCCGAGTCGCTGATGGTGGCGAGCTGACAGTTCACCGTTCCCCCGGGGCCGGTGGCGGCGGTCACCCCGGATCCCGTCGCCATGCGCAGGCATGCGTTCTGGAAGGTCGCCGACCCGATGACGAACGAGCCGTTGGGCTGCGCGAGGAGGATGAACTTCTCGTAGAGCCCGGCGGTGTACTGGCAGTTGACCGTTCCTCCGCCGGCTCCGCTGGTGGGAACCGCGCTGGCGTCCATGCGGAGGAACACGTTCGGGGAGGCCGCCGACTCGATGGCGTAGGTGTTGTTCCCCTGGGCTTGGAGTCTGACCGCAGTCTGGGGGCCGGAGCCGAACTGGCAGTTGACCTTCCCTCCGCCGGGGGCGGTGTTGGCGACCACTCCGGCGGCGTCCATGCGCAGGAACACATTCGGGAAGGAGGCCGACCGAATGGTGATCGGCACTCCGCCGAGCACGGCAAGGTCATTCGCGGTCAAGGGCATGGTGTCCATCCTTCGATCTGGGAGTTGCGCGGGCGGGCTGGGGTCGGTGTGCCGTGCGGGGTCAGCCGAGGCGGATCAGGCCGGCGGTGGCGGTGGCCGGTGCCATGTGTTCTGCCTCCCGCGGGTACAGAAGCCCGGCCGAACGGACGAGCTCTGTTCGATCACGCTACCTTCAAGGAACATGACGAATCGTGAGATGAATGATGGTGACCATTTCTATTCGTCCATAGTCGGAATCTGATCGTCCGGCAGAAGTGGAGGGTGCGGCTACTCAGCCGACCGTTGCGGTGGGGCGAGGGCCTGTGGGGGCGGGGGAGGGGCGGTAGCGCTCGGTGTGGCCCTCGATGTGGAGGTGGGGGAGGCGGCGGTCGAGCCAGGAGGGGAGCCACCAGTTGGCGCCGCCGAGGAGGTGCATGACGGCGGGGACCAGGAGCAGGCGGACGAGGGTGGCGTCGATCAGGATGGCCGAGCCCATGCCGACGCCGATCACCTTGATCGGGAGGTCGGGGGAGGGGACGAAGGCCGCGAAGACGGAGACCATGATGGCCGCCGCCGCGGTGATCACCCGGGCGGTGCCCGCGAGGCCGGTGACGATGGACTGCGCGTTGTCGCCCGAGTGCAGCCAGGCCTCGCGCATGCGGCTGACCAGGAACACCTCGTAGTCCATCGAGAGGCCGAACAGGACGGCGAAGGTCAGGACGGGGACGAAGGCGGGCAGCGGGGTGGGGTTGTCGATGCCGATCAGACGGCCGGCGGTGCCACCCCGCAGGACGAGGGCGACCACGCCGTACGCGGCGCCCACGGAGAGCAGGTTCATCACGGCGGCCTTGAGGGCGACGGCCAGACTGCGGAAGGCGACGAGCAGCAGGAGCATCGACACCGTGACCACGCCGCCGACGAGCAGCGGGATGCGGCGGGCGATGTTGTCGGTGCTGTCGATCGCGGCGGCGGTCGCCCCGCCGACGTGCACCCGGACGCCGGGGCCGGCGGCGGTCGGCAGGACGTGCTCGCGGAGCTCACGGACCAGGGCCTTGGTGGCCGTGCTCTGCGGCCCGGTCGCCGGAGCGACCGTCAGGAGCAGGGAGTGGCCGTCGGCGCTGGGCAGCGGCGGGGTGACGGCCACCACGCCGGGCACCGACCGCAGCCTGTCGGGGAGTGAGGCCGCCGCGTCGGGCCGGGTGCCGGGCGCCAGTTCGGCGACCAGGACGAGCGGGCCGTTGCTGCCCGGTCCGAAGCCGGCGGCCACCGTGTCGTACGCCTGCCGGTTGGAGCGGCCGGCGGGATCGTTGCCCGCGTCGGGGAAGCCGAAGCGGACGCCGAGGAACGGCGCCGCCAGCGCCAGCAGGACGAGCACCCCGGTGACGGCGCCGAGGACGCGGTGGCGCTGGACCAGGCGGCTCCAGCGCAGCCAGCCGGTGCCCGCCGGCTGCTCGGGGCTGCGGCGCCGCGGCAGCGGCAGTCGGAGGCGCTCGATGTGCCGGCCGAGGTAGCCGAGCAGGGCGGGGAAGAGGGTCGCGGAGGCGGCGAGGACCACCAGGAGGGAGAGGACCGCCGAGACGGCCGCCCCGCGCATGAAGGACAGGCCCATCGCGAACAGCCCGAGCATGCTGACCACCACGGTCAGCCCGGCGACCACGACCGCGCGCCCGGCGGTGTCGAGGGCGGCGACCGTGGCCTCCTCGGGCGCCAGCCCCTCGGCGCGCCACTCGCGGAACCGGGTGACCAGGAGCAGCGCGTAGTCGATGCCGACGCCGATGCCGAGCATCGCGGCGAGCGAGGTCGACCAGTCCGGCACCGGCATGACCGCGGCGAGGACGGGCAGCGCGGTGGTGCTGACGGCGAGCCCGCCGAGGGCGGTGAGCAGCGGCAGGCCGGCGGCGACGACCGAGCCGAAGGTGATCACCAGGATCACGGCGGCGGCCGCCATGCCGATGCCCTCGGAGCCGATCGCGCCCTGTTCGGCCTGCTGGACGGTCATGCCGCCCAGGTGGACCCGGAGTCCGCCGGAGCCGAGTCCGTTAGAGCCGAGTCCGTCGGAGGCCGTGGCGGCGAGGTCGAGCAGGCGCTGGGTGTCGGCCTTGGGCATGTCGGGAGCGTTGGCGACGTCGAGGTGGAGCTGCCCGAGCGCCGTGCGGCCGTCGGGTGACACCTTGCCGCGCGGGCCGTACGGGTCGTCGATGCCGCTGACGTGCGGCACGGCGGCCATCCGCGTGAGCAGGTCCTTGGCCCGGGCGCGGGTGGCGGCGTCGGTCACGCCGCCGTCGGCCGACAGCACCAGGTTGATCGACTCGCCGCCGAGCCCGGGGAAGTCGCGCGCGAGCAGCTGCTGGGCCTGCTTGGAGTCCGAGCCGGGGGCGCTGTAGTCCGCGCTGTACTTCGCGCCGAAACCGGCCGAGAGGCCGAAGACCGCGCCGGCGGCGAGCAGCCACAGCAGCACCGTGCGGCCCCGGTGGCGGAAGCTCCAGCCGGCTATTCGGCCGAGCGGGCCGGGCCGGTGCGGGCCCCGGCTCCCGGCGGTCGGCCGTCCTTCGTCGCGTGCTGCCTGGGACATGAGTTCCTCCGTCGTACGTGGCGAGGGGCGGCGCCCCGCAAAAGCGTTATGCCTCGTAACGCTGTTATGAGGCGTAACGTATCCGTCGACGGGTACGGATTGTCAATGCGGTGCCGCGCCGTGCCGTCCCGCACCGAGCGAACGGGAGACGCGATGACCGAGATGGGCGAGGCCCGCACCCGCCGTGAGCGGCTGCGCGCGGGCACGGTGGAGGAGATCAAGCAGGCGGCCCTCGGTCTGATCGCCGAGCACGGCAGCGCCAACCTGCGCTTCACCGACATCGCCCGCAGCCTCGGCATGACCGCGCCCGCGCTGTACCGGTACTTCGCCGACCGGGACGAGCTGCTGACCGCGCTCGTCGCCGACTCCTACGACAGCCTGTCGGAGGCGCTCAGGGCGACCAGGGCCACCGTCACCCCGGACGACCTCGACGGCCGCTTCCACGCCGCCTGCGCGAGCTACCGCGCCTGGGCGCAGCAGCACCCGGAGCGCTTCGCCCTCATCTTCGGCTCCCCGGTGCCCGGGTACGCCGCCCCGGTCGACGGACCGACCACGGCGGCCGGGCTGCGGGTGAAGGAGCACATGCTCGAGCTCGTGGCGGACACGGCCGAGCGCGGCCGGCTCGGCACCCCGCTGGTCCCCGATGCCGTGGAGGCGACCATGCTCGCCTGGGCCACCGTGCACGGCTTCGTCACGCTGGAGGCGCACGGGCATTTCAGCGCGCTCGACCAGGAGACGCGCGACCGCCTCTTCACCGTCCAGGCGGGCCTGGCCGCGCGCACCGCAGGTCTCGCGACGCCGGCGGAGCTGTCCTGAGGCGTGCTGGAAAGGCGCCCGCCCGCCCGCCGTCGGTGCGGCGGGCGGGCGGGCGAGGCAGGGGCGGAGGTCAGTTCTCCAATCCGAAGTAGCGGGTCAGGTACTCGATGATCTCCGGGGCGTGGGGCAGGAGTTCGGGCAGCTGGGCGGCGAGGGCGGTGCGGGTGGCGGCGGCGAGGGCCGCGCTGCTGGTGGCGGCGGGGCGGACGTACGGTTCGAGGCGCCTGATCAGCTCGTAGTTGCTGTCGATGTTCTCGGCGCGCATCGCCTTCTCCAGCGGCGGCGCCCCGGCCGGCGGGATGGGCGCGAGCACCCGGCTGACGTAGGTGACCCGGTGCAGGACGCGCCAGCACGGGGGCTTCGCGGAGCTCTGGCGGGTCTGCCGCAGGGCGGCGGCGTCGGGGGCGTCGCTGTTCGACAGCCAGGTCGGGTCGACGACCTTGTTGTAGAAGTCGTCGAAGTTGGCGCTGGTCTCGCCGAGGTAGAAGGTGAGGAAGCGGTAGGCGTCCACCTTGCCCGGCACCAGTACGGGCTTGCCCGCCTTGTCGTAGTCGGGCTTGCCGTCCTTGTCCCGGCGTTGCAGGTCCCCGCTCGGCGCGCACTGGACGTCGAGGCCGAAGGTGCGGGTGGAGTCCTTGGTCTTGGCCTTGGTGAGGCTGAGGCTGCCGCCCCGCGAGGCGTCGAGGTGGATGGAGAAGCCGAAGGGGCCGAGGCCGAAGCTGAGGTCGAGGGAGCCGCCGACCGTGGCGCTCATGTTGTACGCGCCGGAGGTGGTCTCGCTGACGGCGTCGGTGGCCTCGGTGGTCTCGGCGAAGAAGCCGCCCTGGGCCGTCCAGACGTAGGTGTTGACCAGGTCCCGGCGCGCGAAGCCGCCGGCGCTCTTGCTGCCGGCGGTGGTGCGGCGGGTGTCCGGGCCGGTGAGCACGCCCATCGAGTGCAGGGCCGACTTGGCCTGCGCCTTGGCCGCCTCGTCGATGGTGTTGCGGTCGATCTCGGTGGAGATCGACTCGTAGAAGGCTTGCAGCCGCTGCTGGTCGCGGGTGATCCGGCGCTTCAGCGCGTAGGCGTCCCGCGGCTTGAAGTAGCTGTACTCGCCGTAGCCGGTGGCGGTGGGGTAGTCGGGATCGGTGACCTTGCCCTGGTCGTTGAAGCCGACCGCGCCGTCCAGGGTGCCCTGCTTGGTGTAGCGGGGGTTGATCGGGAAGTGGATGATGTTCCAGTCCAGCGGGATGTCCGGGTTGGGCATCATCCGGTAGGCGACCAGGGCGCCGGTGTGCGCCAGGCGCAGCGCGAAGACGTCGGCGGTCTGCGACTGCACCAGCGCCATGCCGGTGTTGGCGGGCACGTACCGGCGGCCGATGGCGGAGTTCAGCACCTTGGCCGGGTCCTCGACGTACCCGGTCAGCGCCAGCTTGGTCTTGCGGGCGGTGTTCGTGCCCTGGCTGATCCTGGTGTCCTCGCTCCAGGAGTTGGAGAACTCCAGGCTGCCCGTCACGGCGAGCTTCAGCTGGGCCTTGGCCGCCGGGGTCGCGACGCCGAAACCAAGCGGTGCGGCGACCGCCATGGCGCCGGCGTCGGTCTCGGCGCCGAACGAGACGTTGAAGGCGGTGTTGGTGCTCTCGGTCTTGCTGGCGGACAGGCTCTGCAGCACCTGGTCGGCCTCGGTGAACTCCACCGAGGAGGCTCCGGCGTAGCCGTCGGACTTGTCGGTGAGGTTCTCGGACGGCACGGGCGGGGCGCCCTCGATGTAGCCCATGAGCTGCGGGTCGAACTGGGCCTGGCCGACCCATTCGGTGATCAGGTCGCCGACCTTGTAGCCGGTGATGAGGTGCCAGCGGCCGTCGCGGACGAAGCCGTAGCAGCGCTTGAGCACGCCGATCGCCTGGCCCCTGGCGTCGTACTGGAGGTCGGCGTACTCGGTGGCGCCGGGGGCTCCGGCGATGGTGCTGTGGAAGGGCGTGCGCACGTCGGCGAGGGCCGAGCGGACCTGGGCCGTGTCGGCGGAGACGGGCGCGGTGGAGAGCAGGATGCGCGGCCGCGTCGGGGAGAAGTTCAGGTCGTTGGCGCGCAGCCCCTCGTCGCGCACCGAGGCGCTGCCGGGTGCGGTGGAGTCCTTGTCGAACGGCCAGTAGCCGAGCAGGTCCTGCTTGTCCCCGCGCAGGCGGGTGAACAGGTTGTCGGAGATCTGCTCCCGGGTGCGGACGGTGCGCCAGATCCGCACCTCCTCCAGGGTGCCGGTCAGCAGCTCCGTCGGCTTGCCGCCCACCAGGCGGGCGCCCAGGGTGAGTTGGTGGTCGCCCGAGGCGTCGCGGTCCTGGGCGGTCGGCGTGCCCTCGGACAGCGGGTCGCCGTTGCGGTAGAGCCGCAGGATGCTGGCCCTGGGGTCGGGGTCGCGGGTCCAGCGGGCGCCCCGCAGTTTCGCGGGGAAGGAGCCGCTGAGGTCGAGGGTGACGTTGCCGGCGTTCTCGTTGAAGGGCCAGCAGGCCAGGAGCCCCTTGTCGCGCGGGCTGACGGGCAGCCCGAGCTGGGGTGCGGTGCGCGCGGTGTTCCACAGCCGCACCTCGCCCAGGACGCCGCGCAGCCCCCGGCCCATCTCCACCGGGCTAGTGTTGGCCTGCGAAGTGGCCCCGCCCCATGAGGTGGTGAGGACCAGCTTGCCGTCGAGGTACAGGTAGATGCGGACGTCCTGCGTGGCGGGGCCGGCCTCGCCCGCCTTGATGTTGCCGGCGGTGTCGGGCTGGCGCTGCCTCACCACGGTCACCCGGTGGAAGGCGCCCAGGGTCACGGTCTCGGTGGAGGTGAAGCGCGCGGCCTTGCCGCCGGCGTCGGCGAAGGCGAACTCCAGCCGGCCGTCGGCCAGGACGCTCAGCTGGTACGGGACGCCGTCCCGGCCGCCGTCGACCACCGATCCCTTGGAGACCAGGACCGCGGGTTTGCCCAGCTGCTCGATCTGGACGAACGCCTCGATGGTGAGGTCCTCCAGGATGTTCAGCGAGTCCTGCGAGGCCACCGACAGGCCCTCGCCGCCCTCCGGGCGCACCGCCCAGGACTGCGTGAAGGTCGCGGCGACGTGGCCCCACTCGTTGCACGGGAAGCGCTCGGCCGACCGCATCACCTGGTTGCCCACCCGGGCGACCACCTGGTAGCCCTTGATCGGCGAGGCCGTGTCGTTCGTCCCCTCGAAGTTCCAGTGGCCTATCAGCCCGGGCTCCATGCCGCCCAGCCGCTGGAACCGCTGGGCGAGGATCTCCTGCGGGGTGCGGACCCGGTCGAAGACGCGGACCTCGTCGATCTGGCCGTAGAGGGAGGTGTTGCTGAACTCCTGCCGGCCCAGGACCAGCGGCCCGTTGCCGAGGTAGGCCCCCTTGGCGACGTCCTTGGCGACCTCGACGCCGTCCCGGTAGACGAAGCGCTCGCGGGTGGCGTTGCGGTACACCACGGCCCAGTGGTGCCACTCCAGGTCGGTGTAGGTCTGCGTGGTGGTCAGGTCGTCGGCGTACAGCCCGAAGCCGAAGGCGCCGTTGGGCTCGAAGTGCAGGTGCAGCGTGCGGTCCGTCTGGCCGCCCGGCAGGTGGCCGTGGGTCAGCAGCGGCTCCCGGACGCCGCGGACGCTGTCCCGCTTGGCCCACAGCTCGACGGTGAAGTCGCGGTTCGACAGGTCGAGCGAGCCGGTCAGCTCGACCTTGGAGTTGCCCAGGAACTGCCACACCGGGAGGCCGGCGGCGGCGAGCGCCAGGGAGTAGCTCGCCCCGTCCGTCCTGCCGTGGACGAGCCGGCCCTGCCCGGCCTCGGGGTTGACCCACGCCTCCAGGCTGAGGTCGCCGGCCGGGGTGACGGCCGGGTACTTGGCGGCGGGCAGCGTCAGGTACTGGTCCTTGCCGTCGAACTGGAAGGCGCGGCCGGGCATTTCGGCCCGCCAGCGGCAGCCGCGACCGGCGACGGACTCCTTGGCGGTGCCGTTGGGGACGGATTCGACCCCGCCCGGAGCCAGCCCGATCAGCCGGGATCCGCCGGACAGCAGGACCCCGGGGCGGGTGGACTGTGCCTGGCCCCAGTCGTAGGCGACGAGGCTGACCTTGTCGCCGGGCTTGATCGCGGTGCCCGCTGCGGTGAGGGTGAGGCTCTTGGAACCGACCGGGGCCTCGGCGGACGCGGCGTAGTTGGTGCTGCCGATGAGCAGGTGGGCCCGGGCCGGGACGCGGACGGTGGTGGCGGAGGTGAACTCCACCGTGCTGCCGGTCACCTTCGCGACCGCGCCGACCGTGACCGGCCGGCCGGGGTTCCCGGCCAGTGCGGCCGCCAGCTGGTCGGCCTTGCGCGGCAGGGACTTCCAGGTCTCGGTGACCGTCCCGACGGTGACGGTCAGGTCGCACCGGTCGGGGGCGTCGCCGTCGCCGATCCGGATGGTGCAGGTGTCCAGGGTGACGGCGGGGTCGCGGGCGAGGAAGGCGAGCGTGCCGCCGTCCCCGGCCAGTGTCCGGGTGCCGCGGATGACGCCGGTGTCGTAGTACACGGCGAAGAACTGCCCGTTGAGCCCGCGGAAGTACAGCACGAGGTTGCCGGTGCCGCTGTCCATCAGGGCCGGCCGGTCGGGGCCCTGGGCGAAGTCCAGCAGGCAGCCGGACAGGCTCAGGCCGGTGGCGTCCACCGCGAGCAGCGGCATGGCCAGCGTCAGGTCGTCGTCGCCCTGCGCGGCGTTCGTCAGGGCGGCCAACTTGCTCTGGGCGTCCTGCAGTTCCGCCTGCCTGGCGGTGAGCGCGAGGTTCAGCTCGCTGGTGCGCTCCTTGGCCGTGCGCGCCTCCTGGAGCTTGCGGCGCAGCTCGTCCATCTCCGCCTTCTGCGGGAGGTACTTCTTGTCCAGCCCCGACCGCATGCCGAGGTTCACCAGGACGAGCAGACCCGACTCCGCCGTGAGGCACTCGCTCGACTGGTATACGAAGGGGTTCGTGACCGCGGAGGGCGAGCCGATCGCGAGCCGGCTCTTCCGGTTGACGAGGCGGATCTCGCGCGTGACGGTGGCGTCGTTGTTGGTGGTGACCAGCTGGAACTGCGAAGCAGGGTTGTTCGGTTCGGCCTTGAGCAGGTTCACCCGGGCGTTCTCCGCCGTCGAGTCGCCTTCGATGTGCAGCTCCTGCTTGGCCGAGTCGGCGACCACCAGGAAGTAGGAGCTGTCCTCCGGTCGGCTGCTGACGGGCTCCAACCGCCAGACCGCCTTGATCTGCTGGTCGCCCTTGTCCTCGCCGAAGATCCCGAGGCTGGTGCCTCCGGCGGATCCGGCGAAGAACAGCCACTGCGACCGGTAGCCGTTCGGCATCACATGCTCGGTCTTGAGCCTCAGGTTGTAGGCGTAGGCGCCCGGGAGGTCCTTCTCGGCGAGGTAGCTCCGCTCCAGGGCGTCGAAGTCCGGCTTCCTCCGGGCCTCTTCCGCCTCGTACTCGTCCGCCTTGCCGGCAGCGCCGGCCAGCTGGGCGATCTTCTGCCGCAGGTCGGCGATCTCCGGCTCCAGCCGCTTGATCGTCTGCTGCAGGACGCTGAGCTGCTCCGAGTCCTGCCCCTTCACCGGTCGCTTGAGCGAGGTCGGGGCCAGGACGTCCGGGGCCTGGGCCAGCCGGCCGTCGCGGCCGACGGCGAAGTCCAGGGCGGCCGTGGACGGGCCCTGGGCGTCCTTGGCGACGAACGCCAGCATCACCCGGGCCTGCCGCTTGGCGGGCTTGGGGTCGGGGCGGTACCCGGCGACCACGTTCTCCTGCTGGTGGTAGAGCACGGCCGACATGCCGGACTCGACCGTGCGCCCGTCGAGGGTGAAGCTGTCGCGCCGCACCCCCGGGTGGTCGCCGACCGGGGCGTCCGAGCCCGTCCATTCCACGCCGCCCTTGAGGGTGCCGTGCAGCGCGTTGTCCGTCTGGTCGTAGGCGGTGGTGCCCGAGCCCTCGTCGAAGCGGTAGTAGGCCACCAGGCCGGGATCGTTGCCGATCAGCCGGTGGTTCATGCTGTCGCCGAGCTCGGCCTCCGAGCGCGCCCGGTTCCACACCCGGAGCTCGTCGAGGTCGCCGTCGAAGTGGTCGCCCGCGCCGTCCTTGCCGATCAGGGTGTTCGCGCCGGTGGCCGGGGTGAAGGGCAGCGCGCCGCTGCCGGCCGGCTTGCCGTTGACGTACAGCCTGGCCGTCTTCCCGTCGAAGGTGGCGGCGATGTGGGTGTAGACGTCGGTGGGGACGGTCTCGGTGGAGGTCAGCGGGGAGGGCGACCCGGTGTGGGTGAGGGTCACCGCGCCGGTGGTGTCCACGGCCAGCTGGTACTCCCCGTCGCGGCCGAGCACCGGGCCGTCGTGGGAGGTCGGCTTGACCCATGCCTCGATCGAGTAGGCCCCGCCCGCGAAGCGCAGCGCCGCGGGATCGCCCAGGTCGACGTACGGGTCGGTGCCGGTCAGCCGCAGCGCCGTCTCCGCGTAGCCCTCGGTGCCGGTCACCGGGACCAGCTCGCGCCCGGTGAACGGACAGGTGCCCGGGCTGCGCTCGAACACCGCGTCCCGGTAGGTCGCGTCCGGGCTGGTGTAGAAGCGGGTGCCCTGGATGTTGAACAGGCCCTGGGCACCCTGCTCGATGTTGAAGCAGTCGACCCGGCCGGTGGCGTCGTTGTGCGCGAAGAGCTGCCATCGCTGCACGTTGCTGATCGCGGTCGGCACGAGGACGGCGGCGAACCGGCCCCGGGTCAGGTTCCGGACGAAGGACAGCTTCTGGGTGGGCTCGTAGAACGGGCGGCCCTCCAGGTCCTCGGTGCCCAGGCTGTCCTTGGTGGACTCCGGGCGGGTGGCGTGTCTGCTGCGCTTGAAGCGCGCCTCCAGGACGGGCTTCAACTTGCCGTCCACCAGCAGGAACCGGTCGCACAGCAGGGTGTCGCGCACCAGCGGGACCTTCTTCGTGCCGCTGAGCACGTAGTCGGTGCGGGCCGCGTCGCCGGAGGAGCCGCCGCCGGTGAGCTTGTACACCGCGCCGGGGTCCGTCGCGCCGACGGACTGGCGCAGCACGACGACGTACGTGCCGTCGGAGAGCACGTGGAACGGGGCGTCGGCCGTCAGCCGCGCCGTCGTGGACAGGTACGGGTCGATCTCGGCGGGCAGCGGCCGCTCGTCGGGGCCCGCCTCCGCCCCGCCGCGCTTGACCGTCGGCATCGCCGTCGCCCCGACGACGGCGAACCCGACCTCGGCGATCTCCCGGGGGAAGGCCACTTCGGCCGGGTTCTCGCTCCAGTACGCGGTGTCGATCTCGCCCTTGGTCTGCTGGCCGGACAGGTCCAGCACCGAGTAGACGATCCGCCGGTTGGAGTCCATCGCGAAGGCGATGGTGGTGCCCTGGTGGCGGGCCATGGTCACGTGCCGGTAGGAGCGGTCCCCATACGTCTTGAGCAGGGATTCCTGAGGTGCCACTGTTCCCCTCTCACGTGCGTGGACGCCGCGATCCGGGGCCTCTGCCGGCCCGGGCGGCGTTGTACTTTCCTCGCACCCCTCACAGGGCGACGGTCAGTCTGGCATGTGGGGTTTTGGTAGAGAGGTGGTTATGAAATGACCGGCCGTACAAGCGACTTGAACGCAGCGTCAGGTGGCTGGAATCCTGCCTTCCGGTCACGGTGGAGCGAGGCGCCCGCGCTGGGCGGGCGGTGGCGGCCGGTCGTCGACGGGGTGGTCTCCCGCATGGAGGCCGGCCGCCCGGTCGGCCTCCGTTCTGTTTATCGGAGCCGGGGCCGGGGTGAATGAGAGTTAAATGAGAATCCCCTTAATGAACCGGTCGCCCTTGCGGTACTTGCGAGTTACGACATATGGTCCGACGAGTTAGAGGACCGCTCCAGGAATGATCGGGACGGCTGCCGCGTGCGGGCGGTTCGGCCTGTCGCCGGTCGCTGGGGCGAGGATATCGACGGCTGCGACACGGCCGTGACTGCACGGGGGAAACGTGCGGTGCGACGTTCTGGGGACGTCGAGCGTCAAGCGTCGGGACGGTTCGGCTTGGGGCATGGCTGAACTGCGGTTTCCCTGCGCCCTGAGGTGCGTGTGTGGCTTGTCATGCACAGGGCAAAGAGTTCGCAAATACTCCTCAAATATTTGCTCAAAAAATCGTCCGCAAAATCCGACGGCTGCTGCTGCCGTTATCATTCTCCGCTGAATGTGAGGGATTGTGCCGGAATCGGGATCCACATTAAAAGTCAGTACACCAATCAATGGGCCGGATGATCCGGAAGCCCCGGATCGGTGGAAGCTTCCGCCGGTCCGGGGGCTGGCCCGGTACTTCGAGCGGACCTGCGACCGGGTTCCGGGAAACACCGCCGTTACGTGTGGTCCCGTGTCGCTCGGTTACGCCGAACTGGACCAGCGGGCCAACCGGCTCGCCCACCTGCTGCGGCGGCGCGGTGCGGGGCCGGGGCGGAGTGTGGGGATCCTGCTGGAGCGCTCCCCGGACAGCTACGTGGCGCTGCTCGCGGTCCTGAAGTCCGGGGCGGCGTATGTGCCGCTGGACCCCTCGTACCCGGCCGACCGGGTCCGGTTCATCGCCGAGGACGCCGGGCTGTGCACCCTGGTGACCACCTCGGCCATGCGACACAGGACCCACCGACTGCCATGTCCAATACTGGAGTTGGACGAGTCGGAGGCCCAGGTGGCCGCGCAGTCCGGGGAGCGCCCGGACGTCGCGATCCAACCCGAGTCCGTCTGCTACGTCATCTACACCTCGGGCACCACCGGGCGGCCCAAGGGCGTGGCCGTCTCGCACGCCAGCATCGTCAACTTCCTGCAGTCCGTGGCGCCGATCTACCAGGTGCGGGAGGAGGACCGGGTCTACCAGGGGCTGTCGCTCGCCTTCGACTTCTCGGTCGAGGAGATCTGGCCGGCCTGGGTGGTCGGCGCCACCCTGGTGGCGGGGCCGACCAACGAGCGGCGCGTCGGCGAGGGCCTGGGCGCCTTCCTGGTCGAGCAGGCGATCACCGTCCTGTGCTGCGTGCCGACCCTGCTCACCACCATCGAGGCCGAGGTCTCCACCCTGCGCAGCCTCCTGGTCAGCGGCGAGGCGTGCCCTCCCGACCTGGTCAAACGGTGGTCCCGGCCGGGGCGCCGCTTCCTGAACGTGTACGGCCCGACCGAGTCCACGGTCAGCGCGACCTGGGGCGAGCTCTCGCCCCGGCGGCCGGTCACGATCGGCAGACCCCTGCCCAGCTACCGGGTCTACATCCTCGACGAGCAGCTGCGCCCGGTGCCGGAGGGCGAGAGCGGGGAGATCTGCATCGGGGGCCCGGGCGTGGCGATCGGCTACCTCAACCGGCCCGACCTGACGGCGGAGAAGTTCGTCGTGAACCCGGTGGCCCGCGAGCGGGAGGAGTGCCCGAGGATCTACCGCACCGGCGACCTGGGGCGGCTGACCCCGACCGGCGAGATCGAGTTCCTGGGCCGGATCGACACCCAGGTCAAGATCCGCGGGTACCGGATCGAGCTGGCGGAGATCGAGGAGGTGCTGCGCGAGGACCCGGCGGTGGAGAACGCCGTGGTCGTCCCGCGCCAGCTCGACGGCGTGGTCCAGGACCTGGTCGGCTACGTCACGCTGACCGACCGTGGGACACGGGACGACGAGGCGCTGCGCGAGCGCCTGCGCGCCACCTTGCGCGGACGGCTGCCCGCGTACATGATCCCCTCGTTCGTCGAGGTGCTGGAGCGGTTCCCCCTGCTGGCCGCGGACAAGGTCGACAGGAAGGCGCTGCCCGCCCCCACCTCGCCCCCGCTGGCCAAGCGCGCACAGGCGGACGTGGGCCCCGACACCGCGACGGAGCGCCGGCTCGCCACCGTGTGGCAGGAGGTGCTCGGAGTCGGGCGGCTCTCCGTCGAGGACGACTTCTTCCTCGACCTGGGCGGCCACTCGATGGCGGCGGCCAGGCTGATGTCCAGGCTGCGCCTCCTGCCGGAGCTGTCCCACCTGGCCATGGGGGACCTCTACGCGCACCCCACGGTGCGGGCCCTGGCCGCGTTCGTCGACAGCGCCGAAGCCGAAGCCGAAGCCGAATCCCAAGCTGCGGATTCGAGGCCGGACCGGGCGCGGGGGCCCGCTCCGCGACGGCACTCCACCCTCCGGGTCGCCGCCTGCGGAGTGGCCCAACTCACCCTCCTGTACAGCTGGTTGATGGTCTTCGGGATGCCCGTCCTGGTCCTGCTGTACCGCCTGCTGGTCACCGGGAACCAGCCGACACCCGGCGTGGGCACCGGCGGCCCGCTCGGCTACCTCGCGCACCTGGCGTACGGCGAGTTCATCCCGCTGGAGATCGCCTGGACGCTGCTGGACGTGCTGCTGATCCCGGCCCTCGGCTGCCGGCTGCTGCTGGCCCGGGTGCGCCCCGGCTGGTACCCGCTGTGGGGCGTCACCTACCTGCGGTTCTGGCTCTACGGCAAGGTGATGGCCAGCTCACCCGTCGGGCTCCTGGCCGGATCGCCGCTGCTGCCGCCGTTCCTGCGGCTGCTCGGGGCGAGGATCGGCCGCGGCTGCCACGTGTCCTCGCCGTTCGGCCTGCCGAGGTTCGTCGAACTCGGCGACCACGTGAGCGTGGGCTACGGGGCGCGGGTGCAGTCCTTCGCGGTCGAGGACGGCTGGCTGCGGCTCGCCCCGGTCCGGCTCGGGAACGGCAGCTGCGTGGGGACCAACAGCGTCCTCCTGCCCGGCGCCGTGCTCGGCGACGACGCGACGGTGGGGGAGCAGTCCCTCATCGCCGCCGACCAGGCCGTACCGGCCGGCGAGCACTGGGCCGGCTCCCCGGCCCGCGCGCAGGAAGCCACCCCGCCCGTGCTCCAGGCCATGGCGGAGCAGCCCGACGACCGGCCCTGGCCGCTGCGGGTGCTGGCCGGCTACACCGTCGGCGCCCTCGCGCTCATCCTGGTCCCGCTGGTGATCGCCGCCACCGGCTCGGCCCTGATCGGCTGGGTCTGGTGGGCCCGGGGCCCGCGCTGGGCGCTGTTGTCGACCTTCGCGGCCGGGCCGCTGTTCGTGCTGACCACCTGCACCCTGGTGGTCCTGGTCAAGCGGGCCGTGATGCCCCGGGCCCGGGCCGGCATCCACGCCCAGCGCAGCGGCTTCGGGGTGCGCAAGTGGATCGCCGACGGCCTCCTGACCACCAGCCTCACCCTGACGCACTCGCTCTACTCCACGCTCTACCTGGTGCCGTTCCTGCGCCTGCTCGGCGCCCGGACCGGGCGCTGGTCCGAGGTCGCCACCGTCAGCTTCGTCGACCCGGACATGCTGATCATCGGCGAGCGCAGCTTCGTCGCGGACGTCAGCGTGGTGGCCCCGGCCGTCTTCCACCGGGGCCGCATCGCCCTGGCGCCGGCCGAGGTCGGCAGGCGCAGCTTCGTCGGCAACGGCGCGCTGCTGCCCGGCGCCTGCCGGATGGGCGACAACAGCCTCCTCGGCGTGCACTCCATCGCCCCCAGCAGGCCCATCGACCCGGAGACGACCTGGCTCGGCTCACCGGCGATCTTCCTGCCCCGGCGCGAGGAGAGCCGGAACTTCGCGCCCAAGTACACCTACGACCCCAGCCCGGGCCTGATTGCCGCCCGGCTGGCCATCGAGTACCTGCGCGTCACGCTCCCCACGACGATCGGCTCGCTGTCCGCGCTCGCCGCCCTGTACGCGAGCCTCGAGCTGGGCCGCACCACCTCGCCCCTGGTGCTCCTCCTGCTCGGGCCGGCCCTGCTGCTGGGCACCGGAGCGCTCGCCACGCTGGTGGTCGTGCTCCTCAAGTGGCTCGTCATCGGCCGCTACCGCGCCCGGGTGGAGCCGCTGTGGGGCATCTGGGTGCGCCGCACCGAGCTGATCACCGGACTGTTCGAGAACCTCGTGGTGCCCGCGCTGCTCAACTCCCTCACCGGCACCCCCGCGGCGCCCTGGGTCATGCGGCTGTTCGGGGCCAGGATCGGGCGCCGGGTCTGGCTCAACACGACGTACCTCACCGAGTTCGACCTGGTCGAGGTCGGCGACGACGCGGCCGTCGGGGAGTTCACCTCCCTGCAGACCCACCTGTTCGAGGACCGGGTCATGAAGATGTCCAAGGTCGTCGTCGGACCGGCCGGCTCGGTCGGCGCCCGCTGCGTGGTCCTCTACGACGCGCAGGTCGGCGCCGGGACCACCCTGGACGCGATGTCCCTGGTCATGAAGGGCGAGCACCTGCCGCCCCGGACGCAGTGGCGCGGCATACCCGCCCGCCGCTGTTGACCCGTACGCCCCCCCACGCCCCGGAGCCGCGCCCCAGTCGGCCCCGGTCCCGGCCACGGCGTCATCCGCCGCAGCCGTCCTGCTCGGCGGGACACGACCCCGCCGAACGCGTTCTCTCCACGCCACCCCCCACGGAGGCTCTCGTGACCTCGCTCCAGCCGCTCGACGCACTGGCCGGCCCCCAGGTGACCGGCGACCTGCCCGGCCCGCTCTCCGCCGGGTTCCTCGCCCGGCAGCACGGCTACGAGTCCAACGCCCGCAGTTACCCCCGCCGGCTGCCGATCGCCATCGAGCAGGCGTCCGGCAGCATGGTCCGGGACATGGACGGCAACGTCTTCATCGACTTCCTGGCGGGCGCCGGCGTGCTCTCGCTCGGCCACAACCACCCCGAGCTGGTCGCCGCCGTCACCGCCCAACTCGATGTGCTCACCCATGGATTGGACTTCCCCACGCCCGTGCGGGAGGCGTTCGTCGAGGCCCAGCTCTCCATGCTGCCGGCGTCGATGCGCTCCCGCATGAAGATCCACTTCTGCGGGCCCACCGGCGCCAACGCCGTCGAGGCGGCCCTCAAGCTGTGCAAGACCGCCACCGGGCGCGGCGACGTCATCGCCTTCCAGGGCGGCTTCCACGGCAGCACCCACGCCGCGATGGCGCTCACCGGACTGGTCTCCCAGAAGCGCCCGGTGCCCAACGGCGTCCCCGGCGTGCACTTCTTCCCGTACTCCTACTGCGCCCGCTGCCCCGTCGGCCTCACCCCCGACAGCTGCGCCACCAACTGCGTGAGCTACCTGGAACGGGCCCTCACGGACGGCAACGGCGGGATACCGCTGCCCGCCGCCGTGGTGATGGAGATGGTCCAGGGCGAGGGCGGCATCATCCCCGCGACCGCCGACTTCGCCCGCCGGGTGCGCACGCTGACCCGGGAGCTGGGCATCCCGCTGGTCGTCGACGAGGTGCAGACCGGCTGCGGGCGCACGGGCACCTGGTTCGCCTTCGAGGAGTACGGCATCGAACCCGACGTCATCATCGCCTCCAAGGCGCTCAGCGGCATCGGCGCCCCGGTCGCGCTCATCATCTACGACGCCGAACTCGACACCTGGGCCGCCGGCGCCCACACCGGGACCTTCCGCGGCAACCAACTCGCCTTCGCCGCAGGGGTGGAGGCCGTGCGCGTCATCCGGCGCGACGACGTCCTGGGCAACGTCGCCCGGCGGGGCGAGCAGATCGCGGACCGGCTCAAGCCGCTGCTGGACGAACCGTGGGTCGCCGAGGTGCGCGGGCGCGGCCTCATCTGGGGCATCGAGTTCGCCGACCCCGAGGACCACCGCCCCGCGGGCGGACTCGCCGCCGCCGTCCAGCGTGAGGCGCTGCGCGGCGGGCTGATCGTCGAGGTCGGCGGCCGCGACGACGACGTGGTGCGGCTGATGCCCCCGCTCAACGTCACCGCGGCCACCGTCGACACGGCCTGCACGATCCTGCTGGGCGCGATCCGCACGGCGAAAGCCACTCACGGGGAGGTGTGAGCAGATGAGCCTGATCGTGCAGAAGTACGGTGGATCGTCCGTGTACAGCGCGGAGCGGGTCAAGCGGGTCGCCGAGCACATCGTGGCCACCCGCCGGGCCGGCCACGACGTGGTCGTGGTGGTCTCCGCGATGGGCGACACCACCGACGAACTCCTCGACCTGGCGGGCGAGGTGACGGACAGCGCGGCGCCGCGCGAACTGGACGTGCTGCTGACCGCGGGCGAGCGGATCTCCAACGCCCTGATGGCCATCGCCGTCGAATCCCTCGGCGTCGAGGCGCGCTCGTTCTCGGGCGCGCAGGCCGGCATCCACACCACCACCACGCCCGGGCGGGCGCGCATCATCGACGTGCAGCCCGACCGGGTCCGCCGCAGCCTCGACCGGGGCGCGGTCGCCCTCGTCGCGGGCTTCCAGGGCATCAGCCGCGAGACCGGGGACGTCACCACCCTCGGGCGCGGCGGCTCCGACACCACCGCCGTCGCCCTGGCCGCCGCGCTCAAGGCCGACCTCTGCGAGATCTACACGGACGTCGACGGCGTCTACTCCGCCGACCCGCGCATCGTCCCCGACGCGCGGCTGCTGACCCACGTCAACTACGAGACCATGCGGGAACTCGCCGTCAACGGGGCCAAGGTGCTGGCGCCGCGCAGCGTGGAGTACGCCAGCCGGCACCAGGTCCCGATCCGCGTCCGCTCCTCGTACGGCGACGACCCCGGCACCATGGTGACCGGCGCCCCGGCCGCGCCGTCCGCCGAGTACTCCAACGTCGTCGGCGTCGCGCACGACGCCACCGGGGCGAGGATCACCCTCGGCAACGTCCCCGACACCCCCGAACTCACCAACCGCGTCCTGCAGGTGGTGACCGACATCGAGGCCGAACTCCACTTCACCGTCCAGGACACCACCCGCACCACCCCGGGCACGACCGACATCTCGCTGCTCCTGCCCGCCCAGGACGGCCCGACCGTCCTGCGCTCCCTGCACCCGCACTGCCGGGAACTCGGCATCGAGGACCCGCACTACACGGAACGCGTCGGCAAACTCTCGCTCGTCGGCACCGGCCTGCTCTCGCAGCCCGGCGTCCTGGCGACCTGCTGCGAGACGTTGGCCGCCGCCGGGATCCAGCTGGAGACCATCTCCATCTCCGACCTCCACGTCACCGCCTTCTGCCCCGCCGACCAACTCCCGGAAGCCGTCCGCGCCTGGCACTCCGCCTTCGAACTCGGCGCCCCCGAACTCGCCGCCGTCCACGCGGGCTCAGGCCGCTGACGCGGCCCGCACCCGCACCTCGTGGCCCGGCCGGAACCTCCTGGCCGGGCCACGGGGATGTCCACGACGATGCGCTCGATCGTCCAGCCGTCGGGGAGTGGGGTGTTCACCGTCGGATGATCGCAGCGGGTGGCGGGGCGGGGCCACGTGTTTCGGGTGTGCGGCGGGTGGATGGGACGGGAGAGGCGTGGGGATCGTACGATCGGCGAATGTCTGACTTGACGGAAACCACGCCCGGTTGGCTGGCCCCCGAGGAGCTGGAGACCACGCGGGCCAAGATGCCGATCCTGTACGTCGAGGCCGTGCCGGTCCGCGTCGATGACACGGGGGAGGTGACGGAGATCGGGTTGCTGCTGCGGATCGGCCCGGACGGGACGGTCAGCCGCACGCTGGTGTCGGGGCGGGTGCTGCACCACGAG
Organism: Kitasatospora sp. NPDC051170; assembly: GCF_044455705.1. Classification (NCBI taxonomy): domain Bacteria; kingdom Bacillati; phylum Actinomycetota; class Actinomycetes; order Kitasatosporales; family Streptomycetaceae; genus Kitasatospora; species Kitasatospora sp. NPDC051170. The sequence continues at coordinate 28,587 of NZ_JBITFA010000001.1, read as the reverse complement.
CGGATCAGGGACGCCCTGTTGAGGCATCTGGAGAAGGACCTCGGGCCGGTCGCGCTGCCGCGCATCCCGGCGTCGTTGCAGCCGTTCACCGTAGCCGAGTACTTCCCGACGCTGGGGGTCACCGAGTTCCACGACCCGCGCCAGCACGCGGTCTCGCTCGCCTACGTCGTCCCGGTGTCGGGGGACTGCCGGCCCCGGCAGGACGCGCTGGACCTGGTGTGGTTCAGCCCGCAGGAGGCGTCCTCGGAGCTGGTGCTCCAGGACATGCCGGGCGGTCAGGGGGCGCTGCTCAAGCGGGCGCTGGCCCATGTCGGGTGCCTGAGCTGAGGGACGGTCCACTGGGAGCCCCGGCCGCCGACGGCCGGGGCTCCCGTATGTGCGGGGCGGCCCAGGGGATCTGACGGACAGTCGGCGCCGGGTCAAGTCTTGGCAAAGTCCGGTCGCTTCTCTGGATGTGCCATTGCACATGTCACATCATGCTCCCCATGAGAAAAGCCATCGCCCTCCTCGCGGCCGCGGCAGCCGTCGCGACCCTCGGCGTGACCTCCGCCTCCGCCGCCGACCCCGACGTCGCCGCCCAGGAGGACTTCAACCCGGCCCGCCTGGCCTGGACCTCCTGTAACGACGCCACCACCCCCGCCCTGCAGTGCGCGATGCTGGAGGTGCCGGTCGACTACAAGGACCCCCGCGGCCGCAAGATCAGCATCAAGGTCAACCGCCTGCCCGCCACCGCGCCCAAGGACAAGCAGCAGGGCCCGATCCTGCTCAACCCCGGCGGCCCCGGCGACTCCGGGCTCTGGATGCCCGCGTACATCTCCGGCAAAGTCCCCGCCGACGTCGCCTCCACCTACGACTGGATCGGCTTCGACCCGCGCGGCACCAACGGCAGCGACCCCCATGTCATCTGCGACGCCCACTACTTCGACGCCGAGCGCCCCGACTACCAGGTCAGCCAGGGCACCGCGAAGGCGTGGCTGAAGAAGGCCGCCGGATACGCCGCCGACTGCGCGGCGGACTGGTCCTGGCTGCTGCCGCACATGACCACCGTCGACAGCGCCCGCGACATGGAGAGCATCCGGCGCGCCCTCGGCGCCCCGAAGATCAACTTCTACGGCGGCTCCTGGGGCACCTCGCTGGGCTCCACCTACGGCCAGCTCTACCCCTCGCACGTGCGCCGGATGGTCCTGGACAGCATCGTCGGACCGACCATCAGCTGGTACGACCACAACATCCTGCAGGACAAGGAACACCAGCGCCGCTTCGACGCCTTCGCCGAGTGGGCCGCCAAGGCCGACTCCGTCTACCACCTCGGCACCGACGCCGCCACCGTGAAGAAGGCGTACGCCCAGGTCGAGGACGCGCTGCGCAAGGAGCCGGTCGAGGCCGCGCCCGCCCCCGGCAAGATCGGCCCCGCCGAGTTCGAGGACACCTTCTACGGCGGCGGCTACAACTTCCTGCGCTGGCCCCGGATGGCGACCGTGCTCTCCGGCTTCCTGACCCAGCACGACACCCGGCCGCTGGCCATCGCGTACAACAGGTACGCCGCCCCGTCGGCCGGCGACGACGGCACCTTCCCGGCGTACAACGCCGCCCAGTGCACCGAGAACGCCTGGCCGCGCGACTGGGAGGTCTGGAAGAAGGACCAGGCCAAGGTCGACGCCGTCGCGCCCTTCTACACGTATAACAACATGTGGTACAACGCCGCCTGCATGTTCTGGCCCTACCAGGGCAACCAGTCCGGCCGTCTGAAGATCAACGGCAAGGGCCTGCCCCCGGTGCTGCTCTTCCAGGCCACCGAGGACGCCGCCACCCCGTACGAGGGCGGGCTCGCCATGCACGACGCGCTGCCCGGCTCCAAGCTCGTCGTCCAGAACGGCGGCAGCTTCCACGAGATCCTCTTCCACGGCAACGCCTGCCTCGACGACACCTTCACCGCCTACCTGCGCGACGGCAGCCTGCCCGACGGCAAGGGCCGCATCGCCAAGACCTGCGCGCCCGAGGCCGACCCGGACCCGGTGTACGTGACCCCGCCGCCGGCCGCCGCCAAGGCGCTCACCGGTGCGGCGGCCGCGGAGGCCGGGGCGGGGCGGCTCGCGCCCGGCGACCCGGAGGCCGTCCACGGCGTCCTGCGCTGACCTATGACTCCTCCGCCGAGGGGGTGACCTCGCTGAGCGGCGCGGCCAGGGACTCCAGGCTGCGCCGCTCGGCCTTCACCCCGATGGCCGCCTCCACCAGACCGGCGAGCGCCATCAGCGCGGCGCCGACGCAGAAGGCCAGGGTGGTGTCGGAGACCTCGCCGCTGCTCACCAGGCCGTTGAACAGCAGCGGGCCGCTGATGCCGCCGACGGCCGTGCCCACGGCGTAGAAGAAGGCGATGCACATCGCCCTGGTCTCCAGCGGGAAGATCTCGCTGACCGTCAGGTAGGCGGCGCTGGCCCCGGCGGAGGCGAGGAACAGCACCGCCGTCCAGCAGGCCGTCATGGTGGTGGCGGAGAGCGCGCCGCGCTGGAAGAGGGCGGCGGTGGCGAACAGCAGCAGGCCGGAGCCGAGGTAGGTGCCGGCGATCATCGGCTTGCGGCCGACGGAGTCGAAGAGGTGGCCGAGCAGCAGCGGGCCGAGGAAGTTGCCGAGGGCGATCACCGCGAAGTAGTAGCCGGTGTCGCCCTCGGGCACGTCGAAGTAGGTGGTGAGGATGGTGGCGTAGCCGAAGGTGACGGCGTTGTAGAGGAACGCCTGGCCGATGAAGAGCGCCAGGCCGAGGGCGGTGCGGCGCGGGTAGCGGACGATCACCGTGCGGACGATCGTCGTGAAACCGATGGGTTCGCGTTCGCGGATCCGGATCGGCGGTTCCTCGGCGGGCGGCAGCCGGTGGCCGACTTCCTGTTCGATCGCGCGCTCCGCCTCGGCCACGACCCGTTCGGCCTCCTCCGCCCGGCCGTGGGTGAACAGCCAGCGGGGGCTCTCGGGGACGTGGCGGCGCACCAGGAGGATGACCAGGCCCAGGACGACGCCGATGGCGAAGGCGAGGCGCCAGCCGACGTCGGTGGCGAACAGCGAGGTGTTCAGCAGGGCGATCGAGGCGAAGGCGCCCAGGCCCGCGCCGATCCAGAAGCTCCCGTTGATGATCAGGTCGACGCGGCCGCGCAGCCGGGCCGGGATCAGCTCGTCGATGGCCGAGTTGATCGCCGCGTACTCGCCGCCGATGCCGAAACCGGTGAAGAAGCGGCAGAGGAAGAAGAACCAGGCCGTCCAGGAGAGGGCGGTCACGGCCGTGGCCGCGAGGTAGACGGCGAGCGTCAGCATGAAGAGCCTCTTGCGGCCCAGCCGGTCCGTCAGCCAGCCGAAGAACAGGGCGCCGCAGCAGGCCCCCGCCACGTACACGGCCGCCGCGACGGTGGTCACCTGGGCGGTGGTGATGCTGATGCCGCTGCCGTCCTCGGCGAGACGGCCGGCCATGTTCCCGACGATCGTCACCTCCAGGCCGTCCAGGATCCAGACGGTGCCCAGGCCGATGACGATGCGCCAGTGCCAGCGGGACCAGGGCAGCCGGTCGAGCCGGGCGGGGACGTCGGTCTCGACCACGCCGGGCGGGAGTGGGCGCGGCCGTTGGGATGACGGGGACGGCTTCACGGGATCGGTCATGCCGGGGCCTTCCTTCGCTCGCCCCCCGCTCGCCCCCTCGGACGGGCGCCCGTTCACGGGGCGGCTTCGGTCCGTCGCCGGACCATCATCGCCTCGGGGCGCGCTCGGCGCCGCCCGGGCCGTCAGAACAGCGCGATGGGGCCCCAGCCGAGGAGCCAGACGTACGGGAGCGCGGCGACCAGGGCGGCGACCACCAGACGGGTGGTGAAGCCGCGCCGCCCCGCCGCGATCAGCAGCAGGACACCGGCGGGCATGATGGGCACCCAGAAGAGCAGGGGGATCAGGAACCACGGGGCCGAGAAGAGGATCTGGATACCGGAGAACAGCCAGCCCACGGTCAGGGTGGTGCGACGGAACCGGATCCGGTCGGAGTAGGCCAGCGGCAGCAGCGTCAGGGTGATGAGCATTCCCTCGACGGCGAGGAGGGGAGGGTTCCCCCAAGCCTCGGTGAGCGTCTGGACGCCGAAGGGCGCCCAGCTCAGGCCGGCCAGGAAGACGATCAGCTGGGACTCCTTCGCCGCGAGCGGCAGCGTCCGACCTTTCATGGTGTTCCCCCATGCCCTTTTGAATGCGTTCAAATTGAATGCGTTCAAAACCTAGACCTGGCGCGGCCCCGGGGGCAAGTCCGGTGGTGTAGACGCTCACGCATGGACCTGAGCGTGCAGGCCATGGTCCGTGCGCCCGGCGGGCGCTTCGATGGAGACCAGGAGGAGGAAGCCTCTCCGGCCCCCTGACCTCCTGGATTCCGACCTATCGAGACGAGGACGATCGTGATGACTGAGAACGGTGTTCTGCCGACCGACGCGGGCGCGGTGCTGGTCGTCGGCGGCACGGGCAAGACCGGCCGCCGCGTCGCCACCCGGCTGATCGAGCGCGGCTACGACGTACGGATCGGCTCGCGCAGCGCCGCCGTACCCTTCGACTGGCACGACGAGAGCACCTGGCTGCCCGCCCTCGACGGCGTCACCGCCGCGTACCTGACGTACTACCCGGACCTCGCCCTGCCCGGCGCCGTCGAGCACGTGCGGGACTTCTCCCGGCTCGCCGCCGAACGCGGCGTCGGGCGGCTGGTCCTGCTCTCCGGGCGCGGCGAGGAGGGCGCGGAGGCGGGGGAGCGGGCCGTGACGGAGTCCGGCGTGCCCGCGTGGACGATCGTGCGCTGCGCCTGGTTCAACCAGAACTTCGACGAGTCCTTCTTCCTGGACCCGGTCCTCGCGGGCGAGGTGGCCCTGCCGGTCGGCGACGCCCTCGAGCCGTTCGTCGACGCCGAGGACATCGCCGACGTCGCCGTCGCCGCCCTGACCGAGCCCGGCCACGCCGGCGAACTGTACGAGCTGACCGGTCCCCGGCTGCTCTCCTTCGCCGACGCCGTGGGCGAGTTGGCGCTCGCCACCGGCCGGCCGATCCGCTTCACTCCCGTGACGGCGGAGGAGTACCGCGCCGTCCTGGAGGCGGAGGGCCTGCCCGGGGACCTCGTCGAGCTGTTCACCCTCGTCCTCGACGGCCGCAACGCCTTCCTCGGCGACGGCGTCGAGCGCGCCCTGGGCCGCAAGGCGAAGGACTTCGCGGACTACGCCCGCGAGGCCGCCGCCACGGGCGTCTTCAACGCCTGAACCCGTCGCGTCGAGGAGAGTGGGGAGGGGTTCACGAGATGATTACCGATCAGAGCACCGTGCCGCCGTCGTTCTCGGCTCCGGTGGCTGCCGCCGCTTCGGGGAGTCGGGCCGCCGGTCCCGTGATGGTGGGGGCGACGATCGCGATGGGGTTGATGGCGGGGCTGTTCTTCGCGTTCGACGTGTCGGTGATGCCGGGGCTGGCGGCGGGGGACGACCGGACGTACGTGACGGCGATGCAGCACATCAACAAGTCCATCGAGAACGGGGTCTTCGGCCTGGTCTTCGTCGGTGCGCTCGTGGCGACGGGTGTCGCGGCGTGGCTGCAGCACCGGGCGGGCCGGCGGCGGGTGGCGCTGTGGGTGGGGGCGGCGACGCTGCTGTACGCGGTGGCGCTGCTGGTGACGATGGGGGTGAATGTGCCGCTGAACAACGAGCTCGCGGCGGCGGGCGATCCGGCGCAGATCCACGATCTGGCCGCCGTGCGGGAGAAGTTCGCGGGCACCTGGGTGGCGACGAACATGCTGCGTACGGCGCTGTGCACGGCGGGCCTGGGCGCGCTCGCCCGGGCGCTGGTCCTGCACGGCCGCGCCACCCGCTGAGCCCGGGGCGGCCCCGGGCCACCCCCGCGCGCCACCCGGCGGGCCCGACCCGCCGGGTGCGCCCGGGTGTGCGCCGGTGCGCCGGGCCGGTGCATTCACCCAATTCAGTTGGGAAGGGGCTGACTTGGCGCACGGTCGAGGTGTGGAGGAGCATGGGCGTGCCCGGTCCGTCACGGCGCGCGAAGCGCCGAGGCCGGGCGGTCGGTCAGGCGCAGCTGGTCGAGGAGGCGGGTCCGATGGGTCTCGTAGAACGTCCGATACTGGTCCGGGGCAGGGCGGTCCCGCTGGCCAGGCACCTGGCCGAGCAGGACATCGAGGGCCTGGTGGCGTGCTCGTGCATCGGGAACGACGTCACCATCGACCTCACGGACACCAGGGTGCTGGTCAGCCTGGTCGACGTGGCCGGGACGGTGAGGCTCAACTTCCACATGGTGCACGACGGCCCGGCCAAGTCCCGCTCCTGGTCCCGCCTGCTCCCCGCCGGCACCGACCACGCCGAGATCGCCACCCGCATCGCCCGCGACGTGCGCACCCTGGAACGCGAACTCGCCCCCCTGCGCCGCCACCCACCGACCGGCACCGAGCACCGCTGGCCGCGATAATCCCGGTGCCCGGAAGGTAATCGGGGCATACGGTTCGGGTGTGAACGACACTGACGACGATCGCCCTGACGGCGGCGGCTACCCCTTCACGGACGGGCGGAACGTGGCCTGGCGCCTGGGCGGGTACGGCGCCGACGACTGGGAGCACCACGCACTCGAGCTGGACCGCGACCAGTACCTGAGCATCCGGCACCTCTTCGCGGACGAGCTCGGCGACGACCTCTGGATGGCAGGCGGTGTGTTCCCCGTCCCGGACGAGCTCCGGCAGCCACTGCAGACCCTCCTCGGAGCGCACGAACTCCGCCCCGACCTGGACTACTTCCTCGGAGGCGTCCAGAACCTCCCCGGCGGCGGCGCCTGGCGCCCCGGGCCCGGCGACCTGCCGGCACCCGGCCCGATCCCGCCGCCGTGAGCCCTCGGCGTTCGGACCGCCATCCCGCTTGGCCCATCCGGCGTCCGCCGCCTCCACTCACGGGTGGAGTCGCGCCGCCTCCACCCGGGAGGCGGTGACACCGCGTCCCGCAGGCGCGCACGCTGGACGCCGTACCTGACGGACGGCGGACGGGAGCGGCGCGCCACCGCCGAGTACGTCCTCGCCACCGGCGGCATTCACAGCGTCGCGGACCTCGACCGGCTGACCACCCGGCAGGTCCTCGAACTCCAGCAGCGCGCCCAGAGCGGCACCTCCGGCCCGGCCGGGGCCGTCTTCTTCGGCCCGTACATCGACGGCTCCCTCATCTCCGGCCCCGTCCTCCAGCGCGTCGCGGCCGGGAGCGCCCGGCGCGTCGACGTGATGACCGGCACCACCGCCGACGAGACCGACTTCTGGGCGATGCTCAACCCCCGGCTGCTCGACCTCCCGCTCAGCGCCTACCGCGCGATCCCGCCCGTCCTCGCGCCGCGCAGGCAGCAGATGTACGACCGCTACGCGGCGAACCGCCCGGGCCTGCCCGAGGGGCGGGTCGTCAACGCGATGCTCAGCGACCAGATCGAGCGGGTGCCCACCTGCGCCTGGCCGAGGCGCAGTCGCGGTGGCGGCCCACCTACGTCTACCAGTTCGACTGGCACGTCCCGTACGCCTCCGGGCTGCCCGCCGCGCAGAACCTCGGCGCCATGCACACCCTCGAACTGCCCTTCGTCTTCGGCACTCTGGTGCTCGACGCCTACCCGCGCGGCCCGCAGACCGTCGCCGGGCAGCGGCCGGCGCTGACCGCGATGTCCGGGCGGATGATGGACGCCTGGACCTCCTTCGCCCGCGCCGCCGATCCCGGCTGGCCCCGGTACACGGCGGACGGCCGGGCCACCCGGATCTGGGACCTCGAACCGACCGTCCGCCACGCGCCGCGCGAGGACGAGCGGGAGCTGTGGGACGCGTACGACTTCCCCGCCTGGGACGGGCGGCCGTAGGGGCCCCGGGCCACTTCGGCGCGCCGCTTCAGTCCCGCACCACGCGGAGGGCGAAGCCGGTGACCACCAGCCAGGCCAGCGCGGGCACGCCCAGGGTGACCACCACCGGCAACCGGGAGGACAGCAGTCTGATGCCGAAGAACCAGACGGCGGGGGAGTACAGGACCGCCACCGCGACCGGAACTCCCCACTCGTACGGCGGCCGCGCCACACCGGCGACGAGGAGCGCGGTTCCCCCGGCGGCCAGCAGGCCCACCCAGATCATGCCGAGCAACGGGACGTTCTCGGGCCGGGTGCTCTGGTCCCGGAAGGCGAGCTCGGCCACCCGGCCCTTCCAGATCCTGAGCTCCACCGCGTCGCCCGTGTGCACCGCGCCGTGGAACGACTCGCTGGTCTCGAAGGTCTTCTCGCCCGCCGTCTCGCGGCGCACGGTGACCTCGTACCGGGTCGAACCGTCGCCGTCCTTCGCGTCCTTCCCCGTCACCGCAGCGCTCTCCACCCGTACGCAGTCCGCGTGTTGAGCGGCGGCGGGCGTACCGCACCGGGGCGCGGTCAGGACGGCGCGGTCGTCCTCGTACAAGGCGTCGTACCGGAGGAAGGAGAGCGCCACGACGGCGAGCCCCGCCAGGGCCACCGCCCCGCGCAGCAGCCACCACCCGATTCTCGGACCGTCCGACTTCCCCATGTGCCCGTCCTCCCCGCCCAGTTGCCCCCCGGTGCATTGTGCACCGGGGGGAAGAGGAGTTCGACGCTCTCACCGACCCGGAGCTTCCGTGCGGCCCGGAGACGCTCACGGCCCGGAAACGCCGGAGGGCGGCGTACGGCGGGTGCCGTACGCCGCCCTCGCGGCCGTGCCTCAGTTCAGGGAGGCGAGGGCGGCCTCGTAGTTCGGCTCGTCGGCGATCTCGGCGACCAGCTCGGTGTGCAGCACGGTGTCGTTCTCGTCGAGGACGACGATGGCGCGCGCGGTCAGGCCGGCCAGCGGGCCGTCGGCGATGTCGACGCCGTAGGCGCCGTGGAAGTCGCGGCCGCGCAGGGTGGAGAGGGTCTTGACCTTGTCCAGGCCCTCGGAGCCGCAGAAGCGGGCCTGCGCGAACGGCAGGTCGGCGGAGATGCAGAGGACGACGGTGTTCTCCAGCTCGGACGCCTTCGCGTTGAAGGTGCGCACCGAGGTCGCGCAGGTCGGGGTGTCGACGCTCGGGAAGATGTTCAGGACCTTGCGAAGGCCGACGAAGTCCTTCAGCGAGGAGTCCGCGAGACCCTCGCCGACCAGCGTGAACGCCGGGGCCTGGCTGCCGGTGACGGGCAGCTCGCCGCCGACCTGGACCGGGTTCCCCTTCAGCGTGACCTGAGCCATGAAAAGCCTCCTACCAGCGGTGCGGATGACAAATTGTGTAAGCGCGGTCGATCCTACTGCCCGCCCGGCGGTCCCGGGGCCACAGGAGGGCGGTGGCCGCGAGGGAGGCGGCCGCCGTGAGCGACATCGCCGTGGCCGGGGAGGTGACCTGGGCGGCCGCACCGGCCGCCGTGGCGGCCAGGCCCTGGAAGGCGAGCATGCCGCTGGTGTGCAGACCCAGGGCGTGGCCGGTCAGGTCGCCCGGGGTGCGGTCCAGCAGCTGCTGCTGGAGCAGCAGGCCGCTCGCGTACCCCAGCGCCGCGACGGCGGCCAGCGCCAGCCCGGCCGGCAGCGGCGGCCGCAGGCCGAAGGCGAGGTACGGCCCGGCGAGCAGCGCGCACAGCGGCATGGCCAGACGCCCGCGCAGTCGGGCGGTCAGTCGGGCGGTCAGTCGGGCGGGCAGGAAGCGGGCCGCGAGCGCGTCGCCGGTGAGCATCCCGGCGGCGGAGGCCGCGAGCAGCAGCCCCGCGTGCGCCGGATCGTACGGGACGAACAGGGACTCCGCGCCGACGATCAGCCCGCCCGGCACCCACAGCGCCAGGTACACCCGCCGCCGCTCGCGGTCCGACCAGAGGCGGGCCGTCGCCGACCAGGTGGCGGCCGGTGTCGCCGCCCCGGTGCGGCGGGCCGGGCGCCGGGCCAGGCCCGTACGGGCGGTCGCGGCGGCGAGCAGATGGCAGGCGGCGGCCAGCAGCAGGGTGCCGCCCGGGGTGAGCGCGGCGGTCAGGGCGGCGCCGGCCGCGAAGGCGAGGATCTGCACCACGCCGGTCGAGGCGTTGAGGAGCGAGCGGCCCAGCAGGTACCCGTCCCGGCTGAGCAGCTCGTCGAGCAGCCCGTAGCGCACGCCGCCCGCCAGACAGCCCGCGAGGCCCAGCGGCAGCAGCGGCGCGAACACCGCCCACAGCGGCAGGCCCGGCAGCGCCTGCACGGCCGTCGCGGCGGCCGAGACGGCGGCCAGGGCGCTCAGCGCGCGGCGCGGCGGCAGGCGGTCCGCGCCGGACAGGACCGTCGCGGCGCCCAGCAGCTGGGCGAGCGCCGGGCCGAACATGGCGAGGGAGGAGAGCAGCGGCGAGCCGCTGCGCCCGTACACCAGGACGCCGAGGGCGAGGGAGGCGAGCGTCTGCGCGGCGGTGTGGGCGGTGGTGGAGGCGAACAGGGCGACGAACTCGCGGTGGCGCAGCAGCTGTCGGTAGGTGGTGGTGGGCATGGCGGGCAGTGTGTCGGCGGGGGCGGCGGAGGCGTTAGGTTTTCGCGGGGGCGCGAAAGCCCGTACGGGGGAGGGTGGCATGGGCTGGTGGCAGGTTGACGCGGACACCCTGGCGGGCGCGCGGTTCGTCGTCTCCCCGCTCGCGGAGACCCTCGCCGCCCTCAAGACCCTTCACCGGCCCGCCGCCGCGCACCCGGGGCAGCGGCGCTGGCTGGAGGAGCACCTGGGCGCCTACCGGGCACGGCTGGAGGCCGACCCGCAGGCGGCGGCGCTGGTGCCGGCGGCGCTCGGGGGCGGGTGGAACGCGACGTTCCTGACGCCGGTGCCGTCTGCTGAAAGCCTTGGTTTTGACGGGGAGTTGGTGTCCGTGCGTGCCACCTCCCCGGACGCGGCCCGGGCCGACCTCGCGCACTGCCTGCACGGACCGCCGCCGCCCGCGCTCGCGGACGGGGACCTCGCCGGGTGCGCGGCGCGGCTGCTGCGGTGGGCGTGGGAGGAGACGGTGGCCCCGGACTGGGCCCGGCGGCGGCGCGTCCTGGAGGCGGACGTCCTCGCCCGCGCGGCCCGCTCGGCGCAGGGCGGCTGGGCGGCGGCGCTGGACGGCACCCGCCCGGGGCTGCGCTGGCTCGGCGGGGAGCGGCTGCAGATCACCACGGGGGACGCGGGGGAGCGCCAACTCGCCGGTGCGCGGCTGGTGTTCGTGCCGGTGACCTTTCAGCAGAGCTGGCTCTGCTGGGACGAGCCGCGCCCCGCGCGGGGGCCACGCGGCCACGGGGTCGTGTACCCCTGCGCGGGCGTACTGGCCGAGGTCCCGGTGGAGGGCGCGGCCCCGCTGGCCGCCCTGCTCGGCCCCGGCCGGGCCGCCGTCCTCGCCCGCCTGGCGGAGCCCAAGAGCACCACCCAGCTGGTCGCGCTCACGGGCCTGCCCCTGGGCTCGGTCGGCCGCCACCTGCGCGTCCTGCGCGAGGCCCGCCTGGTCGGGCGCCGACGCGAGGGCCGGATCGTCCTGTACTTCCCCACCAGCGTCGGCCGCGCCCTCCTCGACGCGCAGGGCTGATCACCCGGTCAGCCCGGCGCCCGGCGCTCGCTCTCCTCCCAAGCCCGCGCCACCTCGCCGCCGTGTTCGGCGGCCCAGAGGCCCAGCGCCTCCACGGGGCCCAGCAGGCTGCGCCCGAGCTCGGTGAGCGCGTACTCGACGTGCGGTGGCACCCCCGGGTAGGCGGTGCGGTCGAGCAGGCCCGCTTGGCGCAGCCGGTTGAGGGTGTCGGTCAGCGCCTTGGGGCTGATGCCGCCGATCATCCGCCGCAACTCCCGGGGCCGGTACGGGCGGTGGCGCAGCGCCCACAGCACCACCGGGTCCCAGGTGTGGCCGAGCAGGTCGAAGGCCAGGCGGGCCGGACAGTCGGCGAGGAAGTCCTGCTGAACGCTCATACACCGAATGGTGCACCAGCGGCGTCGTACCTTCGAGCTCCAGGCCCACGGGCGAGGTACGGCAGGGGAGTTGAGCCATGAGGATCGGTATCGTCGGCACGGGCGGCATGGCCACCGCACTGGGCGGCCAGTGGGCGCGGGCCGGACACGAGGTGCTCGTCGGCGGGCGCGACGCCGCCCGGGCCGCCGCGACGGCCGCACGCATCGGCGCCCGCGCGGGCACCGTACGGGAGGCGGCGCTCCACGGCGACGGCGCCGTACTGCTCGCCGTCCCGTACGCGGCCGCCGAGGAGCTCGCGGCCACCTACGCCCGGGAGTTGACCGGCCGCACCGTACTGGACCCGACCAACGCCGTCGCCCCCGGGTTCACCCTCGCCACCGGCACCGGCCCGTCCGTCGCCGAACGGATCGCGGCGGCCGCCCCGGGCGCGCACGTGGTGAAGGCGTTCAACCTCTGCCACGAGAGCGTCTGGCACCTGCGCCCACCCGTCTTCGACGGCCGCCCCCTCGCCGTCCCGCTCTGCGGCGACGACACCGACGCCCTGGCCACCGCCCACCACCTCGTCCGCGACCTCGGCTGCCACCCCCTCGCAGCCGGCCCCCTCACCCGCGCCCACCTCCTCGAGGCCACCGCCGCCCTCCTCATCGGCCTCTGGCTCGGCGAACACGCCGACGCCCAGGCCATCACCCCGCCTCTCGCCCACGCCGGCGTGCCCGCGTGAGCGAGCGGTTCGTCAGGCGCTCTCCGCGGCGTCGTCGCCCGCGGCCTCGTTGTCGGCGGCGGAGATGACGGCGTGGAGGAGGCCCGGGAATCGCTGTTCGAGTTCCTCGGTGCGCAGGGCGTTCATCTTGGTGGTGCCGATGTAGTACTGGCGCAGCAGGCCGGCCTCACGCAGAACGGTGAAGTGGTGGCTGGTGGTGGAGCGGCCGACGGGGAGGTCGAAGGAGCCGCAGCTGAGGTGCGTGGTGGAGTGGGCGAGCGTGCGCACCACGGTGCGCCGGGCTGGGTCGGCGAGTGCCTCCAGTACCTGCTGGACGTTGACGTCCTCCACGCCGGGGTGCTTGATCACTCGCGCCGTCGCGCGGACCCGTGCCACACCCACCACCCCTTCCCACCTGTCGACCCCCGTCCGGTTGGCTTTCAAGATCCTTGTCCCGCCCACGACTTGCACGCCCGACGCTACTACGCCGGGCCCCTCGGCCACGCCGACCGCAACAGCACCGCAACATCCGCGCCCGGTAGGGTCCGGGGCCGTGACCGACGAGGAGGACGCCGTCGTGGACGGTTCTGCGAGGGGTCACGGCGTGGGGCCGGCGTTGACGGCGGAGGCGGCGCGGCTGTACCCGGCTTACGACCGGTGGATAGGGTCTTGGTAGTATGTAAGGTATGAGTGACAGTACTGACCCTTACGAGATCCACGTGGGCGTCCCCGACGTCGCGACCTTCCGCGGCCTGCGGACCGGCGCCGGGATGACCGACCGGCCCGCCGAGGCCGTCGCGGCCGGGCTGGCGAACACCTGGTACGGCGTGACCGTCCATCACCCCGAGGCGGGTGTGGTCGGCATGGGCCGGGTGGTGGGCGACGGCGGGACGGTCTACCAGGTCGCCGACGTGTGCGTCCTGCCCGAGCACCAGGGCAGGGGGCTCGGCAACCGCATCATGGCCGCCCTGGTCGGGGCCCTGGAGGAGCGGGCGGTGCCCGGCGCGTACGTCTCGCTGATCGCCGACGGTCCGGCGGACCGCCTGTACGCCCGGCACGGGTTCGTGCCAACCGCGCCGCATTCGATCGGCATGCACCGCCTGGTCTGAGCCCGCTGAGCGCGCTGAGCCCGCGCGCCCACGCCGGGGCCGCCCCTCTCGGGCGGCCCCGGCGCGCGGCGCGGTCAGGACGCGTGGATGCCCTGCCCCGGGGCGAGGATGCCCGCCGGGTCGAAGCGCCGCTTCGCCCGCTGGACCCGCCCCCACAGCGCGCCGTAGTGCCGCTGCCAGTCCGCCTCCGTCAGGTCCGGCACCGCGCCGATCGGGTAGCGCTTGCCGCCCAGCCGTACGGCCAGGTCGTGCAGGCGGCGGTTGCGCCGCAGCATCACCGGGAGGTCCGCGCCCGGGCCGGGGAAGGCGAGCAGGTCGAAGTGCCAGCCGACCGGCTCCTGCGGCAGGACGGCGAGCGGGGTGGAGATCCGCTCCCGCGCGTACGGGTAGAACAGCAGGATGCCCGCGCCCAGGTCGGCGGGGCCGATCTCGGCCTGCGCCCTGGTCATGAACTCCCGCGCCGCGGAGGCGGGCACGAACAGGCTCAGCCAGGGCTTGGGCAGGTCCCAGAACCCGGCCGCGCGCAGGTAGTCGGCGAAGCCGTCCACCCGGAACGCGTACTCGCGCCAGCTCTGCTCGGTCACGGTCGTCTCCGCCGCCACCGGGTTCAGCCCGGCGAGCAGCGCGGCCTGGTCCACCGGCTGGCCCTCGTCGGAGTGGGCCACCAGTTCGGCCTTGTAGCGCCAGTGCCCGCTGCCGTCCTTCGCGAGCGCGGCCTCGCCGACCTGGAGGTCGAAGCGGCCGTCCGCCAGCACCCGCTCCTGGTCGGCGAGGAAGGTGCCGAGGTCGTCGTAGGACAGGCCGAACACGTGGGCGCGGGCCCGCGCCGGGACGAGCGCCAGAGTGGCGCCCACGATGACGCCCGCCTGCCCGACGCCCGCGAGGACGGCCTCGAACAGGTCCCGGTGCCGCTCGCGCGAAGCCTCGACCAGCTCGCCCGTGCCGGTGACCACCCGCACGGACTCGACGGTGTCGGTCTGCAGCCCGTGGTGCCGGACCCCGTTGCCGATGCCGCCGACGCTGAGCGTGCCGCCGATCGACAGGTGCAGGTAGTCGGTGAGGCACGGCGGCGCCCAGCCGATCGCCAGCGCGGCGTCGGTCAGCTGCGCCCAGGTCGCGCCCGCCTCGACGACGATGCGCCCCGGCTGCACGGAGACGATCCGCGACAGGCCGCGCGCGTCGATCGCGATGCCGCCGCGGGGGTTGGCCTGGCCGTAGCTGGAGTGGGACTCCAGCCCGGCCGTGCCGACCTTGGCGGTGTCCCCGCTCTGGCCGTTGACGGCGACGTGGATGCGGTGGCGGTGGGCGAAGGCGACGACCCGCTGGACGTCGCGCACCGAGCCGGGGTGCAGCACGGCGCGCGGGGACTGCCGGACGAAGTGGCCGAAGTCGGAGGCGAAGCGGTCGAGTTCGCCGCCCTGGAGGCTGACGGCGCCGTCCAGGGCGGGCAGCTGTTCGACCTGCGGGCCGGGGGCGTCGGCCCAGGCGCGGGTGGCGGTGTTCCAGCCGACGGCGAGGACGGCGGCGGCTCCGGCGCCGGCTCGGGCGAGGAGGGCGCGGCGGGAGAGTCCGGTGGTGCTGCTCATATCAGGCGTTTCTCCGATCATGCGTCAAATGAGCAATGTTGTACCGCAGATGTGCTCCGTTCACCTACTGCCCTGCACGTCCTTCCGGCCCCGGCTGATCCTCCGGTGTCACCGCGGTGGTCTCCTGGGCGTCCAGGAGCGCCAGGTCGCGCAGGGCGCGGTCCAGCGTCTTCGCCCGGTACGGCTGGTCCGCGTCCAGCACCCGCGCCGCCGCCAGGGCCTCCTCGAGCAGGGCGCGCCGCCGCTCCGGCAGGGCGGCCAGGGCGGGCCGGCGGCTCGCCTCGATCAGGACGTACGCCAGGCGCGAGCCGTACACCCGCGGCGCGAGCGGGAACAGCATCCGGTACACCCGCAGGCCCTCCTCGCCGCGCAGCACCCGCCCGTCGTGGCTCAGCAGCCGCATCCGCGCCTTCAGCACCAGGTCGTTGTGCACTCGCATCCCGTGCGCCCCCTTCATGTCGTCCGTTCGTCCCCCACCCCTGCGCGCCCGGCGTCCGGGCAGCACGGCGTGCGCGCACGCCGCCCGGGGCGGGCGGCGGCGCGAAGGCCGGAGGAGTGGATGCGGACGAGTCTGCGGGCCGGCGCCGTACCGGGGCAAGGGAGGGAAAGGGTGCGCTACGTCCTACCGAAACCCCCTCCGACCTGGCAGGATCGGACCTGACACGCTGCGGGGAGCCCCGGCCGGACGGGCCGTCGGCGCCCAGGACTAGGGTGGAGCCCATGTTCATCCTGGAGCTGTCCTACACCGCCACACTGGACCGGATCGACGTCGAACTGGCCGATCACATCGCCTGGGTGCGCTCGCACATCGAGTCCGGCACCTTCCTCGTCGCCGGGCGCAAGGTGCCCCGCGAGGGCGGGTTCATCCTCGCCGTCGGCGACGACCGGGCCGAGATCGAGGCGCTCGTCGCCACCGACCCCTTCCTCCTCGCCGGGCTGGCCGAGTACCGCGTGTCGGAGTTCATCGCCACCACCACCGCCCCCGCCCTGGACGGCTTCCGCCAGCAACTGCCCGCATGAGCCAGCGGATCGAGGGCATCAGAGGCGTCCTGTTCGACATCGACGACACCCTCTACGACTACTCCGGCGCCGACCGCACGGGCCTCCTCGCCCACCTCGGCGAGCGCGGCCTGCTCGACCGCTTCCCCGACGCGGAGGCGGCCGTCGGCCTCTGGCGCGAGATCATGGAGACGCACTACGCCCGCTTCCTGGCCGGGGAACTCACCTTCCCCGGCCAACAGCGCGCCCGCGCCCGCGCGTTCCTCGACCACCTCGGCGAGAACGGCTCCGCCCTGACGGACGACCAGGCCGCCGCCTGGTGGGCCGGCTACGTCACCCACCGCGACGCCGCCCGCTCCGCGTTCCCCGACGCCGCCCCCACCCTCGCCGCCCTCGCCCCGCACCACCGCCTCGGCGTGGTCTCCAACTCCTCCCTGCGCCACCAGCGTGAGAAGCTCGACATCACGGGCCTGCTCCAGCACTTCCCCGGAGACCAAGTCCTCATCTGCTCCGACGAGTTCGGCCAGCCCAAACCCGCCCCCGCCATCTTCCACGCCGGCTGCGCCGCCCTCGGCCTCAATCCATCGGAGGTCGCCTACGTCGGCGACCGCCACGACGTCGACGCCCTCGGCGCCCGCGACGCCGGCCTGACCGCCTTCTGGCTCGACCGCCCCGGCACCGGCGGCACCCCGGCGCGGGGCGTACACCTCCTGCGCGGGCTCGGTGAACTCCCGTCCCTGCTAGGGAGTTAGCCCCGGATCGGGTCCTCCCCGGCGGAGGCGAGGTCCAGCGGGTGCCGGTCGAACCGCTCGGCCAGGTCCTCCAGCCACCCGCGCCACTCGCCCAGCGCCTCGACGACCCGGTCGACCGTCTCCTCGGGCGTGGTCACGGAGTGCGGCGGGCAGCACCACGCGCCGACCGGGCCGCCGTCGAAGTCGCCCTCGCCGATCGCCCAGCGCCATCCGGCCGCCCAGGCGCCGTACCGCACGATCAGCGCGTGCGACATGGCGTCGGCCCAGGGCCGCGCCTGCTGCGACGTCCAGTCCGCCCTCCCCGCGAGATCGGGACGAACGGGCACCCGCAGGGCGGGCCCGAGCGAGCGCACGACCTGCGGGGCCGCCTCGGCATCGAACGGGTGGGGGGCCGGGGCCACCTGGCTCCAGACCAGGCTCCGAGGGGACAGCTCATTGATCACTCCGGCAGCCTGCCACGCCCGCCCGGCCGCGGGCCAACGGGATTCCTCGCGCCGCCGGTAGGGTGCGACGAGATCTCGGCCCCACCGCGTTGGAAGAGCATGGAGCGCACGACCACCCACGACTTCCAGGAGTTCGCCGCCGTCCGCGGACGGCACCTGGTCCGCACCGCCTTCCTGCTGACCGGTGGTGGCGCGCCCTGCGCTGGATCGTGGAGGCGCTGCACCCGGACGGCACCCGGTCATGGTGTCGGAGTGGAACGGCAAGGACGACATCCAGCCCCTGCCCGGCACCCCGGCGCTGACGGTGGAGGAGCTGAAGGCGATCGCCACCACGGCCGCCCGGCGCCGGTGAATCCCGGCCGCGGAATATGGCCGAATGCGCGAAACCCCTTGGGGCGTAAGCTCGTTGAGGACGATGGAAGCTTGATTCCCCCGATGGAGGGAGATCCTCTCATGTCCGAAGCAACCAGCCCCGCGTCGCGCGAAGGCAGCCCCGACTCCGCGGTCGACCGGGTCGCCGACTTCTACGGCGCCTACATCGACGCCGTCTCCGACGGCACCGACGACCTGGGCGGCGAGCTGCGCGCCCACTACCTCACCGAGGACCTGCGCCAGCGGCTCGCCGCCTGGGAGGAGGCCAACCACGCGGACGGCGTGCTGCGCGCCCAGAACGTGCCCACCCACTGGGCGGTGCGCTACCACGACTCGGGCGCCGGGCACCTGTTCACCACCGTCACGCTCACCTGGGGCGCCGGGGCGGACGCCGGCCGCACCACGCTGGCCGTGCAGAGCGACCTCGCGACCAAGCTGATCTCGGACATCGAGGACTCCTGAGGCCCCGAGCATGACGCGCCCGAGTAAGCGGTCCGGCCCGTCGGCGGACTCTGAAGGGGGTGAGGGGAGCCGCGCGACTCCCCGGCCTGGCCCCCGGCGCCCGACAGCCGGCCCCGGTCCGGTCCCGCACCGTCGCCCGCGCCCGCCCGGGCAGCCGACGCCCCCCACCGGCGTCGCCCACCGGCCGGGCACGGGCGACGGGCAGCGGGCAGCGGGAGCGCCGTCCTGCGGCTGCGCGCCGCTGCCGTGAGCGTGCCTGCCGCCGGTCACTTCCGGCTGATCACTCCCCGTCGCGGCGCAGGGGACGGCGTACGGCCCAGGGCAGGACGAACCACAGCGAGGCGAAGATCAGCGCCACGACACCCGTGATCGCCACCGCCAGCGGCGCCCCCAGCACCACGTCCAGCACCAGCAGCACCGCGCCGGTCAGCGCGGAGGCGAGCAGCAGCAGGCCCACCTGCGCCACCCGGGCGGAGACCGTCACGATCTGCGCCTTGCCCGGGTGCCGGTACAGGCCCCGGTGCAGCGCCACCGGGGTGGCCAGGACGGCGGAGGCGACGACGGTCAGCAGCAGGGTGGTCACGTAGATGTCCTGCTGGGCGTCGGTCAGCTCGGCGAACCGCGGGGTGAAGGCGACGCCGAGGAGGAACGCGAAGACGATCTGCACCCCGGTCTGCAGCACCCTCAGCTCCTGCAGCAGCTCCACCAGCCGCCGGTCCGCGCGCACCGCCGGGTTCTCCCAGCCGGGCGGCGGGGCCGAGGGGAGGGGGATACCGAGGGGCTCGTTGCTTCCCGGGGACGGGGGCGTATCGCTGCTGGTCATACGTCACATTGTGCGCCCCGGCCCTTCGCCCGTCCCGGACGTGTTGTCAGTACCGGCTGCTAGCGTCCCCACCGTGCCCCTGGACCACGCCTTCAACGCCCGCCTCACCGACCCCGACTTCTGGCCGCGCTACCTGTTCGAACACGACGACACCTACGAGGAAGACCACTGGGACGAAGACGACCGGCAGGACGAGTTCACGGCCCGGTTCGCTCTCGGCGACGGCCATGCGCTGGTCCTCGACGTCGACCTGACCTACGGCACCTACACCCTCGACCTCGACGCCCCCGGCCTCGACGAGCCCGCCGCCCTCGGCTGGCTCGACCAGGCCCACCCCATCCCGCACGCCCTGCGCTGGGGCGAACTCGACCGCCTGGCCCGGGCGTTCGCCCTCGTCGACCCCGAACTGCGCCACCCCGGCCCGGTCCTCGCACTGCTCGCCACCTTCACCGTCCTCGACGAGAACGACGACCCCGACGTCATGAGCCCCCTCGTCGACGCCGCCTTCCGCCACGTCCGCCCCGGCGCGGCGACGGGTCTTCGCCCCGAGACCAGGCAGTGGTGGGAATGGCGCAACCTGGCGGGCAGCGGCCTGACGTGGGCGGCCACCGGACCGGACGGCCACCTCGTCGCCACCCAGGCCCAGGAGCGTTCCTCCCGCCCGCCGCTCTACACCCTCCGGCGCGAGGACGGCAGCTTCCCCTTCGCCGCCTACGCGGACCTCCTCACCCGCGCCGACCGCATCCTCGCCGACGCCGCCACCGACCCCGCCCTCGCCGACCCCGCCGTCGCCACCGCCCTCACCCGCTGCACGGCCCCCGACGGCGCCACCCATCTGCCAGCCCTCGCCGCCGCCCTCCGCACGGCCGGCTACGGGCAGGCCGTACTCCTCCGGGCAGTGTCCGACCCGCACGACCAGGCCGAAGCCTGCTGGGCCGTCGAAACCCTCGCCGCCCTCCCGCCCGGCTCACTCCTCACCCGCTGGTACGGCCCGAGCCCCCTCGCCACCGCCCGCCACTGGGACCTCCAACTCGACCTCCCCGTCCTCGGCCGCCCCTTCGGCTACGGCCGCACGGTGACGGAGGACCTCAACCGCCGCCTCGCCGAGGCGGGCCTCGGCAACGCCGAGATCTGCGGGGCCACGATGCGCCGCAGCGCGACCGGCGAGATCCTCTCGGACCTGATCCTGCTGGACATCCTCATCCGCGACGACCTCCCCGCCGGCCACGCCCTCATCGCCGCCACCCTGGCGGCGCACGGCGCCGGGCCGGAGACGGTCGTCACCAACCGCACGACGGCGGACGTCTGGAGGCCCGTCGACGGCTCGTCCGACTGACGAGCCGCCCGAGTAGGCGGCGATCAAGGTGTCCACCCGCAGGCCGAGCTCCGCGCTCAGCGGGCCCTGGATGCGCACACCCACTTCGTCGCCCCCATCGTCGGCGGCGAGGCGCAGGCCGCTCGCAACAAGCGGGCAGGAGCCCGCCGTTGCCTTCCGCAGCAGCCTCCGTCTCGGCTTCCAGCGCGGCCGAGACGGCCTGCCCGTCGAAGCCGTAGCCGACATGGTGCGTGACAGGGGCCAAGCTCCCGCCCGATCAAACTCCGTAGGCACGGAGGAAGACCTCGACGGCCTGCCTCGCGTCCTCGGCGCCCTCATCGCTCCCCGCGCCGTACGGGCGGAACCGCGCCGGACCCGTGAGGAGGGCGAGAAGGTGCTCGGCTGCCCGGTCCGGGTCGCAGGGGCGTAGGTGGCCTGCGAGGGCCAGGCGGGCGAGGTGGTCGGAGAGGGCGCGCTGGAGGCGTACGGCGGTGCGCTCCCGCAGGTCGGCGGTGAGGCCGGGGAACGATTCGGCGTGCGCGCAGGCGAGTTCCCGCAAGGAGGTCGCCTCCGGCCCGTGCCACAGCTCGGTGAGGGCCTGCCCGGTGGCCGTCAGCGCCTCGCGCACCTGGCCGCCCGCCACCCCCCGGAGCCACTCGACGGCCGTGAGGCCCTGCTCGGCGACCCGGCCGGCGGCGGCCTGGACGGCCTCCCGGTAGAGGGCCTCCTTGTCGTCGAGGTGGTTGTAGACGGTCGGCTTGGCGACTCCCGCCTCCCGCGCGACCTCCTGGACGCAGGTCTGTGCATAGCCCCGCCGCGCGAAGACGGTGAAGGCGGCGGTCAGGATCGCCTCCCGCCGCTGCTCACGACTGCGCGCACCACGACCGGCACCACTGACGGCAGTTGACGAATCTGAACCCATGGGTTCAGTCTAGACCCGAACCAACAAGACCAGATTCCTGAACCAGCTGGTTCAGTTGACGCATGCTTGGGGGACTCGTGATCGTTCACACGCTGCGCTTCGCGTTCAAGGACGCCGTGAGCGAGGAGGAGAAGGAGAACGTACTGGCGGTCATGCGCCGCACCGCGGCCGTCGACTCGGTCGTGTTTTCGGCCGTCGGCCAGAACCTCGGCGTACCCGACGGCTTCACCCACGCCTACTGCGTGGGCATCGAGGACACGACGGCCCTGCGCCGCTACATGCACGACCCCGTGCACCTGGCCGGCGATCCGCAGATCCTCCCGTACCTGGCGAAGATCGCCATCGGCCCGGACATGTCCGACGACCCGGCACCCGACCTGGCGGAGCGGATCCTCGCCCTGCACGAGGAGAAGGTCGCGATGTACCCGGAGTGGGCGGCCGACCTCACGCCGCTGCTCGCCGTCGCGTAGGACGACCCTGCCCTAGCCGCGCGTCCGGGGCCCAGCCGGCACATCGGGTGGGCCCCGGGCGGGCGGTGGCTACGGACGCCAGATCACCGGAAGGTGGGTGGAACCGTTGACACGGACGCCGACGGTCAGGCCGGAGTTGGTGACGAAGCTCGCGAAGGAGTAGTCGGTCTCCGGAAGCACGTTGAGTTCGGTCAGGCTCCCGTCGGCCTCGTAGCGAAGGGCGTAACGGTGCTGGTCGGACGGCACCTTGACCCCGGTGTACCCGACGGAGACACCGGCGTCGTTGACGGCGACGGCCGTGGTGTACTCGTAGGCGGAGCCGATCGTCGTGGCGGTGCCGCCGGGGCTCCACCTCGTGGCGGTGTAGTCGATGCCGTCCGCTCCGGTCCGCTTGCCGACGACGGTGCCCGAGGCGTTGATGGCGTTCGCGGAGGACTGGCGGCCCAGGTCGGTGACGGTGCCAGTGGCGCTCCAGGTCAGCGATCGCCACTCGCTGTTCGGGGCCCCGACCGGCGTGGCGCTCCGGGCGAGCACCGTGCCGGCGTCGTTGATCTGGACCACCCACGCGCCGTTGTAGGCGTGGGCCGGGTCGAGTGCGACGGGGGTGCCGTCCGCGCGCCACTTCACGGGATGGGTGGTGCCGTCGGCCGCACGGGACACACCGGCGGACTCGCCCGAGCTGTTGACCGTGACGGCCTGGCTGCTGACGTCGCCGGCCAGCGGCGCGAGCCGGACGACCCTGCCGTCCGGGGTCCAGATCACCCCGTGGGAGTTCAGGGCGTGCTCGGACGATCCGACCACGACTCCGGTGCGGCTGGCCGTGTAGATGTAGCCCCAGCCACCGGCGTCCTCGGGAAGCAGCGGCAGCGGGGTGACCGTGCCGTCGGGGGCCCAGCGCACCGGGTGGTAGTTCCCCGAGTAGCCGAAGGCCGTACCGTCGTCGCTGACGGCCGCGGCCCGGCTGTACGTGTCCCCGGGAAGGCGGGGGAGGACGGTGGGGGTGAGGTCCGCGCTCCAGCGGACCGCGGAGTCCTGGTTGGCCGTGTTGGTGGCGGTGCCGACGATCACCCCGCTGTCGTTGACCGCGACGGGGTCGGTCCAGGTGCTGGGAAACGGGAGGGGCAGGTCGACGGCCGCGTCGACCGCCGGATCGGCGGCTGCGCTTCCTGCCGCTCCCAGGGTGAGGGCGCTGACGGTGGCCAGGGCGATGGTGGCCGCGCCTGCGGCGCGCAGGGCTCGTGTACCAATGCTCATGACGTGCGTTCCTCGTCTCGTGGACTACTTCGGAATGGCACTGTGCTGATGCCGTGTCATGTCTCGCATGGAGAATCGACGTGCGTCACCTTGCCTGGCGCACGTCAACTTCACTCAGTCTTCACGAAGTTGGGCGCGAGCGCAGCGAAATGCCGATGGGCGGGCCTGGCCCGGTACTGCGGAGAGTGCGCGGATCGAACGCGCGCGGGTGTGACCCCGACGACGGCTTAGCAAGCCGCTGCCTTACCACTCGGCCAACTCTCCAGGTGTGCTGCGCTGCCGGACGAGGATTCGAACCCCGATCGCCTGATCCAGAGTCAGGTGTGCTGCCAGTTGCACCATCCGGCACTGCGGGGCGGCACGAGAAAGCCGCCCTGGCGGGGGAGTTCCCACGCGGGCGGCCAGGCGCTTCGACGCCGTCTACCGCGTGGAGGGAACCGCCAAGCTCCGCTGGGAACTCGAGGAACGCCGGTACGACTGGCTGCTGCTCATCTCGCGTTCCTCTCCACTGCGCTGATGCTGGGGCCGATGCGCCTACTGTGCACGAGCACCGCATCGCGGGCAACCGGATTTCAGGGCAAGACCTAGCCGAGCAGGCTGTCGCGGTCGCGCCAGGCGCGCTCCCACTGGCGGGTGAGTGCCGGGTAGACGATCAGATGGCGGAACGGTGCGATGAACGCCATGTAGAGCCGTCCGAACAGGCCGTTGGGCTTGACCAGGACGGCCATCCGCAGCTCGTACCCGCCGTCGCCGGTCGGAATCCAGCCCAGGTGCATGACGGCGTGGACGGTCCTGTTGGCGAGCTCACGGGCCTCTTCGTCGGGGAGCCGGTAGACGGGGGTGAGCGGCAGGTCGTCGCGCTCGGTGCCGTCGACGGTCTCGAACAGGTCGCGCGGCAGCCGTTCGCGCAGCGACCGGACCCGGCCGCCTACAGCGTCCCGGGGCTCGTCCCAGCCGAACAGATCGCCGAGCCTCCGCCGCACCGCGAACAGCACGCGCGCCACCCGGCTCTCCTGGTCGGAGCGTCCGCCGGCCCGCACGGCGGCGAGCATCACGGGAAAGTCGTCCGCCCCGGCGCCGGGGGTGCGGAAGGACCAGACGTCCTCGATCCGGAAGTCGCGGGTGATCTCGTGGATCCGCCACGGCCGCTCGGTGTGGGCTTCGCGCGGAAGTCTCATGGGCGATGCCGCCTTCCCTGCCGGGAGCCGAACAGGTCCCCCGAATCGTAAGCCTGCGTCTCCGGCTATCCTCCCCAGCAGAGCGCGAGGGAGGGGAAGTGGGCTACGAGCGTGGGCCTTGCTCTCGGCGGAGGCCTGGTGGGTAGGCGTCGCTATGTGGCCAGAGGCGTGCCCGGCGGGTACCGCATCTGGGACAACCGAGGACGCCGCTGGTGGGGCGACCTCTACGAACTCTGCCCCGACGACCTCACCGCCGAACTGAACGGCGAGGCCGACCCGGCTCGGCTCACCGCTCTCCTCAAGCGGTACAGAGCCCAGAAGCGGTAGGGCGCACGTCAGGACATGAGGCGAAGGGGTCGCGGGCAAATACTCCAGCGGTAGATCGTGATCATGCTGGGCTTGAGGCATGGCGGTGGTAGTGGCTGGCCTGGGACCGGGCCAGGTGGCAGCGTCGCCAGTGGGACCAGCGAAGTCGGTGTGCCGCGTCCTGGACGCGCTGGACGGCGAGGGTCATGAACAGACGTGCGATCTCGTTGCAGGTGAGCGGGATCAGGTCGTCCGGAGCGGGGTGGCGGGCGTGTTCGTCGGCGCGGAGCACGGCCAGGAAGGCGTGGGCGAGCATCGCAAGGGTGACCCAGCGGGACCAGGACGCGAAGCGGCGGACCTGGTGCTCGTCCAGTCCGGCCAGGCCCTTTGCGGACTGGAAGGTCTCCTCGACCCGCCACCTTGATCCAGCGACCCGCACCAGGGTCGTCAGTGGGACTGGCTGGGGCGAGTAGCAGCGGTAGTAGGCGAGCTCGCCGGTGGTGCGGTTGCGGCGGATGAGCAGGTGACGGTGGCCCAGTTGGGGTTCGGGCAGGTCGATCACCGCCCAGTCGTAGAAACGCTGCCCCTTGGCTCCAGCCCCGGCGGACAGCTTCTGCCAGGCCCGCTTGGGGAGCTTCTTGGGCAGGGTGTGCGCCCGGAACTTCCCGGCCTGGGTGGCGACTTCATGGGTGCGAGCTACCGCCAGCACATACCCGGTGCCGCGTTCCTCCAGGGCGGTGCGCAGTTTCGGGTTGCCGCCGTAGACCTCGTCGCCGGCCACCCAACGGGCGCGGTGGCCGGCATCGAGGAACCGGGCGATCATGCGCGTCGCCAGTTCGGGCTTGGTCGCGAACCCTGCGTCGGGGTCGAGTCCGGCGGCGCGGCAGCGGTCCGGCTGGTCGGTCCACGAGCGCGGGATGTAGAGCTCGCGGTCCACTGCGGCATGACCCCGCTGACCGGCGTAGACCAGGTAGACGGCGACCTGGGAGTTCTCGATCCTGCCCGCGGTGCCGGTGTATTGGCGTTGGACGCCGACGGTATGGGTGTCCTTCTTCACGTCGCCGGTCTCGTCGACCACCAGCACGGCCTGGTCGTCATGGAGGTATTCGGCCACGTAGTCGCGCAGGTCGTCGTGGACGGCGTCGGCGTCCCACTTGGCGCGGTTCAGCAGGTGCTGCATGCCGTCCGGGGCCGCTTCCCCGGCCCACTCGGCGATGGTCCAGCAGTTCTTGCGAGGCAGATCTGAGAGCAGTCCCAGGACCAGCCGTCGTATCCGGCGTCGAGGTTCGACTCGCGTGAACCGGCCTGCGATGCGGTTCATCAGGTCCTCGAATGCCTCCTGCCAGCGGGCAGGGTCTACGCTGTGACCTGCGGCCACCGCCTGATCGTTTGTCTTCACACACTGATGATCAACGGTGGCCGCACCCATGTCCCCGCCCGGCCCCGATCAGCGACATCACGAGCCACGGCCCGCGACACCAGCTGAAGATCTGAGGAGAGACACCACGCCATGTCGGACCTCCCCTCTGCCACGCGCGCGATCCTGGCAGGCGAAAGCAGCGCGATCACGATCGGCGACGCCGAGCGGACATTCATCGAGACGATCACCTTCGCTGGCCCCGAGGAGATCCTCGACGCAGTGCACCAGGTGCTCTCGGACGACTGGATGGGACTGCCCGTCTGGGCTCGTAACCTGGCGTTCCGGCTGGCCTGCCTTCAGCGCCCGGACGACCCGGCGCTCCACCGCGAAGCCGCCGCAGACCTCCTGTCCTTCGGGCCGGACTGGGACGACAAGGCCAATGCCATGTTCCAGCAGGCAGAAGCGATGGAAGCCCAGCCGCCAACCGACGGGTGAGCAACGCCGACCACGGCACAGCTGCCCGGCAAGCAGCCGCAGTGCACCCTCGCCGGTCAGGTCAGCCCGACACCGACTCCCGTCGGAGATGACCACCAGCCGCCCCCCGAGTACTCGCCAAGATCACGATCTATCGCTGGAGTACTAGGAGTACTAACCGACGTCCTGCCAGACGGCTGCGACAACAGGGCCCCCTGGACCGCTCTTCGGCGTAGACACCCTTCGAGCTACCAAGAGGCCCTGCTTCATGCACGTCGGCCGCTGCACTCAGCCAATCGGGACTCCCATTCGACCGGCACCCCTCAAGGCCGGAACGAAACAGCCATTCAGCATCAGCCCTCCGCCCAGTACAGGGTGGGAGCGATCGTCGGGTTGCTCTGGTGGAGCAGCTCCATCACCGAGTCGTAATCGAATTCACCCTGCTTGAAGTTGTCGATGATCTGCTGAGCATCCTTGGCGAACTTGGCGTCCTTCGGATTGAATTCGGTGAGCCACCAGCTCTCGTCCAGGATGAGAGGGAGATAGTTCCCCTTGCTCACTGGGTCGGTGATTCTCTCGATCCACGCCGAGACCTTCTTGTAGTCCTTATCCGGCAGCAGCCAGAACGCCAGCCCCTGAGCCTCCTTGTGCAGAATGAGGGACTTAAAGTCCTCATCGAACTCAAGGTACTTGGTCGGCAGGCTTCGGGCCTCAAGCATCTCTTCCCTGTTTTTCGGGAACAGCCAGCTCCTCTTTCCACTGAAGAGGAAGATGGCGGTTTCGAGCACCTCGGGCGGAACGGACTTGTACTGCTTCGACAGGAAGCTTGCACTCAGGAAGGCATAACGCCGCGTATCTTCGGCCATGACGGGTCTCCCTCGGTCTTCGGTTTCTTTGCCATCGCACAGCCATGCCCAGGGCAATGAAAAGAAAACAATCAACCCCACATTTCACCTGTTCGAGCGAACCGCTGACGCGGCCCCGACTGCCGACGCCAACGGCCTCACCGGACCCGCTCCGCACGGGATCAGCCGCCCATGTACGACTTGGTCATCTGCACGGTCGCCCGCAGCCCGCCCGGCGCCACCATGTCCGGGTGCGGGGTCAGCGGAGGAAGAAGGCGCATACCCGGCCCACGGCGCGAAGTCGGCCGGCATCGCCCGCCACTTCGTTCCGTTGTTTACGAGGTAGCGGATCGCGTCCAGCATCGCGCGGCGGCAGTACGCCTCCGGCTGCCCGCCCCGCCCGTGCTCTTTGTGTCTCGTTGTGGTGGGCTTGTCCGTCCCGGGGTGGGCGCTGGGGTGGGTGGTGGGGTTGGGGGGTGGGGGTGTCGGGTCGTAGGGAGTGGTGGATGTCGGTGGTGGGGGTGGCCATCTGGTGTGGGGTTTTGAGGTGGGTGTTGGTGTGGGTCTGCCGGGGGTGGTGGGGGGTGCGGGGTCTGGGTGTTGGTGGTGTGGCCGTGGGAGTAGCGCGCGGTGTGGGTGGTGGGGTGGTGGGTGTTGCGGGTGTGTTCGTTCTGGTGGTCGTGGGAGTCGGGCGGGTACCGGGCGTGGTACCGGGTGGTGATGGTGTCGAGGGGGGTGTGAAGGCCGGGGGTGTGGGGTTTATGGCGAAGGTGTTTCCGTGTTCGTGCGGGGTGTGGTGTGTGCTGGTCGGTGCCTGGGGTGGTGGGGTTGTCGTGGTGGTGGGTGGCGGTGGTGTCGTTGTTGTCGGGTTCGGTGTCGTGGGTGGTCGTCTGATGTGTGGTGGGGGTGGTGGCCGTGGCGTGGGGGTTGTCTCGGCGGGTTGTTTGCTTTCGTGGGGTCCGGGGTGTGTGGTCTTCCGGCTGGTGTTGGTGTTGGGGTGGTTGGTTGGGGGTGTGGGTGGTCGTTGTGGCTGGTTTCCGGTGTACTGGCTGGGGTTTGGGTGGTGGGGGTGGGTGGTGGGGTGTGGGGTGGTTGTTTGGGTGTGTCTGGTTGTGTTGTGTGTGGGGGTTTGGGTGGGTTCGGGTTCGGTGGTGTTGGTTGGTGGTTTTCGGGGGTGGTGGGGGGTGGGTGGGGGTGGGGGCGGGGTAGTTTTGGCGTGGCGGCGTGAGGGCGGCGTGAGGGTTGAGTCGATGGGTGTGGGGGTGGGCGGGATGACGTGGCAGGGGCATGGGTATTGGCGGGTGGTGGATGGTGTG